>OMYJ01000001.1 GCA_900315245.1 uncultured Bacteroidales bacterium
CTGGTTGTCCGCGTTGTCGTTGTTATCGTTGTCCGCGTTGTCGTTAACCAACGCCAATTTCATCGCATGGAATTCCGCGTAGTTGGCCATTTCCGCATCGTCCACGTCTGCCGTGAACGTTTCCACATAACCCTCCATGAACCGCGTCTCCGTCAGAGAATACGGATCGCCTATATTCACATAATTCGCCAAATTCGCCGACTGGGCCGCCGTGTGCCACTGTTCCAGTTCGTTGAGATCCAACACGGTGTCGGACATGAGGGTGCGCACGGCGGCGTAATAGGTATCGGCGTCCGCATCGGACTGGAACTGGGCCAACGACTTCGGCGTTCCGCCGCCGTCACACAACGTAGAGGCACAGAGGTTGGCTGCAGCTCCAGAATGCGTAGTTACTTGGTACGGAGAGATAGGAGCACTGCCGTTTCCGTAATAGTAGTTGATAACGTCCATACTCTCGTTAAAGATGCTGCTGGTTATGGTGCTGACGAAAATGTTGTCCGCACCTTTGACGGCTGTACCTTGATTGTGGGCCACATTCGCTTTCGCGGCGATATGAATGTCGTATTTCCCGTTGGAGAAATCGTTGCAGGTCATGCGAAGCCCTGTTGTTCCCGAACCGTTTATCCCTATCACATGGATGCCTTTGGTGAGCTTCTCGAAAACATTGCGGTACAGACTGTTGGCTGTTATTCCTGACGTGCGGACACAGATTCCCGTGCTGTTGTCCGTGGTGAGCGGCGAGGTCGGATAGAAGGTCCTCATGAAGGTGTTCTCCTCCACCGTGTAGCCTGAGCAGCCGTTCAGATAAAGTCCTATGTTACCTTTGGAGGAAACCGGCCATTGGTCCAAATTGAACTGGCAGCGGGTCACTGTGGCGAAATGGTTGCCGTAAATACTGACCCCGGTGCTGTTGTTGCTGAAACGAACCTCGTCCGTTCTCACGGCGTATGGATTACCCGATGTGTTGACCTCTACCGCAGTGGTAAAGCCCGAGAAAAAGCTGTATGTGGCATCCGTTTCTGGACATTCACAAACGGATGTGGGTTGCGGCGGACAGTAGGTGTTGACCAACACCCCCGCGTCTGCAGCATATATACCCCTGCCTTTTCCAAGGGCACTGCTGGTCAGATCGTTGAATGTGCAACCTTCAAATGTCACCCCCTTTACATCCCACAGCCTCACATGTTCGGCGAACGCGGTGTTGTTGGCGGCAAAGAGGTTGTTGTTATCTTTGGTAAAAGTACAACGGGAAAATGTGGAGTTGTAATTGGCAATGCTACCCGACGGTGTGGTATAGGCGTACGAATTGATCATCACAGACTGTCGGTTGTTTTTGAAGATGGTGTTGGTGGCAGAGATTATGCCGCCCGTGGTAGCATAGACGGTATCTCCGTGTAATCCCGTATAGATTCCGCACAATGCATTCTCTATCACCGCACCGTTCCTCAACTCCACCGTTCCTTGAAACTTCTGCAGTTGCCGCTTGGTGCGGTCGCCCACCACCTCGATGCCCTGCCACATCTCGTTGGGGCAGGCGGAAGTCAGCGTGCCGCCATCAACCACGAGCTTGCCGCCGGGACGGACGATGAGGCGGGCAGAGGAGGTACTATGAACAGTTCCCGTAATAGTTAAAGTGGATAAAGGTTCAACCGATATGATCCCGTTGATCGTACACGTATTAGACCATGTTGTATTGGCTGTAATAGAAATATTGTCGTATAAGGTCTCTGATGAATTGTAAATAACAGTAACCTGCTTCCCCGAAGAGACACTGTCTCCCAAATGATAAACAGTGCATTTCAGCCATCCAGTGCCAATCCCACTGCCTTTCACCGAAACAGACGCTGCATTTGCTCCAGAAAGAATATGAAGATTCTCTGAACAAGTCCAAGAAAAGGTGATGTTACTTATATTTTCATTGTGTGTGTTCTGAACAGTAAATGTCTGTACATCACAATAAGACATCGTTGAACTCCCGTAAATGGAATTGAAAGCAGCCTTTAGTACTGCACAATGCGCATCCACAAGACCGTAACCCATGTATTTGTTCCATTCGCCGTTAGGATGACCAATCGTATCAGTATAATAGTAAACATCCTTTCGTGTTTTTTTGGCAGTTTGTTCTATAATGTCACGAACTTCTTGAGACGTAAGATTAGGATTTATGGAAAGCATTAATGCGGCCACTCCTGAGACATGCGGACAGGCAGCAGATGTTCCCCCAAAAGAAGCGTAGTAATTACCATTTGCTCCTATGCTATGATTGAAACCCTTTGTACCTTGTCTATCTGTGGTATATATATTAGTACCGGGAGCCACAACGCTTAACCCTTCTCCGTAGGAACTTCCTGGACGAGCATTATCATCCCACGGGTCGCAGGGTTGTGTTTCCAATATTGCATCTACTCTTCCTGACCTCACACCACATCGATCTATTGCTCCTACTGAAATGACATCATATAGGTTTGATGGGTAGTCCACATTTGATGAATTATTGTTGCCAGATGCAGCAACGATAACGCAACCCTTGCCATTACGTCCGTCTGAGTTGGCATAATTAATGGCTAAATCCAAGATGTCCAAAGGTGTTCCTCCTCCCCACGAGACGTTTATGACATCTGCACCGTGTTGGCACGCCCAAGATATACCGTTAGAGGCAGAATAAGGATCATTACCTCCTTCTGAAGAACCACTGTGTATAGGAATTATTTTACTATATGGGGCTACACCTACAACACCAATATTATTAGCTGTAGCAGCTATTATCCCAGCGCATGCAGTGCCATGTTTCTCAAAGTTCCAAACATGATCACCCGCCGAATTGTTACCTGTAGGGTCATAACCCGATAACAAATTCAAAACAAGATCCGGATGAGTCAAATCAACGCCATCGTCAACCACAGCCACTTTGATATTGGCACTGCCTTGTGTGATAGTCCAAGCTTTTTCAATATTTATATCTATTCCTAAAGTTCCACCATCTTGCCCCGTGTTTTTCAACGCCCATTGTTGGCTGTAATAGGTGTCATTGCTATTGAAAGCATTTACCCATAAGAAGTTCGGTGCTGAATATTCAAAAAGGCCGCTTTCGAAAAACAGATTGGATATATTTATAAGGTCATCATTTCTGTTTCCTACAGATATCACGTATTGTCTTTCAAGCCAAGAGCAAACCTCCGTTATTTGACAAGCATTATCATCCAACAATCTCTCAAACTCATCCCATGTGATATTTTCCTTTAATCTCACTATGAACAAGTTTTTCGTATAAAATAAGTGACCGTTACGCTCAAGTGTGTAACCGACATTTGCAAAACGGGAGTCAGACATGTATTTGTTCAAAACGGATTCGGGAATAGGAGAGAATGGTTCATAATTTTCGAGCAAAATTTCAGAACCGTTGGGCTGGTGGTTCCGATAATAATGTAGGTCGTCTGCATGAAGATCATTCTCATTTATTGCGCAGTCCGACTTTAGGGTAAGATGTATGACAGATTTGTTGTAATGAAGATAAATTTTACCCCCTTGATAGTAATAAAACGTGCTGTCTGTTTGCGCGTTGGCAATAACAACAAATAGTATCAAATAAAGTCCTATAAAGAATAGCTTTTTCATGACCGATTATTTTTTTTCAAAAACATATTCAGTGATTAAACCAGCATAAGCATGAACACTACCAAAATGGGACAAACTCATGGAATTGTCAGATTTGGATGTGATTACAAAGCCTGAATTTTTATCTATTCCATTCACCATGACAAAGTCTGTGTGTACGATAACACTACTGTCAGTTCCAACCCATTCCCCATGTTCTCCAATTCTGTAGAGCGTATCATTGGAAATGTAAAATTGTTGGTCATCATGAAAAAGATATTCACGGGAAGTGGGTGAAACGAAATTTTTCGGTCTGACACTTACATTTGCATGTTGTGCGTTTTCGTCAATATTCAGGATGATTTTCAACCCCTTTTCAGGTTTGCACTCCCACATTGAATCGGCAGTGTTACATCCTGCTAATAAAATAGTCAGAAAACATCCCACAATTGAAATAATAACGTTATTTTTTTTCATTATTTTTGATTTTATTTTGATATTACTTTTTCACGCCCCACCTCTCGCGTGGGCATCCTCGGTCTGCCGTTATCATGGCGAAACTACAAAATTCCGCCGCACGCTCGGAATCTTGGTGCCGCCGCAGGCAGACTTATGCGGCGGCACCGTTCTTGTCCGAATTTCCAGCGTGTTCTGTTGTTGTGTAAATACTCATCTGTCTTATTAATATAACGGCTTACTTGTAAAAGACAGCCCCGTGAACGTGAACTGCAGGGTGGTTGTGTCCCGATAGACCAGCTGCGAAGGGATGTTTAAATAGGAATAAACCCCTTCATCTATTTCTAAAGACAATGACCTGGCCGGCATGTTGAAAATATCCAGATTTGTCAGGTCGAACGTGTCCAATGTCGTAGCACTTAACACACTGTCCACACTATACTGTAACGATATTCGGGACACTTTACGACAGGCATCTCCGACACCTTGACAGTCAATATGCACCATTTTGCCGTTTATTATTACGCACCCAGGACATTTTGAGCCATCATGACCCATGGCGCAAATCATCCAATACTGGTTGCCGGTCTTTGCTTCCTCTTTTAACGGAACCAGCCTGTTTTCAGACAAAACAGCGCGATTCTCCTTTCGACAAGAATGAACCGTAAGAAGCATTGAAAACGCGATCATTCCGCAACAAAAATACAATAAACTTTTTTTCATACCTGATTTTTTAGTTTTAGTTCGACAAAAATACTCTTTCAACAAATACTTTATTATGTCACCGGCGAGAAGGTGACGTAATTATGACGAATATTTTACGAAATCAACAAATGACACAATAAACGGATTGAAATGACACAATAAACAATCGGAGTTTTGAACAAATCGCCACTGCATTTGCAAAATTTGTTGTATCTTTGCAATTGCATATTTTAGTTCATCCGTCTTTCGATTAGTCAACAAATAAATATTTGAAATGAAAGAAAAACAAAAGAATATGGTAATCAAGACCGTCGTGTTAGTGCTTTTCACGGTTTTTGTCATATATGTTTTCAGCAACTTCTCCATGCTTAGACCTGCCGCTTGTGGGGCTTTATATAAGGAACCCATTACTGCTGCATTCGTCATTTCGATTTGCTTCCTGAACTATTTCGTACTTTTCCCTTTTCTGTACAGGAAGAGAAAGTTCCTCCTATATTTTATTTTCACCCTTGTCAGTGTTTTGATAGCCGCAATCGCAGAAGAAATAATTGTTTTTCCGCAAGTTAACGGAATTATTAGTCAAATAAGCAACCTGACTTTACGGGAATACTCCCTATTTCTCACGGTCACACTGCTAATCAGAAATCTCTGTTTTATTGGTCTGTTTTTTTTAGTCAGCCTGTTGGAGGACTCCATTCGGGAAAATAAGGAAATCAACGACTCCATGAAAAAAATCAACAAACTTATCATTGCAAAATGCGAAAATGGTGAAAATAAAAGTAAGATGATTACAATACCCATAAACGATATTGTCTATTGCCAACAAGAGGAAAACTATACCTATTTTTTCACAACAGATGGCAACAAATATAACCGGAACTGTTCATTGTCGAGTTTTGCAAAAGAGCTTGGCAACCAACTTGTAGTACGCGTATCCCGAGGTGTCATTGTGTTCTACAAACACATACATTCCTTCGATGAAAACAATGTATATGTTGAATTTATGGATAAAGAAAAACCTATAGGTTTCCTGATATCCAATACATATAAAGAAAATGCGATGAGGCTTCTGAAAAAAAACACCACACCACGACCACACCACGTAAACGAGCTTTTACCGAATCCTGAACAAACACAAGGGATAGAGGAGACAATACAAATTTCCAACGAGATGGAATCCACCTGTCAAACAGAAGAGAGAAATAACATCCAATTCGTTCTCGATTACATCAACGGACACCCTGATTGCAAAGGCACAGATATTGTGCAATTCTGCCGCCTTTCGCTCAGCACCGTCAACCGCATCCTCAAGCAGCTCAGGGACGAAGGCCTCATCGAATACTCCGGCAGCAAGAAGACGGGCGGGTACCGAGTGATGGAAAGGTAGTGCTTTTTGTTTCCCAATTTTTTGTACTTTTGCGGCGCAAAAATTTACTATGGCAAATTATCCGGATTCGATAGACAGAATTACGAAAGCGCGGCTCAGACTCTCCGCTTTCGGTTCCATTTTCAGCATCGCACTCACCATGTTCTTCATCGGGGCGCTGGCGTTTTTCGCTTTTTTCTCGATGAGGTATCTCCAAAATCTCTCCCAGAAAATCGAAATGGAAGTGCTTTTCTATTCCGACATCAAGGAGGCCGACATCGACGCCTTAGAGAAGCAAATCAAGCTGAAACCGTACATCGAGTCGTCGCGGGTGTCGTCGCGGGAGGAAAACACACGCACCGCGCAGCAAATCATCGGCAGCAATTTCACGGAAGTGATTTCCAACCCCATCAACGCCTCCATCATCATCAACGTGAAACCGCAATACGCCAACTCCGACTCCCTCAACAAAATCTCCAAAGAGCTGAAACGCAATCCGATAGTGCAAGATGTTGACTATCCGGACTTTATCGTGAAATCCATCAGCAACAACTTCCGCAAAATCCAATGGGTGATTTTGGCCATCTGTGCTGTCTTCATGGTCATCTCCATGCTTCTGGTTGCCAACTGCATCCGCCTCAATATCTTCGCTAAAAGATTTAACATCAAGAGTATGCTGTTGGTGGGTGCCACACCCAAATTCGTCCGCAGACCTTTTGTCACCAAAGGAATGCTGCAAGGCATCTGGGGTGGTATCATCGCTGTGGCACTGCTGGCGTTAACACTGCTTTATGGCAATCGGATGGCACCCGATTTCGTGGACTTTTCGGCCATGCTCTATATTGTCATTATCCTGGCTGCCGTATTTGTGTTCAGCATGTTGTTCACCATGCTGATTTCGGCTTTTTCCGTGAACAAATACATCCGGGTAAATGACGAAAGATTGTATCTGTAAACAACTAATAATCAATATTATGAGTAACAACACTAATAGTGAGAACACGATCAATGTGAAAGGCAACCGCCCACCATTATTCCGCAAGATGAATTACATCCTTATGGGTGTCGGCGCACTGCTTCTGCTCATCGGCTACATCTGCCTGGGTGGCGGTGATGTTCCGGACGAGGTCTTCGACGGTGAAATCTTTAACACCCGCCGCATTGTGGTGGCCCCGATTTTGATTTTCTTAGGTTTAGTGGTTGAAATCGTAGCCATCATGTGGCATCCGAAATCCAAGGAAAACGACAACCAATAATCTTTCACAATGAGCTGGTTAGAAGCATTAATCCTGGGTATCATACAAGGATTGACAGAATTCCTGCCTGTCAGCAGCAGCGGGCATCTCACCATTTTATCCAATCTTTTCGGACTTGAAGGCGAGTCAAATCTGACGATGATTGTCGTCCTGCACGTGGCTACCGTGCTCAGCACACTGACCATTTTGTGGAAGGAAGTCGTTTGGATTTTCAAAGACCTGTTCACAAAACAGTCGTGGAAAAGCTATTCCGGATTGAACGAGGGCACTAAATTCGCCATCAACATCCTGATTTCCATGATTCCAGTCGCCATTGTCGGCTTCTGTTTCAAAGACACGGTGGAAGAGATTTTTGGTTCCGGTTTGCTGATTGTCGGCATCATGCTTTTAGTCACGGCCTCGCTATTGGCTTTTTCCTATTATGCAAAACCGCGTCAGCGTGAGGACATTTCCCCGCTGCACGCCTTCATCATTGGCATCGGACAAGCTGTAGCCGTATTGCCCGGACTTTCCCGTTCAGGGACAACCATTGCCACGGGACTGCTGTTGGGCAACAAAAAGGAGCGGATGGCGCAATTCTCATTCTTGATGGTCATCCCGCCCGTGTTGGGAGAGGCACTGCTTGACACCCTCGACATTGCCGAACAGGGATTCAGCACTGCCATGAGCGGCATTTCAGCCGTTTCCTTGGCCGTGGGTTTCATCGCCGCCTTCATCACCGGCTGCCTGGCCTGCAAATGGATGATCAACATTGTGAAAAAAGGCAAACTGATCTGGTTCGCCATATATTGTGTGATTGTCGGCATCCTCGCCATCATTCTCGGATTATGTTAAAGAAGATGATCCACGATGTCACCTTCGAGCTTCCGCCCGATTTGGACATCAATGCGGAGGGTGATTTACTGCTATTCGATAAACCTTACAAATGTACTTCCTTTGATGTGGTTGGCAAAGTGCGCAAGCAAGTTCAACGCGCTGTCGGTCATCGTGTCAAGGTCGGTCATGCGGGAACATTAGATCCGTTAGCCACAGGGTTGCTGCTGATATGTGTTGGCAAGATGACCAAGCAGGTTGATGCGCTGCAGGCGCAGGAAAAGACCTACACGGGCACATTCATGATGGGAGCAACCACCCCAAGTTACGACCTGGAAAAACCGATTGACGCGACATTCCCCTACGAACACATCACCCGTGAGATGGCCGAAGAGGCCGCACAGTCGTTCACTGGGGAGATTCAGCAGGTGCCGCCGATGTTCTCCGCCGTGAAACACCAGGGCGAACGCTCCTACGAAATCGCCCGTCGCGGCGAGGAAGCACAACTCACCGCCAAAAACATCACAATTTACGAGTTCGAAATCACCCGCTTTGAGTTGCCGGAAATTGATTTCCGAATCCGCTGTTCCAAGGGCACTTACATTCGCGCTATCGCCCGCGACTTCGGGGTCGCGCTCAACAGCGGCGCACACCTCACGGCTTTGCGGAGAACGAGAATCGGAAGTCTGTGCGTGGAAGATGCGATACAACCGGAAATACGGGAACGATAACCCCTTTTCTATTCGTAGTAGTCGAACCGCAAATGCTTCACCGAAATACCCTTGTTTTGCAACTCTTGCAGCGACTGGATGCCGATTTTCAGGTGCGTAAGTGCAAAATTCTCCGTCACTTTCTTGTCCGATTGTTCTGTTTTAATGCCTTCCGGAAGCATTGGCTGGTCTGAGACCATCAACAACGCACCTGTGGGAATGCGGTTGTAGAAGCCGACGGAGAAGAGCGTTGCCGTCTCCATATCCACAGCCGTGGCACGAATGCTGCGCAGATAGTCCTTGAACTTCTCGTCATGCTCCCACACGCGACGGTTGGTTGTATAGACGGTTCCTGTCCAATACTCTAACCCATAGCTACTTACAGTAGCTGAAATGGCTTTCTCCAAGTTAAAAGCGGGCAGCGCGGGAACTTCTTCCGGGAAATAGTCGCGGGAAGTACCTTCACCACGTATGCCAGCTATGGGCAACAACATAGCACCCAGCCCGATATAGGATTTCAGACTGCCGCATTTGCCGAGAAACAACACAGCCTTGGGCTTCACCGCTGTCAGCAAGTCCATGATGGTAGCCGCATTCGCACTGCCCATCATGAAGTTGATGATGGTGATATTATCGCTCGTGGCACACTGCATCGATTTTTCCATCCCATAGACTTTGGAACCGGTCAGTTCGGCGAAATTGTTCACGTATGACTGGAAATTCGTCAGTAAGATATATTGTCCGAATTTTTCCAGCGGCATCCCTGTGTAGCGCGGGAGCCAATTTTTCACGATGTCATCTTTGGATTTTAACATTTTATAAAGGTTATAGGTTATGGGTTATAGGTTATTGAGAGTTGAGTCAAGGATTTGGTGATTATACGTGGCATGGCCAATATGGTCAAGGAGAGTGAAATTGATTTCCGTATGTTGATTTTTTTTGTCATTTTGCATATAATTAATCAACTTTGGCTTGAGTTCTTTTGTAATCGGCATGATCTCAAAGTGTTTAGTCAGAAAACCTGAGATTTTTTGCCATTCGTCCTGGGGAAGATGACCAAGTTGCGCGGAGAGAAGGCTTTCGTAGTAGAGGCCTTGCGCCACAGCAATGCCATGTTTTATAGGTTCGCCGATTTCAGCACAATAGCTTTCCATGGCATGACCTATTGTATGTCCGAAATTCAAAATATGCCGGAAACCGTGGTCTTCAGGGTCTTTACTTACTACTTTTTGCTTAAATTCAATGCAAAAATCAACATATTCCTGTTTGATTTCAGGGAACCGTTCCGTTTTTGACAATTCCCGGAAAAGTTCTTCAGAACCGATGAGCGCATATTTCACCATCTCGCCGAAACCGCTGAGAAGTTCTTCGTCTGGGAGGGTTTTCAGCAAAGAAACATCTGCAGGCAACTGAATATCAGGAAAATAAAAAGTTCCAACAACATTTTTCAAATGATGGAGATTGACACCCGTCTTGCCACCAATAGCAGCATCAATCATAGACAACAGCGTAGTAGGACAATTGGCGAAACGGATGCCACGCTTGTAAGTGGAAGCCACAAAACCTCCAAGATCAGAAACCATTCCACCTCCGAAATTCAGAAGAAAAACGTTTCTATCATAATGTTTGTCTGCAAAATAATTCCAAACTGAAATGGCCGTTTCGATAGATTTGGAGTTTTCGCCTGCGGGCAACACTATTTTGTCCAAGGAAACAATTTCTGACAGCTCAGAAAAGTAATCGGAATAATACTTCTCCACATTCTCATCAGTCAAAACCACCGCTTTTCGGATGTTTTGCTGCCGAAAATGTTCAGAAAGCTGCCGTATAATGTTTGTTTTTGTCATCACCCCTCCATTTGCACCGCCACATATTCGGTTTTCCCATCCAATGGCGGATTCAGTTTGCACAATTTCACGGTAACCATACTTACTTGAGGAAAATCATGCTTGATATTGCGAATGATATGGTCTGCGACCGTCTCAATGAGATGTCTCGGCACGCCCATCACCCGCTGAATGGTCTTGTAAACCATCTGGTAATTCACGGACTTCTCCACATCATCGGTTGCAACGGCCGCTTCCGCATCATACGTAAGCGTCACATCCACAATAAAATGCGTACCAATCTGCTGTTCTTCCTCAAAACAGCCGTGATAAGCATAAAACTGCATTCCCTTCAAAAAAATCATCGTATTCTTCATATTCTATTTTATCATTAACCCTCTAACCTTCTAACCTCATAACCTCATAACCCTCACTTCGGTGTCAGCCGCAGCATCACAATCGTGATTATCAAGAAGATGATATTCGGAAACCACGTGCCCAGCACAGGAGGGAGACCACCGGAGACGGAGAAGACTGTAGAAACCTGTTGGAGGAATATGAACGAAAAAGCCAACCCCATCCCAATAAAGACATGGACTCCAACTCCGCGTGTGGATTTCCGACAAGACACACTCACTCCCAACAGCGTCATGATCAAGATTCCCAACGGATTAGCAAGGCGTTTGTGCTGTTCTATCTGATAGTTAGCCAGCAGCGATGACCCTCTCAACTTCTCCTCTCTTATAAACTGTCGTAATTCTCTGTAAGACATTGTTTCGCTGACAAATGCATCCTGATATAGGTTCCTCGGCAAAATATTCAGCGCCGTATCGAATTCCGCCCCTTGTGTGATAATTTCCTCTTTGTCAGGGGTGATTTCGCGACGGGTGAAACGATGCAGCTGCCACATTTTTTTCTCTTCACTATAATCAACAGTCTGCGCCGAAATTTTCAGTCGAATGGCATTGTTGTCGAACTCTTCGTAGGTGAAATTATACCCCATCTCTTCCATTTTATCCCATCGTTCCACAAAAACATAGCTGTTTTTGGAATTCTTAATATGCAAATAAGTTGCTGCAATACTTTTTCTACCAAAATACTGATACTTGAAATCATTCAGCTTGCCATTCGTTTTAGGGACAACAAAATTGGCCAGAACCAAAGAAACCAGCATAATGATGACTGCGCCCGTGATGTAGGGAACCAACATCCTATTAAAACTGATGCCGTTATCAAAAATGGAGATGATTTCGTTGCGGGAAGAGAGTTTGGAGGTAAACCATATCACACTGATGAACGTGAACAAAGGAATGAAAAGATTGATGAAATAGGGAACAAAGTTAAAATAGTAACCGACAATCACTTCCTTGGCGGAAATGTTGTGGCTCATAAACCGCTGAATGTTCTCCGACACATCAAACACAATCACGATGGTCATAAGCAGTGTAATGGCAAACACCACTGTGCCCAACATCTTCCGAAGCAGATAACCGTCAATAATTTTCCAGCCGATCTTCTCCCGAACACGCTCGTTGAATTCCTTTATGCGGCCAAACCCATTCATCATTAACCATTAACCATTAATAACCATTAACCATTAACCATCAACCATCAACCACTAACCATCAATAACCAATAACCAATAACCAATAACCATTATTTCAGCCACTGATCCAGCCACCTGAAGAACTCTCTTTGCCACAGCATGGAATTTTGCGGCTTCGACACAAAATGACATTCTTCAGGGAAATAGAGGAACCGACTCGGTATGCCCTGCATCTGCGCGGCGTCGAAAGCCTGCATACCCTCGGTGTAAGGGATGCGGAAATCTTTGCCGCCGTGGATAACCAGAATCGGAGTATCCCAATTGCCCACGAACTTATGGGGCGAGAAGCTGTAGCTCTTCGGCACCGGTTTTTGCCAGTACGCTCCCTCGATGTCGTGGTTGGCGAAGAAAAGTTCCTCGGTGGTGCCATACCAGCTTTCAAGGTTGAACATGCCGCAGTGTGCGATGAAAGCCTTGAACCGCTTCTGGTGGTGACCGGCGAGCCAATAGACGCTGAATCCGCCGTAACTGGCTCCTACACAGCCCAACCGGTCAGCATCCACGTATGGCTCTTTCGCCACATCGTCGATGGCGGCGAGGTAATCCTTCATGTTCTGCCCGCCATAGTCGCCACTGATCTGGTCGTTCCACTCGTGACCGAAACCGGGTAGTCCGCGGCGGTTCGGTGCCACGATGATGTAGTCGTGCGCTGCCATCATCTGGAAGTTCCAACGGTAGGAGAAGAACTGGCTCACAGCTGATTGCGGGCCGCCCTGACAGTAGAGCAGGGCGGGGTATTTCTTCGTGGAGTCAAAGTTCGGGGGCAGGATCACCCACACGAGCATCTGTTTTCCGTCGGTGGTCTTCACCCAGCGTTTCACAGACTTGGCTGGCGTGATTTTGTCCAAAACGTCCTTGTTGATGAAACTCAGCTGTTTCACCGATTTGTCTCTTAATTGCACAGCGTAAATCTCTGACGGACAGGCATGTGTGGTTCTTGTCACAATCAGCTGGTTGCCGTCCACCTGCACGGAGTTGTAATCGTAGTCGCCATCCGTAAGTTGCTCAATGGCACGACTTTCCACATCAAGCTTATAGACCTGGTGGGTAGCTTCTTTACAGCTGATGAAATAGACGGACTTGCTGTCCTCACTCCAAGCGAATCCTGTGGCGTCCTGGTCGAAGTCGGTACTGTAGTCTTCCACCGTGGTCGTCTCGAAATCATAAATCATCAGACTGTGCTTTTCAGATTCAAAGCCATCGGTTTTCATGTTCCACCACACCATTTTCTTGCCATCGGGGGAAATGACGGGATCCATGTCATAGCCCTTATTAGGCTCTGTCAGGTTCACGGTGGTCTTTGTATTCAGATCGTAAAAGTAGATATCGGTGTTGGTGCTCTCGGCAAATGCCTTGCCTGTCAGCTTTTTGCAGCAATAGACAAGCTTGTCGCCGTCGGGAAGCCAGGCCACTTCCTCCATGCCGCCAAACGGTGGGTTCGGGCAGTGGAATTTCTGACCTTCCAACAAATCAACCTCGTTTTCCATCGACGGGTAGTCAGCTACGAAGAGGTGGCTGTAGGAGCCGTCGGCCCAGTAGTTCCAGTGGCGGTACATCAGATCGTCATAGATCATAGCATCGGCATCGGGCAGGTCGGGGTAGCGTTCTTCGATAGTCTGCTCTAACTGCACGTTGCGGAAGTAGCAAATGTGCTTCATGTCGGGTGCATAGCCGAAACCGTTGATGTCGCCGTCTATGTTGCTGATTGCCTTGGCGTTCGAGCCGTCAGGGTCGGCCTCCCAGATCTGCATTCCTTTGTCGTTGGCGCGGAGGAAGGCGATTTTCTTGCCATCGGGCCGCCACGCAGGCTGCATCTCGCTCTCCTCTGTCACGGTGATGCGGGTGGGTTCGCCACCGGTGACGGGCATCGTGTAAAGCTCCGTGTTGCCCTTGTTGACACGATAGTCATAATAGGTCACCGTGTAGAGCAGCGTCTGCCCGTCTGGCGACACCTGCACATCGCCCAGCCGTCCGAGATACCAGAGGATTTTCTCGTCCATCACGCCCTTTGAGAAGTCAGGCGTCTCACGGCTTTCTTTGTCAATAACCGCCGTGTTTTTCTCGTTCTTCGCTTGTTTACAACCACTTACCATTATCATAATCAATGATAAACCGAAAAGGACTTTCTTCATTCTATTATTTATGCTTGTTTGACAATTCCGACAAACGGAGGGCAAAGATACACTTTTTTGGGTTATGAATGGTGTTCCCAGCGGACATCCCGCTTGAGGACGGCGGGCGGGTTGCCACCGATCACCTGGTCTTCGCCTTCGAAAGCACTCTTCAGCAGGGTGCCGGCCGCCACCACCGTGTTATCGGGCACCTCAGCACCCTTCAACAACACGCATTTGCAGCCAATCCAGACATGGTTGCCCACCACAATGGGACGGTTAGGGTTCAGCCGATTACCCGCCTTATCGTATAGCGGATGTTCATCGGTGTCCATCACGAGGATGTCCCAGCCCAACAGGCAGTCATTACCGAAAGTGATGCTGTCGGCGCAGACAATCGTGCTCTCCGCCGTCATATTGAAGTTCTCACCGAAACTCAGATTGCCGCGCACCGAGAGTTTCGAGCCATGACCAATGCCGGCCTTGCCATGGAATGTCACCTTCCCGCTCACCTGCCAGATGCCACGGGAACGCTTGCGGTCGTAGTGCCCCACATCACCGAACCCGATCTTCACCATCGCCGTCTCCACCCTTTCCGGCAACATGACCTCGCCGTGCAGTTCCCGCAAATAGGTGCGGCGCGACACGAAAACCGGCAGTTTCAACGCCGTTTTCAGTGGAAAATAGTGCAAGTTGAAGCGCAACGTCTTCGGCAACGAGCAGAGAACATTCCAAAAATCGGATACGGTCATAACAATCAAGTTTTAACTTGCAAAAGTACACTTTTTACTTTTACAACAGCCAAAGGCTAAAAGCCAACAGCCAAAAGCTAAAATTACTATCTTTGCCGCCCGAAAAACCCCATCCGCAATGATGATATTCTACTTAGGCAGCTGGTATTTCCAGACGAAATTCCTGAAACGGCGCAAACCACTGCAGACGGTGCTGTTCATCACCAACCGGTGCAACCTGTCGTGCTCGCACTGCAGTGTCTATGACCACGAACACCCGACCGACAAAAGCTACGAGCAGATCCGTGAGGAGCTGCAGTATTCTTACGATTTAGGCTCCCGCTTCGTTGATTTCGAGGGTGGCGAACCGACCCTTTGGCGCGACGGTGACCGACGGCTCAACGACCTCATCGACCTCGCGCACAAAATCGGCTTCTTCACCACCACGGTGACCACCAACGCACAGCAACCCTTCGCCGGACTGAAGGCCAACTCGATATGGGTCAGCATGGACGGCATTCACGAATTTCATGATGCCGTACGCGGGCAAGGCACCTTCGACAAACTGGTGAAAAACGTTGACAGTTGCGGACATAAAGCCTTGAGTGCCAACATGGTGATTGATGCCAACAACTACGTCAACGTGATGGACACGCTACAGTTCGTGAAAGAGCATCCCACTTTCAAGAGCATCGCCTTCAATTTCTACACACCGGCTTTTTTCAAGGACGAGGATCCGTTGATTCTGGATTGGAGCAAGCGTATCGAATTGATTGACAAGTTAATAGAACAGAAAAAGAAACGAATGCCTATCATGAATTCCGTTTCCGGATTGAAACGGATGAAAGACTTGTCGTTCGAGAAGGCCTGTTGGATGTGCAACTACATTTTACCCGACGGCACGCGCCTGCCCGAGTGCGTGGGCAAGAGTGCGGGCATCTGCGACCAATGCGGGTTCTGCATGGCCGGCGAGATGCGCTCCGTCATGGACTTCCGGCCGGATACATTGCTCGCAGGCTTGAATCTTCGTGGATAGTCATAGTCACAGTTTATAGTCATAGTCATAGTTATAGTTATAGTCATAGTTTATAGTCACAGTTTATAGTCACAGTGGAACATATCCGATACATCACCCTCGACACCACCTCCCCCTACCACAACCTCGCAGTAGAGGAGTATCTGCTACAGCAGACCACGGACAATGTGTTCATGTTGTGGCAGAACGACAACACCATTGTCATCGGCCGGCACCAGAACACGGCTGCGGAAGTCAACCAGGAATACGTTGACAGCCATCATGTTAACGTAGTTCGGCGATTGACTGGCGGCGGTGCGGTCTTCCATGATACCGGCAACCTCAACTTCACCTTCATCCAGAATGTGGAGCCCGGGAAGAAGGAAATCGACTTTCTGAGATACCTGCAACCCATTGTGGATGCGCTGCAGTCATTGGGCGTTCCGGCCTCTTTCTCTGGTCGCAACGATTTGGTAATCAACGGACAGAAGATTTCCGGCAACGCCATGACCTTCTTCGGGAACCGTGTGTTAGAACACGGCACGCTGCTGTTCTCCTCGCAGATGTCGGATTTGGCCAATGCCCTGAAAGTGGATCCCGACAAATTCATCGACAAGGCGGTGAAATCCGTGCGCAGCCGCGTCACCAACATCTCCGACCATCTCCCCCACCCCATGACCGTATTGGAGTTTAAGGACTATCTGATGGAATTCATCATGAAAGACAACCATCTCTCTGGAATTCAAAATCTTACTAAAGAAGAAGAGTCCATTGTCAACCGGTTGATGGAGGAGAAATACCAAACCTGGGAATGGAACTACGGCAAGTCTCCGGAGTATTCAATGAACAAGAAAATCCGCACCAAAGGCGGCACCGTGCAGGTGATTGCTGATGTCAGCGAAGGTCTCATCCGCGACCTCCACTTCTACGGTGACTTTTTTGCCGGGAAAGACCCGCAAGAACTGACCAACCAGCTTCTGGGTGTCCGCCTCGACAAACCATCCATCTCCAATGCCCTTGCCGACATCAACATCAACGACTACTTCCACGATGTCACCCTCGAAGATATTGTTAACCTTCTAACCCTTTGATGATTTATGTCGGGTGTATGTAATTCTTGCCGGGCGTATGCGATTCTTGCCGGGCGTATGCGATACGCCCCTACTAACCATTAACCTTTAACAATTAACCTCTAACCAATAACCCTCAATAACCAATAACCTATAACCAATAACCATTAAATGAAACTCATCGTTTTTGACCTCGACGGCACATTGCTCAATTCGTTGGAAGACCTGGCGGATTCGGCCAACTGGGTGTTGGAGCAGCACGGATTTCCGACACACCCTGTGGATGCTTACCGTTATTTCGTGGGCGACGGCGTCCGCAAGCTCATTGAGCGCATTCTTCCACAAGACGAGCGCACCGAAGAAAGAATTGAGCAATGCCGACAGGAATTCGTGGTTTATTACAAAGTCCACATGGAGGATAAAACATCTGTATATGAAGGAATTACAGAGTTGCTTGCCGCGTTGAAAAAACGTGGGCTGAAGATTGCCGTGGCCACGAACAAGGTGCATATTGCCGTGAAACCGCTGATGGAGAAATATTTTCCCGGAATCCAATTTGATTCGATGATCGGGCAACGCGAAGGTGTTCCCGTGAAGCCTGCCCCACAAATCATGTACGACATTCTGAAAGAGACTGGCTGCGAGCCGTCGGAGGCTTTGCACGTGGGCGACACCGCCACGGATATGCAACTCGCGCACAACGCAGGAATTGTCCCCGTAGGCGTATTATGGGGCTATCGCCCTTTGGAAGAGCTACAGGGAGCCGGTGCCCGATATATCATTGAACACCCTCTTGAGTTGTTGGAAATTGTTGACCATTAACTATTGGCTTTCGGACACTAACTGCTAACTACTAACTGCTAACTATCGGACAAGGCTCACCGCCGCCACCGCTGCGATTCCTTCCCCTGCACCTGTGAAGCCCATCTTCTCATTGGTTTTGGCCTTCACCGCCACCCGATCAGACTCAACCCCCAGCAACCCCGAAAGCTTGTTGACAATAGCGTCAATATGCGGTTTCATTTTGGGCTTTTCCAAAACGAGCGTACAGTCCAAATTGTTGACATGCCAGCCTTTTTCCGAGACCAGCTCTACCACTTTGGTCAGTAGTTTGGTGCTGTCCACATTTTTCCAAGCGGGGTCGTTGTCGGGGAAATAGGTGCCGATGTCTTTAAGGCCGGCGGCACCCAACAGAGCATCACACACAGCGTGGAGCAGCACATCGCCATCGGAATGGGCGGCCAATCCTAATTCGTATGGAATGACAATGCCCCCAATGACCAAGGGTCTTTCGGGGGCAAATCTATGGGAATCGTAGCCGAAGCCTACACGAAAATCAGTCATATTGTTCTCGTTTGATTCAATTATCTCAACCGACCTTGCTGTTTCAGCTCATTTTTGTTGGCAGAAACAAAATCAAAGTTCAGCGTGAAACGAAGCGTATTTGCCAGCGGGTGATACTGTTTGGTGGCAACCAGATAAGAGACATCGATACCGAAGACACTGTACTTGATACCGGCACCTACAGAGAGGAACTGGCGGTTGCCTTTATACTGGCTCTCGTGGAAATAACCGAGACGCACAAAGAACAGGTTGCGGTAACTGTATTCCGCACCCAACGCCCAAATAACCTCTCTCATTTCTTCTTTGAAACCGCCCGGAGCGTCATAGAAAGATTGTATCATACCCATCGGCACGGAAACATCGGGATTTTTACCATAGGCAATCACGGGGTCGCCACCTTCATAAATGATTCTTCCCATTGAGTCAGTAGCATAAATAGGATTTGAAGGGACCAACAATTTGTTAATTTCCCCATTGATAGACAACTTGTTATAACCATCAAAATCCATCTCATAACCGAGACCGAGTTTGAGGTTCGTGGGCAGAAAGTCACGACGCAACGTTCCTGAAGAATAAGACATCTTGTTGCCCATATTGGAGATGCACAGTCCTGCACGCAAGGTGCTGTTATTCATACCTCTGGCATCAAAATCCTGTTCGTAGAACAACGAAAGGTCAGCAGCGCCTGCCAAACCTGCTTTAGTTTCCTCACCGCCCACAAACTGGCCTGCTGTTAAGTTTGAATATATGAAACGCGGTGTGATAGCCAATGACAACTGATCTATCAGCTTACGGGAATACGTGAAATCAATGGCGAATTCATTGGGATTCTGATTACTGATAAACTCGCCATACTCATCCATAAAAGAAATCTCACCCAATGAGAAATAACGCAGAGACGCCCCTATGGCATCCATATCTGTAATTCTCCAATATCCAGCAAGATATGCCAAATTAACATCATTGACCAAATTTCTCAACCAAGGGCTATAGGAAATGCCGAATCCGAACTTGTTCTCATTGAACACATACTTGGCAGGATTATAGCTTTGCGAATTGGCATCCGCAGATGTGGCGCATCCGATATCACCCATGGAACCCGCACGGGAATCTGGGGCAATGGTCAGGAACGGAACAGCCGTTGTGATTGCATTAAGGGTTTGACCAAGGGGATTATGCCCGTTTCCACCATTTTGGGCTTTAGTTTGCATTGTGGTCAAAAGTAGAATTAAAGACAAAACAGATACTGCTTTTTTCATTACTTGATTATTTTTTAGTATTACGGTTTTTATTCTATATTTAATTTCAAAAAAATCTCTAACGGCTTTTTCGTAATTTTATTATTACGAATTGCCAAAAAAAAAGTTTCAAACAAAAAAACAAAATGAAACAGATTGTTTTACAACATATTAAGGTCTATCACTCCTTTATTATTTCGTCGTTTTATCGCCTCATAGCCATTACAGTTTCACCAATTTTTCTATCACTTCAGCGGTTTGTCCTTCCTGGTTTTTCACCCGAAGGCGATACAAATAGGTGCCTTTCGCCAATTTATCCCCATAATCATCCAAGCCATCCCACGAAATGGCACGGCAACGGTTGCCATCCATATATTGAGAGTCATATATCGTTTTCACCAATTTTCCGGAAACAGTGAAAATCTGAACCTGAATATCGAAAGTTCCTCCCGCTTGATTATGCTCGAAATAGAAATCGGTGTGGGTGGTGAAAGGATTCGGATAGTTCAACACATGACTCAGTTCGAACTTCTCTTCGCTCATCACCTTAAATGTAAGCTCTTGTTCTGCACTGTTGTTGTTGACGTCCCAAGCGCGGACAGTGACGGTGTGATCGCCTGGTTCCAAATCCTGCAGACGATACCTGACAATTCCCCTGTTAAAACTATCCTTTTCTGTCTGATAATAATCGTTCAGCACAATTTTAGATCCCGTGGCAGGGTCCAGCACCCCCGTCAAATCGTGACCGATGCCATTTCCGGTAGTATTCACTCCGAAATTGTCCGATATTTTGGCAATCAGCACCGGATTCGGCCCGGTAATACCACCGTTGACGAATTTCTCGTCATTTAAAAACAACTCTATCACCGGACTCTCTTTATCCTCAATACCCGTAGTGTCCACACCTCCGATGACAAAGTCCGTGAACGCTCCAGCCGCATCGTCATTCGTGCTCCGGGCGTAATAGCTTATCTTTCCATTCCCGTAACTATAGTCAATATCCTTGGGAACATAGAACGAAAATTGGAAACGCCCATCCTTGACCGTCACATTCCCCTTGAAAAGCACGCTCTTCTGAATGTCAAATTCAAAAGGATCAATTTTGGGATTCGGGTCATTGAGCAAGGTCTGCGTGTGTACCTTCTTGTCATAAACTAACGGGAAAACAGTTCCGTTAAAATTTGTCATAGGTTGCAAATCGCTGTCCGTCACATGTCCGCTGACCGTCACCATCGATAACGCCCTGACCGTGTCGTTAGAGGACCCTAACCCCACAGCGTGATGGTTAACGGAATCGGTGACTATATTGTATGTAGGAATCGCCAGCTTGATGGACGGGTCGCCGATATAGACAAACATTTCCAGATTCTTTCTGGGGAAGTATCTGTTCTTCGCCTTGCGCTCAATATCGCTGACAGAATAGTACTGGCCAGTTTTGTCTTTCGAAAACATCAGATTGAATATGTATTCGCCATAGTTATTGTTCGGCAGCGACCATGCCTCGCGAGTGGCTGCAATGACTGAGAAAGCACCCCCGTTGGGATGAAAGAAAATCAGATCGGCAGGCGACAAGGTAACCCGGTCATAATAGGCGAACGTGCAGGAGAGTGACAGTAACGCCGTAAGGTTGAACTTGTTAGTCCAATCGTTAATGTCGGAGTTTTCGAGCACGCGCTCCGCTGCCCATCCATCCTTACCACTATGACCGATATAGGTGTAGAACAAAGCCCCCCTGTTCATTCGGCTGTTAATATCCGCAGCGGCTGCAGGATAACGTTGTCCGCCTGCATTGGAAACCTGTTGATAGGCATCCAGATATATCTTGTCGAAATTAATATTTGGATTGGCTGTATCCACGATTTTGGTGAACAAGTCCGCATGAGACACGAAATCGTTGCTCTCCTCATCGTCAGCCACAAACGCCATCACATTGCGCCAGTCCCCGAAATTGGAGATCTGCACGGAATTTTCGTCCACCAGATTCCGTTTCTCCGTATAACGAATGCTTTTATCCACTGCTGTAACCGCTTGTGCATTAGTCGTGCATGGGAATCTGCCGATAGCCAAGTCGAATAACCCGTAACCATCTTGCCCTTCATCGTCGTCCAAAAGTCCCAACACATCATCGTTGGTATGTTGGCGAGTATCAGAAAGATAGAAATACGTAGGGTTATTCAGATGGGAATATTCAGTATTGTACTGATAATTGGGAACGAAGATGCTTGTCCCCTGCTCTCTTCCCCGAAAATCATAGCTTGGACGTCCAAAAAGCAGGAGATATTTCGGATATTCTTTGCCAGTTTTGTCGTAAATCATCTTCATGTAGTCCCTTATGGCCATCGGATCTTGCGAACCGCTCGAAAACTCGTTGTACACCTGCTGCACGGTGACCACTTTCACCTTCAAGCCGTTATTCTCAGCACGATAATCGGCTAACCTATTGGCTTGCGCCATGAAATCAGGATGCGTGACAATCACCATATCCACTGCGTCCGTGGCGTGCAGATTCTGGTTGGGAACAGAAGAAAGCGGCGTCACAGACTTGTAATTAGAACCGTCAAAGACAATGAACTCCCGCAACACGTCCGTGGGAGACTTGAAAGACGCGCCTTGCCCGTCCGCAGTCAAGGCGATGCGCACCGTTCGGGCCGGATCCGTGACATCCCACAGCGATGCGGAGGCGGCCACCCCTGCAATGTTGAATTTAGCGATATTGCCACTGCCTACCGTTGAAAGGTTACGGAAACATGTCTGTCCGTCCCTCAATGCCAGGGAACAGGGGATCTCTACCTCAAACCAATCTAAATATGCCGCAGATGAGGTAGTTGGCTTATTGTAAGTCAAAGTGACGTTCAAATCCTTTGACGAAGTATTCAAGGTCAGATCACTTGTTCTGATGCAGACAATGACACCGCTTGCCGGTCCCATGATGGCATTGCCGATGTTGTTCTGATTGACCATAATTTGGAAGACAGAGGATGTTGATGCGGAAGAAGCTCCGCGGACGGAAATACGCCCAGACCCTACGGGTGTCCCAGGAAGTCGCATCGTGTAACTGTGAGTAAGCGTGGCATCAAAACGGTCTCCAAACCAGGACTTTCCCGATTCACACAGGTTAATCACATCCTTTTCATAGAAGTCGAAAAATTGGAAATCCTGAACTGTAATATTCTCTGCAAGCTGTTCATTGTCAACTGTTTGAATCCGTTTTTTTTCACCGACGCCTATGGTTGGCGTGATAAAATAGACAGAAACGTCCGAGTATATATTATATGAATGAGTGAACCTGTGTTTGGCTGTGTCATACGAGATGCCGTGCGGTGACTCCCCATAAAACAGGAAATAGTCAGCGTTGTCGAAAGAGCCGTCGCCACCGTCCGAAATCTGAATCGGAATCTCACGGAGATCGTCGATACGTTCAACAGCATTCGATTCGGGCAGCATTCTGCCGCTGTTCCCGAAAAGTGCCAGCTGCGATGAGGCCACCGGGATAGACAACCCCATTGCTGCCAGATCCCGTCCAGTCACTTTATAGACACCGGTTTCTGACAAGGAGAAGCTGTACCACTGCCCCGAAGCCAGAACTGACTGATTAGCATGTCCACGCACCCCTTTGGTTTCGGCCATTTTCTTCCCAGTAATTTCCAAAGTGACAGAGAGCAACTTCTGGTAATGACCTTCAGAGGTCATCACGATGGGTATAAAGGTGAGCAACGCGAAAATCTCTTTCCTGTCATAAGCGGACACCACTTGGTAGTCAACATTGCTCTGCCGAAACCCGGAAGGCACCAGCCTGCACTCCTCTGCACTCATGTCCGCGAACTCCCGGTCGATGACTTTGACCTCGTATTCGGAAAAAAAGTTATCAACAGGAATGGCCTCATAAATAGATGGCAACTCGGGGTAGTCACGTCCGAAAACGGCATTTTCAAAATAGAGAAACTTCTCCGAAATGCCATTTTCGAAGGTATAAGACTGGGGTTCCCGCCATGTGAAAGTATATTTTTTTTTGATTGTTTGAGACTGACAATCAGATAGTTGTATAAAAATAACAATAAAAAACAAAAGTCGTACCCAAGAATATTGTCTCATTTTTCGTTTATTTGATAAGAAAGCTTATAATTTTCTAAACGAAACTGCGTTAAAAATATTACAGAAAAATTGTAACAAATCAGAAGTTAAAAGCGTTAATTATTTTTGTATTTTTGCCCGCTTAATAGTATATGATATGAAAAGACGAATTATTGTCATAATGACCGTTATACTTGCGTTGACAGGATTGCGAATTCAGGCCCAAGACGCTATGTTTTCGCAATACTATGCCAACCCATTGTATTTGAATCCGGCCTTTGCGGGAACAAATGTCTGTCCACGCCTTGCATTCCATTTCCGCGACCAATGGCCGTCAATGCCTGGTACATTCATGACATACACCGCTTCCTTTGATGAACACTTCGACAAAATCTCCGGTGGTGTAGGAGTGCTGTTGTTCGGCGACCGTGCTGGCGAAGGCGGCATCATCAACACGTACACAGCCAGTGCCATGTATTCCTTCAAATTGAAGGTGACCAAGAATTTCAACATGCGCTTTGCACTGCAAGCAACCTACGAGAACCGAGGCCTCAACTGGGATGAACTGACGTTCCCCGACATGATTGACCCAAAATACGGCTTTATCTATCAGACTTCCGAGCTACCAGGAAAACTCAACATTTCCTCTTTTGATATGTCTGCCGGTTTCCTCGGCTACACACCACATCTCTATTTCGGTGTCGCAGCCCATCATATTGTCCCTATCCACAACGTTTCGGGATTTCTTTCCAACGGTTTGGAAAGCCCCTACGACTACCGTCCTGTTAAATGGACCGCCCACGTCGGTGGATATTTCGACCTGAAACGCAAAAGTAAAAAAGAGACCTCTTTCGGCGACATCTCCATCAGTCCGAATTTCATCTACCAACACCAACAACATTTCAACTATTTCAGCGAAGGATGCTATTTTAATTTCTACCCGTTCACAGTGGGCTTATGGCTCCGTCACGGTTTGACCCTCAAAGGCGATGTTTGGTCTGGCTTTGACTCCCAAGGAAACCCCATCACCGAAAGAATCTCTTACCACAACATGGACGCTTTTATAGTGATGTTCGGTGTGGAATATGAGTGGTTCAAAGCGGCTTACTCCTACGATGCCACCATCAGCAAACTGGCCAACTACTCCGGCGGCTCCCACGAGGTTTCCCTCCAATTCCTTCTCCCTTGTCCCAACAAGCGTAAAGCAATTAAAGACCTCCGTTGCCCGTCATTCTAATTAATCACATAACATCATTCATTATCAAAAAAGAAAAATCATTCAAACAATGAATACAGCAAAAAAATTATTAGGATTGTTTACCGTAGCAGCTCTGCTGTTAGGAATGTCTTCTTGTAAGAAGGAGAAATCCGCCACCACCGGTTGGAACTACAACGATGCCAAGAACGGCGGCTTCGAAGTGGCACCTTTTGAAGAGCAAGCCACCGGTCCCGGCCTTGTCTTCATCGAAGGCGGCTCCTTCGTGATGGGCCAGATGGAAGAGGATGTCATGAAAGACTGGAACAACACCCCGCGCCGCGTTTCCGTCGCCTCTTTCTATATGGACGAGTGCGAGATAGCTAACGTTGACTATCTCGAATACCTCTACTGGCTGGAACGCGTTTTCATCCCGCAGGATTTGAAGGTGGTTTATGACAACGCCGTCCCCGATGAGGCTGTATGGCGTGACCGTTTGGGCTATAACGAGCCGCAAGTGGAATATTACTTCCGCCACCCCGCTTTCAGATTCTACCCTGTAGTAGGTGTCAACTGGCTGCAGGCCACCAACTATGCCGCTTGGCGTACCGACCGTGTCAACGAACAGATCCTGGTTGACCGCGGCTACATTGAATTTGCGGAAACCCCTTCCGCTGAAGGTTATTTCAACACCGACGCCTATCTGACTTACGAGTCTTACGAGGCTGAAGGACAGAAACGTCTCCGTTACATTTCCAGCGGTGAATACCGCAATGTGAAAATGGAAGACGGTATCCTTCTGCCAAAATATCGTCTGCCAACTGAGGCTGAATGGGAATATGCCGCATACGCCACCATCGGTAACACACTGAACGAGCGCGTACTGGAACGCAAAGTGTATCCTTGGAATGGCCAGCAACTGCGTACTGAAGACAGAAAATACTACGGTGACTATATGACGGATATGCGTCGCGGCCGTGGTGACTACATGGGCGTCGCCAGCGCTTTGAATGACGGCGGTTTCTATACCAAAGAGGTTAAATCCGACTGGCCGAACGACTTCGGACTCTACCAAATGGGCGGTAACGTTTCCGAATGGGTCATGGATGTCTATCGTCAAACATCCCACGATGACGTGACTGAATACAACCCGTTCCGTGGTAACTACTTTGAAACAAAGAAATTGTTGGAAGACGGTACTGTTGCCGAACGTGACAGCGTTGGTAGAATCCCCATGGTTCCCGTTTCTGACTTCAAGAACGACAGACGCCGCAACTATCGTGCTGCCGATAACAAGAACTATCTCGATGGTGACTGGCAGTCTCTCAAGAACATGGATGACTGGAAGAACGCCACCACCAACACGGAAGCCACTGACATTATGTATGCCAAAACCACAAATCCCTTCGATTTCTCTCTCGTCAGCGACCAAGCCCGCGTCTATAAGGGCGGTTCATGGAAGGATATCCCTTACTGGTCTTCACCTGGCACCAGACGTTATTTGGACGAAGACGAATCCACCGACTATATTGGATTCCGTTGCGCAATGGCCCGCGTCGGCAGCCAATCGCAAGGTAAACGCAGATAGTGTTCATCAACTCATTATAAAACATGACCTCTTTCCCTTTCGAAAGAGGTCAATTTTTATATCATTATGCAAACCAGATTATTTTTTCGCCCTGTTGAAATCCAACATCGAGAAATTTTTCAGCCATATTTGACCAAAAACTCGCAGACTTGCGACCGTGCGTTTGTCAACACCTTCTGTTGGCAACATCTTTTCCGCACACAATGGGCCGAGGCAAACGGCTTTCTCATCATTCGGGCATTCATCAACGGCGAAAGAAGAGCCGCATACATCATTGTTTCCCAAAAAGAGACGCCCTCCTACTCTGACATTCTCCCCGCTTTGGAAGCCGATGCCGCGGAATTTGGCCAACCTCTGACGCTCATGGGGCTAAGTGAAGACGAATGCGATACTTTGCAACGCCAACTCCCCGGACAGTTTTTTTTCGACAAGAACCGGGATTTCGCAGACTATGTCTATAAAGCAGAAGATCTTAAAACCTTAAAAGGCCGGAAATATGCCCAGAAAAGAAACCATGTGAACAAATTCAAATCGTTGTACAACTATCATTATGAGGCTATTACAAAAGACAATATTTCCGAATGCTTGCAGCTGGAGGAATCCTGGATCAGCCAACACGCAGAAGACGAGTCCGCGCAATCCGAATACATCACCATTCAAAAGGCGTTTCAGAATTTCGAAGCACTTGGTCTTTTAGGCGGAGCGCTTTATGTGGACGGCAAGTTAGTGGCATTCACATACGGCTCGGCCATCCGCAACGACATCTTCTGCACCCATGTTGAAAAGGGTGACATCCATTACGAAGGGGTCTATCAGATGATCAATTATCTGTTTGCACAACATCTCCCTGAACAGTTTACGTTTATCAACAGGGAGGAAGATATGGGACTGGCTGGACTGCGAAAATCAAAAACCTCGTACCAACCTGCAATGTTAGCTTATAAACACACCGCACTCAAGCTGAACGATGAGATGAAAGACATCATCCAGGTTTGGAAAAGGTGTTTCGGCGAGGATGATCCCTCCATTTACACGTTCCTTTCTCGCTACTACTTCAACCACTGCACGTTGATGGAGAAAGTTGACGGCCATGTGGTTTCCACCGTTTTCATGATTCCTTGCCAGACCCGCTTCGGACTCGCCGCATACCTTTACGGCATCGCCACCCTCCCGGAATATCAGTGCCAAGGCATATCCAGCAAATTGATTAAAGAAATGCTGGATAGATGTCGGGAAAATGGAGCTGTTTTCACCTTCTTGATTCCAGCGGACGAGCAATTAAACGACTTTTATGCAAAACTTGGATATCAACGCACTCAAACGTACGCCATATTCGAAAGTGACATGGATTTGGGAACCGGAGACACAAAAAAAGACAGAATCATGATTCTGCCTTTTGATGAGTCCTTTCAGATTGAATATCTTTCCGAAACGCTGGAATGCCGACCGATGTTGTAAGGACTACTCAACTTCCTCCAAATTCACCCCTTTGAAACGCATAAGTTCTTCATCCTCTGAGAATATGAATAACTCGTCATCTTTTAACTCATAACGGGTGACATCGCGTTTCAAAACAGAAAGGAAGCGTCTTTCCACCTCCATTTTAGAACAGAGACGTTTGGTGGCGCCTTCAAATTGGAGTTTCATCTTTTGTTTTTTAGAGACATCAAATGTGCCAAAAAAAGAGTTGCAGCCGAGATTGCCCTGAAAACTGCCTGCCGTGTCAAAAACGATAAATGGATGCAAGGCGAAATCCTTGTTGAACTCCTCGCCTTCCAAAGCCACTAACATCCACTGTGTCCCAATCAGCGGGAATTTTTCGGTTTTCAGGCTTTTTTTTGATGTTTTGCAGCAGCTACAGGACAAAACAAGTATAATGGCCGTCAGGGAATAGATTACTTTTCTCATAAAACGTTATTTGATGTTATAAAACTGTTGATTAATTTCCTCGATATAATCCAGAATTTGATCCTTGCCAAGGCCCGAGAGCGATGAGGATTTAATCATGAGAGGAAGTTCTTCCCAAGTCTCATAAAGCCTGTTTTTCATTTTCTGGATATTGCTCATGGCTTTTCCTGTAGATATTTTATCCGCTTTTGTGAAAATAATGGCAAACGGTATGCCGTTTTCCCCGAGGTTATTGATAAAATCGACATCAATCTGCTGTGGATCCAGACGGGAATCCACAAGTTCAAAGACCATTTGCAGATTTTCACGGTGAAGAAGGTAATCGGAAATCATCTTCTGCCATTTTTCGCGGTTGGTTTTGGATGTCCTCGCGAATCCGTAACCAGGCAAATCCACAAGATACCAAGTTTTATTCATCAGGAAATGATTGATGGTTTGTGTTTTACCCGGTTTGGAAGATGTTTTGGCCAAATTTCTGTTGTTGGTCAGCATATTGATAAGCGAGGATTTGCCCACGTTGGACCTTCCGATAAACGCATATTCAGGTTTATCAGGTGCGGGGCATTTTCGCCAGTCAACTTCGCTTTGCAAATATTCGGCCGTCTTTATTACCATCACAGATTTATTTTCTTGCTAACCATTCGTTCGGATTGACGTATCTGTCATTTCTCCATATCTCGAAATGGAGTTCATACGTGTTGGAGGAGGCACTCTTGGCCACAGTACCGATGGTTTGTTTTGTGGAAACCTTGTCGCCTTTTTTGACACTGGCTGAAGAGAGGTTCTGATAAACAGTAAGATATTCTCCGTGACGGACCATCACCACCGTAGTTCCCATGATGCTCATCACGCCAGTCACAACACCTTCGAACACCGCGCGCGCCGGTGTCCCGGCCTCCACCATAATGTCAATACCGTGGTTGTCCACCTGCACGGAAGGCACATCCGGGTGGGGATAGCTGCCGAAATCGCTCACTTTGGCTCCTTTGGCCACAGGCCACGGCAATCTGCCCTTGTTGTTGATGAACGAGGCATTCAGAGTTTGCTCCTCGGGGGTCAATGAGATGGTTGCGGAGGATTTTGAGGAAGTGGCGGGTTTGGTGGTGGATGCTGAAGTGCCGGAGGATTTGCCCTTTGATGCCTTTGCTTTTTTCTCACGTTCGGCATTTGCCCTTGCAATCTCCTCTTTCACAGCCTTTTGTATTGCAGCTTCAATGTTCTTCCGCTGCTGCTGTTGTTTCTTCAACTCCTCGTTCAACTTCTTTGACTCTTTCCTCAGCTTTTCGGCATTTTGGGTCTTTTTCCGACGATCCACCTCCAAATTCTTAATTTCCTGCTCTTTAGAAGAAAGGGTGTTGAGTTTGTCGTTCTTCAACACGACAATTTCTTCATTCTTTTTTGTAAGTTCCTCAGTGGTTTTAACAATTCTTTCAGATTGTTCACGGACGTTTCGGGAGAAGATGGTATAATAACGTAACCGACGGAACATCTGTGAGAAATCGTCGGATGCGAGAATGAACGTGACTTTGTCCATTAGCCGGCGGTTGCGGTAGGCGTTATAGACCACCTGCGCATAATCTGCCTTCATATAGGACAATTTCTTTTCCAACTGACTGATTTCCTGTTGGTTTTGCTCCTGTTCATCCTCCATTTGGATGATCTGTGAGTTGAGGTTGGTAATGATTTTCTCACGGTTTTGTATCTGTTGCCGCAACAATGCCGCCTGTTGGACAGCCGCCTTCTGGTTAGATTCTGTTTTTTTCAACAATTTCTGGGTGTTGGCTATCTCATTTTCAATTTTCTGCTTGTCTTTCTGGAGTTGCGTACTGCTTTTCCCGCTCTGCGCAAATCCCTGAGCGGAACAAAGCAACAGCCCAATCAGACATAACAGACCGAATGCTTTCTGACCATATCTCAATTGAAAAATCTTCATATTGAATAATATAACCTGCAAAAATAACAGATATTTACGTATCCTTTTTACCGCATCTGCATTTTTATGAACACTCTAACGTTAATCGCTTTCGAATTATTTTCTATTTTTGCGCCCTGATTTTTATGCTCTACTATGTCAATTGATTTAATCATCGAAATAACAGGAGCCGTTATCGGACTGATATACCTCTATCTGGAATATAAGGCCAATGTATGGCTCTGGCCTGTGGGTATTGTGATGTCAATCTTTTATGTGGTCATATTTTTCCATGGGAAATTTTACGCTGACGCCGCGGTCTATCTTTACTACATTGGGGCGAATGCTTACGGTTTGTTTCAATGGACACGCTCGCGCAAAAAGCCCTTGGAGGAAACCGGGGGGACAACAGATTTGCCCATCACACACGTACCCGCGAAGCATATCCTGCCGCTGGCTGCAATAACTTTTACGTTATGGATGATACTCTACCTCATTTTGAGAACTGTAACTGACAGTCCGATACCATTAGGTGATGCTTTCACCACTGCGGTCAGCATTGTTGCCACATGGATGTTGGCGCAAAAGTATCTTGAACAATGGATGTTATGGATTGTGGTAAACATCGTTTCCACCATACTCTATTTTTGGAAAGGACTTTACCCTACCGGAATTCTGTTCACCGTTTACGTGATTGTGGCCGTGCTCGGATATTTCCGTTGGAAAAAGGAGATGGTGAAAGATGATAATAAATGACGATAATTACATTACACCGCCTGCCAACCAATGTCTTTGCGGTAGAACAAATCAGGATGCTCTAATTCCTTAACCGCCTTATATGCGTCTTGTTGCGCTTCCTTTAGAGTGGCGCCTTTGCCCACCACAAACAGCACGCGGCCGCCGTTGGAGAACAATTGACCATTTTCCTCTTTCACGCCCATACAGAAAACCTGTTGTTGAAGGTTAGCGGGATTATTCAACGGAATATTCTTCGTGTAACTGCCGGGATAACCCTTTGCCGCCATCACAACACCCAAAAAGGCCTCATCATGGAATTCAGGCTTGACTTCTTTATTATCCAAAATGTCCAACATCAATTGGACGAGATCTGATTTGAGTTTCGGCAACACCACTTCCGTCTCAGGATCACCGAAACGGGCGTTGAATTCGATGACTTTCGGGCCTTCTTTGGTCAACATCAGTCCACCGTAGAGCACCCCGCAGAACGGGCTGCCCTCAGCCTTAAGAGCCTTTGCAGTCGGTTTCATGATATGTTCCACCGCCCAATCGATTTGCTCCTGCGGTATAACAGGCACTGGCGAATAGGCTCCCATTCCGCCCGTATTCGGACCTTTGTCGCCATCGTATGCACGTTTATGATCCTGTGCAATGACCAGCGGGACCACCTGTTCACCGTTCACCAATGTGAGCAGCGAAAACTCTGGACCCTGCAGAAACTCTTCTATCACCACCTTTCCTTTGCCGAAATGATTGTCCAACAACATGTCTTTCAAGGCGTTGTCAGCCTCTTCCACAGTCATGGCAACCACCACGCCCTTGCCCGCGGCCAATCCATCGTACTTGATGACGATGGGAGCACCTTTTTCATCCAGATAGGACTTCGCATCCTCATAGCAATCAAACGTACGGTAGGCTGCCGTGGGGATGTCGTACTTCTTCATCAGATTTTTAGCAAACTCTTTGCTGCTTTCAATTTGCGCGGCGGCGGCGGTCGGCGCAAAAATACGCAATCCGGCGGCGGCAAACACCGTGGCAATGTCATTGGCAAGCGCAGCCTCAGGACCCACTACCGTCAAATCCACATGGTTTTGCAAAGCAAAATCACGCAAGGCATCCGTTTCGTTTTCGTCAATACCGACCAATGTGACCGGCGTGCTTGTCTGCCGTGTGATTTCTGTCATGCCGGCATTCCCTGGTGCGATAAAAATTTCCGGCTTCAAAGCCGACTGAGCCATTTTCCAAGCGATGGCGTGTTCACGCCCACCGCGTCCGATTACCAATATTTTCATTCTTCTTTTGTTATTGCAAATCCATTATATCGCGACATTACCTCGTCCACATAGTTAACAGTGTGTTTCCCAGGGTAATAGCCACATTTCACAACCGTATCCCTATAATATTCTTTATGGGATTTCAGAATCAGATACTCCGCCACCTTAGACCATCGTGTGCTGTCATCACCGTATTTCTTGCATAAGGCCATGGCATCGAGAATATGACCAGGGCCAGAGTTGTAGGCACCCGACACAAAATAGTAGAGATCGGAAGCGTCAACCTTGTCCCTGAAGATGTTGCACAGGAAGGAGATGTATTTGGCACCTGCCCATATCTGCTCCTCCACCGTGGAGGAATCGGTGATGCCGTAACGCTCGCAAGTGACGGGCATCATCTGCATGATGCCGTAACTGCCGCCGAAGCCAACCAAATCGGGGATGAAACGCGACTCTTGGTAGATGATGGAGGATATCAACCGCCAATCGAATCCGTGTTTTGCAGCCGCTTTCTTCAACACAGCATCGTACTGGGAGGTGTTGTTGCGGCTCTTGCCGAAAGAGCGGGACAAGACATAGGAATGCGGAGAAAGGTATTTCTCACACAACGACTGGTACTTGTTCGTCTCCTTATACTGCTCAAGCCACCGGTTGATGGTGTCGTTCAGCAATTTATTGTGCGTGTTCAAAATCCATGTCCGGGGGAAATTATCTCCGACACGAGGTCCTATAGTCAACTGCTTATAAAACGGCATCAGCGTGACCGCCTCGTTGTAATTGCATACCGCGTAGTCAATCTGCTTGTCCACCAACATATCCATCAAATCTTCAATGGCCAAGTCGGGATTATGTTTTATCTTCCAATCCCCATATTCATCCAACGAGCTGAAATCCAACTTGTTCTGATATTTTGCAGCTGTATTGACGATGCGTGGCAACGAGTCATACTCACTGTCTTTCTTGCGCATAATCAGCACGGGGTATGTATAAGCCACCGGATTAGACAATGCGATATAATCCGGTACATAGTTGGTTTTGTCAAAATCGAAACAGACAATATCGTACTGGTTAGACAATGCTGTGACAAACATTTTGTCGGCATCTGACTCTATGGTGATGTCCACCGGATGGTTCAGATCCTTTTCCAGCTGTTTGAGAATATCATATTGAAAACCAATGACTGATCCCTGATACACAAAATAATCGGCAGCATGATAAAACAGGCACACAGACAATGTATCGCTGTGTTCCACGTGCTTTTTTTCCAACCTGGGGATATGTATTTTGGGAATGAAACGTCCATGTGAGAGCACACCGACGGCAAGGAGCAGGGAGGCGGCAGCCAAAAACAGATAACTAAGATGTTTCTTCTTCAAAACCAACTATTTAGTTAGTCCTAAGCATATAAATGGGCTTACTGACGGTCTCATTCTCTTTCAACTCCACCTGAATGGTACCTGTATGTCTAACATAGCCAGTTATACTATCCAAAGAGTCCTTGAGGGCATCCACTTTAATTGCATTGACGATAAGCAGAGCGGGATAAGGGAGTTCATACTTTAACACACCTTTGCTATCCGCTACCCCATAGTACTTATACGGGAGAACCGTCTCTGTATTACCAATTCTTCTCTTTTTATACAATATGTGGCCATGTTGACACCAGTTATACAAGCTGTCGTCTGACCAACGATCTATATCTGGCACATTGAAACGAGAGATAAGCGTATCAATATCACCATTATGATATTTGCTCGTGTCGAAGGTGATGATGGTAAAGGATGCCGTAGAATCCGGATCAATGCCGTTGGAGGAATAATAGCATGTGACATTCATTTTACAAGGATAGCCATCATTTTTGTTGCACTGAGAGAGCAACATTGTACATGCCACGGCAACAACTATAAGCAGAAAAAACTTTGATCTTTTCATAACAGATTTCTATTTCAAAACGAAATGCAAAAATATAAAATATTTTGTAATACGGGAATTTTTCTGATATTTTTGTATTTTTGCCGCTTGATAGTATTGTTGTCTAATTCAAAAAAGAAAATCAAATTGAGGAAAAAGTACGCTTGGATTGCCATCATAACAGTCATTCTGTTGATTGTCATTGACCAAATCATCAAGTTCTGGGTAAAGACGCATTTAACTGTCGGACAAACGATTCCGTTGATTGGCCAATGGTTCAATTTGCATTTTGTGGAAAACGAGGGCATGGCTTTCGGTATCAGTTTCGGACAGCAAATCGGGAAACTGGTCCTTTCCATTGTCCGTATTCTCCTCGTGGGTGGGCTTTGTTGGTATTTCGTTTACCGACTGAAGCGCGACAAGATGGACGGAGTTGTGCTGACCATCTTCTGTCTGGTGATTGCCGGTGCGTTCGGCAACATTATCGACAGCATGTTTTACGGCCTCCTTTTCACCGAAAGCAACTTTTTGGAGGTGGCGCAATGGTCGCCCGGGCACGGCTACGCACCCTTCTTCTTCGGCAAGGTGGTCGATATGTTCTACCTCAAGCTCTTCCCCATCCCCGACAAATTCCCGCTTTGGGGCGGTTCCTACTTCTTCCCCGCCATCTTCAACTTCGCCGATTCTTGCATCACCATCGGAATTGTGTTAGCCATCATTTTCAACAAACGGATTTTCAACGACTTGGATGACAATTCCGAGAAGAATGTAGTAAAAGAGGAGGACGTGGCGTCTATAAGTAATAGTGAATAGTGAATAGTGAATAGTGATTTGTGAATTGTGAATTGAATCAAATCACCAATCACTGATCACCAATCACCAATCACTGATCACCAATCACCAATCACTGATCACCAATCACTAATCACTGATCACCAATCACTAATCACTGATCACCAATCACCAATCACCAATCACCAATCACTAATCACTAATCACTAATCACTAATCACTGATCACAAAAAAACAAACAATTCTAACAAATAAACAAACAAACAATGAAAGTATTAACATTTCTGAAAAAGCAACTGCTGTTAGTGGCAGTTTTGGCGATTACGGCACCTGTTTTTGCCGTGAATCCGCCCGATGAAGGCATGTGGCTGCCGATGTTCATCAAGAACTACAACTATGCGACAATGCAGAAGATGGGCTTGAAACTGACGGCCGAACAACTGTACAACATCAACAATTCATCCCTGAAAGACGCCATCGTGCAACTCGGCGACGGTTTCTGCACCGGCGAGATGGTCTCCAAAGACGGTCTGATGTTCACCAACCACCACTGCGGCTACTCTTCCGTGGTGGAACTCTCCACCGTGGAGCACGACTACCTCAACAACGGCTTCTTCGCCATGAGCAAAGAAGAGGAGCTGCCCGTTGATTTCCACGTGCATTTCCTTGAAAGAATGGAAGATGTGACCAGCATCGTGCTCGCCAAGGTTGATGAAAAAACCTCCGAAAGCGACCGTGCAAAGTTTGTGGAAGAGGCCATCAAGAAGCTGCGCAAAGATAACTCCGCCGACGGCCGTTACAAAGTCGTGGTGAAACCCTTCTACGAAGGCAACGAATACTATATGTTCGTCTATACCATGTATGAGGATGTGCGCCTCGTGGTGGCTCCCCCGAGTGCCATCGGCAAGTTCGGCGGCGACACCGACAACTGGATGTGGCCCCGTCACACCGGCGACTTCACCGTGTTCCGCATCTACACCGCTCCCGACGGCTCTCCTGCCAAATACTCCAAGGACAATGTGCCGATGCACCCGAAGCACTACCTGCCCATCAGCTTAAAGGGCTATAAACCTGGTGATTACACTATGATTTGGGGTTATCCCGGCACCACCAACCGTTTCATGACTTCCTACGAGGTGCAGAACGAGATTGACATCAACGCCCCGGCTATCTATGAGCCGTTAGATGTCATCCTGCCCGTGATGCACGACGCCATGGAGGCTTCCAACAAGGTGAACCTGCAATATGCCGACAAACACGCCGGTCTGGCCAACTACTGGAAGAACCAGCACGGTGAAGTTGAGAGCCTGAAGGCCCTCAAAGTGGTGGAATCCAAAGCAAAGCAAGAAGCTGAACTGACCAAATGGATCAACGCCGACAAAAAGCGCAAAGAGAAATACGGCAATTGTCTGGCCGAAATCGAAAAAATCTGCAAAGAGGTTGACGGCGCGAAATACAAATCCGCATTAAACGGCAACCTGCAGTTCTCCGCTTCCCCAACATTGCTCGCCACCCTTCGTTTGCAAGGACAGCTGAAGCTCAACAAGGGCGAGAAAAAATTCGATGAGAGCAAAGTGGAGAAACTTTTGAAATCGTTTGACAAGTACAACAACGACACTGATCCCGCTACTGAAGCCAAGATCGTGGTGGCATGCCTCAAGACCTGGCAGAGCCATTCCGAGACCAATCGTCCCGACCTCACCTTCTTCACCAAGAACTACAAAGGCAACTACGATGCTTTCGAGAAAGCCATGCTCAACTCCATTTTCATCAGCAAGGATAATTTCGAGAAATTTGTCAAAAAACCGTCCAACAAGGTTTTGGAGAGCGATCCTTCATACCAGTATTTCCAGGCACTGCTCCAATATGTCATGTCAGCATCCTCCGCTATGGATGTGGAAGAGAAGTTAGAGGTACCGCGCCGCACCTACATCGCCGCGTTGAAGGAGATGAACGCCAACACGCCGATGTATCCGGATGCCAACAGCACCATGCGTACCACTTTCGGCACCATCTGTGACTATTATCCCGCTGACGGTGTGCATTACAACTACTACACCACCACAAAGGGTATCTTGGAGAAAGAGGTTCCCGGCGACTTCGAATTTGACGTGCCCGCCAAGCTGAAAGACCTCATCCTGAAGAAAGATTTCGGCCAATATTTAGACAAGGACGGCACCATGCATGTCTGCTTCCTCTCCAACAACGACATCACGGGCGGTAACTCTGGAAGCCCGATCATGAATGCCAACGGCGAGCTCATCGGCTTGGCTTTCGACGGCAACTGGGAGGCCTTGAGCAGTGACATCGTGTTCAACACCGAGCTGCAACGCTGCATCAACGTCGATGTGCGTTACGTCCTCTTCGTCATCGACAAGTTCGGCGGTGCCGGCTACCTGCTGAAAGAGATGGATGTGCGGAAATAGTACAGTTTTGTGCTATAAGACAGAAAGAGACACCTTTTTCGGGTGTCTCTTTTTTTAGTGCGTGCGCCTCGGACAGTTAGCAGTTAGCAGTTGAGTGACATTGACATTCCTGCGGGGTTCTGCAGAGGAAATGGGCTATATGTGAGGGTGGCGGACATAGGATTTTTTGAAAGGACAAAGATACATAATCCCGTGTTGTTCGTTTAAAATTTTGGTTGTGTCAAATAGCGTTTTCTAAATCTCCTTTTATTCCTTTTTAGCTTATCAGGATAACTATAACCGATGTGAATACGATCTTCTTTAAGCACAATTGTTCCAAAATCAGTGGTGATATGATATCCTTCTGGAATCCTTGCTCTTCTCATTTCATATTCCTGTAGCAATATCCAATCTCTATTTCTTAAATGATAATAAATCAGACACGAATTATAATTCGCGGAATGTAGAGAATTGCACATCTCTTTCGACAAATGATATGTCAGTTGAAAAAGACCATACGTGTCAATTTGAACAATATCATTTGACGTTACGTAAATAGTATCGGCAACAGAACACACTCTAAATATCGTATCTGGAGTACTGGCATTCAGAGATATAACAATTGACAATATCTTAACAAAGTTCATCATCTTCTTCTATTTTTCCGATTATAGTATCCTTGTCCAGCATTCCCCAATCTGTCACAATTGCCCCCATAACCATTTTCAAACAGCATCCTTTCAGTTGTGGACACCTCTGGACGTTTCACCCATCCATTTTTAGTGAAGACGTATTCTGTCCCATTCCTGTCGGTTCCCATATAGACAGCTCCATGCGATTTTTCCTCAACATTATTTCCAAATCTCAAAACGGTCTTCCCAACCGAGGCTGATTCTTGTCCTCCTTGCAAATAACCATTGCTCAAACAATTATCAAAGTCTTCAAGACTATTAAGATGATACCCCACTCCTTCAAAGTCATCGGGACCTGCTCCTTGTATTTTTATACATTTGCTTACGGCAATAGCAGCTCCCCAACAATTGTAGTTCTCACTATTTTCAAAATCAGGATCATTATAGGCATCATTAATTGCATCTGTCATTATTTGGAATTCTCTCCCGTATGTTTTAGTCAGATTAATGCTGCCGTCTTGTGACATCTGTCCATACATGTTGTTTATCTCTTCATCGCTATAGGCTGACCCCATGAACTTTTTAAATGAATTGATGTCATCACCATCTTCGCGAGTTACGATGATGTTGTTGTCCTCATCCAACCCAGGAATCCACCGCCCATCCGGATCAGTAAGTTTCACCGGGTTATCCGCACAATAAACATACGGACTCAGCGACGGATATTTCGAAGCCATCGGGTCCACGCTCAGCCACACACTCAAATCGGAGGAGTAATACCGTGAACCAAAGTAACTTAGACCCGTTTCGGAGTCCTTTTCTTTGGCGGAGAAGGTGTAACTCGGACAATGTACAATGTACAATGGCGGCGTGATACCCTTCCCCGTTAGGGGACACATCTCTGTAAAGGGCTTTGCGGGGATCTTCGACGACGGGCGATATGTGGGGGTGGCGGGCATAGGGTTTTTGATGAAGACGAAGTCACAAAATTCTGTAAGAATTTAGAACTTTTTTGTAGAAATTAAAAAACTGAATCCTTAAAATAAGAACCTACTTTTAAATGCTCTTGTTCATAATACTCTATCTCAATAATAATAAGCTCTTTGCGTTTATTGAAGGTTAATGAAATCTGAGTGTAGCATGGTTCTCCTGTATAAAACACACGTGTGAAATGCCACATTGTTTTGAGATTTTTTCCCATCAAGAGAGGCCCTCTTGTTCCTCCTCCATAAGTTAAACAAGTTGAATCTTTATTAAAATATTTCAAGACTTTTTCCAATGGAGTTTTATATTGTAAAGTTAATCCGTCTGTCCAACCAAAGCCACCAACATTCATTTTAAACTTTTTGTGTTTTTTCAGCAAAATATATTCTAGTCTGATTTTTCCCTCATTTTCCAGATACGAGATTTCATAATCATCTCCGTATATTTGGTTGGCACTATAATAAAATATAGTATCCGTCAATCTTGATGTTGGATAACGTTGGTTTTTCACATTGTAGCAGTAGTGCCATTTTGTAACTTTTGGCACAAATTGTAAATCAGCGGTTGTTCCAATGATGGGATAGTTGGCTTTACATTCGGCAAGGGCAATTGTGTCCAGATTCGACGTTTGCGCTATCGCCAAAAAAGGAACGAATAAGATTGTCAACAAGAAAGTTCTCATCTTTATTATTATCAATTTGGTTTTTAAAATGATATGGTAATTGCTGGTATTTTACCGCCCGCCGAGGAGTTTATAGCACTGTAATAGTTATGCATTCTGTAATTTTCGCCTGTCGCTTGAGAACGCCAATAAATGGGAATTTGCCCGTTTCTGTTCACCAGTCTGTCTTTTGGCCATATTGTAATGTTTACAGTTGTCATAATAACCGAACCTCCTTCTCGTATTGGGATATTAACACCATTTAGTTCCATTGCACTATACCCTGTGGAGAAACCATGAAAGAAGTCATTAAGATTGATTGCGAAGTCCTGTCCAATTGAAGAATTATTCTTTTTCCCGTAATCAAATGCGAATTTTATTTGATAAGCTTTCTGATTATCTGTCATATTCGACCAATCTCCTTTAAGGACATCGCTACCCATTGCATCATAAACTGCTTTGCCTGTTATCACATCACCTTCCTTTACTACAGCATGTTCTCCCCCCTTATAGCCCGCATTTTCAAAAATTTCCAAACTTTTATCCTGAAGTTTATTGTCCTTTCCTTTTTTATAACAATAAAATTGATCCGCGAAAGTACGATAATTGTCGCCTTTTTCTGCCGTGTAAGTCACATTTCCGTCCTCATCCAACCCTGGAATCCACCGCCCATCCGGATCAGTAAGTTTCACCGGGTTATTAGCACAATAAACATACGGAGAAAGCGACGGATATTTGTCACTCATCGGGTCCACGCTCAACCAGATGCTCAAATCGCTGCTGTAATACCGTGAGCCAAAGAAAGATAGGCCGGTTTCGGAGTCGCGTTCTTTGGCGGAGAAGGTGTAACAATGCATAATGCATGATTCATAATTCATAATTGGTTGGGGAACAACGGGATGCGTGGCAGTGATTCGGAACGGCGGACTATCCCCGTCAGGGGATGAATGCCTGTAGCCGGGGTGGTTACGGTGCGAGGGATAAATCCCCGCGAGGGGATTCATGGGGCTCCGCGGATCGCGCGAATCGCACGGATCTCCGCGGAGAGGGTCTGCGGGGATAGGCGGGCGATATGGTTGGAGGCGGTTCATCGGTGGTTATTGACGCGGCGAAGGTACAAAATAATCGGGTTGGTTTGGCGTTTGAAATTTGGAGACCATTGTACTAAAATTTGCCAGTTGGCACATTTTCAAGTGGACTCACAAATTAAATATCATAAACAATATTATCGCCAACGTGATGGCTTTTTGGACGAATCAAATATCTGAAACACAAGCGGATCATGGCTACATATTCGCCCATTTCCCGTTTGTGGAAATAGTTGAGAATTCTCTTGCGATCCTGCTTGGGAATGGTGATTCGACGTTTGGTTTCCCTCTTTTTCCCTTTGAAAGCAGCAAACGGATTATGTACCGCGAGGCCGTCGGTGACAAACGATCTGAACAGGCTTTTCAGGAATTGAAGCATGCTGTTATATGCGTAGGTGCTTCTTCCTCCCCCTCCGTACTCGTCAAGGATATTCGCGGCATGACTGCTGGTGAATCGTCCGCAGAGCCAGTCCGATATGCCGGCCTTTTCGCACCATCTGGTGAAAAACGACAGTTTTGACCGATAACTACGAACAGAATCCTTTCGAAGTTCTTTTCCCTTCTTGTGAACATAGTTAGTGGCTGCTTCCACAATAGAGACTCTTTTCTTGGATGTGGAATCCTCTCCCATCAGCGGGTTCCACCCATTGTAGAGTTTCCGGTTGATTTCGCCACAGAGCAGTGTAGCGTATTTTGTCCGCTCACGAGGGTTTTTGATACGGTTGCAGCGTATGCGCATGCGTTTGAGTTTGTCGTTAGTCGGGTCAAGGACGTAGTAACAGACATAGACTTCCTTGTCTCCCATGATTTGTGCGGGTCTGAAATCGACGAATGGAGTTGCCATAACAAATTAACAATGAAATTAAAAATATTGTATATATGAAATCAATGTTATATTTCCCGAAAAAGTCGTGATTTCATGGTTCATGGCACGTTTCTGGCGCAGTTCAATTAACAGAAAGTCTTAATATCAAAGATATTTCAAACGATTGTTGAAAAACCCGATGGCGCAAAGATAACCTTTTTACGCATTACGAAAAAATGTTACCTTTGCGCCGTCAAACAATCGGGTATGAACCAGCATATTACATATTCAACAACACCCCTGCCCACTTTCTTTGCGGACATTTACACCTTCTCCGCCAAAGAACGCGACTCAGAAACCGGCCTATCCTACTTTGGCTCAAGATATTATTCCTCCGACTTGAGTGTGTGGCTGAGCGTGGACCCGATGAGTGACAAATATCCGTCTTTATCGCCGTATGTTTATTGCGCGAATAACCCGGTGAAGGTGGTGGACCCGAATGGGGAGGAGATATGGATAATTGGTGAAGACGGCTCTCGTATCAAATATGTTCAAGTAATGACGTATGAAGGTCATGATAAAGGTATTTCAAATAAGGTTGATGTTCTGAATCAAATGAATTCAACTAAAAATGGAAGGAGATTATTGGATAAACTCACATCATCTAATAACTTTTATTCTATTACAGACAACATAGATGATGGTTCAGACACCAAAGATGCGTATTTCTGTGCAAATGATTTAACAAATGGAAAGGCGGGAGGTGCCATTATTACCCAAGGCACAAATGATTTACGTACTATTTCTCACGAACTCTTTCATGCTTACCAGGATGAGTGTGGACAAGGCGGGAGTTCTATTCACAACGAAGTTGAAGCCATGTTGTTTCAACCAAGTGTAATTACTGAATATGGATGGAACAATAAGACATATTATCCAGCAAGTCCACTTTTAGGTAATGTAAAAGCATATAATAATATTGTGGATGATCTCTTAGACGGTTATTCGTCAAGAAATATAAACAAAGTTGTTAATTACTTCAAAAATTATTCTGGAGCCAACAAAGCTGGAACATACAAAAACTATCCCCCTAAACTTTCTAATCAGTCAAGAGATATAATACAAGATTTTTACCCTTTACTGCCATGGAAAAAATAACATGTACTATTTATTTTGTTATCATTAACTTAGTGATTTGTTTTGGCCAATCTCACAAAACGTCAATTCCTATTAATACAATAAAAGATACGTCTGTTGAGATAGACAATGCTTTCTTGACATTAAATTTCGGGGATTTTTTCTTATATTACAGTCCGGATGAGCCCTTTGTGTTGCCCATTCACAATATAACGGATTCTTCTAAGATATTGCTTTCTGTGGTATTTTGTTTGAAAAATTCAGCAAAGAAAGATTACCTCAAAATTAAATCTGTTAAATTTCAATATATAGATGATAATTTGGAGTTGTCAAGAAAAGACAGGTTAAAAATCATAAATCATACTCTTACATCATTAAAGGAAAAAAATTACTATATAAAGTATCATGATGATGTTAAACAAGATTGGAATTATTTCATGTGTATACCTGTAATTATTATTCCTCAGGACAAATGAAACATAAGTCATTATCATTATGCTCCACTCAATAGAAAATTCTGACACTCTCCGCAAGGTGCGTCGCGCCGACAGCCTTGTGCTGGTGCTCAACCCTGCCATCACGGACACCACTGCACAGCTTTCCTACCTCGCCGCCTTCACCAACCGTCAGAAGGACGCCTGCGAAGACTACTGGTACCACCCCGACCACCTGGGCAGCAGCAGCTGGGTGACGGATGCCCATGGCGAGGCCGTGCAGCATCTGCACTACCTCCCCTGGGGCGAGGATTTCGTGGACCAGCGTGCCAACTCCTTCGACGGGGTGCGTTACACGTTCTCCGCCAAAGAAAAGGACTCCGAAACGGGCCTATCCTACTTTGGCTCACGCTATTACAGCAGCGATTTGAGTGTATGGTTGAGCGTGGACCCGATGAGTGACAAATATCCCTCTTTGAGTCCGTATGTTTATTGCGCGGATAACCCGGTGAAGTTGGTGGATCCGAACGGGGATACTATTTCTTTGTTAGGCGATGATTGGGAGAGTGCATTAGCGCATATGCAAAAACATTGTCCCAATCTTGAAATATCAAGAGGGGAAAACGGATGTCTTAGTTACTCGTATAAAAAAGGTGTCAAATTCAATCAAAAAGGAGCAGCAATAGTATCCGATGAAGAAACAATGTTTTGTAAGGTTATCGACAGCAAAGAAGTAAAAGTGTCGCTAACAGCCAATTACAAAAACGTCTATACGGCTAAGAATGGAAAACAATACAAATCGAATATGGGAGGTGGTTTTTTAGGAAGCACATACAATGGAAATAAAACAGCTGATGCAGAACAGTTTGTGTCAATGATACTATTGAACAAATACTATGCATCAGAAGACATAGGGAGGCTTCTTTTGCATGAAGCCACAGAAGCATATTGGGGAGGTGAACGAGCAATTGAATTGCAGAGAAACACATGTGTCCCGCAATCAAATATTTTCGGACAATATGAAGAATGTGGTGATTACAACTATGCACATAACAAAGCTATTTCACAACCGACAACTCGTTTTGAGAAGTTTATGTCACGAACCTCATATGATTTGTTGTTATATCATTTAGGGAAAGGTCATTAATATATAGTACGATATATGAAATACTATTTGCGCATTTTACTGCTTATATACGCTTTGCAGTCTTTGTGTATGAACACTAGCTCCCAAAGTTTGACAAATATGTCTGAGCCATATATTGAAACAAAAACGTATGTCTTTGAAGGTGTAAACAAGACCACGTCTCTTGTGTTTAGGTTGGTCAGAGATAGTATTGTCAATCTATCTGGTTATTATTATAGCTATAACAATGTATTGATATTTGAAGATGATACAATTGACGAGTGTTATGGCGGACCTGTTCTTTTCATGGATTCTATCATGCAGAAATATGAAGTGGTAAATATACGTAAAAATCCCATGAAGCCATGCCCGAAGCCACAACAGCCTCATAATCAAGGAACTTTGTATATTATTGATTTGGCAGACACATTGCATTATAATATTTTCAGCCTCTTTTCCTTCAAGAAAGGAAGAGTGAAAAAAGCTGGTTTAAAACGTATCAGAATAGGAGAGGTATATGATATGGTTTTGTATCGTATCGATTATCCACCTAAATTGACCGGAATCTCAACCAAAGATTGGATATACGTTCCTTCTTTGCATCTTAATTTCGACAGGAATTACTGTAAATCTTATCCAATTGTGACATCTCCTAATGTCATAGGCATCTTTTATAAATGTCCATGATAAGTGAGGGAATAATTAAGTACTCCAACTAGCAAATTTCGCCGATGAACCACCGCCGAACATATCGCCCGTTCTCCATGCGCCCGCACACCTCCGGGGTGCGCTCCCGGCTGCACACCTCCATCGCCACCGAGCCCTGCAGACCTACGGCCTGCGTGTGTGCGGGTTCGTTTACGGTCGTAGGCATTCCTCATTCCTCATTCCTCATTCCAGATTGGATGTTACACCTTCTCCGCCAAAGAAAAGGACTCCGAAACGGGCCTATCCTACTTTGGCTCACGCTATTACAGCAGCGATTTGAGTGTATGGCTGAGCGTGGACCCGATGGCGGTGAAATATCCTTCGCTTTCGCCTTACGTTTATTGCGCGGACAATCCGGTGAGGGTGGTGGATCCGGATGGGGAGGAGATAGGGGAATATAGGGATTGGAATGGTAATTTATTGGGGACCGATGGAAATGATGATCTTAACGTTTTTTTTGTTTCAGATGAGGAAAGTATCAATACAATAAGAAACAATGACGTTTCAGGTAAAACAACCAATCGTTCCGATGTAAAAATTGATTGGGAAACAAATAAAATAGTGACACATACAATCGTATCCGTGTATGATATGACTGTGAACAATGGTGGGAATCGTGAAGAAGCTGCTTCTTTTCCAAGAGAATGCGGGCTGCCTAAATTTTATCCAACAGGGGGTGATAATGGAGAAATTGAAATAGATTCTAAAGGATATATGTCCATACACTCCCATAAACTGAATTATTTCGATTGTCCTGATGGTACAGAAACCTGTGTACAGACGCCATACGATTTGTCCGATAAAGACAAAGCCGTTTTCCCAAATTACAACTATAACGTTGTTGTCGGAAACAGTTATCAATCGGTGCCAAATTTCAGTACAGGAACTGTGTATGAAAAGAGATTGGGAACCGCCGTGATTTACGATTCGGGAAAGAATAAAGTTGGTGAAATAAGTATAAATAATTTGAGAAAAATCAAATATTTCTAGTTTTCAACGTGAAAAAGTTAAGTTTGTTTGTTTTTGTGGTTATGTTTGCCAATATAGTTTTGGCACAGAAGGTAGTTCCCGCAATAGTTGTCGTTGATGGAACTCTTCCTGAATCTATAGGTTTCACGTGTGTTACTAGTTCTGGCGATACACTGTCTTTCTCCTATTTTAGAAGTCATTTACAAATAGAAGGTCTAACCTATCAGAAATTGCAAAACCTCCCTGATACGGCAGCTTTAAATATCACAATGATTTACACCGAATGGTATGAAGGACCACCCCACAAGAAGACGTATGAATTTAAATGTGATATGTGGAAAGAAGTTCTATTGAGTGGGAACGTTCTCATAAGTGTTACCACATTTGACAGAAAGAAGACCATATACTATGTTGATTATTCAGGAGGCCTTTGGGTGAAAAAATATGAATATGACAAACGTTTCGGCAACCGCAAGAAAGCCTTCCAAAGAGTTCACGCCATATATCCAAAACGTTATACGAATAAAAAAAATGTAATTATCTATAGCCGATGAAAAGAAATGGGCTATACTATTTGTCGTTATTTTTATACTTTTGCCCCTCAAATATTCACCAATGGTCCGTCGCCAACCATATTCCCCCGCCGCTTTCGCCGATTCCCGCAGACCCTCTCCGCGGAGATCCGTGTGATTCGCGCGATCCGCGGAAACCCATGAATCCCCTCGCGGGGATTCGGGCTACGCATCGGATCACCCACGGCTACAGAGAGGCATCCCCTGACGGGGATAGCCCGCCGTTCCGAATCACCGCCACGCATCCCGTTGTCCCCCAACCAATTATGAATTATGAATCATGAATTATGAATTACAATCCCTTCCCGATACGTCTCCCCTGTGCAGACCACCAGATCCGCGCGGGAGCATTTCTCTTCCTGCGACATCTGCCGCGACATGCGCTGACGGATGTCCGCTTCGGTCAGATGGGGATTCCGCGCCAAGATGCGTCTGATGCGCAATGCCTCCGGCGCGTCCGCGACAATAATCTTGTCGAAATAGGAAACCAGATCATACTCGAACAGAATGGCTGACTCCATCATCACTGCAGGCGCGTTCTGCAGAGCCGCCCATTGTTCAAAGTCGCGCATCACAAACGGGTGCACGAAACGACTGAGCCGCTGCAGGAAGACCTCATCCTGAAATGACTTCGCCAACTCGTCCATGTCAAGCGTTCCGTCGGGAAGCCAAAGCCGCTCATCGGGAAACGCTCGGTGCATCTCCGGCAAGAACTCGGGCTGCCGATAAAGCTTTTTCGCCTCCTCGTCGGCATAATAGACCGGAATGCCCATATCGCGGAAATGAGCAGACAGGTAGGTCTTCCCCGTTCCTATCCCTCCGGTAAGCCCGATTTTAACCATTTTTAACGCAAATAGAATGTAATCACCTCTGGCGATGACACAGCCACCAGCTCCGGACCGAAATTGTGGGTGGAGAGGAAATCGTACATTTCCTTATTCGTAAAAGTGTAAACACTCACCTTATGTTTCGGTTTGATCAAATCACTGACGGATATTGTCACCTCCTTGTCTTTCTTCGTGAACGGTTTTGAAAGATAACGCAACCCTTTCTGATTGAAAGTCAGCTCAATAACAGTATCCGACACCGTCACGGACTTGCGGCCTTCTGGGAGATTGTCACAGACCAGCTTATACTCGTATGTCATTTTGTAATCTTTGGAGAAGGTGACAAGCACCCAGCACGATATGGAAATCAGCAGGCACACCATAAACGCCAACGACGGCAATTTGACAGGGATTCTATGTTGCTTATTGTCTTCTGCCATTGTTTACTCGTTTTCCTTCTTTTCCTCCGCCTTGTTGTCGCTCTTGGATTGGTTCAGCGTGGCTTCGTTGAAAGAAATGGCGGCCTTATCGACTTCAATGCGGACATCGTGGGCTATTTCAATGGTGAACGTGTTGTCCTTGATATCAGTGATTTTGCCATGAATACCACCGATGGTCACCACTTTGTCGCCTTTTTGGAGACTGTTGCGAGCCTCTTCAATTTTCTTTTGTTTCTTCTGCTGTGGGCGAATCATGAAGAAATAGAAAATGAGTATCATCAACAGGATGAAAATAAGCATGGAGGATCCTCCTCCAACTCCGGGCTGACCTGTGGCCGGTGCCCCGTCTAATAAAGGAAATAAAATGTTCAGCATACGTTCGTTGTTTGATTAATTGTTTGTTTTAATGTTTATTTGTGATTTGTGGTTTGTGAATTGATATTCAAGACTAATCACTAATCACTGTTCACTGTTCACTTATTTGATGACACATTTGCGGTGATGGTCAGGATGGTTTCCACGGGATAGGTGTTAGCACCGACCAAAATCCGTTTTTCCACATGACCTTTCTGTCCTTTGGAATCAAACGTCACAAGAATCTCATCGCTTTCGCCCGGACGGATGGGGGCTTTGGGCGGCTGCGAGGTGGTGCATCCGCAAGTGGCTTCAGAGGAATAGATGATCAAGTTTGATTTCCCCGTATTTTTGAACTTGAACGAATAGGTAAGTCTCTCTCCTTCAATCACATCCCCGAAATCATACGTTTTGGTCTCAAATTCAATGACCGGCAACTTTTCGGCTTCCTTGGCTGACAATCCTTCGGCGGTCTGCGGAATATGTACATCCTTCACCGAAAAATCGCCTTCCTTGGCGGGTTTCCGATGACACCCGCCAAACATCATCCCAATGGACAATAACAATGTAATTATCGTGATTTTATTCATCATTCTACATTCTTAATTCTTAATTTTGATACAGCCCCCTACCCGTCTTCACAATGCGTCCGTTGTCGCGCAAATCCACAATCAGGCGGTCGAGAATGCCGTTAACGAACACTTTGCTCTTGTCGGAACTGTACCACTTCGCCAGTTCGATGTATTCGTTCAGCGTCACTTTGATGGGTATCTGAGGAAACTCGAGCAGCTCGACCAACGCCATCTGCATCAGCAGCATATCGAGGTTGATGACCCGCTCCAACTCCCAGTTCTGAAGTTTCTCTTCAATCATTTGCGTGTATTCCGCCGCATGTTCAATGGTTTTGCGGAAAAGCTGTTTGCAGAAAAGCTCGTCTTCGTTACTTTTATACAAGGAGTCTATTCTGCATTCATCGCCTTTGGATTCCTTGAATTCTTTCACATTCTGATAAAGCATCATCATCGCCTCATCGTAGTCGTCAATCCAATGCGTGTTTTTTTCGCCAAGATACCAATGCAGCAAGTCATTTTCTGGGAAGACTTTTTCTATCACCGTCAGCACAAACTTTTTGTCTTCCTGATAATCATTCTCACGATTAGCCATATAAACCTCATAATCAGGAAGTTGTTCTATTTCATGGAATAGTTTGGCAATCAAATCAGTCTCATCTTCCCAGAGAATATGGTATTTCGGCCAGAGAATCTGGAGCTCCTTGTTGTTTTCAATTTGCCGGATTACCGCGTTATTCACAAACTTGGTGTTGGGATTCAAATCTTCAGCCGTAGGATTGTACTTTTCTTTCAGACTGTCCAATTTTTTGGTCCGATAGAAGGCAATCTCAGGCAGCAAGGCAAAAAGCCACAGGAAAAGCGCGTAACAGCTGCGAACCGATTTCAGCAGATCCGTCTCAGCACTCGCCACATTTGCTTTTGGATTGGCATTATACGCATATAATGCCTGCATGGTCTTGATTCTCAAATATCGCCTACTAACCATATTGCACAATAGATTTTATGTATGAGCCATTACTTCAGAGTGAAGTAAGTTTCGCCAAGGAACTGGTCATCCGTATATACTTGCACGCTGTACTGGCCTTTGATAGCCTTGTCGTCAGACATCAAATCCCAGTTCAGGTCAATATTTTCAGCTTTGTTGTTGTAGTTGACCACCGTTTTACAGGAATACTGCAACCGCTGTCCGTTGTGCACGAAGGAATAGGTGTCGCCTGTTCCCATAGTCAGCACCTTTCCTGTTTCAGGGATGGCGATACGGCAATAAATGTTCACGGGACCGGGTTCAATCAGGGAGTTTTCACCCAACATCAAGGTAGTTTTAATCCGCTTCACCTTACTGGCTTTTTCAGTCGGCTCCTCCGTGCCTTTATTACGCACCAAGTAGCCGGAGCTCTTGATATTGTAAGCCTTGAACGTGGCGGCATTGCTGATTTTTTGAGACAAATCTTCGTTGGATTTCTGGATATTGCGGGTCACCTCTCGTTCTTGCTCCAACGTGGCGCGAACTTGCTGGTTTTCCTCCTTCAAGGCTTGGTTTTCCTGATAGAGTTTGTCCATCTCCTGAACATATTCTTGAGAAATGTTCTGCAGGCGAGCCAACTGCTTTTTGATGCGGTTGTAGTCGGCTTGCGAATTGATCAGCTTCTCAATTTCCGCTGCGCCAGCCATGATGATACTGTCCTTTTCACTCAGTTGTTCGGAAAGCTCGCCATATTGCTCTTTAATGCGTTCGTGCTCAGCCAAAAGAGCATCCAACTCGCTTTGCAGCTCCACATTTTTCGTCTCCACTTCCGTATATACCTTATTCATTGTCGGTTTTGCGAAGCGAGCGAAATAAATCGTGGTGCAGAGGAAAATACCCGCCAGAGCACCTAAAATAATCACCCATTTCTTCAGCGGATTGTCCTGATTGGCATTCTGATTCTGACCTCCGTAATTCATTGAACTTGTAGTTTCCATATCTTTTTTTTCTTTTTTGAACGTGTTTAACGTATTTCTTTTAAAAAAATTTTATCCCTGACACTATTTTAATTCTATAAAATTTCTTAAATTCTTTGGCAAATAAAACGTCTTGTTTTTGTCCATATAAACAATCACAGACTCCAAGTCAACTTTCTTGTTATTGATCATGAAATAGTTCTCATAACTATCCGCCACCAGCACATTCCGTTTGTTTTTGACTGTCAAACGGTAATGATATTTGTCCAAACTGTCGATCTTCATATCATAACCTTCAAAAACTTGATGATGATCAGCATAGATATCCTCTGTCAACTGTTTCATCTCGCCGGTCAAGCCCATCTGGCGGCACAGGTAGTTGAAAACATCAATGTTGGTGGGGACACCTTTAAGTATGTCATTTTGTGGATGATATACAGCAAGGAAGACATTTTCAACGGTATGTCCGAAAGTGGTGAACCCGAAGTAGGTGCGATTGTAAAGCACCTGGCTGAGCATCTTGCACATAGAAAGGTTGCCCTGGCGTTCCTCTTTGGAGAACGGGGATTTGTCGTAATCCTTAGCGGTAGTGAGATAAGTGATTTCAGCGGATTGCGGGGTAAAACCGAAGTAAGTTTCAAAGATTTTCGGCCATTCAGTGGTATCAGCCGCTTTGAGTTTCTCGCCCATCGTCCAGTTTGAGAGCTGGTAGTCGTCGATGGGGCTCATGAGTTGTTTCAGCGAAAGTTTGTCATAGCCATCGCGGCTGGCTTTCGGGTTACCGAGAGTGACCGCACCGGTACCGTGGTCGGGGAGAATCACCACGACTGTTTCACCGTTCTTTTTCGCGAAGTCCAGAGCCACGCCGCACGCCTTGTCGAATTCAATGAACTCGATGATGGCGTTTTTGGCATCGTTGTCATGTGCGGCCCAATCGACCTTGCTGCCCTCCACCATCAGGAAAAATCCATCCTCATCTTTGGAAAGCATATCAATCGCCTTTTGGGTCATTTCTGCCAATGAAGGCGTTTTTTGTTTGTCGGCTTCCAGCCAATAAGGCATGGACGTTTCACCGAACAAAGCCCAGACAGGGGCTTTCGTGCAACTTCTAAAACCCTGAATATCATCAAGACAAATATTATATCCGGCTGATTTCAGGTCGTTTTGCAGTTTATCGGAAAGATATTTGACGCCTCCGCCCATCACCACATCCAGATGGTTGTGGGCCATTTGCGGGGCAATCATGCCGTATTTGCCACGACTATAAGTGTGTGCGGAGCAGTCGGCGGGAGTAGCATGCGGGAATTCGCACGTGAAGACAAGACCAGTGGATTTGTGTTGCAGAATTTTCGCTGCTTCGAGTACGGTAGCGAGGGGCTGGTACGCGCGAGAGGCATCCACGGGAACCAAATCGTGATCAGTGGCCACGGGGTATGTAGAGATAAAACCCGTTTGCGACGGCTGGCCGGAAACGTAACAGGAAGTGGTGGGTGCCGAGTCACCTATAGGCGCATCTGAGGAGTGCGTGCGCACGAGACCGCAAATATAAGGGTCTATATTCAAAGTGGTTTGTGTGGGGTCAAGATAGGTTTGATACCAGCGCGCGGCGGAGAGCAGACTTGTGGAAGTGCCGTCGGGAATCATCAAGATGACATTTTTGACAGCTTTAGGCTGCGCCATAGCGCATAACATTGTGAAAGTCAGAAGACTGTAAAGAACGAAGCGTTTCATCTTACCTGTTTTTTAAAACGCGCAAAGATACAATTTTTTGGGATGTGTACGAATTATTCCGTCAATTTCGCGGCAGCCATGTAGGGCGAAATCTGCTTCGACTGAATCTTCGGAATCAGCTCATCAATTTTGGATTGCGTGGCTTCATTGTTGTAGAAGCGGTTATGCAAAGTATATTCAATCCAATGATAGAAAATATTGATTAGCTGTTCGTTACGAGTTCTTTCAAAACTACCGTTTCCTTTGGTGAGCGTGACAAAATCCTGAATGATCTGCCACACCTTGTCCAAGGCGAAACATTCCCGCGCGGAGCAGACCTCCACAGGCACGTCCCAGCCATTGTCGCTCTTGGGGAAGAGTTTCAAAGCGGCACGATACTGAGATGCAGCACCCTTTGCCTTGGGCAGATTATCGCCATCGGCTTTGTTAATAACCAGTGCGTCAGCCATTTCCATTATTCCACGCTTGATGCCCTGAAGTTCATCGCCGGCACCAGCCAACATCAGCAAGAGGAAGAAATCGACCATGGACTTGACCACTGTTTCCGACTGTCCCACACCCACAGTCTCCACAATGATGGTGTCGAAGCCGGCGGCCTCACAGAGGATGATGGACTCGCGGGTCTTGCGGGCCACGCCACCCAATGCAGAGCCGGAGGGCGAAGGGCGAATGAAGGCGTTCGGATCAACGGAAAGCGTCTCCATACGGGTTTTGTCGCCCAGAATACTGCCTTTCGTGCGCTCGCTCGACGGGTCAATAGCCAAAACCGCCAATTTATGGCCTTGTGCAGTCAACATTCCGCCAAAAGATTCAATGAAGGTGCTCTTTCCCACGCCTGGCACGCCAGTGATACCGATACGCAATGAGTTTCCCGAATGGGGAAGACAACGCTCTATGATGTCCTGAGCCATTGCGATGTGTGTGGGATTCTCGCTCTCAATCATGGTTATGGCGCGGCTGAGAATGGTGCGGTCGCCAGCTAATATTCCCTTAACAAAGTCATCAACAGAAAGTTCCGATTTCTTATGCCGTTTGAAATTCGGATTCACCTGCATGGGTTGCTCCACGCCAGCGCGTTCTGTCAATGCCGATTCGTAATAGGGATTTGCCATGATTATTGCTGATCAAAGTTGAACCTTACCGCATCTTTCATCTCTTCGAAGTAATGGAAACGCATCCCTTCGATGAAATTCTCCTTGATGTCGTCTATATCTTTTTTATTTTCCTTGGACATCACAATGTCGTAAATGCCGCAGCGTTTGGCCGCGAGAATCTTCTCCTTGATGCCGCCCACAGGGAGCAGCTTTCCGCGTAAAGTAATCTCTCCAGTCATCGCAACCTTCTCTCGCACAGGAATTTTCGTGTAAGCAGAGACTAATGCAGTGAGAATGGTGATGCCCGCCGAAGGACCGTCTTTCGGAGTCGCGCCTTCGGGCACATGAATATGTACTTTCTTCGTGTTGAAATTTTCGGAATCGATGCCGTAGTCCTGAGCATGAGCCTTCAGGTACTCGAATGCGATAGTCGCCGACTCTTTCATCACATCACCGAGGTTGCCAGTGAGGGTCATCTCCCCTTTTCCTGCACTCGTAAGCGCCTCTACAAAAAGGATTTCCCCACCCACAGCCGTCCAAGCCAAACCGGTGGCAACGCCATAGACATCCTTGTCCAAAGCTTTCTCCATCTGGAAAATTGGCGAACCCAAAATCTCTTTCAGATCAGCGGGTTTCACATCGGGTTGCATGGTGCCGTCCTGTACGAACTGCGCCGCGCGTTTGCGAATGATTTTCGCAAGGGTGCGTTCCAATCCGCGCACGCCCGACTCCCGTGTGTAATCGCTGATGACAGCCTTGATGGTATCTTCTGGAATAGCCAATTGTTCAGCAGTCAACCCATTGTCTTTCAATTGTTTCGGAATGAGATGCTTCATTGCAATGGCTAATTTCTCTTCTGCCAAATAACCTGGTATGTCAATGATTTCCATACGGTCCAAGAGTGCCGGATGGATGCTGTTGAGGTTGTTGGCGGTGGCGATGAAAAGCACTTTGGAGAGGTCAAACGGGGTTTCGAGGTAGTTGTCGTTGAAGGTGCTGTTCTGTTCGGGATCCATCACCTCGAGAAGAGCAGCTGACGGGTCGCCGTTAACACCCATACCGGACACTTTGTCGATTTCGTCCAGCACAAAAACGGGGTTGGCGTAGCCCACCTTGCGCATATTCTGGATAATGCGGCCGGGCATGGCACCGATGTAGGTTTTACGGTGGCCACGGATCTCCGCCTCGTCGTGTACACCGCCAAGGGAAATGCGCACATACTTGCGACCGATAGCTTCCGCGATAGAGCGTCCAAGGGAGGTCTTACCGACACCTGGAGGGCCTGCCAGACAGAGAATCGGGGACTTCATGTCGCCTTTCAGCTTCAAAACCGCTAAATATTCTAGGATGCGCTCCTTCACCTTTTCCAAGCCATAATGATCCTTGTCGAGCACTTCACGGGTCTTTTTCAGATCGAAATTGTCCTCGCTATATTCGTTCCACGGCAGATCCAACAGCAACTCCAAATAGTTGAGTTGCACGGAATAATCCGGGGACATGTAATTGGTACGCTGCAGTTTCTTGAACTCTTTTTCGAAAAGGTCTGCGGTTTCCTGATTCCATTTTTTCTTGGCGGCACGCTCGCGCAGCTCGTCGAAATCCTTTTCCGTGGAAGGGCCGCCCAGTTCCTCCTGGATGGTCTTCATCTGCTGGTTCAGGATATACTCGCGCTGCTGCTTCTCCATCTCCTGATGGGATTTGGTATGAATCTGATGCTTGATTTCCACCACCTGCAGCTCGTGCGACAAAAAAGAGAGCACCTTGTCGGCACGAAACATAATATTCTGCGTTTCCAGAACATCCTGTTTTTCCTCCACAGTAAGGGTGAGGTTGGAAATGATGAAATTGAGCAGAAAAGTGTTGCTTTCGATATTGTTCACCGCAGCCATGGCGTCGCGAGGAGTCCCGGGAGTCAATTGCATGATATTGCTCATCGTTTCCCGAATCATCATCATCTTTGTCTTAAACTCCTCGTTTTCAGTCACTTTAGGATCAAGGTCGTTGGTTGGGAACGGATGCGTGCAACATCTGTAGTAGGGACGCGAATGCACAACCCGGCCTACCTCGAAAACCTTGATGCCCTGGACGACCATCATCACATTGCCGTCAGGGATGTTTAGGGTTTTGAGGATGCGGGCGATGGTGCCCACACGGTACATATCCTTGATGGTTGGATCCTCTATGCTGTTGTCGCGCTGGGCAACAACCCCAATGGGTTCATCGCTGTTGGCACAGTCTTTTGCCAGTTTCAGCGATTTTTCCCGCCCCACGGTAATCGGAATGACCATACCCGGGAAGAGCACAGTATTCCGTAGAGGGAGAAGGGCTACCTCATCCGGCACATATTCTTCGCTGAGTTTGATCTCATCTTCGACCGAAAGGATGGGGATGACATTCGACTCGCCATTCAGAAAACCGCCCGCAGCTATTATATCTTTCATCATTTCATTAGGTTACAATAAAAAAACTGACCTTTTTCGGGTTACAAAAAAGGTCAGCAAAAGTACAAAATATATGGATTATTTCGTCTTGCCAGCATCAAAATGGCGGGCATATTTGTTGCGGAATTTATCCACACGGCCAGCCGTGTCAACCAACTTCATCTTACCGGTGAAGAAGGGGTGTGAGGTGCTGGAAATCTCTAATTTTACGAGCGGATATTCATTTCCGTCTTCCCATACAATCGTATCTTTCGTGTTGACCGTTGACTTTGTCAAGAACGCATAATCGTTTGACATGTCCTTGAAAACCACGGTTCTGTACTCCTTAGGATGGATGTCTTTTTTCATACTATTGTTATATTTTTTTAGTCATTAAAATTGGACGGCAAAAATACACTTTTTTTAATATCAAACGTGCGGTGTTGATTTTTTTTACCAAAGCAATGCAATTGATTATCCATCAATAACTTGCAATAAATTGATAATTGATAATGGATAATTGATAATTGTTGGGATAGTAGTTACCTCTCCCTCATTCTTCATTCTTCATTCTTCATTCTTCATTCTTCATTCTTCATTCAGCATTCAGCATTCAGCATTCTTCATTCAGCATTCATCATTCAGCATTCTTCATTCTACATTCTGCATTCAAAACAGTTCCCCCTGCCCCGACACATACCTCGACTTCCCCAAGTGCGTGAATGCCAAGTCGGTGGCTTCGCGCCCGCGAGGGGTGCGCATCAGGTAGCCCTCCTGGATCAGGAACGGCTCATAGACCTCCTCGATGGTGCCGGGGTCTTCGCCCACGGCGGTGGCGATGGTGCTCAAGCCCACCGGACCGCCTTTGAACTTGTCGATGATGGTACTCAAGATACGGTTGTCCATCTCGTCCAAACCATGCTTATCGACATTCAACGCCGTCAAGGCAACCTGCGTGATGGGCAGCGTGATGGTGCCGTCGCCCTTGATCTGGGCGAAGTCGCGGACGCGACGCAACAACAGGTTGGCGATACGCGGCGTGCCACGGCTGCGGGAAGCGATTTCGTAGGCGGCATCCTCGTCAATGGGGATGTCCAAAATGGAAGCCGACCGTTTAATGATGTTGCCAAGTGTCTGGGCATCATAGTATTGCAGGCGCAGGTTGATGCCGAAACGCGACCTCAACGGCGCTGTCAGCAAGCCCGACCGCGTGGTGGCGCCCACCAGCGTGAACGGGTTGATGGAAATCTGCACGCTACGCGCACTCGGCCCGCTGTCAATCATGATGTCGATTTTATAATCCTCCATCGCAGAGTAGAGATACTCCTCCACCACCGGCGACAAACGGTGGATTTCGTCGATGAAGAGGACATCGTGCGGCTCCAGGTTGGTGAGCAGCCCGGCCAAATCGCCAGGTTTGTCAATGACAGGGCCGGAGGTAACCCGCACGTTCACGCCCATCTCGTTGCCAATGATGTGCGACAAGGTGGTTTTGCCCAGTCCTGGAGGCCCGTGCAGGAGGACGTGGTCCAGAGCCTCACCGCGACCTTTGGCGGCATGCACAAAGACCATCAGATTCTCCAACACTTGTTTTTGCCCCTGAAAATCAGTAAACTGTGCAGGGCGTATGGCGCGTTCAAACTCCTTGTCCGAGGCGGAAAGATGTTGTTGGGTAGGATCTAAATTCTCGTTCATACGCGTCTAATGTTGCAGTTTGTCCAAACGGTTAAGTCCCTTGATGGCCGGCTCGAAGTTAGTGGAGAGCTTCAGCGTTTCTTCATAATCCTTGCGGGCGGCTACATAATTGCCCAGATACTCATACGCAACCCCCCGGTTACAGATGGCATACACGAACTGCGGGTTGATTTGCAGCACTTGCGTAAAAAGTTTCACCGCTTCGTCGTATTTTTTGATATTGTCATCCAAGTATAAATAACCCAGATTGTTAAGTGATGGGATATGCGTAGAATCAATGGCAATGGCCGTCTTGTATTCCTGCTCCGCCTCTTCATACTTGTCCATGTCCTGGAACATCTTGCCCAAATTGTAATGCAGCTCAACATTGTTGGGATCGGCCTTCAAACCGTTTTGATAATAGGAAATCGCTATCGGGTCGTTTTTCTGCTGGTAGAAGTAGCCGAGCTCAAGGAACGCCTTGGTCTCCCGCGGATTCTGGTCAATAACAAGCTGTAACATACGCAAATAACCGACTGTATCCTGCATGTCTTTCAGCATGAAGGCCTTGATGAGGTACGCTTTGGGGTTGTGCGGCTGACGTTGAACAGCCTCGTCTATAGTTTTACCGCAATCCTCATACTGACGTGTATAAAATTGCAACTCAGCCAGTTTCAGGCGGGCTTCATTGTTGTTCTCGTCCGTGGAAATGGCTTTCAACAGCATTTCCTCTGTCAAGTCGGTCTCGTGCTGCGCGAAATAGAGATCGGAGAGCATCACATAATATTTGCTGCTGTCGGGTTGCAACTTGATGGCCGTCTGCATGTCGGCGATACCCTTGTCAATACTTTCGTGTAAGTAATAATATTGTGCTCGTTTGTAATAGTTCTCAGGCTTTTTAGGGTGTTTGTCGATGTTGAGGCACAATTCGGCCAGCTCCGGCGGCAGGTCGGCGTACTTGTTCTTGTTGTGGCAACCGTAACCGAAGAACAACAACAAGGCCAGTAGGAAAGTGATAATTCTTTTCATTATATCTTTTGCTATTAGCTGTTGGCTGTTGGCTGTTAAAATATTTTGCTAAAAGCCAAAAGCTCTTATTTCATATTCTCTTTGATGGCTTCGCGGATCTTAGCCTCGATTTCGTCGGAGAGCTCGGGGTTGTCGTTAAGCAGCTGTTTCACGCTGTCGCGACCTTGGGCGAGCTTGGAGTCGCCGTAGGAGAACCAGGAGCCAGACTTCTTAATAATATTGTATTCGACACCGAGATCGACAATTTCGCCCGACTTGGAGATGCCTTCGCCGAACATGATGTCAAACTCCGCCGTGCGGAACGGGGGCGCGACTTTGTTCTTTACCACCTTGACTTTCACATGGTTACCGATGGCCTTGTCGCCGTCCTTGATTTGGGTCTGACGGCGGATGTCGAGACGTACGGAAGCATAGAACTTCAGTGCGTTACCGCCCGTGGTGGTCTCCGGATTGCCGAACATAATGCCGATTTTCTCACGCAACTGGTTGATGAAGATGCAGCAACAACCTGTCTTGTTGATAGTTGCCGTCAGCTTACGCAAAGCCTGTGACATCAGGCGCGCCTGAAGGCCGACTTTGGAGTCGCCCATGTCGCCTTCGATTTCGCTTTTCGGGGTGAGGGCGGCCACGGAGTCGATGACGATGATGTCGATGGCGCCGGAGCGGATGAGGTTGTCGGCGATTTCGAGCGCCTGCTCACCGTTGTCGGGTTGGGAAATCAGCAGTTCAGCAGTATTCACGCCTAATTTTTCGGCATAGAAGCGGTCGAAGGCGTGTTCCGCATCGATGAAAGCGGCGATACCGCCCTGTTTTTGCGCCTCCGCGATGGCGTGGATGGCCAATGTGGTCTTACCGGAGGATTCAGGGCCATAGATTTCAACAATACGGCCTTTCGGGAATCCGCCGACACCGAGTGCCGTGTCCAGGCCAATAGAACCGGTAGATATGACGTCCATCTCTTCAATATGGGTCTCGCCCATACGCATAATAGAGCCTTTTCCAAAGGTTTTTTCGAGTTTTTCGAGCGTGGAGTTGAGCACTTTCAGTTTCTCAGCATTCACATTGTTTTTAATTTCTTCTTTTTCCATTCTTGATAGGTTTAATGATTTCAGGGGGCAAAGGTACGCTTTTTTTCAATCGTTCAAAGCCCGAAATCACAAAAATATTTCATTGGAAACTAATTGTTTACGATTATTTTCACTATTGATAGTTAAGGTTAAATCACCAATTTCGCAAGATTCAAGGTTTGAATCCCAAAACTTCGATGTAATGTTATTTTGTTTACTTTTGCGCTTTCAATTTAAATAATGATATTTATGGCTTTCAGAAAAAACAACCTCCTCCGTTTTTTGTTATTGACATTCGCAGTAATCTCATTTTCAATATCTTACGCACAAGACGAACAGAAGTTTGAAACCGACCCTGTCATCCTGAACCGCATTGACCAGTGGCAGGACTTGAAGTTCGGGCTGATGATGCACTGGGGTATTTACGCACAATGGGGCGTGGTGGAGTCGTGGTCCATCTGCAATGAGCCGTGGATCAGCCGCGACGGCGTTCCATATACAGAATATAAGGCCAACTACCAGGCACTTAACAAAACCTTCAATCCGACAAAATTCGATCCGGAATCTTGGGCAAAGCTGGCCAAAGATTGTGGCATGAAGTACTTCGTGTTCACCACCAAGCATCACGACGGCTTCTGCATGTATGACACTAAAGAGACCGACTACTCCGTCACGGGAAAAGATTGTCCATTCTCCAAAAACCCTAACGCCGACGTGACCGGCGCCTTGGTGAAAGCTTTCCGGAGTCAAGGTCTTTGGACAGGACTTTATTTCTCGAAACCCGACTGGCACTGCCCCGACTACTGGGCGCCGGAATGGGCCACCCCCGACCGCAACGTGAACTACGACCCCGAGAAACATCCCGAACGGTGGGCGAAATACTGCGACTTCACCCGCAAACAGCTACACGAAATAGCCAACAACTACGGCGACATTGACATCCTGTGGCTTGACGGCGGCTGGGTGCGCCCCGCGTGGAGCGTTGACGAGGAGGTCCGCGACTGGCTCGGATGCCAGGGCTGGATCCAGGACATCGACATGCCGCGGGTGGCAAAAGATGTGCGCGCCAACAACCCCGACCTCATTATCGTGGATCGCAGCGTGCACGGCAAATACGAGAACTACCGCACCCCCGAGCAGCAAGTCCCCGACACGCTGCTCCCCTACCCCTGGGAAACTTGCATGTCAATGGGCGATTCCTGGTCGTACGTGGCCACCGACAACTACAAGTCCACCAACCGGCTCATCCACCTGCTGATCGACATCGTGGCCAAAGGCGGCAATTTCCTGCTGAATGTGGGACCATCCCCTGAGGGCACCCTCCCGCAAACCGCCGTGGAACGCTTGCAAGACATGGGCAAATGGCTGAGCGTCAACGGAAAGGCAATTTACAGCACCCGTCCTTGCCTCCCCTATTGCTACGGACAAGTTCGTTTCACGCAGGGCAAAGACGGGCAACGCTACGCTTTGCTGCTATTCCCCGAAAACGAACTCGCCCCCGCCACCTATACTTTCAAAAACCTTGAGAAACCTGTGAAAACGGGCAAAGCCACCATTTTGGGTTCCTCCGAGAAGGCCACCATCTCCAAAAAAGGTGACGAATACACTATCACGCTGCCAAAAAGCGTGCGCCAGAAAGCAAAAGACGCGGTGGTAGTGGTGCTGTAACGGCTTTTGGCTGTTAGCTTTTGGCCTTTGGCTTACTTTTTTTGTTTATATTTGATTTTCGTGTAACAAAAATTTTTATTTTTGCTGCATGGAATCTTAGTATGTATTAACCTCGAAAACAATATATAAAACATTGAAAACAAAACTATTACAAGATACTTATTACCATGAAGATTGAAAACTATCCTGTTGTGAAACTGCTTTTCCCGTATGTAATCGGCATTCTTATTGCTTACAACGCCGATTTTGGAGAACAGTTCAGACCATTGCTGCTAACCTTAACAGGCGCATCTTTTCTGATGACCTTTTCTTTGACGTTTGTTAAATCGTATCGCTGGCGAATCGTGAAGACTCTTATGATGGTCATAGCCTTTATTATGACAGGTATATTGCTGACAAACATACGGTTATATCCGACATTGCATTCTGAATTGATGACGAGCAACACTGACTGGGTGGTTCGCGTGGCAGAAGAGCCCACTCTGCGCCAAAAGAGTGTGAAAATCCCGGTGGAATTATTGCAGGTCAACCACAAACAGGACGTAAAAGCAAAAGTTCTGTTCTACCTGAAACCCTCCGCCGATGCCAAGGGGCTACATTACGGCGACCTTCTGTTTGTTCACGCGAAACTCTCCCGCATCCCGCCGCCATACAATCCGGACGCTTTCGACAACCAGCGTTACATGCAACGGCGGGGCATCCACTATACTGGCTTCGTGAACGAGAACGCCTGGGAGCGTATTGGCAACAGACCCGAAAACAGGGTGAAATACCTGGCGCAAAAAACTCGTAATAGACTGACAAACATCTATATATCTGCAGGAATGAGCGGCGAGGAATTGGACATCCTGAAAGCCATCCTGTTGGGCGATGACGACACCTTGGATCCCGAACTGAAGGCCTCCTATTCATCTGCGGGGGTAAGCCACATTCTGTGTGTTTCCGGAATGCACGTGGGCGTTATCTTCATGATTATCAACTTTCTGCTGAAGCCGTTGGACTTTTTCCGCCGCTCAAGAATCCTCAAAACTATTTTGGTTATGCTGATTGTTTGGCTGTATGCGCACATCACGGGATTAGCTCCGTCTGTAACGCGCTCCGCCACCATGTTCACGTTTGTGGCCATAGGGCAGCTGCTGCGACGGAACACCAACGTCTTCCACAGTCTGTTTGCTTCCATGTTCATCCTCCTGATTGTCAATCCACTGCTATTATTCGAGGTGGGTTTCCAACTCAGCTACCTTGCTGTTGCGGGAATTGTGCTCTTCCAGCCAAAGTTGTCGGCATTGTACACGTGCCGGACCCGCATCGGAAACTATTTTTGGGAGTTGGTTACGGTTTCCGTGGCGGCGCAGATCGGCACATTCCCCATCTCCATCTACTATTTTGCGAAATTCCCCAACTACTTCCTGCTCTCCAACCTGTCCGTAATCACCCTCTCCTTCGCCGTCATCATCACAGGCATCTCCTTGCTGCCGCTTTCGCTAATTCCTGTCATCGCGCGTCATGCCTCTTGGATACTGACCAAGGAAATCAGCATCATGAACTGCATCATCCGATTCATCGAGCAACTCCCTCACTCCGTAACGGAAAACATTGATTATCACGTCATTCAAGCAATTCTTTTGTACGCCGTTATCGGATGTGTGTGTTTGCTGCTTTATCGGAGAAGCCGTAAAACATTCTGGACAACCTGCACCCTATTCACCTTGTTCTGCGTCTCCTTTGCCGTGCGGAAAGTCCAATTGGCCGATGAGACGGGATTTATAGCCTACCATGTCCGGAAAATCAGCGCTATGGGATTTCAGTGTCAAGGCAACATGGTGCTTTTCTCAGATTCCATCCGGGACGAGAAGGACGATTTGTACCGTTACAACATCAGCAACTATGCAAGGAAACATCACTTGAAAGTCGTGGTAGTGCCGATTGACACTTCCGATTTTGACACACCGTTTCTATGCAAACGCGGGGACTTCATCCGATTTAATGGAAAGAATTTCTTTATTCTCAATAAAAAACAGAAAAACATGGCTCGAAACAAAAATGACGGTCTGAGTGTTGATTGTCTGCTTTTACGCCAAAATCCGAAGATAGCGCCCGACGAAATAATGTTGAAGCTTCCTTTCAGAGAAGTGGTGGCAGATGGGTCCAATTCTGCTTATTATGTAGAAAAATGGCGCAGTTTCTGTGTTGAAAAAGGGATTCCGTTCCATTATACAGGAGACGAAAAATGAATATGAGCAAGGTAACCCCAAATTTTGTATCTTTGCCGCTTGTTTTTTAAATATGATAAACCACATCAAAGGCAGAATTGAAGAAGTGAATCCCGCGTATGTCATCATTGAGACCGCCGGCGGGATAGGATACTACATTAACATCTCTTTGGCTACATTCTCTGAGATCAAGGACAAGCAAGAAATCAAGTTGCTCACCCATTTCATCGTGAAGGAAGACGCGCAGGTTCTTTACGGATTCGCGACGGAAGAGGAACGCGAGCTGTTCAAACTGTTGATTTCGGTCAATGGCATCGGTCCGAACACTTCGCGACTGATTCTGTCTTCCATGAGTGTGGGCGAGGTGTTGAACGCCATCGCCACCGAAAACGTCAAAGCCATCCAATCGGTAAAAGGCATCGGCGCCAAGACTGCGCAGCGTGTTGTGATTGAACTTAAGGACAAGGCGAAGAAGGCTTCATGGGCGGATGCAACAAAAATTAACGTGGCATACAATAATAACAAATATGAAGCGTTATCTGCTCTTGTTGCTTTGGGGTTCCCGAAATCCGGAGCAGAAACAGTGTTGGATAAAATCATAAAAGCAGAAGGAATACAACTATCTGTGGAAGAGCTTATTAAGAAGTCGTTGAAATTGTTGTAACAAAAAAAAGAAAGTTTGAAAGTAAAACAATATATACGTGCTGCCATTTCAGCATTCCTTATGATCGGACTTGGACATCTGAGTCTGCAGGCTGCTAATTGGTTAGGATTTCATGAGACATTGCCCGTAAGGGTTCAAACGTCATATCCGATATGTCCTCCTGACACCAACCCGCCGACACTTCCCCAGCCGGACATCAATCCCCTGAATCCTCCCTCCAACAATCCGTTCTATCTCCAGAACCCTCCGGGTGTCGGGCCGTCCATCATATACGATCCGATTACCAACACATACAATTTCCAATACATGACCGGCAACACCCCGTTCGGGCCCGGTGCTTATATGAATGTCAACGAATATATTGACTACAACCTGCAACAGAGCATCCACGACTACTGGCAAAACCAAAGCCGCAGTATCGGCAGCACTGGAAACTCGCGCACGGGCAGCGGCCTGATCCCCCAACTTCACATTGGAGGTGACATTTTTGAGGGCATCTTCGGCAGCAACACGATAGACATCCGCCCGTCAGGAAACATCGGTCTGAAATTAGGTGCCAAATTCACCAAAACTGACAATTTCAACATTCCTGTAAAACAGAGAAAGAACTTGCAACTCGATTTCGACGAGGACATTCAACTGAATTTGTTAGCCAAAATCGGTGAAAAGATCGAGTTCAACTTGAATTATTCCACCGACGAACTGTCCGTAACCACCAAATCAGACCAGATCAAGCTGAAATACAACGGTAAGGAAGATGACATTCTGCAATTGATTGAATTCGGCGACATCACATTTCCATTGAACAGCACCCTGATCACCGGCAGCCAGAGTCTTTTTGGTGTGAAAACACAACTCAAGTTCGGAAATTTGTTTGTCACGGCGGTGGCGTCCCGGAAAAAGAGTTCTTCCCAATCCATCACCATTTCCGGAGGTGCGGAGGAAACCGAATTCTATTTCCGTGCTGACGAATATGAAGAGAACAAGCACTTCTTCCTTGGACACTTCTTCGAGGAGCATTACAACCAATACCTCAGCACTTTACCTCTGGTAAGCTCGCCTATCATCATCACAAAAATCGAGGTCTGGCGCACCACTGTAGGTTCAGCCACTACCAACAATCGTAACATCGTAGCTTTCACAGATTTAGGAGAATATGACCCTGAATTTGCAAACCTTTCATACAACCCCGCGTACTCCGGCGGCCAATATCCTGACAACAACATCAACAATCTGACCGCCTATGCCGACAGTTCTCTGATACGCAATATCGCCAACGTGTCTGGCAACATGCAGTCTCTCGGCATGAAATCGGGAACAAACTATGAAAAACTGGAAAGTGCACGTCTGCTTTCCCCCAGTGAATATACGGTGAACACCAAATTGGGTTTCATCTCGCTGAATTCAGCGTTGGCAGCAGACCAAGTGCTGGCAGTGGCGTTCCAATACACAGTTATCGGTGACGACCACGTTTACCAAGTAGGTGAATTTGCCAATGAGGTAGCCACACCGAACTGTATCCGTGTCAAACTGTTGAAAAGTTCGAACCTGAACGTCAAGTCGCCGCTGTGGAAACTTATGATGAAGAACGTTTACAGCTTGTCCGCCTATCAGCTTTCCCCTGACAAGTTCCGCTTGAACGTTCTATATACCGGTGATGCGGAAGGTACACCCAACGGTTTCTTCACGCAAGGAGCCCAAAAGGGCATCCCGTTGATCCGGTTAATGGGTTTGGACCGTTTGAACAAGCAACAGGATCCTTCCCCCGATGGTGTTTTCGACTTCATTGACGGGGCGGCCACCAAGGGCGGTACCATCAACTCCAACAACGGTCGCGTATATTTCCCCACCACAGAGCCTTTCGGCAAGGATTTGCGCGCCGCTCTCGACGACCCCGAGTTGGCCGACAAATATGCTTTCGATTCGCTTTATACAATGACGAAAACGATGGCGCAGCAGATCACCAACAAGAACAAATATTACATTGAAGGTAGCTATCGTTCGTCATACGGATCCGAATTCCATTTCCCCAGCGGCGGCGCGACCAAGTCGGTGAAAGTGACCGCCGGCGGTGTGGCATTGACGGAGAATGTGGACTATACGGTCAACTATGACATGGGCGTGGTGACCATCATCAACCAAAGCATTTTGGCTTCCGGAACACCTATCACCGTCACGCCTGAAACGGATGACAACTATCAGATGGACAAGCGGATGTTCGGCGTGAATTTGGACTACGTCTTCTCTCCTGATTTCACTGTCGGAGCCACCTTGCTGAACCTCCGCGAACGTCCGATCACCAACAAGGTCAACTATGGTGATGAACCTATCAACAACCTGATATGGGGCATGAATTTCGCCTACAAGACCGAAATGCCATTCATCACCAAAGCCATTGACTTGCTGAGTTTCCACCACACCACCACAAAGTCGTATCTGAATCTGGATGGTGAGTTCGCTCATTTCATCCCCGGGCATAACCGCCAGATTGGCAAGAGCGGAACCACGTATATTGACAATTTCGAGTCGGCGAAATCGACCATCGACCTGATGAACATGGGCAACTGGGTGTTGGCTTCCACACCTCAGGGTCAGCCTGACCTCTTCCCTGAGGCGATGCCAGTGACTGTCTCGGCCTCAGCACGACGACAACTGGCATACGGTTTCAACCGCGCCCGACTCGCCTGGTACACCATCGACAATTTATTTTACAATGGCGGGGCATCAGTGCCGCCAAACCTGACCGCTGAAGACCTTTCGCAACCTTACGTCCGTGCGGTGTATGAACCTGAGTTGTTCCCCTTCAAAGAGCAACCCACCACCACGCTTTCCACCCTGATGACCGTGTTCAACTTGGCCTATTTCCCGACCGAGCGCGGCCCATACAACTATGATGTCGATGGATCGGAAGGATTCTCCCGAGGTTTGAACGAAGACGGTACCTTGCGTGACCCCGAAACCCGTTGGGGCGGTATCATGCGGAAATTTGACAACACCGACTTTGAGTCATCCAACTACGAATATATCGAATTCTGGATGATGGATCCTTTTATTGAGAACCCCGAGCACAAAGGTGGTAAGCTCTATTTCAACTTAGGTGACATTTCAGAGGATATTTTGCGCGACGGACGCAAATTTTACGAGAACGGAATGCCCACCAATGACTCAGACGAGGATATTGAATTTACCGCTTGGGGACGCGTGCCGACCAAACAAATGATTGTCAACTCTTTTGATAACCAGACAGGCTCTCGCGTCTATCAAGATATAGGCTACGACGGACTGTCCTCCACCCGTGAGGCGGAATTTTTCAAGGAGACCTTCCTTGACAGAGTGGCGGCGGCCTTCGGTGTCGGTTCCCAAGCCTATCAAATGGCTGTCGCAGACCCGTCTGCCGATGACTACCACTACTTCAGAGGCAGCGACTATGATGAAGCTGACGTTAAAATCACCGAACGTTACAAATATTTCAATAACGCTGAGGGCAACTCCCCCGAACAAGGTCAAGGAGGCGAAAACTATCCCACTTCCGCCACCAGTATGCCGAACATGGAAGACATGAACAACGACAACACCTTGAGCGAGGACGAACGTTACTACCAGTACGTTATCGACCTGTCGCCTGAAAAAATGGTGGTGGGAGAGAATTATATCAACGACGTTTACGAGGGGCATCCCAAAACACTTCCCGACGGAAGCCGTCCCACTACGAAATGGTATCAGTTCCGGATTCCCATTCACAACCCCGACAAAGTGGTGAACAACATGTCCGGCTTCAACTCCATTCGTTTCATGCGTGTTTTCTTGAAGGATTTTGAAGAGCCGATTATCTGCCGTTTGGCCACGTTTGAATTGGTGCGTAGCGACTGGCGTTCTTATAATTTGAGTCTGCGTGAAGACGGCGAGTACCTCCCGACCCAGGATGACGGAGAATGTTCGTTCTATGTCGGAACGGTGAGTTTGGAAGAGAATGCCAACAGGGTTCCTATTCCTTATATGCTCCCTCCGGGTATTGTCCGTGAACAGACCTACGGCATGACCGCCCAGCTTATCAACGAAAATGAACAGTCGCTGACCATGAAGGTGGTGAACCTGCCCGATGGTGACTCGCGTGCCGTGTATAAAAACACATCGTACGACCTGCGCCAGTTCAACAACTTGCAGATGTACATCCATGCTGAAGACGTCCACTCTTCCGGTGAGTTGAATCCCGGCGATATCAGAGTTTTCATCCGTTTGGGTTCCGACTTCACGGAGAACTATTACGAATACGAGATACCCGTGGACATTACCCCGTGGACAGTCGGCCGCGACACCAATGCCATCTGGCCGGAGAGAAACCGCATGTATATCGCCCTGGATTCCTTAGTCTCATTGAAGATGCAGCGCAATGCGGCCGTCAGAAACGGCATGCATCCGGGCAACACCATACCCTATCCTCCATTAGGGCTTGAAAGCGGTGAGGAGCGGATGACTGTGGTGGGCAACCCCAACTTGGGCGAAGTCACAACTATCATGATTGGTATTCGCAACCCCAAGAAACGCACCCAAAATGCTGACCCGAGCGGCTATTACGATGACATGCTGGCAAAATCCGTGGAGGTATGGATCAACGAGTTACGATTGAGCGGCTTTGACGACCGACAAGGGGTCGCTGCCCTCCTACGCGCCCGCGCCACCCTCGCTGATGTCGGAAACATCACCATCTCGGGAACATACTCCACACCCGGCTACGGAGCGTTAGAGCAGTCCATAACCGAAAGGTCACACGAAACCAACATCAACTTGGACATTGCCACAAACATTGACGGTGGAAAGCTTTTCTTCCCTGAGAAATGGAACATCAGAATCCCGCTTCACTACGACTACTCCTTAGGCATTGTGCAACCGGAATACAACCCGCTGAACCCTGACGTGAAGATGAAAGACGAATTGTCCCATCTCCCCACCGCCGAAGCCCGCGACTCCCTGCGCTTCCTGACCAATACGGTCACCCAACGTCAGAATGTGAACCTGATGAATGTCCGCAAAGAACGGGACTTCTCGAAGGGCAATAACAAAATGCACCCTTGGGATATCGAAAACCTTGACTTCTCCTATTCCTATTCTGAAATGATTCAGCGCAATGAAGACATGGAGATGAACAACGAATACATCCATCATGGAGAAATCGGTTACACTTTCAGCACTAACCCAAAGAACTACCGACCTTTCTCCCGCGCAAAATGGACCAAGAGCAAATGGCTCCAGCTGATCCGCGATTTCAACTTCACGCCCATGCCCAAGAACATCACCGTTCGCACCAGTATGCATCGTGATTTGCAAGAGTTCAAGTATCGTCCGAAGAGTCAAGGAAATATCATTATCGACACCAACTATGTTAAATCCTACGACTGGACAAGAAACTACGCTGTCAACTGGGATATCTTCCAAAGTCTGAAACTGGAGTTCAAAGCCGATGCCTCAGCTCGCATTGACGAGCCGGATGGTCGTATTGACACCCGCGTGAAAAAAGACTCACTGTGGCGCTGTATCGGAAAAGGAGGACGTACTACCGACTACCGCCAAAACTTCAACGCCACCTATCAAATCCCGTTGAACAAAATCCCGTTGTTCAAATTCGTAAATGCAAACGTGCGTTATAGCTCGATGTACACCTTCTCTGCATCGGCACTCTCCCTCGCATACCTCGGAAACACTATCCAAAACTCGCAAAACATTCAAGGAAATGCCACTTTGAATCTCGTGACACTCTACAATTCAGTTCCTTATCTGAAAAAAGTGAACCAAGGTATTGCTCAAAATAAGAATGCCAAGAACAATAACCTTGCCAGAGGTTCCAAAGATTCTAAAGACTCTAAAGACTCTAAGGACTCTTATGAAGAGGACGACCCTGGAAAGGAAATCAAGAAGGGCAAAAAGAACAAGGACAAGAACGATTCACTGAACAGGCCTCAAGTCGGCAAGCTGATTCTGGACGGAACTTTACGCCTGTTGATGTCTGTCAGAAATGTTTCAGCCAACTATACTCAAGGGCGCGGGACCACATTACCTGGCTATATGTATTCAGCCACGTTAGTGGGTCATACCAAGGAAAGCAGCACACCCGGTTTTCTGTTTATGTTTGGTGGACAGCCTGACATTCAAGCCATTGGAGCACGAAATCACTGGCTGACGACCGACTCTCTGATGAATTCCCCCTATCAGCGGACTAAAAACCAAGTAATTAATTTCCGGGCTTCCGTGGAACCTTTCAAAGATTTCCGTATCGACGTCTCAGCAAATCGCAACTTCACGGAGAACTTCTCGGAATACTTCCATGTTGACGCAATGGGCAATGTGGAACACTACACCCCTCAACGTTCAGGCTCCTTCAGTATGACGTACTGCGGCTTGGGAACCTTCTTCAAGAAACATGACGACCTGTTCCAAGAATTCCGCGCCGTCAGAGCACAACTGTCCGAACGTTACGCCCAAAACAACCCCAATTACACTGGTGAGGTGGATCCGGAAACGGGATTCCCAATGGGTTACAGTGCCATTTCCCAAGATGTGCTGATGGGCGCCTTCTTCACCACCTATCTCGGCAAAGATCCTGAAAAATCCGACATTTTCTCCCCGTTCCTCAAAATCCCGCTCCCCAACTGGCGTCTCAATTACAATGGCTTGACAAAAATCAAAGGGATGAACAAAGTTTTCCAAAGCTTCTCGCTCACCCATAGCTACACTTGTAACTATAATGTCAACGGCTATTCCACCAACATCTCTTACACGCAAGATGCCAATGGATTTCCTACCGCTTATAACAATCTCGGGGACTTCATTGCCACACACGAACTTAGCCAAATGGCACTTGCGGAACAATTCTCTCCGCTTATCGGGTTCGATATGACTTTGAAGAACAGTATGTTGCTGAAAGTTGAATACAAACAATCCCGTAATATCTCCCTGAGCTTCACAAACACCCAGCTGACGGAAACCTCCAGCAAGGAAGTGTCTGTTTCTGCAGGTTACCGATTCAAAGACATCAAAATCGGACTTGTATTTTCTGGAATGAAACGGCAGTTCGTCAGCGACTTGAATCTTACCGCAGGGTTTGGTTTGAAAGACAACCAGACTATGCTGCGCAGAATTACGGAAGATGATGATCAGGTGACCTCCGGCTCGTTAGACATCACCATTAATGTGGCTGCAGATTACCAGTTCAGTCGTATGGTAGGTCTCAAATTCTACTATGACCAAACCATAAACAGACCCAAAAATCAGAACCAGTATAACCGGATGAACTTCCAGACCGGTATCCAACTGCAACTTATGCTGTCGCAGTAATTACAAGATTATCCGATCGTCTTCGCAATCTTCTCAATGTTCAGACTTCTTGCCGAAGCATCGATAATATCCTTATAGATGCCGCCTTTCTTGTAGATTTCGTCGGGGTCGCCAGACTCCTCCACGCGACCGTCCTTGAGCGCGTAGATGTAGTCAGCGTCGATGATTTGCGAGATGCTGTGGGAGATGATGATGACGGTGCGGTCCTGCTTGATGGCATCAATGCTGTTCTTGATCTGCTCGGTGGCGATGGCGTCCAAGCTGGCGGTGGGCTCGTCCAAGAAGATGATGGGCGGGTTCTTGAGGAACATGCGGGCGATGGCCACGCGCTGCTGCTGCCCACCGGAAAGGTCGGCGGCGTTGTGCGCGAATTGCTTCGGCAGCTCCATGACCTGGTCGTACAGGTGCGCCTTCTTCGCGGCCTCCACCACCTCCTCGTGCGTGGCATCCGGGTTGCCGTAAAGGATGTTCTCCTCGATGGTGCCGTCGAAAATGTGGTTCTTCTGCAACACCAACCCGATGTTCTCGCGCAGGTAATGCGTGTCGTAATCGCGCAGATCGACCCCATCCAACGTGATGGTGCCCACCTGCGGCTCGTAGAACTTGTCTAACAGGTTGACAATCGTACTCTTGCCTGCGCCCGACAGTCCGACCAACGCTGTGATCTTGCCCGGCTCGATCCGCATGTTGACACCGAACAACGCCTGCGTGCCGTTCGGGTAGGTGAAATCAACGCCCTTCAACTCGAAGTTGCCGTGAATAGGCTCCGGCTTGTACTCGCCCGACGGCTCGACCTCCTTCTCGGAGTTGAGGATGCCAAAGAAGCCTTCCGCGTAGATCAGCGCGTCGTTCACGTCGTCGAAGATGCGCTGCAGCTGCGTGATGGGCGCGATGACGTTGGTGAACAACATCACGTGGTACATGATTTTACCGATGGTCATGCCGGGGTATTCGATGAGCACCAAGTAGGCGGTGAGGATGATGACCAGCACGGTGCCCACCTGCCGCACGAAGCTCTTGAGCCCGTTGTAGTAGAAGGCCACCTTGCGGGTCTTCATCTGGTTCTCCGTCACTTGGTTCTGGATATCCAACTGTTTCTGTCCTTCGATTTCCTCGCGGTTGAAACTCTTGATGACGTTGATGGAGTCGATGATGTTCTTGATACCCTGACTTTTGGTCTCCAAATGGCTGCGCATCTCGCGTCGCCATCCCTTGAGTCGCCGCGCTTGCCGGTAAGTGATCCAGAAATAGACCGGCACGATGCCGAGGGCGACCAAACCGACATAGACGTTGGCCGCGAACATCAGGATGAGGGCGAGCAAGGCGCTGGTGAACAACGGCAGCAGGTCGATGAAAAAGTTCTGCACCGTGCGCGACAACGAGCTGACACCCTGATCGATACGCGCCTGCAGCTTGCCGGTGGCGTTGTCGCCCGAGTTGAAGAAGGCCATCTTGAAAGTGAGCACCTTCTCAATGACACTCTGCGCCAGGTCGCGGCTCACGTAAATCCGCATCCGCTCACCGAAATAGTTCTGTGCAAAGGTGACGATTGCGGATAGCAACTCCTTGCCCAACAGCACGATGCTAATGATGGTCATAATTCGCGCCGCCTGACCCCATTGGAAGTTCGTGCCGATGAGCGCGTTGATGGCATCCACCGTCCGGTCGAGCACGATGGCGTTGACCTGCGCCATCAAGGACCCGACCAACGTGAGGATTAAGGTGATGAGTACCAGCCATTTGTAAGGTTTCACAAACGGACGGAGGTTTTTGAAGAGTTGGAGGAGGTTCATTTTAATGTAGAATTATGAATGTAGAATGAAAAATAATCTCCTTAAGCAGCCCCGGCAGGGGCAAGAGCTCGGTAGAAAAAGACATTTCGATTATCAAACACCTACCGTTCCGAACAAATCATATTCCGCGGCGTCGGTGATTTCCACGTTGTAGAATTCGCCGATGGTGAGCGGTTGGGATTTGTCGATGAAGACGTCGTTATCGACATCGGGCGAGTCGAATTCGGTGCGGCCGATGTAGCAGTCGGGTTCCTCGCTGTCGATGAGCACTTTCATCGTGGTGCCGACGCGGGTCTGGTTGATCTCGTAGGAGATTTTCTCCTGCAGCTTCATGATCTCGTTCACCCGTTTGTTCTTCTCGGAGGCTTTGATAGGGTCGCCAAGGTCGAAGGCGGGCGTGTCTTCCTCTTGCGAGTAGGCGAAAACCCCGAGCCGCTCGAAACGGTTGCGGCGCACGAACTCCACGAGTTCCTTGTGCTGCTCGCGGGTCTCGGTCGGATAGCCGGAGATCAGCGTGGTGCGCAGCGCGATGCCGGGAATCGTCTCGCGGATGCGGGCGATGAGGTCGTAGATGTAAGCCGAGCTACCGCCACGACGCATACTCTGCAGGATGTCGTCGCTCACATGCTGGAATGGGATGTCCAAATAACGGCAGTATTGCGGGTACTGTTTCATCACCTCTAAAATCTCATAGGGGAAGTTCAGCGGGTAGGCGTAATGCAGTCGAATCCATTGGATACCATTCACTTGTGCAAGCTTGTCCATCAGGTCGGCGAGTTCGCGCTTGCCGCTGCGGTCGATGCCGTAGTAGGTGAGGTCCTGGGCGATCAGCATCAGCTCCTTAACCCCTTGGTCGGCAAGACGTTGCGCTTCATCTACCAAAAGCGGGATCGGTTTGGAGACCTGCCGGTCGCGGATGAGCGGGATAGAGCAGTAGGAGCACTGGTGGTCACAACCCTCGGAGATTTTGAGGTAAGCGTAGTGCCGCGGGGTCGAGAGCATCCGGTCCGCTGTGTTAAGTAGTTGGAAATCGGGGGATTCCAACAGCTTCGGCAGTTCCGCGAAGGTGAAGAAGCCATCCACTTCGGGCAGCGCCTCCTGCAATTCCGCCATATTGCGCTGCACAAGGCATCCCACCACATATAACTTCTTGATCTGACGACGTTTCTTGCGCTCAATCTGATTCAGAATTTCGTTCACGGATTCTTCCCGCGCATCGTGGATGAAGCTGCATGTGTTGATGATCACGATGTCAGACTTCTGCGCGCTTTCGTAATAGAGTTCATGGCCGTTGCGATGTAGTTGCGCGGCCATAACTTCCGAATCCACAATGTTCTTGGAACAACCTAAGGTGATGATGTTTATCGTCATAGATTCAAATTTCAATCTGCAAAGATACAAAAAAAGCCGCGGCACTTACACCGCGGCTGAGTTTGTTTTATCAAAAGATTTACTTACTTGTACACTCGAGACCGTTCTTTTTGCCGTCAATCATGACGTAAGTATTCATGTCAGAGCATTTCTTGTAGGAATCTTTATCCAATTCCAGTTCTGTAGGGTTGGAAGCAACACCCATGATGTAGGTTTTGCATTCACATTTCTTGTTGCAAGAAGTTGCAAGGCCGGCCAGCATTAACGTGGCAGCACAAATAACCATGATTTTTTTCATAATAATAATTTTTAGGGGTTAATATGATTTGGTTTACATTTATCTATTCAGATTGGAACGAATTTTTTTTCACACATTCCAAACCCATTTTTCCGTATGGAGTCTCCACAACGGAGCTGAACTCTTCACAAGATTGCCCTTGGGCCACTTCAGTGGAAGAACCGACAGCGGCACCATTTTCGTACAACGTGCACTCACACTTGCTACTACAAGAAATTGCCATTACTGACACTAAAAACAACAATAGTGCAATACCTTGTGACGATTTAATTATCTTCATCATAGTTGTTATAAATTCGGCTGCAAACATACACTTTTTATTTAAACAACACCATCGAAGAATGTTTCAATGTTTTTTGTATTTTTGCCATTTGAAAAATCAAAAAAATTAAGCAAATGAAAAAACTTGTTATTGTTATTTTCGCTGCAGTTCTGGCACTCACCTCCTGCAACAGCACAAATCCTTACGCTGGCAAATATTCAGGAACATTCACCTTTGTCACCAACAACATTTCCAAAAACGGCAATTTGCGGTTGGTTTCCAACCCTTTGACTTCCGGTCTGTTGGTTTATGGTGTGGTTCCGATTAATCCGGTCTCATCCAATGTTTATATTTCGAATGAGAACAATGCAGAGCTTATAACCCAACTTCTGCAATACGTCGGCAACCAAAACAACATCTACAATGCCGCGACCGAACAAATCAAAAACGTGAGAGTGGAAGCCACATTTGAGGGTAACACGGTGTATCTGGATATGTTTTACGAAGTGGCGCTGATAAGCAACCTGCTCCAGACTCGTGTAAGTATTGTCAAATTTACGGGTACGAAATAATCATTCCAACCCCCATGTTGAAGAAGTGGACTCTTGGGCTGATTCTCCTAATAGGAGTGGTGTTCTGTCAAGCTCAGGATTCCACTTTTTTACCTGATTACAAAGTATTTTACTACCCATCCGGTATAAAATCCAGCGAAGGCCGCCTCGTGGATGGCAAACCCGACGGCTGGTGGAAATCCTACAATGAGAAAGGAGTTCTCATTTCCGAAGGAAACCGAAAAAATTTCCTCCTCGACAGTCTTTGGACCTTTTATAACGATGACGCTTCCATTCGGATGAAAGTGCGTTACAAAGAGGACAAAAAAGAAGGTGAACAGACTGTCTATCAGAAAGATGAATACACTGTAACAACATGGCACGAAGATACGATAGTCGGCAGCGTGAACACTTTTGGTCGGAACAATGTGTTGAAAAAGACCGTTCCGTACATGAATGGTCTTCCGCACGGACTTGCCAAAGAGTTCAATGACACCGGCTTGGTGATGGCCGTCACCAAATACTACCGCGGGGTGCGCAGCCGCCGGGAGGTGGTCAACCGCACCGACAAATTCGGCCTCAAGCAGGGCAGTTGGAAATACTTCTGGGACAACGGCAACCTGCGGCTCGAAGGGCAATACCTCAATGACAAAAAGCACGGTTTTTTTAAGTATTACGACGAAAACGGCGACTTTCTCTATGTGGAGAAATACGAAAACGACCAATTAGTGAAAGATGCCAAAGAGACAAAAGAGCTGGAGCGGCGGAAGACCTACCACCCTAACGGACAGGTGGCTATCTCCGCCACCTACTACAACGGGCTCCCTGACGGGGTGCGCCGCGATTTCGACTCCACCGGCAAAATCACAAATGGTTACCTCTATGAAGAGGGCTGGCTACGTTTTGAAGGCATCACCGACCTGAACGGACTAAGACAGGGACTTTGGAAAGAGTACTACCCCACCGGCGAATTGCGCTCCAAAGGCAAGTACAAAAACTCCAAACCCATTGGGGAATGGGAATTCTATTTCCCTGACAAAACTATTGAAATCATCGGCAGTTACAATTCCAAAGGACAGAAAATCGGAGAATGGTTCTGGTTCTACCAAACTGGAGACACCATGACTGTGGCCAACTATGAAGACGGGGAACTGGAAGGGCGCTATGTGGAATATGATGAAGAAGGGGTAGTACTCACCCAAGGACTTTATTCTTCCGGATATGAAGAAGGGGTTTGGACATATCGTAACGGATCAGCCATCGAGACAGGACGTTACGAAGGAGGTTTGCGCGAAGGGACTTGGAAGACATGGTTCGAGAGTGGCAAAATCGCGTCCGAAATCCAATATTCTGAAAATTTGATGGACGGAAAATATACTTTATACTGGGAAAATGGTAACGTCCGTTTTACCGGGAAATATGAAAACGGCTTGCAAGAAGGCATTTGGCAACTTTATAACGAAGAAGGCATTTTGTCCATAACTACCTTATTCAAAGAGGGTAAGGAATTAAAATGGAACAATTATACAATAAAATAATAGGGACCACGTTAAAAAAATCGTATCTTTGTGGCCTCAAATTTCAATCTGTTTGATTATATTAAGAAAAACAGGTGAAATTTTTTTGATGTCAAGAAACCTTAACATCTTGATATTTATTATTTTATAAGTTTTGAATATGAGATTTAGAATATTGATTTTTGCTATATTGTGTGGATTTGCATGGAATCTGAACGCGCAACCGGAAAGCCTGTCCGCGCCCGATTCCTCCTCCACCAATACTGCTCAAGAGAGTTTGGAGATTTTCACCCGCAACGAGATCCGTCTGATGGACTCCCTGCTGAATGTCTGGTACGTGAAACGCGACCTCGCCTCCCAAAACTCCGTACTTTCCAAACTGACAGATGACACGACCAAGTATGACAACAATGATTCTTTGATTTTCAAGCGTTTGAGCGCGATTGAAACCCCGATTCAGGTGGCTTACAATGACAAAGTGAAACGCTTTATCGAACTTTATTCCGTCCAGCGCCAACGCAGTTCGTCAGTAATTCTGGGTTTGGCCCAATACTATTATCCGTGGATGAAGGCTATTTTTGACAAATACGACCTTCCTGAAGAGTTAGTCTATATCACCATAATCGAATCAGCACTGAATCCGACCGCGGTGTCTCCTGCGGGTGCAACTGGCATCTGGCAATTCATGTACGGCACCGGAAAATTGTACGGTTTGGAAGCGACATCTTACGTGGATGACCGCCGTGACCCCTACAAAGCCACCGATGCTGCTGCAAGGCATTTCCGTGACCTATACAACATATTCGGGGACTGGGGTTTGGCTATTTCCGCCTACAACTGTGGCGCCGGCAACGTGCGTAAAGCTATCCAACGCTCCGGCGGCAAAACCGATTTTTGGAGCGTCTGCAACTATCTTCCCCGAGAAACCCAGAACTACTTCCCCGCTTTCATCGGTGCCATGTACATGATGACCTATCATAATCTTTATGGCATTCAACCCGCAAAAATCACCATTCCTTCGGACGTGGACACCATCATGATCCAAAAGGAAACACATTTCCAACAGATCGCCAACGTCTTGGGCATCAGCTACGACGAAATCAAATCGCTCAATCCGCAATACAAAAAGGACATTATCCCGGCCTTTAACCAGCCCATGCCAGTGCGGCTCCGCTCCAACGATATCCTGCGCTACATCGCCATGGCTGACTCTATCCCCAACTATAACTACGACACATACTTCAATCCGACTAAAAACCTGAACCTTGTGGCTGAAAACAGCACCGTGTCCGATGATGGAATGATGCTTGTACAAAAGACCCCAAACAAATACCATGTGGTCAGGAAAGGTGAAACATTGGGCAAAATCGCAGCAAAATACCATACTAGTGTCAATAATCTGAAATCGATGAACCACTTGCGCAGCACCAATCTGCGTGTCGGACAAAAGCTCATAGTGAAGAAGGGCACCACGATGAAGGTCCCCAATCCTAATTACAAACCAACTGCCCAAGACACCACGAAAACGATTGCAAACAACACGTCAACTGATTCTGCGACAACGAAATGCGACACCATAGGCGGTCCCGTGCCTGCCCAACCGAAACCTGAAATCAAGCCAGTTCAACAACAAATAAACTACACTTCTTACACCATCCGTCAAGGAGACACGCTTTCGTCTATTGCCCGACGCTACGGTACTACCGCCAACGATATTGCCCAATACAATCACCTTGCCAACAAGGATGCCATCAAGATCGGCCAAAAGCTGAAAATCCCCAAAAAGTAACACTTGTCTGACGGTTTTGCCGTCTGCAGAGACGATGTGCACCTCTCCTCTACCGGAAAATTCAGAGCAAAAATGGGCATAGTCATTAAACAGAGCATCAAAGGCACGATAGTCAACTACGTGGGAATAGCCATCGGCTTCATCACCACGTTTTTTATTGTCACCAAGTATCTGACGCAGGAGGAAATCGGCCTCACCCGCGTGATGATTGACGCCGCGATTCTCTTTGCCAGCTTTGCCCAACTCGGCACCAGCTCGTCAATTATTCGTTTCTTCCCCTATTTCAAAGATGAAAACGAGAGTCATCACGGTTTCTTTTTCTGGACTCTTATTGTTCCAATTGTCGGCTTTCTTCTTTTTCTAATCGTGGCCAAATGTCTGGAAGGCACTATTATACACACTTTCTCAAAAAACTCCGAACTTTTTGTCCATTATTATAGGTTCGTCTTCCCGCTGTCCCTGTTCATGCTCTATCAGACAGTGTTCGAGGCCAACGCCAACGTGTTGATGCGCATCGTGGTACCGAAATTTGTGCGTGAAGTGGGTGTGCGCGTCGGTCTTCTGCTGTCATATTTACTATACGGCTACTGGCATGTCATTGATCTGGACGGCCTTGTGGTGGGCATGTGTATCACCTACCTCCTTGCTGCACTAATTGATTTTTTCTACCTTCTGTCGTTGAGCAAAATCTCATTCAAACCTGATTTCAAGATATTTACCAAACCTTTGCTAAAAGACATTGGTTTCTACACCTTATTCCTGTTGCTGAACGCCGTCACGGTAAATGTGATGCCGCTGCTGAACACTTTTTTCGTCAGCGCTGGCATGGGGCTCACATTCACAGGCATTTACGCCATCGCGAACTACATTGCCACAGTGGTTGAGGTGCCGAACCGGTCACTCAATGCCATCGTGCAGCCGGAGATTTCTGAATCCATCAAAAACAACGACATAGACAGAGCCGAAACACTATGTAAATCAGTTTCTTTGCATCTGATGTTATCCAGTGCACTCATCTTTTTATTCATTTGGATAAACATTGACGCGCTTTTCGTGTTGCTGCCCAATGGCGAAATGTATGAGGCGGGGAAAAGTGTGGTGCTGATTCTCGGCTTCGCCAAGTTTTTCAATTCCACCCTATTTGTCAGTTCAAGCGCATTGAATTACTCCAAATATTACTATTGGTCGCTGGTGTTTACAGTCATGCTTACCACTATGGCCGTTTTACTAAACGTATTGCTAATTCCACGATATGGGATGAACGGCGCTTCCCTGTCACATCTGATTTCCTACCTGACCTTTTACCTATGTTTGCTGTTAGTGGTTCGTGTGAAACTGAATATCAATATATTATCAGCAGCGCAGCTCAAAGTGATTGCCTTAGTCGCCGGATTGTTGTTGTTGAATTTTGGATGGGTACGGATAATTGCACCTCTTTTCATGAAACTGCCATTTTCCATAACTGCCAATGCAATAGTGGATGCGACGGTCAAAAGCGTCTTTTTGATGTTGGTCACCGTGGTTGTGTGCTATTTCTGGCACATTTCGGAAGACATCAACCGACTGATCCGAAAGATGTTGAGAATTAGGGATTAGCTTCTGGTGTTGGCTATTAGCTTGTTACTGTTTGCCTTTATTTTCTGGTAAATGTCAATCGTTCACCACGATTTTCCTCGTGGATGACCCCGTTTTCATAAACTAAATTTCCGTTAACAAATGTGTGGGTTACTTGCGAACGAACCGTAATCCCATCGTAAGGCGTCCATCCACATTTGTATAACACATCTTCATTGGTAATCAAGGAATTAGCATTGTCATCCACAATCGCCAGATCCGCAAAATAGCCTTCCCTGATAAAGCCGCGCCGTTCAATGCGATACAACGTGGCGGGATTATGACACATCAATCTTACCAAATCGGTTATTTTCAATTTATTTCGTTTGAAATTATCCAACATAAACGCAAAATTATGCTGGATGGACGGGAACCCGGACTTGGCTGTGAAATAGCTATCGGTAAACTTTTCCTCGCGAAGGTGCGGAGCATGGTCGGAGCCGATAGTGTCAATGTAGCCATCTTGCACTCCACGCCAAAGAGCACGTTTGTCATGTGCCGATTTTATGGCCGGATTGCACTTGATGGCGAATCCATATTGGCTGTAATCACGGTCATCAAACAGCAGATAATGCGGACACGTTTCTGCAGTTATCTTCTTGGATAACAATGGTGCGGAAGGATCGAAAAGAAGTAGTTCCGCACGGGTGGAAATATGCATGACGTGCAGTCGCGCACCCGTCTTTTGGGCTAACTTCACGGCCTTTTCAGTCGAACGGTAACAAGCTTCTTCGGTGCGGACGAGCGGATGGATGTTTGCATCAGGCACTACTTCATGGTGTTCAGCCAAGTCCTTATAATGCAGCGTATTGCGTTTGATAATATCTTCATCTTCACAATGCGCCGCAATCAGGCAGGGGGATTCTTTGAAAAGAGTTTCCAAGACAGCATCCTTATCCACCAGCATGTTGCCCGTGCTGGAACCCATGAACAATTTCACACCGCAAACTGTTGCAGGGTCGGTTTTCACAATTTCGTCAAGGTTGTCGTTTGTGGCTCCGATGTAGAACGAGTAGTTTGCCAATGATTTTTCGGCTGCGAGATTGAATTTCTCCTGCAGCAAAGCTTGCGTGGTGGTTTGCGGCACCGTGTTGGGCATCTCCATATAGGAGGTCACGCCACCTGCCACCGCCGCCCGGCTCTCACTGTAAATGTCAGCTTTGGCGGTCATGCCCGGTTCCCGGAAATGCACGTGCTCGTCAATGACTCCGGGAATAAGGTATTTGCCCCGAGCGTCAACGACCTGCACGTTTTCAGGCTCAAAGGTCTCGCCGTCGCGCACGATTTTGGCGATTAGGCCGTCCTTAATATAAAGGTGAGCCATAAAGGACTCACCTTCATTAATTATTGTCGCATTTTTGATGTAGTAATTCATAATTCATCATTCATAATTCATCATTAGAATCGTCCGCCGGCGCCGCCTCCACCGAAGCCGCCGCCGCCGCCAAATCCACCAAAGCCTCCGAAACCGCCACTGCTATGGCCTCCACCGAAGCTGCCGCCCCCAAAGCCACCGCCGAAGTCAGACCAGTTGCCGCCATAGTGGGTGGGCGGGAAGAAGGAACCGGTATAATGGCTGCCGCCACCGCTTCCCTTACCCAACTTGTGCAAGAAAACGCAAACGACCACGACTGCAATGATAAAGAATAGCAAAGCCATCAGTGCCCCTATGTCGTCATCGCCTCCATCATTGCGGATCTCCTTGATTTCACCGGCCGCCAGAGGCAGAATGTACGCCAATGCCGAATCAATGGCCGCGTTGTAATCGCCGTCACGCAGGGCGGGCATCATCTTCGTCTCGATGATGCGTTTCGCGATAGCATCGGGGATAGCGCCCTCTAGATCGTAACCCACCGCGATATAGACTTCTCCGGAGGTTTCGTTGCGGGGTTTCAGCAACAACACCACACCGTTGCGTTTGTCATCAGTGGATCTCACACCCCATTGGTCACCGATTTCGTAGGCGAATTCCGCAGCCGTGTAGTCGCCCAAGTCGTTGACAGTTACCACACAGATAACATTGGTGGTGGTATCGTTGAAAGCCACCAGCAACTCCTCCTTCTCCTGGATTTGTTCAGGAGTGAGAATGCCAGCAAAGTCGTTGACTAAGCGTGGCGGATCGGGTTTGGGCGGAATTGCATCCGTAGTCTGCGCTACACCCGTCCACGCGATAAAGAGAGCGAAGAATATGATTATCAGTCGTTTCAAGACTACTTTGGATTATGATTAGTTGAAATTGAATTCCACATCAGGAGCCTTGTCAGCACCTTCAGCTGCCTTGAAATAGCCTTTCTTGTCAAAATTGAAAATACCGGCGATGATGTTGTTCGGGAAACGACGAATGTAACTGTTATAGTCATTCACCGTTTCGTTGAACTTGCCGCGCTCCACGGCAATACGGTTCTCGGTACCTTCCAGTTGGGCTTGCAACTCCAGGAAATTCTGGTTTGCCTTCAGTTCGGGATAGCGTTCCACGACCACCATCAAACGGCTCAAAGCGGAACTCAGTTGATCCTGCGCAGCTTGGAACTTGGCAAGAGACTCTTCCGTCAGGTTGCTGGGATCTACTTGCACGGATGTGGCTTTAGCACGTGCTTCAATGACCTCTGTCAGAGTTCCCTTTTCATAGTTCGCAGCACCCTCGACAGTCTTCACCAAGTTGGGAATCAAGTCCATACGGCGCTGATAGGCATTCTCTACATTGGCCCACGCCTTGGAGCACCCCTCGTCCTTCTGGACCATTTTGTTGTAAGGTGAAACTAACATGGCGCCCAAAGCGACAATGATGACAACAATAATCAAGATAGTTTTTAATAATTTACTCATTGTATTAAAGTTTTAATATGAATTTTTGATTTTGATGTTTTCGTATATAATGTTAACAGCACCTGAATTCTGCGCCACATATTCCTGACAAATATTGCATGTTTGGGCATAATATTCAGGATTTTGTTCAAATTTCGTCATTATATCTTTCATTTCCTCTGAGGAATTGACCGAAAATGCCCCTTTTTGTGCCACCAGATTCACTGCTTCATTGAAATGATCGTAATGTGGCCCAAAGAAGAGCGGTTTTCCATAGACGGCGGCCTCCAAAATGTTGTGCAAACCCGTCTTGAAAGCGCCCCCAATGTAGGATACCGTGCTGTATTGGTATAATCTGCTTAAAATGCCAATCGTGTCAATGATAAACACTTGGCAATTCGCTAAATCATTCTCCTCTTTGGAAGAATACAGCGCGGTTTTATATGCGGCGAACGTCTGTTTCACTTCCGGAGTTCGGTTGATTTCGTGGGGCGCGACCACCAGTTTGTAATCAGGAAAATGCTGCAATAATTGTGCCAGCAGTTGCTCGTCTGGCCCCCACGTGCTGCCCGCCACGATGACTTTTTTGTCTTGATGGAAAGTCGCCATGAAATCAAATGGTTGCACTTGCGCGGCAATGGCTTTCACACGATCGAAACGGGTGTCACCGCAAACGGTAACCTGTTTGATGCCAATACCATCCAACAATTCTTTGGATTTTTCTGTCTGCACAAAGAAATGCGAAGCCTGTTGCAGTTGCTTGGCAAACCAGCGACCAGAGGGCTTGAAAAAATGTTGGTTTTCACGGAAAATGGCGCTTATATAATAAAAAGGTATGGCTTTTTGATGCAATTGCTGCATGAAGTTATACCAAAATTCATATTTCACAAAGATGGCTGAAGCAGGTTGGACGATGTCAAGGAACTTCTTGGCATTGTCAGGCAGGTCTAACGGCAGATAGAAATTGTAATCAGCAAGCGGTTTTTTAACTGCCTGCGTGTAACCCGAAGGAGAGAAAAACGTCACAAGTATTTGTGTATCAGGCTGTTCTTGCTTTATTTTTTCAACAAGTGGCTTTGCTTGCTCATATTCCCCTAAAGATGCGCAATGAATCCACACAGGATCTGATTTGCCGGCGAAAGTGCGTTCCAGCTCAGCAAACAAGCCCTTACGACCGCGCACCCACTGCCGCGCCTTTTCGTTGAACAGCGCCGCCACGCGGATGCCCAACCCGTAAAACCAAATCCCTATCGTGTACAATCCTCTCATCACCCTATCCTCTCATCATCTGTAATAGAAAGTCGTTGTCGTCTTCCGTTCGTACAACGGGATGTTCCAACCCGCCTTGAATCCGACCAAACCGCTGAATTTGTACGGCATGTCTGCAGTGGGACCCTCGAAAAAGACATAGTTTCGATTCGGTCTGGTCCACATCTCTTGGAATTCCACTCCTATGAAAAAATTCAACATACGGTTTTTCCTCACGAACTGGTATCCGATGAACTGGCTGAGGACAAAACCACCCGACCGGCGGTCGTAGCCCTTGGCGTAGTTATCGTCCAACTGGGGATACTGGTGGCTGAAATCATCAAGGCGGAGCCGATGGCTGAAATAACCACCGCCAAGTTTAAGCCAGATACCAGAATTCTTCCAACGGTCCACGGGGATAATCTTCCCGATGTCTGCTTGGGCAGTCCAATAGCGGCCTTCCGCCCGGATGCCGCCCGGCGACACCAGCCCGTTGCCGTCAATGACAATGCCGTTTTCGTTAGCAAGCGTGCCGTTGAAGAAATTCGGGTCGCGCATATTCGCATTGAACATGTAGTCGAAATGGAAGCCGACCGTCCAATTTGACTTTGACTTGAACGTAAATCCCGGCCCGACAGCAAAATTGTTCTTGAACATGGTACGCAAATTGCCCATCGGGAAATGGTAGGCCATGTGCGCATCCAGCCAAATCATCGGGGCAGCGGTGTCAATGTAGTCCTTGCTGGAAAAATCAGTCTGATAGACCGGTTTGCTCCGCTGCGCAACCATACTTTTCGGCACTGACACGACCACTATCACTGCCAAAAAGAAAAAAAGATGTAGCAAGCGACAACCTGCCACATCTTTTTCGGTATGCTTAAAATTAATCATATAATCTGATCTGAATAATTCATACTTGACATCTGCCAAATATGGCTTTTAGCTTTTGGCTTTTGGCCTTTGGCTTTTAGTGCCAATTCCTGTTGATAGCCAACAGCTAACAGCCAACAGCCAACATTAGTTCGTGCGTCCTGGATAGACCTTGAGGGCCTCGCGGAGGCATTCGACGGCTTTCTCCAAGTCGGAGACATTGAGGCAGTAGCTGATACGAACCTCGTTAACGCCTTGGCCTTTCTTGGAATAGAAGCCGGTGGCGGGGGCGAACATCACCGTGGCACCATTGTAGCTGAAGTCTTCGAGCAGCCAGCGGCAGAAGCGATCGGAGTCGTCGATGGGCAGACGGGCGACGCAGTAGAAAGCGCCCTTCGGCATCGGCACGAAACAGCCGGGGATGGCGTTCACGCCGTTCACGATGGTGTTTCTGCGAGCCACATACTCTTTGTTGACGCTGTCGAAATAGACTTTCGGGGTGTCAACGGCGGCCTCGCCGAGGATCTGACCGTAGGAAGGCGGGCTCAGACGGGCCTGCGCCATCTTCATCGCGGTATTGTAAACCTCCTTGTTATGCGTGATGAAAGCACCCACACGTACGCCGCATGCACTGTAACGTTTTGACACAGAGTCTAAAAGCACCACATTGTCAGCGATGTCGGTCAACTCCATGACGGAGAAATGCTGGGCGCCATCGTAACAGAATTCACGATAAACCTCATCGGCGAAGAGGAAGAGATCGTGTTTCTTGGCAATCTCACCCAACTTCAAGACTTCCTCCTTGGAATAGAGGTAGCCAGTGGGGTTGTTGGGGTTACAGATCATGATGGCTTTCGTCTTCGGGGTGATGACTTTCTCGAAATCCTCGATGGAAGGCAGCGCGAAGCCGTTCTCAATCGTGGAGACGATGGGTTTCACCACCACGCCGCACATCGTGGCGAAGGCGTTGTAGTTGGCGTAGAAAGGTTCCGGGATGATGATTTCGTCGCCAGGATCCATGCAGCTGTTGAAGGCGAAAAGGAGGCCTTCGCTGCCGCCGGTGGTGACGATAATCTCATCGGGAGTGATCTCGATGCCCACGCTGTGGTAGTACTCCACCAATTTCTTGCGGTAGCTGATGTTACCGGCGGAGTGGCTGTAGGCAATCACCGGGATGTCAGCGTTGCGCACCGCATCACGAGCGCCTTTCGGGGTCTCGATATCGGGCTGACCGATGTTCAAATGATAGACATGGATGCCACGAGCTTTGGCGGCATCAGAGAACGGGACGAGCTTCCGAATAGGGGAAGACTGCATGCTTGCACCTTTTTGGGAAATTTTCGGCATAATTTTTATATTATTAGATTGATATTCAGATACTTGATTTTTCTCCACTAAAGTGGCAAATATATAAAATCTTTCCATATTGAATTCGTTAAACTGGTTTTATTGCACAACAAACGAACTCAAATCGTACGATAGACTTAAACTTAGACTTAGACTTAAACTTAGACTTAAACTTAGAACTATTGACTATAACCCTAGCTTCAATAACCCATAACCTATAACCAATAACCATTATCTGAAATTATAGCACCGCAGGATCGGTTCGCCTTCGCCCGGTCGCAGGTGCATGGCACCGCCAAGACATTGCTTGTAATCCTTGCAGGAGGTGCACATTCCGCAACGCATCCAGGTGCGGTCGCGCATGATTTGGAAGCGGTTGTCCCAGACATCCAGCAAGTTATCGTGATAGATGTTGCCTTGCCGGAATGATCGGTTGATGTTCGGACAGGCAGAGATATCGCCATTCAGCAACACGGACCCGATGTTGATGCCGGCGCGGCAGAAGAAATAGCTGTCGCGCACTTCTTCCTCATACTTTCCAGTATAGGCCTCGCAGCTGAAGGTCAGGTTGATTTTGCCTTCGCGCCGTGTGTCGGCGATGAACTGCAGCATCTCTTCCACTTGAGAACGGCTCAGCATTAACTCCGAGTCGCCCGCCGCACGTCCGATGGGGGCGATGGTGAACAGCCGCCAGTACCGAATCCCATTGGCGATGAGTAGTTCTTTGAGCCGCTGTAACTCTGGCAGGTTCCGTTTATGCACACAGGTGACAACGTCGTAGTTCAGCCGCGGCTCGTTTGCGATGAGTCGCAACGCCCGCAATGCCCGTTGGAAACTCTGCGGATGCTGCCGTAACCAATTGTGTGTTTCCTCCAACCCGTCCAAACTGACGGTGACGGAACTCAACCCAGCGGCTACTAATTCGCGGTGTCGCTGCTCATCATAGAGCATCCCGTTGGTGACGATGCCCCAGCGGAATCCGTGTTGGCGTAGGGCACGACCGCAATCGGCCAAGTCCTCGCGCAACAGCGGTTCCCCGCCGGTGATGGCGATGATGACGGTGTCGCGGGGATAGCGATGCTCCAAGGGTTCGATAGCGCGAAGAAAATCGGCGAACGGCATGTCCGCCACACGGGTCTCCGATTTGCAATCAGACCCGCAATGGCGGCAGGAGAGATTGCACCGCCACGTGCATTCCCAAAACAGATAGTTCAATTCGTGTATTTCAGTTTCATTCTTCCGAAACACGCGGAACAGGAAACGCTTGAAAGCACTCATCTTATTGAGCGTCAGAAACTTTCTTGACCTTAAATTGCAGAGGCTGAGTCAAATCAGAACCATAAACCATGGTATCCAAGGTTTCGTACTGTCCGTGTTCCGTACTGTCAATATCCGTAACGGTAAAACGGAATTCTTGTAAGTCGTACAGATAGCGTTTTTCCGCATCTGAGAAAACCCCATTATGGTCTGTGGTATCCACAAAACTGACATCTTCAGATACAACCATCAGTCCTTCAACAGGTTCATTGGTTTCCACATCGGACACTCTACCTTGGATAATGGCTTCCATCTGATTCCCAGGCATTCCGTAACAAGCTTGAAACGCGAACATCAGCGCGGTGAAAGAAAACGATCCGAACAAGAACCGGAGCAGTTTCTGTTTTTTCTCTTTGAGGTATTTGAACATATCGGCATCTTTTATTATGGGTGCAAAAATACAAAAATAAGACTTAGACTTAGACTTAAACTTAGACTTAAGTTCACTCTTGTCTTAATAGAAAGATGCAAAAAAACCAAAAGGTTACAAAATTGTGTATTTTTGCCGTGCCTTTAATTATGCATTATGCATCATGAATTATGAATTAAAGAATGGTACGAGCAAAGAAACGTTTAGGACAACATTTTCTGAATAACCAGGCGATTGCGCAGGATATCGCCGACGCCATTCGCACGCCCGACGCGCATGTGATAGAGATCGGACCGGGCATGGGCGTGTTGACACAGTATCTCCTGCAACGCGAGTTTCCGCAGTTCGCCGTCATCGAGCTGGACGAGGAATCCGTTGAGTATCTGCAGATTCACTATCCAGAATTGGGTAACAATCTGATTCACGGCGACTTCCTGCAATATCCGTTGGCCTCGTTCTATGACGGCTCGAAAGTGATTGTCGGTAATTTCCCCTACAATATCTCCTCACAGATTCTGTTCAAGGTATTGGACGAGAAGGAGACCGTGGTGGAGGTCGTGGGCATGTTCCAGAAGGAGGTGGCCGAACGGGTGTGCGCCCACGCGGGCAACAAGCAGTACGGCATCCTAAGCGTCTTGTTACAAGCATATTACGACACCGAGTATCTCTTCACCGTCGGAGAGCATGAGTTCACGCCGCCGCCGCAGGTGAAGTCGGCCGTCATCCGTCTCACCCGCAACTTCGACAAGAAGCTGAACTGCGACGAGAAGACCTTCCGCACGGTAGTGAAAACCGCCTTCAACTACCGCCGCAAGACCCTCCGCAACGCCCTGCAGTCGTTACCTTTCGACAAGGCCTTCGTGGAAACCGAGCCATTGTTCACGAAACGCGCGGAGCAGTTGTCGTTGGGGGATTTCGAGTATTTGACGGGGAAATTGTAGAGACGCAATGCATTGCGTCTCTACAACGGAATAGATTTTTCTTGTTTTTGACGACAAAATTGCCAAAACATTTTGTACAATAATATGATACACCTCTTTTTGTAATGATATTTGGAGAAAAACTATTTTTGCGCTATAATTTTAAACCAAATAAATCATGGAAGAGACTATTGGCAATCGAATAGAAAATGAAGTGCGAAAGCAAGAATGGAATATTACCGAATTTGCGGATGCAATATGCTGTAAAAGGAATAATGTATATGACATCTTCAAACGGAATAATTTAGACATTAAATTACTCGCAAGAATCTCTAAAGTACTAAAACACAACTATTTTAAGGATTTGGCTGAAGAACCCGAATTAGCAGAATTCACTGTTGAAGAATCTGAAAAAGATAAAACAAATAGAAACGCCGTTTCTCAGTTTTTTGAGACAATGCCTGATGTATTGACACGAATTGGAATGAGAAATTGTATCACGTTTAACAAAAATGAGATGACGGGAGAAAACAGTATTGCTTTTCCGGATATGATTCTTCCAGGCTATATGGTGTGCTTTACGATTGGAATGCGTTGGATAGATAAAGCGAATATTCTTAAGAATCCACTATTTGCTGTACAGACCTTAAATACTCCGGACAATGTGCCTATTGATATTGTGGAGAATACACTTTTCGGTTCCGTGTTCATTGACATAGAACTTGATTACAAGTCCGAAAAGATGTGGGAAAACACGATGCGCTTTGTGAAAGACAATTGTCTTCAATACGCAAAATTACCTAAACGATTATATTGATTATATTTGATTGTTATGAAAAAGTTATTATTCATTCTTTTGTCGATTGCATTTTTGACACCCGCCTTCGCTCAAAGCAATAATCACATGACGTTCAAGGGTATTCCCATTGACGGAAGCCTAAGCGATTTTACTGCAAAAATGAAACAGAAAGGGTTCACACATCTTGGAACACAAGATGGTGTGGCATTATTTAGCGGAGAATTTGCTGCATACAAAGATTGCACTATAGGAGCCGTGAGTTCCAAAAGCACAAATACTGTAAATAAAGTGGCAGTAATGTTTTCCGACTGTGACACATGGTCGCAACTTTATGGGAATTATAGTCGGTTAAAAGAAATGCTGATTCAAAAGTATGGAGAACCCACTGAGAATATTGAGAAATTTGATACCTATTCCGAACCACGTGACGACAATATGAGAATGCTTGAAGTCAAAATGGATCGCTGCGTATATGTTGCCACATGGGAGACTGAAAAAGGAGACATAGAGTTGGCTATAGAACATGCTGATTTTTCCTCATGCTTCGTACGATTGTCCTATTGGGACAAAATCAATACAGAAAAGGTGACCAATTCGGCAATTGATGATTTATAATAGACTAAAGTCATGTATGATCCTGAAAAAATTACTCCTGACTTCGGTTATGTAGAAGTCAAAGAATGTGATTACAAGGGAGAACATTACTCTGTGAGAGATAATGGAGCAGTTTGTCGTCACAAACAAAAGGATAAGCCTAAAAGGAAAAAAGATGATTTTTGGACGTTTGGCTCAAAGAACAAAAATGGTTATATGATTTTTTCAGGCAACGTTCGAGTTCATCAAATCGTATGTACAGCCTTTCATGGCCCGGAACCACAATCTCACATGGTTGTAGATCATATTGACACTAATCGTTGTAACAATCGTCCAGAAAACCTACGTTGGCTTACCCGATTAGAAAATGCTCTCCTGAACCCTGCCACACGTAAAAAAATTGAGTTCCTTTGCGGCAGTATTGAAAATTTCATAAATGATCCATGTTGCTTACGTGATATTACGGGCACAAACCAAGATGTTGCGTGGATGCGTACTGTTTCAAAAGAAGAAGCGAAGGCCTGTTATGATCGCATTATGAATTGGGTATCAAAACCAAACATTGAAGCTACGGAGAGCAAGGGAAGGTTTGGTGAATGGTTGTTCACTCAACCTCAAAAACCAGATTTCACACATACCAACAGTTCCCAAAATAATCTCCCTCCTGATGCAGAAGTGTCAGTAACTTCTATAACGGGCAAGACACGTTCTTTTGTTTTGAGAGATTCATTAACATCAAATGCTTTGCAAGGAGATTGGAATACACCTACAGAATTCGTGTGTTGTCCTGTTAATATATCAAATACCCCTATTGAGGATTATTTTAATAATTTGGAAACAAATACGTTGTTTTCCCGCAATCATTATGGAGAATCAGTTGTTTTAGATTTTGCGATATCTGATGACAAACAGCATTTATGGGTTTTAACGGAAAACCCTGATCCAGAAGCAGTAAAACGGTGGGGAGTCACAGAAATCGTCATGCATGACAATTGTTTTTTGCATATAAATCGACATACGTTTTTTGAAGAGATAGGTGGAAGAAAATATTTCACGCTTGAACAAGGTAAAGCATGGATGGGTGGTGATTGTATGGACGATTATTGTTGATATCACCTCCATATATTATGTGTTTTCAACACACCGACCAAGGTGGGCATCGCCGTACCCCCCCCGCACTCCCTTCGGTCGTTTGATGTGGGGTTACTAAAATATAGTGTCTTCGACACTACTGGCACTATATCCTTCATTTCCCTCCAAAAAACCATTCCAAATTTTAACTATTCAAATCAAAATAGTTAATATTTAATCACAATTGATTGGTTGTCAAGAATAAAAAAAATATCACAAAACCCTTGACAAACGGTCGGTTTTGATGTATATTTGTCGGCGGAAATTCAAAATATCTGTTCGATATGATTATACCACAAGAAAACAACCGAGAGGCACTCAAACAACGAGAAGAAATCATTTCCAAAGTGTATCGTATATGGACTGAAAACAATCCCAGCAAACGAGTTTACAATCGTTCTTTCAAAGATTTTATCAATATTCGGTATCTATCTATAACAGAGACTATTCGCCATGCAGCTAAAACGTATGAATCAACACTTGCGATGCTACAACTGGACACCATTTTGCGTTATTCTGTCAAATACGGGAAACCGAAAGCGCCAAAAAAAGGAGTGAAGAATCAAGCCGCATTCTCTCAGATACAGGAAATGCGATGCGAATTGATCGGGGTCGGTGTGGTAAAAATGATGGTTGGTATAAAGCGAACGGGCGAGAAAATTCAATACTGCATCACGGCAATTAAGGCATAAAAAAAAGAAATCGACAGGTTGGCTCTCTTGAAAGGTCATCGCCAAATTGTGGACGTCTAAACGGACTGTTCCCCTATTGATTTCCAACTGCAAAAATACTCTTTTTTTAATATCCAAACATTCTTAGATAATTTTTTTTATATCAAATCCCATCCACCCCGCATATCCGTATTTTGTCTATCTTTGCGCGGTCAAATTCCGTGTCATGCAGAAACAGCCGTTGGCAGAGATCCTTCGCCCTCACTCCATTGAGGGCTACATCGGTCAGGAACACCTGATGGGTGAAGGGGCGGTGTTGCGCACGGCCATCGAGAGCGGCAACATCCAGTCGATGATCTTCTGGGGACCGCCCGGCGTGGGCAAAACGACTCTCGCATTGTTGATTGCGCAGTCCATCGACGCGGAGTTCTTCACCCTCAGCGCCATCAGCAGCGGCGTGAAGGACATCCGCGAAGTCATCGACAAGGCCAAGAAGTCCGAAAAACGCTGCATCCTCTTCATTGACGAAATTCACCGGTTCTCCAAGTCGCAGCAGGATTCGCTGCTCGGCGCGGTGGAGCAGGGCGTGGTCACCCTCATCGGCGCCACCACCGAGAACCCCTCCTTTGAAGTCATCTCTCCCCTACTCTCCCGCTGCCAGGTCTATGTCCTGAAGGAACTTTCGAAGGACAATCTCGAGCAATTGCTGCAAACCGCTATCAAATATCTGGAGGGACAGATGAACTGCAAAATCAAGTTGGAGAACACGGAAGCTTTGATGCGCATTTCAGGTGGAGATGCCCGCAAGCTGCTGAACGCTATCGAATTAGTTTCTTGGATGACCCCGCCAGTTGATGGTGTGATCACGCTCACCCGCGAGCAAATCATCCACGTCATCCAGCAGAATCTCGCACTCTACGACAAAAAAGGCGAGCAGCATTACGACATCATCTCGGCCTTCATCAAGTCGTTGCGCGGCAGCGACCCCAATGCGGCGGTCTATTGGATGGCCCGGATGCTTGTGGCCGGCGAAGATCCGCTCTTTATCGCCCGCCGAATGGTGATTCTCGCTTCCGAAGACATCGGCAACGCCAACCCAAACGCGCTGCTGTTAGCCAACAATTGCTTCCAGGCGGTGAACGTCATCGGGATGCCGGAAGCGCGGATTGTGTTGTCGCAAACCGCTGTGTATCTGGCATCTTCGCCCAAGAGCAACGCCTCTTACATGGCCATTGACAACGCCATCGCGCTTGTCAAGCAGACCGGCGACCTGCCCGTGCCGATGCACATCCGCAACGCCCCGACCAAGCTGATGAAGGAACTTGGCTACCACAAGGGCTACCAATACGCACACGATTACGAGCACAACTTCGTGAACCAGGAGTTCATGCCCGAGCAGATTGCCGGCACCAAACTTTACGAACCGCAGAACAACCCCCGCGAGAACGAACTGCGACGGTATCTGAGAAGTTGCTGGAACGAGAAATACCGCTACGTGATGCTGTTGTTGACAGCATTGACTTTTTTTTTTAAGATAACTTTCGCCCAAGATTACCATTTTTCCCAGTTTTACGCCAACCCGACGGGCGTGAACCCTGCGTTGACAGCCGCTTTCGACGGAGTTGTGCGCGGCGGAGTCATCATGCGTTCACAATGGCTCGCCGTGACCAAACCGTTCTTGACGATGGGTGCGGAAGTCGATGGCGCCGTCTATAAGAACCACCGGCGGCAGGAACTGCTCGGCATCGGGCTCACCTTCAACGGCGACAAGGCGGGCGATGTGAATTACAGCTCCGTGCAAGCGATTGTTTCACTGTCTTACATCAAAAATATTGGCCGCCACAGCCGTCATAAAATCGGGCTGGGAGTTTACGGCGGCATCATCAATAACCATTTCGATCTCGACCTCAGCACGTGGGACAACCAATTTGTAGATGGGATTTTTCACCCTTATCTTCCTACTGGTGAGAATTTTGAGACCATCCAACGATTGTACGCGGATGTAGGTGCTGGTGTGTTCTGGAGCTATCTGCCCACCAAAACCGTACTTCTGCGGGCGGCGGTAAGTGCATCGCACATCAATCATCCTCGCTACGGATTTAGCGAAACCGATGCGCGGTTGCCAGTGAAATACACCGCCCACATCTACTCCCAAATTGCCCTCATCCCAGAAGTATCCTTGTCGCCAATGCTTTATGCCTCTTGGCAACGGTCTTTCAGCGAATATCTGTTCGGATGCAATGTGGAGTATTTCAATAAGAAAAACAGTTACACCACGCTTTATACATTAGGCGGTGGAATCCTATACCGATGGAACGATGCTCTGGTTTTCAACGGGTTCGTGAGCTGGCAGAACCTCCGTTTCTCCATCGCATACGATGTGAACGTTTCACCGTTTGTGGTGGCCACCCACGGGCGCGGCGGCATGGAAATCGCCATCTCCTACATATTCAAGAAAAGAACAATTACCAGGATTGGGAAGGAGCCGTGTCCGTATGACATTATGTAATGGTTATGGGTTATGGGTTATTGGTTATTGAAGCTGGTTATAGAGAGAGACTGAATATAATAAACTGAATGCAAGGTAAGTCGGTTATAATAAAGGTTTTATGGATTACCGTTATGGTGTTTTCTTTGTGGGTTTCTGCAAAGGCGCAGAATGGCGACACTTCTGTTTTACCCACAACAGATTCCATCATCGTGACTATAAAGCCCTTGCCTTCGGCCATAAATTCCCATTTTTCGGAGTATGCCGGCAAATTGCTGCCCGATTCAACGTTTCTGTTCACCGCCATGCGCAATGATGCCGCTGAGGATGTCGAGCATTTCTTTGAAACAAACTGGTATTGTTATCTTTACGAGTCAAAAGCCTTGACAGAAGGAAAATTTGCCCAATCTAAGCCGCTGCCGACGGCCATCAACCATCCCAAATACTTCAACAGCAACTTCTGCCTGAGCGAAGACGGCCGACGAATGATTCTGACACGCTGTGTCCGCATGGGAGACGGTGATCTGCACTGTGATCTGTGGCAGACGGAAAAGCATGGCGATAATTGGCAGAAGCCGAAGAAGTTGTCTTCGGTAATAAACGAGAAGGACTGTTCCACGATGCAGCCCTGTTTGGTTCAATTGTCTGATTATGAGATTCTTTACTTTGTTTCTGACCAACCAGGCGGATATGGAAAAACCGATATTTGGTACTCTATTTGTAAAAACGGTCATTTCCAGGAACCAGTGAATCTCGGTCCCGTCATCAATACGGAAGGCGAAGAAGTCACCCCGTTTTACGACAAAGCCCATAACATACTCTATTTCAGTTCTGACGAGCACCATAGTATCGGCGATTTTGACATCTTTTGCAGTGAAGGGGGTTTGGGACGATGGCAACCGGTAAAGCATCTTAAAACACCTTTTAACTCGGTCTATAACGACTTCTATTTCACAATGAATCAAGATGGTAAGAGTGCTTTCCTTTCTTCTAACAGACCTTTCCGAGACTTCATCAATGACGACACTTGCTGCAACGACATCTATCACGTGCAATGGTCTTATCCTCAAAAAGATACAATAATACAGTCCCTTGAACCTGACGTACACGACAAAATCGCTTCAGTGTTGCCCATCACGCTCTATTTCCAAAACGACCACCCCGATCCGAAATCCATTTCCGACACCACAGACAAAGACTATTTGGAACTATACAATTCGTATGTTAATGATATTCAGGAATATATTCACAAATCGGGAGAAGGGTTGACAGGTGAAGAGCAGCGAAGGGCAATGTATGCGGTGGCGGGGTTCATGCGTGACTCCGTTCAGACGGGTTATGCACGCTTACTGCTTCTGCAACAATATCTTACCGAAGCGATGGAGAATGGCGACACCGTGGATTTGGCTATCAGCGGATTCGCCAGCCCGCTGCATAACAGCGAGTATAACAAGCATTTGTCTTCCAGACGAATTGTCAGTCTGCTGAATTATTTGCGAAATGCGGACAACGGCATTCTCTCCCCGTATCTTTCAGGGGAAAAGCCGGGATTGCAATTGTATATCTCACCCGAAGGTGCTGTGAATCACTCTTTTGAGACCGACGAGGTACGCGAAACGGTATTCGGCTTGCGTGCCGCAAAAGACCGCAAAATCGTGATTACCAATCCCGCCAAAAATGCGGCGATGAGCAAACCGCACAGGATATCGAACGGATAATGAACCCCTACGTAGATGCGACTGTAACAGCTCAATAAGGTTACTCCGAAAACAGATACCGCCAACAGCCACCGCCGCCTGACCTTCTTCCGAAGAAAATAGAAAAAGAGCAACGACGTGGTCATATAGTTGATGGCGTGATTCGAAGGACAGCTGTATTTGCCTCCCTTATAATAAGTTCCGTCTTTTTTCTGAAGCAGGTGTACCTGATATTCCCCATGATATTCGGCATCATGCGAAGGGCGCAGCCGCTGCACCGTGGGTTTGAGTACGCGCGCACCTATCGCATCAGCCATCAGTGTGACAGCAGCTATAAGAAGCAAAATCTTCCACGACTGCTTGCGATAAAAATAGACTATCAACAGGGATAAAATCAGGGAAAAAAGCAACCCGAACTGGGTACTGGTGATCACCCACATCACCTTGTCCCAGAAAGGAGAATTATGGCTGTTGATGAACTGGAACAAGTTTTTGTCCCAGTCGAATGCGGAAGAGTGGAAAAATTCAGTCATTTATGAATGGTTATTGGTTATGGGTTATAGGTTATTGAAGGTTAGAGGGTTAAAAGGTTAGAGGGTTAGAAGGTGAAGAAATAGTTCATAGTGAAATTCCAAAGGGTGACGACACCGATGGCGAATAATTTGGCAAGGTAGAAGTTCAATTTCAGTTTTCCGTGTAAAATACAAATCGTTAAATTATTGATTATTAATCCAATAACAGAAATCAAAAAGAATTTTCCGTATTCAACAGGGATGTTTGTATTGGTGCTATGGAAGGTCCACAGACGGTTCCAAAGGTAGTTGTTGGTTGCGGCGAGCACAAAGCCGATGGAGTTGGAAACGTACTTATTCCATCCGAACTTCTCCTTGCACAGCCACGTGGTGCCAAAATCGACCACCATACCCGAAAAGCCCACAACGCAGAACTTCAGAAATTTGAGTATCAATGTGCTGTTAATCATGGACTTTGATTTTAATGGGAAGGCTGTTCACAGAACGATTGACGACGTTGTCCAAACAGATGACAACGGGAGCGTCGGGAATGTATTTGACAACGGTATTACAACGCAAACTCCCGCCGGCTGGTATGACCATACCAGAGTCAATAGGGCTTGTTATAGGAGTAAATCGGCCGTCTTGCATATAGACAACGTGAAGCGTAATGGGAAATTCAGGATTGTCGAACACAAAATCCGTTTCGTATGGGTTACATAAGATAAGGTCAAGGTGGAGGGAATCGTTCGTAACTCTGTAGTTTTCAACACTTACCTGAATACGATTAGTACCTTGGAATGCTTTTGTTCTGTGGAGGTAAAAGGAGACACCATCCTTTTCAATCAAATCATAACCTCTAGGCACTCCGCGTTGATACACATTGGTGTTGATGATATTGACAGGTTTTCCCTGAACCTCTTTGTCAAACTGCCAAAGGTCAAATTGCGTCTTACGGTTATATAATGAACTGATTTGCATGGCGTTTTCACCAGTATAAAAGCGGTACAGGGAGGGGTCTTGGAAAGAGCCGGCAAACACCACAGGGGTTTGTCCGCAGCATTCATGAATCACCGCGAATTTTTTACGGTCTCCAAGGATATTCAGAAAATTATTGTTCAATAAAGCCGGTGCCGCGAAACGCAATACCGTCAGTATCAAAGTTATCGGCACGATTCCTTTCATCAACCACTTGTGCCAGTGATCTTTACGCAATTCCTGCCATAGCACTATAATCATCGGCACGGAAGCTGCCACCGTCCAATGGGGTTCGGCATGACCCTTCAGGGTCATTACCCAGAAGAAGAGGACGAAACCGGCAATGGTAAAAAGGCAAGCCCGCTCAAAAAGGTCGTCTGTTTTTCGTCTTTGCCAACAAACGTAGAGGGCGAGGCAAAAACAGACCGGATTGAACACCAGCAGCTGATTAGGGATATATTCCAAGAGAGACAACAGGTGAAAACCGTCGTTGCGGTCTAAGAGATGGTATTGGAAGCTGGGAAATCCGTTGCGTACCTGCCAAAGGATATGCGGTACAAACAGTACGGCAGCCAATAGCATCGCAATCCACACTTTCTTGTCTTTCAGTAGTTTAAGATTTGATAACAGCACGAATCCTGCCACAAGCACAGCCATATATTTGCTGTAGAACATAGCCGCGAGTGTCACACCGATTGCAAGGGCGACCGACCAGCTTGGATTGTCAAGGTAGTGGCGATAGAGGTAGAAAAAGAGTGCGGTGAAAAAAAGCAACGGTGCGTCAGGGGTGGTCACGAAACCATAGACGGAAAACATCACGAGAGAGGCGGCGACAGCAAAAAACGCCCAAACATCCTTGTTAGTCAGTGTAGTGTGTGGCAACATCTTCCAAATAAGCCAAACGGTTCCGCCATGGAGCAATACTGTGGCGAAGCGGATAGAAAGATTTCCTTTGAAAAGAGCACCACTGAAAGCGGTGAGCAACGCCACCATCGGCGGGTGGTCGTAGTAGCCCCAGTCGAGAAACTGTCCATACAGCGAATAGTAGGCCTCGTCCGAGAAAACGGGCGTGAAGATGGCCTGTAGCAAATCCGCTAACACCCAAATTGCCAGCAAGATATAGAACAATTTCTGCGGTTTCATAACGGCGGCAAAAATACATAAAAAATATGGAGACGATTGTACATCGTCTCCACATTTTTGAGGTCTCGTCCAGATTCGAACTGGAGTCAACGGTTTTGCAGACCGGTACCTAACCACTCGGCCACGAGACCTTGATTTTGGAGCGGCAAAAATACACTTTTTTTTGAAACAACACACCCTTAAGGAAAAAAATTATCAAAGCGCATGGTTTGTCACTTTTTTCGTACCCGACAAATCACCAAAAAATGTATTTTTGCAAGTTTTTATATATGAAAAATATGATAAAAAAACTATACTTTTTGATTTTGTGTTTGGGAGTGTCATTCGCCCTTTTTGCACAAAATCCCACTTGTTATCGTATTTACTTGAGCGACAAAAACAACTCGCCATATTCTATCGAAAATCCATCAGAATATCTTTCTCAACGGGCTATTGACAAGCGCATCCGCTTCAACATTCCCATTACGGAACAAGATTTTCCCGTTAACCCGCAATACAAACAGCAGGTTCTCGCACAAGATCCTCTGATACAACTGCTTTCAGTCTCGAAATGGATGAACACCGTCACGATTTATTGTCCCGACAGCACAATAGTGCCACAAATCTTGAACCTGCCGTTTGTGGATTCCATCAAGGCGGTGGGCAACTACATCTTGCACGATTCCCCTGTGTATCAAAATTTTGAGCATCCTCTTCCCTTGGTTCACGGTTCGTCCAATTCCACAAAAGAGGCCTTTGATTATGGCCAAGGGCTTTCACAAATCGCCCTGCTTAACGGAATACCCTTGCATGAAGAAGGTTTCCATGGCGAAGGAATGCTCATTGCGGTGATTGACGGTGGTTTTTTAGGTATTGAGACCACCTCTTTCTACCAACAGTTGGTCAATGAAGGACGGTTCTTCGGCCATTATTCTCTAATGCCATACTTTGTAGATACGTTGAGCGGCATCGCGCAAGAAGTACACGGCACGATTGTGACCTCCGCCATGGCTGCCAACACGAATGGCGAGCTGGTGGGAACCGCACCTGCAGCCTCTTACGCACTCATCCACACGGAATGGGTTGATACCGAGGAAATGATAGAGGAGGATTTCTGGGCCAACGGAGCGGAAATCGCCGACAGTATCGGCGCGGATGTCATCAACTCCTCCTTAGGCTACCGCATGTTCCCGGATTTCCCGCAATCCGACATCACCTACGAAAATATGGATGGAGTACACGGCATTGCCTCGCGATGCGCCACCATCCTCGGACAGAAGGGTGCAATCGTCTGTGTAGCAGCAGGTAATGACGGAAACGGTGAGTTTTACCATGTCAACCGTCCCGGCGACGCCTTCGACATTCTGTGCGTGGGTGCCTGCACATCCGACAGCCTCATCGCCGCATTTTCCTCGCACGGTCCCTCCTACGACGGCCGCGTGAAGCCCGATATCACCTCCCAAGGAGTGGGAACAGCCTGTATCCATCCTAACGACGAGCTCTCGTTCGCCAACGGCACCAGTTTGGCCACTCCCGTCGCTGCCGGTATGTGTGCCTGTCTCTGGCAGGCCATGCCCCAATACACCTCCACGGAAATGATGCAGTTCATCCGCGAAAGCGGCCACCTCTACAATAACCCCGACACCGAATTCGGCTACGGCATCCCCAACTTCTACCAAATCTATGCTTCCCACGTCGGCCTCAACGACTACAACCCGCTGCAGCTCAGCGTCTATCCGAATCCTGCCACCGATAAGCTGTGCCTCACCAACACCGACGGCAATATTCAGTCCATCAGCATCTTCAACGCCACCGGCCAACTCGTCCTGCAACACTCCGTCAACGGCAATCCGCTCATCGAAATCAATGTAACGTCTTTGCCGAAAGGATTTTACGTCGGCACGACCACACTTGACGGCAACAAAAAAGCTACGTTTAAGTTTGTGAAATAAATTTGATTTTTTACCCAAAGTATAAAAAAATGAAACGTTTGTCATTGATATTGTTTGTTTTTGGTCTGACCGTTTCCCTTTTCGGCCAAAATCCAAGTCCGACCTGTTACCGGGTTTATCTGAGTGACAAGAATAATTCGCCTTATTCGATTAACAACCCGTCTGCCTATTTGTCGCAACGCGCCATTGACAAGCGAACGCGATTTAACATTCCAGTTACGGAACGGGATTTGCCCGTGAACCCGCAATACAAGCAACAGATTTTGGCTTTGGATTCGCAGATGCAACCGTTAGCAGTCTCAAAATGGATGAACACGTTCACAGTTTATTGCCCGGACAGCACTATTGTTTCTCAAATCGAAAATCTACCATTTGTTGACTCCATTCTGGCTGTAGCCGCGTATCAACTACACGAAATGCCCATAGTCCAAGCTATTCCAGATAATCAAACCCCGATTGTTCACAATATAACTACTCCCAGCAAAGACACACTGGACTATGGATACGGTTTTAATCAAATTGCTCTGCATAACGGCCATCTATTACACGCGGAAGGCTTTCGTGGCGAAGGTATGCTTATTGCGGTGATTGATGGCGGATTTAGAGGAATTGAGTCATATTCTTATTTTCAAGAACTTGTAAATAGCGGACGCTATTTGGGTAAGTATATATTGTTACCCAATCTTGTGGATACCTTATCCTATGGCGGTATTGAATGCGGACACGGTACAGACGTAACCTCTGCAATGGCCTTAAATTCTCCTGGAGAAGTTATCGGCACCGCCCCGGACGCTTCTTACGTTTTCATCGTATCAGAATTTCAGGGGACGGAACAGCTCATTGAGGAGGATTTTTGGGCCAATGGTGCGGAAATTGCCGATAGTATTGGTGCAGATATTCTCAACTCCTCATTAGGTTATTATAATTTCCGAGATTTTCCACAAGCTAACTTTACATACGCAGAACTTGATGGACAACACAGTATTGCCTCACGCTGTGCTACTATTTTAGGGGAAAAAGGTGTTGTGGTTTGTGTCTCAGCAGGAAATTGGGGTGGTCCACCTTGGTATTACGTAGGACATCCTGCAGATGCATTTGACATTATTAGCGTCGGTGCTACATCCGATAGCCTTCATGTAGGCTTTTCTTCGATCGGCCCAACTTCTGACGGCCGTGTCAAACCTGATGTCGTGGCCGAAGGATATTATGTATTTTTGTATGGTCCCGCACCTCCCGACTATCCTTATGATTATTGGATTTACGAAACTGGGGGTACGAGTATGTCATGCCCTATCATTGCCGGTCTCAGTGCCTGTCTGTGGCAGGCCATGCCCCAGTACTCTTCAACGGAAATCATGCAGATAATTCGCGAAAGCAGCCACCTCTACAACAACCCTAACCCCGAATACGGCTATGGCATCCCTGATTTCTACAAAGCCTACACTTCCCATGTCGGCATAAACGACTACAAACCGCTGAACATCAGCGTCTATCCAAATCCTGTTACCGACAAGCTAATCCTCACCAACACCGACGGCAACATCCAGTCCATCAGCATCTATAACACCTCCGGCCAACTCGTTCTCCAAACCACCGTTCCCCACTCCCCGATTCTCGAAATCCCCGTAACGAACTTACCGAATGGCTTTTACATCGGAACCGCCACCCTCAACAATCACCAAACCGCCACCTTTAAATTTATAAAAAGAATTCCTTAAGCAGTCCCGAAGGGACAACATGCGCGAAGCGCAAATAACCCCATACAAGCGAAGCGCAGTGTGGGGCCAATAGCCAAAAGCCAATAGCTAAAGTTAAAAAATATGAACGCCTTAACAAAAACCAATTACCAATTCCCGAATCAAAAATCGGTGTATCACGGAAAAGTCCGTGACGTCTATTTCTTGGACGATGTTTTAGTGATGGTCGCTTCAGACCGCATCTCCGCCTTTGATGTCATCTTACCGAAGGGCATTCCTTACAAAGGGCAGATCCTCAACCAGATAGCCTCTAAGTTCTTGGATGCCACCAACGACATCTGTCCGAACTGGAAAATGGCCTCCCCCGACCCGATGGTCACCGTGGGCCGTGTCTGCAAGGGCTTTCCGGTGGAGATGATCGTGCGCGGCTACCTCTGCGGCAGCGCGTGGCGCTTCTACAAAAACGGCGGACGCAACCTCTGCGGCAACATTCTGCCCGACGGCATGAAGGAGAACCAGAAGTTCCCCGTACCGCTCATCACCCCGACCACCAAAGCTGAGCAGGGCGAACACGATGCCGACATCTCCAAGGAGGAAATCCTCGCCAAAGGACTCGTCTCTCCCGAAGACTACGCCGTGTTGGAGGACTACACGATGAAGCTCTTTTTGCGCGGCACCGAAATCGCGGCCAAGAAAGGACTTATCCTCGTCGATACCAAGTACGAGTTCGGCAAGGCCGACGACAAGATCTACCTCATCGACGAAATCCACACCCCCGACTCCTCCCGCTACTTCTACGCCCAGGGCTACGAAGAGCAGTTCGCCAAAGGACTGCCGCAGAAACAGTTGTCGAAGGAGTTCGTGCGCGAGTGGCTGATGGCCAACGGCTTCCAAGGCCAGGAAGGCCAGCAGGTGCCCGAAATGACCGAAGAGGTCGTCAACGGTATCACCAACCGCTACATCGAGCTCTACGAGCACATCACCGGTGAAAAGTTCGTTCCCGCTCCCGCCGACAACGTGGAGCAACGGATTTATGACAATGTAACGAAGTGGCTGGCCGACAGGCGATGAAGCGATGAGACGATGAAACGATGAAGAGGCGATGAAGGAACGATGAAAAGATGATGAGAGAATAAGATGATTAAAAGTACGTACTTACGATTAACTGCTAACTACTAACTACTAACTGCTAACTCTTTCCTCGCTTCAATAACCTATAACCCATAACCCATAACTATTAAAAAGAATGAAATACGTCATCATAGGCGGTGTGGCAGGCGGAGCATCGGCGGCCGCACGACTGAGGAGACTCAGTGAAGATGCTGAAATCATCATGTTCGAGAAAGGCGAGCATATCTCGTACGCCAACTGCGGAATGCCCTACTACATCGGCAACACGATTGAGGAGCGCAAGCGGCTGTTCGTGCAGACGCCCGTCTCCTTCGGCAATCGCTATGACGTGGATGTGCGTGTACTGCAGGAAGTTACCTCTATCAACCGCGAGGAACACACCGTGGAGGTGAAAAACCTGCGCAACGGCAAGACTTATACGGAGGACTACGATATCCTGCTGCTGTCGCCTGGCGCCGAACCAGTGATTCCCGAACTGCCCGGCATTCACAGCGAGAAGATTTTCACCTTGCGTAGTGTCAACGACTGCGACAAAATCAAGATGCAAGCCGTTGAATCACTGAAAGAAAATGCGGAAGCTGTCATCATTGGCGGGGGCTTCATCGGGTTAGAGATGGCCGAAAACCTCCACAAGATCGGCTACCAGATTACTGTGGTGGAGAAGGCCGACCACATCCTCACACCTGTGGATGAACCCATCGCAGCCATCGCGGAGAAGCATCTGAGAGACAAGGGCGTGCAGCTGATTACTGGTAACGGCATCAGCGGGTTTGAGGAAAGCGGCGAACAGCTGACCGTCTGTCTCGAAAACGGGCAGAAATTATCCTGCGACCTCGCGGTATTGTGCATCGGTGTGCGTCCGAACACGGCATTGGCCGACACCGCCGGTCTGGAAATTGGAAGAGGCATCAAGGTCAACGAATACTTGCAGACCTCCGACGAGCGCATCTTCGCCGTGGGCGACGCCATCGAGTTCCCGCATCCCGTGACAGGCGTTCCGTACTGCAACTTCCTTGCAGGTCCCGCGAATGCACAGGCACGTATCGCCGCCATGAATATGGTCTATCCCGAAAGCGTTGTCTATCAAGGCTCTGTGGGCACTGCCATCGCGAAAATTTTCGACTTGGCTGTAGCCTCTACGGGATTGAACGAAACTGCCTTACAACGAGCGGGCCTCGCCTACGAGACGGTCATCGTCCATCCGGCAGCACATGCCACCTACTACCCCGGAAGCAGCCCGGTTTCGTTGAAGCTGAACTTCTCTATGGAGGACGGCACGATTTACGGTGCACAGGCCATCGGGACGCAGAACATTGACAAACAGATCGATATTATCTCCCTCTTGCTCAAGCACCATGGAACTATCTTCGACCTGGTAAACAGCGAGCATACCTACGCGCCGCCGTTCGGCTCGGCCAAGAGTCCCGTGATGTTCGCCGGCATGGTGGCGGAGAACATCTTTGCCCACCTGATGAACCCTATTCACGTGCACCAGCTGGACGAGATGATCGACAACAAAGAGGATTTCTTCCTGTTAGACGTCCGCGAACTACCTGAGTACAAGAATGGTACCATCGAAGGAGCCACCCGCTATTCCGTGGATGAACTGCGCGAGTTCTTAGAAGAGATTCCCGAAGGTAAAAAGATCGTGGTCTTCTGCGAGGTCGGTCTGCGCGGCTACGTCGCTTCCCGCATCCTCATGCAGAACGGCTTCGAGGAGGTCTATAACCTCATTGGTGGGATGCGGACGTATAGACTGACAGGGAAACACAATTATAATGTACAATGAACAATGTACAATGTACAAAAACCTGTTCACTAATCGCTAATCACTGATCACCAAAAAAGATAATAAACAATAAATCCATACCAAAATGAAAAAACATCAAATTTCAACCAAGTTTCTCAGCATTGAGAAAGTATCGAAAATCATTGAGCGCAAGCAGAAAATCGAACTGTCTGAAGAGGCCATTGCAGCGGTGAAGAAATGCCGCGACTTCTTGGACACCAAGGCAGCCAAGAGCGCAGAACCAATCTACGGCGTAACCACCGGCTTCGGTTCTCTCTGCAACAAGCACATCTCTGCCAAGGATCTATCGACCTTGCAACGCAACCTCGTCATTTCACACGCATGCGGCGTGGGTGAAGAGGTACCGCAAGAAATCGTGCAACTTATGCTGCTCCTGAAAGTGCAATCCCTGTCATACGGTCACTCCGGCGTACAGCTCGACACCATCCAACGTTTGGTGGATTTCTATAACAAAGGTGTGTATCCCGTTGTGTATCAACAAGGTTCACTCGGCGCATCCGGCGACTTAGCACCTTTAGCTCACCTCTCGCTGCCCATCATCGGCATGGGCGAGGTTTATTACCGCAACAAAAAATACTCTGCCGCCGAAATCAACGAGAAATTCGGTTGGAAGCCCATCACGCTGAAATCCAAAGAAGGTCTCGCCCTGCTTAACGGTACGCAGTTCATGAGCTCATACGCCGTCTGGTTGCTGATGAAGGCCCGCAAGCTCAGCTGGCTTGCCGACATCATCGGAGCCATCTCCTTGGAGGCATTCGACGGCCGCATCGAGCCATTCAACATGCTCGTGCATCTCGTGCGCCCGCACGCTGGACAAATCACCACGGCTGCTCATATCTCGCAACTACTTGAGGGTTCGGAGATTATCGCCCAACACAAGGAACACGTGCAGGATCCTTACTCTTTCCGTTGCATGCCGCAGGTACACGGTGCGTCCAAAGACGCTATCGAGCACGTGCAGAACGTGGTGGAAACCGAAATCAACTCCGTCACCGACAACCCGACAGTGTTCCCGGACGAAGACATCATCGTCAGCGCGGGCAACTTCCACGGTCAGCCGTTGGCATTGGTCTTGGACTTCCTCTCCATCGCCATGGCGGAACTCGGCAACATCTCCGAACGTCGTATCTATCAACTGATTAGCGGCAAGCGCGGACTGCCGTCCTTCCTCGTGAAGAACCCCGGACTCAACTCCGGATTCATGATCCCGCAGTACGCTGCCGCCTCCATCGTGAACCAGAACAAGGCCTTCACGATGCCCTGCTCCACCGACTCCATCGAGTCGTCGCAAGGCCAGGAAGACCACGTGAGTATGGGTGCCAACGCCGCCACGAAGTGCTACTTGGTGGTCAACAACGTGGAGAAGATCCTCGGCATCGAGCTGTTCAATGCTGCCCAAGCTTTGGACTTCCGTAAACCGCTGAAAAGCTCCGAATTCATCGAGGAGTTTGTGAAAATCTATCGTGAATATGTACCGTTCGTGGAGAACGACACCTACATGCACGAACTGATCCAGAAGTCCATCGACTTCATCAAGGGAGTGCGGGTGGTAATGTAACCAGCTATTGGCTGTTGGCTATTGGCTGTTGGCTATTGGCTGTTGGCTATTGGCTTATTCACTGGCGAGATTCTTTAGACATTAGACATTGGACTTGGGACTTGAGACTTGGGACTTGGGACTTGGAACTTAAAAAATGCCAATAGCTAATAGCCAAAAGCTAAAAGCTGAAAGATACAAACGATAATATTGTTAACGATGAAAAAGTTCAGTATCGGATTTATAGTTGCTGTCTTCGTAGCTACCGTCTTCGCACTCGTTATGACAGGTTGCCAGCGCGAGCCGAAATATTCGGAGATTCCGCACATCGAGTTTGTTTCAATCGAGAAGATTGATAACGGTACCGGGCATGACAGCCAAGCGGAGCTGACCATTTATTTCCAGGATGGAGACGGAGACATCGGCTTGAACGAGACCGACAGGGAACCCGTTTTCGCTGTGGATTCTCCTTACTACTACAATTTTTTCATCTATCTGTACGAAAAACAGCAGGGAGAATGGGTTCAGCTTGACCTGCCCACTCCACTTCATGCACGAATTCCGCATCTCAGCGATGATGTGCCGGAATCCATTGAAGGCAAGTTGTCCATCGTCACGTTCATCAACAATCCAAATTCCACGTATGACACGGTGCGACTCTCCTGTTACCTTGTGGACCGTGCCCTGCATCACAGTGACACTATTACTACCCCTGAAATAATCGTAAAAAAATGAAAATAACAGAACAAGTTAAAGAATTGATAACGTTGACGTTGCGTGAAGATATCGGCAACGGCGACCACTCTTCGCTTTCTTGCATCCCTGCGGAAGCGCAAGGCGACATGAAGCTGCTCATCAAACAGGACGGCGTATTAGCCGGAGTCGATGTGGCCCGCGAGGTGCTGCGCCAGGTCGATGAGAACATCCGCATGGAGCTGCTGCTTCCCGATGGCACCTTGGTGCGCAAAGGCGACATTGCCTTCACCTTGCACGGCTCATCGCGTAACATGTTGACAGCGGAACGCACCCTTCTCAACTTCATGCAACGAATGAGCGGAATCGCCACCACCACTCGCGAATATGTTGATTTGGTGAAAGATACGAACGTCACCCTGCTCGACACGCGCAAAACGACCCCTAACATGCGCATTTTCGAGAAATATGCCGTAACGGTCGGCGGGGCACAGAACCACCGCTTCGGTCTTTACGACATGATGATGCTCAAGGACAACCACATTGACTTCGCAGGTGGGATTGAAAAGGCCATTGACGCTGCCAATAAATATCTGAAAGACAACAATATGCAGCTCAATATCGAGATTGAGACCCGCAGTTTGGAGGATGTTCAGCGCGTGCTGGATCACGGCGGGGTACAGCGCATCATGTTCGACAATTTCACCCCGGACCAAATCCGCGAAGGTGTGAAGATGGTCAATCACCTCATGGAAACCGAGGCCTCTGGCGGCATCGTGCGCGAAACTCTCCACGACTACGCCGTCACTGGCGTTGATTTCATCTCCGTCGGTGCGTTCACCCACCAGATTAAAAGTCTGGATATGAGTCTTAAGGCACTATGACGATGACTTAGACTTAAACTTAGACTTAAACTTAGACTTAAACTTAAACTATAACGAAAACCCTTATCTAACACCTATTACCTCGACCCTTGACTTTAAAACATGAAACGATTTTTCCGATACGCGAGACTGAAACTCCGACAATGGAGCAGTGATCTGGAACGTGTTCCAGGTTTCGGCAAGGTTGTGGCAAAATCGAAAACCATGACGCTTCCCGGTCTGATGAAAGTGCCGCTTTACGATGTGATGCGGTTCTTCGGGCAGTCGTTGAGCAAGGGTGTGGTTTTCCAGCGCGCCGCTGCCATCACCTACCGGGTTTTTGTCGCCGTGATCCCCATGATTATCGCTCTGTTCTCCGCCATCGCCTTTTTCGGGGAGGATTTCCAAAACACTATCATCTCCCTGTTGGAGTCCATCGTGCCCCCATACGTTTGGCCTGTTGTGGAGGGTATGATCACGGATGTTGTGATGCGCCAAAACGGCACCCTGTCGTCTTTCATGCTCGTCATCGGTATCTATTTCACCATCGTCTGCATCAACGGCATTCTGGTGGCCATGACCTCCTCCTACTACACTGAAGAAAAGCGCAACATTTTCAATCAGATTATACTCAGTGCCGGCCTGGTGTTTCTCACTTTTATCATCATCGTGGTGGTAGCGGCCTTTTTCATTTTAGCATCGCTGGCCGTCCGATACGTCCACACTAATTTCGTCAACAATCCGCTCATATACTCTTTTGTGGTTCATTTCCTCAAATGGGTGTTAGTGTATGCCGCCGTCTATTTTCTCATCAGTATTTTCTACTACCTGGCTCCGGTTAAACGCGGCGACTACAAATTCTTCTCCGCAGGATCTTCCACCTGCACCATATTGTTGGTGGTGCTGCTTTGGTTTCTCAACATCTACTTCTCCAATTTCGACAGCTACAACCTGATATACGGCTCTTTGGGTGCCATTTTTGCCATTTTGCTGTGGATTAACTGGAGTGCCGCCATCTTTCTCATCTGCTACGACCTCAACGTCAGCATTGCAAAAGCGAAAAGCGAAAATAAAAAACTGAGCGATCAGCTGGAACAGAACACTTTGGAATTTCAAAACAAGAATAAAGAATAGAAATTATGGACTTTGATTCAATATTATACATTATACTCATCGTGGGCAGCATTTTGTGGTCTGTCGTCAAAACGTTTAAAAAAGAGGAAGCGGAACGCCAGACAAAGAAGAACAGGGGTGGACGACCGATTATAGTTGAAGAGGTCAATGAACCGGACGAGGTGCAGCCGCAAAGGAGGGCAAGAGTTGCCCCGCAGCCCGGACAAAACAACGAATATTTCTCCTACGAGACGATGAGCGAACGCGATTTCGAGCAGACATTCGCACACAATGCAGAAGAGGCAAAGGAGCACACCGTCAAGGAAACCGAAAATCCACGGGTCGCCCTTTCAATGGATGAGGAAGAGGTGTACAAAGGGGTGATCTGGTCGGAGATCCTGAAACGGAAATATTGAAATGTAAGGGCGAATAATTATTCGCCCCTACATTAACCACATCTTAAAATAAAAACGGGAAATCCACAATGGATTTCCCGTTTTGTTTTCGCATTAACAATCAGAACTATTGTCTGAACGTGACGGGCACCTGATAGTAGCAGCGAACGGGTTTGCCGTTCTTCTTGCCGGGGTTCCATTTCGGCATGGACATGACGCCACGGACGGCTTCTTTGTCGCAATCGGGGAACAACGGGACTTTGACCTTAGCGTTGCTCACTCGGCCGTCCTTCTCAACGACGAACTCTATGAGCACAGTGCCTGTGATACCCGTGTTACGAGCCACTTCGGGATATTGGATCTCGCGGGTCAGAAAAGCATTGAGCGCTTCGGGGCCGCCAGGAAACTCGGGCATTATCTCTGTCCATGTCTCCGGTGGTTCTTCTCCTGACGTTTCTTCCAACAATTCCACTTTTGTGTCTTCAATGTCAGGGATGACATCATCTTGGGTAACTTCAACATCAAATGAGATATCCATATCCACGTGCACATTATTGTCCACAAGTTGCAGGATAACCTCTGTTTGAGGTTGTTGTTGTTGGGGAGGCGGTGGTGGGGTTTGATCGGTGGCGAGAACATCATCATCCATGACAGTGATGAAGTCGTCATCCTGCAGTTCAAACGCGGGCGCTCTGTCTTCGCTGGCAAAAAGTTCGAAACCTGCATAAATAAGACTAAGCACCACAACGAATCCGACTAACGCGAAAAGTCCGCGTTTGTTTTCCAGATTTCCCTTGTCTGATTTCTTTGTAACCATTTTTGCGGGTTTTTACGTGAAACATTCTTGTTCGGCAAGTCTCCTTGCTTTATTAGAACAACGGAAATAGAAAACATTTTATTGCACAAAAAAAGGAACCCGAATGGATTCCTTTTTATATCGTAATATTTGGTTAAAGAATCAGGAACTGGCAACGTTCAACATGAAACTTGAATCCAGAAACCTGAAATCAGAGTTATTGTCTGAACGTGACGGGCACCTGATAGAAACAGCGGACGGGCTTGCCCATGTTCTTACCGGGTTTCCATTTCGGCATGGCCATGACACCGCGGACAGCTTCCTTGTCGCATTCGGGGAACAACGGAACTTTAACCTTGGCGTTACTGACACGTCCGTCTTTCTCGACGACGAACTCAATCAGCACGGTGCCGGTAATACCATTGTTACGGGCAACTTCCGGATATTGGATTTCGCGGGTCAGGAAAGCGTTGAGGGCTTCAGGACCACCGGGGAATTCTGGCATCTCTTCCGTGAACATCATCGGAGGTTCTTCCTCAGCGACATCCTCGACCACATCAATCTGCTCATCGGAAAAATCCACGATAGCTTCTTCCTCATTGAATTCCACGTCAAAGGAAAGATCAGTGTTGACTTTGATATTATCCTCGACAATATTAAGCACCACCTCTTGTTGTTGCTGTTGCGGCTCTGGTGGCGGGGGAGGAGTCTGGTCGGTGGCAATCACATCATCATCCACCACCGTGATGAACTCATCATCCTGCAACTCAAATGCAGGTGCCTTGTCTTCGTTGGCGAAAAGCTCGAATCCAGCGTAGATAAGACCTAAAACCACGGCAAATCCGACAAGAAGGAACAAGCCGCGCTTGTTTTCCAAATTTCCTTTGTCTGTTTTCTTTGCAATCATATTGATTTATTTTTTACGTTAAAATACAATTTTAATCGGTCTGCAAAAATACTCTTTTTTTCAATACAAAACGATGGTTTTTGAAAATTATTTTGTGGCAGTTTTTTTATGACCATCGGCGGACGTATGCGATACGTCCCTACGGTTCTAATGAATATGGTTTTTCCGTGAACCATTTCTTGTTCGGCTTGCTGCCCATCGTGAAGACCAGCTCGCCGCCGGCCATGATCTGCTCGTAGGTGATGTAGGCGCAGTGCAGCGGTTTGCCGTTGAGCGTCACCGACTGGATGTAGCAGTTCTGGTCGCTGACGTTGGGCGCCTTGATGGTCAGGGTGTTGCCGTTTTGCAGATGGAGGACGTTCTCGGGCAGGTAGGGCGCGCCGAAGACGTACTGGCCGCTGGCGGGACAGACGGGATAGAAGCCCATCGCGCTGAAGATGTACCATGCCGACATCTGTCCGCAGTCGTCGTTGCCGCACAGCCCGTCGAGGTGGTTGCGGTACATCTTGTTCATCACCTCGCGCACGCGCAGCTGCGTCTTCCACGGCTGGGAAGTCCACATGTAGAGGTACGGGATGTGGTGGCTGGGCTCGTTGCCGTGCACATAGCCGCCCAACATCCCTTCGCGGGTAACATCCTCGGTCTCAGCAAAGAACTTGTCGGGCACGTACATTGTGAAGAGCTCGTCTAAACGGTTCACGAAGACCTTGTCGCCGCCCATGATCTTGATCAAGCCGTTGACATCGTGCGGCACGTAGAACGAGTAGTTCCAACTATTGCCCTCGATAAAGCCCTCGTTGGAGGTGGAGAGCAGGTCGGCGGGCGTCTTCCACGAGCCGTCCTCGTAGCGTGCCTGCGCAAAGCCTGTCTCGGGGTTGAAAACGTTCTTGAAGTTCAGCGCGCGCTGCCGGTATATTTCTTTGTCTTCGGAATCAACTCTGATTTTACTGTCAAGCAATCGATAAATCACCCAGTCTTCGTAGGCGTTCTCCAATGTAATAGAGGTTCCAACGGCCGACTTATCATACGGGACATAACCCAATTTCTTGTACAGGTCTGTGTGGTCATAATAATCCAGATTTGCACTATACAAAATATGAGGGAAAACCGCATAATCTAAATTCGAATGCACCTTGTCATTGTATAGAAAAGCATCCGCTACCGCTGAAACGCCGTGATATCCGATCATACACCAATTCTCATTACCTGCATGGCTCCACACCGGCAATATGCCGTGTACGCTTTGATGGGCGTGACTCACCATGGACTCTATCATATCAGCCGCACTTACAGGGTCAATGATGTTCAGCAACGGATGTTCGGCGCGGTAAGTATCCCACAGAGAGAAAATTGTATAGTTGGTATGACCTTCTTCATTCTGATGGATATTATGATCCACCCCGCGATATTTCCCATCTACATCTTGATAAACAGAGGGATTGATCATGGTATGATAAAGCGAGGTGTAGAACATAGCGAGTTGGTCGGGTGTGCCTTTTGCTTCATAAATACCCAGTTTGTTGTTCCAAGCTTGTTTGGCTTTTTGATGGAAAATGTCAAAAAACGGTTTGGTGACCCCAACACTCTCTTTCGCCCAGTTGAGTTCTGCACCATCCGTACCTACAGCGGAAAGGGACACCGAAACCTCTAACACGGGATTATCATCCATGCGCTCAAACTCTATCCACGCCACTACCTTGCGGCCCGCCATCTCGGGAAAGTCGTGGTTCAGGTCGAAGCGGCGCCAGAAGCCGTTATAGTCCTGTTTCCCGAAATCCTGATAGCCGTAGTGCGCCACGGGCTTGCTGAAGTGGATGGCGAAATAGACGTAGTTCTCTCGAGCCCAGCCGTTGGTGATGCGGTAGCCCGTCAGTGTCCAAGGGTCTTCCATCCGCAGGGAGGCCCACAGCACCTTGCCGTCGTAGTTGTAAAGACAGTGGTTGAGATCGACAATGAGCTTCTGGGTTTCGCCTTGGGGGTACGTGTATTTGTGGATGCCGCAGTGCGGGGTGGCGGTGAGCTGCACGAGGATGTCGTCGTCGCTGAGGCGCACCTCATAGTAGCCGGGCGAGGCCTTCTCGGTGGTGTGGCTGAAGCGCGAGCGGTAGCCGCCGTCGGGGTTGTCGGCAGTGCCGGGATTGAGCTGCACCTCGCCGGTGAAGGGCATCAGCAGGATGTCGCCCATATCGGAGTGGCCGGTGCCGCTGAAGTGGGTGTGACTGAAGCCCACGATGGTCTTGTCGCGGTACTGGTAGCCGGCGCAGTAGTCATAGACGCCCGGCTGGTAGCGGCCGTTGATGTTGTGGGGAATGGTGTCCGTGTCGGGACTCACCTGCACGCCCCCGAAGGGGTAGCACGCGCCGGGGAAGGTGTGCCCCATGCCGTTGGTCCCGATCATCGGGTTAACATACTGGGTATAATCGCGTTGCGCAGTTGCGGTCATCATGGCGAGGAGGATTATGGGGGTGATTATCTTTCGCATATTTGAGTGATTTTGAGGCGGCAAAGGTACGAATTTTAGTGATTAGTGAGCAGTGAACAGTGATTAGTGATCAGGCAATAGGGTTAAGGGAATAAACAACTGAGGATTCGAAAGCTCAGTTCATGTAGTTTTCGGAAAGTTTGTTGTTGAACGGAGGGGATTCCGCCAGTTCCTGTCGTCACTGGCGGAATGGTGCGTCGCGCATGGGGTCAAAAGGGGAAAAAGAAGGGCGGCGTAGGTGCGTTTTTGGAATACGGTACTTTTTCTTCCGCCGCCCTTCTTTTTCCCCCTCTTTCGTCTGGCAGTGCGAACATTCCGCCGCAAACGCAGTGAGCGAGCGGAATCTCCTACGAAAAGTCACGAAAACACACCAACTGCTGCTACAAGAAAGAGTATGCGAAACTTGAAGAACTTATTTCCAATATGATTCTTTTTGTACTTTTGCGTTTCAGTTTTTCCGTTACGGAAATTATGTAATGAATATTGAACTTTTATAGTCTGAATATTATGAAGAAAAAGATTGTAAATCCCTTTATATGCCAAGGTTACAAAAGTCCGGAATACTTCTGCGACCGTATTGAAGAGACCGTAATCATGACTTCAACGCTTTATAATGGACGCAATATTACGCTGATTTCTCCCCGAAGATTAGGCAAAACCGTGCTGATTTGGAACACTTTTCACGCGCTGTAGCAAGGAGGGGGTGGCCGTGTGTTTATGATCGTTTCATGAACCAATGGCTGCAGCGAATCTGAAAACAATGACTATATCACGTCTAAGGGATTTCAATGGCTTGCTTAATGTTATGAAAACGGTCAGATTTTTGCTTTGCACGATGGTGCAGTGGACGTGGGGGATTGTCCAGAATGCCATTGGTCTGCTTCTGTTCCTGGTGTTTCTTCCGAACCGGCATTTCGTCTTCCGGTCGAGCGTGGTGACCTGTTGGAAAATCCCTTACAGCGCCGGATGCGGGATGTTCATCTTCCTGAACGACACGGACTTGAGCGAAAGCGGCAAAGGGGCGATTTCGAAGATGGACTACGACTTGCTGGTGCACGAATATGGGCATTGTCTACAGTCCATCCTGTTGGGACCGCTGTTTTTACCGGTCATCGCCATTCCTTCCATCATTTGGGCCGCCCTACCCTGTTTTGAACGGTTCCGAAAGAGGAAAGGGATGTCGTACTACGAGCTGTACTGCGAGAAGTGGGCGAACCGGTTCGGCGACCGGGTGTGCGGGAACCGGCGGGTGTTTTGCCGTAAGTGAAATCTCCGCGTGCGCAAGGTATGTGCCGGGGGCGAGGTTAGGGTGAAAACGGAAATTGCACCCTCACGAACAAAATCTTCCAAAATTCCAGGCGATCAATCCGATGCACCGCTAGGTGTTGTTTTGTGCATTTTCTGCAATTTGCCATTTTCTTTCCGGGAACAGCCACTTTTCAATCGTAAAATGTCACTTTTATTATTTTGATATTTAGCAAGTTAAATATCATTGGCTCTTGATTTGTTTGCTTTTATTTTGTAAATTTGCGGGTCACAACTTAAAAATTTAGAGATGAAAAAGAACGAAGCTGAACTTGTTGATAATATCCATGCAGACGGACACCCGCCAGATAAACTAAAAACGCAAAATATGAAGAAACAAAAAAGTCATTCTCCTGAACTGATAAGCAGACCTTTAGTCACTAGAGCTTCTCAGGAAAATGACGCTGCAAAGATACAAAATAAAATTATAACTACAAAACAAAATTTAAAGCCCGAATCGTTGCAAAAAAATGCAATTTTTTATGTTTTCGGGGGGGGGGTAAGTAATTGATTTATATACAGTTATAATGGGCAATTCACTTGAAAGAGGAGCTTGCGGCGTGCGTTCCGCACGCGGGGGACTGGAGTTAAAAAAATTATCGAATAATGTATGGATATTAAAAAAAATGTATTTTTGCAGACGATAAAAATGAACGAACTATGAAGAAGAAAATTAAAACTAAAGAGGAGGCAAGGGCCTTTTTCCAAAAAATCATCGATGACAAAAACGCGATGATTGACTGCATTGAAAACGGAGGAGACATGAAAGCATTAATCAAAAACCGTGGAATTGAAATCGTTAAGCCATTATCCGTACAGTAAAAACATTGATGGAGAATATCGTTTTGTAACCGACAAAGGGGTCGAGTATATTGCCTATTTCAACAAGGTTCCCATAGAATCTTGTGTAGTCTATAATTTTGTTTTTGCCAAAAGCACGGTCGGGCGATATGGCATGGATCCAAGGATACGAAACACAATCCTCGGTATTATTTCTGATTTTTGGGATGATTATGAAGAGGTTATCTTGTTTGTGTGTGATTCATCTGACGGACGATCTGAATGCAGGATGAGATTGTTCCATTATTGGTACAAGATTTTGAACAATGATAACAATGTGACGAAAATAGATTACTCCGTGGAACAAATTAGGGCTGCCATTTTGGCGAAGAAGGACAACTGCTTGCTCCCTTTGGCACAAAAAGAGATTCAAGAATTGTTTGTTTTGATGCAGGGGGATTAGATTCTCAATATGATTCTCAATATAATGGCCCCAAACTGCTCACTGCTCACTACTCACTAATCCCAAAAAAATTGTATCTTTGCCAGTTTTTTGGAAAAATCTATACTTCGATGAAATATACTGAATACAAAGGTCTTAATCTCCCTGCCCTTGGGGAGGAAATGAGAAAATATTGGAAAGACAATGACATCTTCGCCAAGAGTCTATCGACCCGCGAGGGACACAAACGTTTCGTTTTCTTTGAGGGACCGCCGTCCGCCAACGGTATGCCCGGCATCCACCACGTGATGGCCCGCACCATCAAGGACATCGTCTGCCGCTACCAAACCCTCACCGGCAAGTACGTCGGACGTAAGGGCGGCTGGGACACGCACGGACTGCCCGTGGAACTTGGTGTGGAGAAGACCCTCGGCATCACCAAGGAGGACATCGGCAAGAAGATCTCCGTGGAGGACTACAACAAGGCCTGTCGCCGCGAGGTGATGAAGTTCAAGGACAAATGGGACGACCTCACCCGCGAGATGGGCTACTGGGTCGATCTCGAACACCCCTACATCACTTTCGACAACAAGTACATCGAAACCGTATGGTATTTACTGTCAGAACTTTACAAGAAAGGTCTGCTCTATAAAGGCTACTCCATCCAGCCCTACTCCCCCGCCGCCGGCACCGGCCTCAGCTCCCACGAGCTCAACCTGCCCGGCTGCTACCGCGACGTGAAGGACCTTACATGCGTGGCACTGTTCAAATTGGTGAACGGCAACGATAATTTGTCCATTAACGCCAACGACCCGATGCCCACATACGCGATTGCGTGGACGACCACCCCGTGGACGCTGCCGAGCAACACGGCGTTGTGCGTGGGTCCGAATATCGACTACGTGATGCTGAAGACCGTGCATCCTTATACCGAACAACCCTGCTACATCCTGATGGCCAAAGCGCTGGTTTCCACGATGTTCAAGGAGGCCCCGGAGGTTGTGAAGGAGTTCAAGGGCAAAGATCTCGTGGGCATCTCCTACGAGCAGCTCATCCCGTGGGTGAATCCCGGCGAGGGCGCCTTCCGCATTATCCCCGGTGACTATGTCACCACGGAAGACGGTACCGGCATCGTCCACATCGCCCCGACCTTCGGCGCCGACGACAAGCGCGTGGCCGCCGCCGCCGGCATCCCGCCGCTCGTGATGATCGACAAGGACGGCATCCGCCAGCCGATGGTCGATCGCACCGGCAAGTTCTACCGCATCGAGGACCTCGACCCCGAATTTGTCCAAAACTATATGGACGTGGAGGCCTACCGCCCTTACGCCGGCCAGTTCGTGAAGAACGCCTACGACCCCACCAAAACGGAGAAGGACAAATCCTTGGACGTGGATATCGTGGTGATGCTGAAGGAGCAGGGCAAGCTTTTCAAGAGCGAGAAACACACCCACAACTACCCGCACTGCTGGCGCACTGACAAGCCCGTGCTTTACTATCCGCTCGACTCCTGGTTCATCAAGACGACCGCCTACAAAGAGCGTATGATGGAGCTGAACAAGACCATCAAGTGGAAGCCTGCCGCCACCGGCTCCGGCCGTTTCGGCAACTGGCTCGAAAACCTCGTCGATTGGAACCTCTCCCGCTCCCGCTTCTGGGGCGTGCCGCTTCCCATCTGGACCACCGAGGACAAGAAAGAGCAGATCTGCATCGGCTCCATCGAGCAGCTGATGGCCGAAATCGACAAGTCCATCGCCGCCGGCTTTATGACTGAGAATCCGTATAAGAACTTCAAGGTCAACGATATGTCGCAGGAGAACTACGACAACAACATCGACCTGCACAAACCCTACGTCGATAGCATCGTGCTGGTCTCCCCGACGGGCCAGAAGATGTACCGCGAGAGCGACCTTATCGATGTCTGGTTCGACTCCGGCTCTATGCCGTACAGCCAGCTGCACTACCCGTTCGAGAACAAGGAGTTCTTCAAAACCAACTTCCCCGCCGACTTCATCGCGGAGGGTGTGGATCAGACCCGCGGCTGGTTCTTCACATTGCACGCCATCGCCACCATGCTGTTCGACAGTGTGGCTTTCAAGTCTGTGATTTCCAACGGCTTGGTGCTCGACAAAAACGGCAACAAGATGTCCAAACGTTTGGGCAACGCCGTTGATCCGTTCGAGATCATCCACAAATACGGTCCCGACGCGACCCGCTGGTATATGATCACCAACGCCTCCCCGTGGGACAACCTCAAATTCGACGAGGCCGGCATCGGCGAGGTGCAGCGCAAATTCTTCGGCACGCTGTTCAACACCTACAACTTCTTCGCACTGTACGCCAACATTGACGGATTCACGTACAAAGAGGCGGAGATTCCGTTCGCCAAACGTCCCGAAATCGACCGTTGGATTCTCTCCGAGCTGAACACGTTGGTGAAGCACTGTCAGGAGAACTACATCGACTACGAGCCGACCAAGGTGGGCCGTGAGATTCAGGACTTTACGGACGCTTACCTCAGCAATTGGTACGTGCGTCTCTGTCGTCGCCGCTTCTGGAAGGGCGAATACAGCGAAGACAAAATTTCCGCCTACCAGACGCTCTACACCTGCTTGGAGACCATCGCCAAGATCGCCTCGCCCATCGCGCCGTTCTTCATGGACAAGCTTTACCAGGACCTCAACCGCGTCACCGGCAAGGAAGCATTCGAGTCCGTGCACTTGGCCGACTATCCCGAAGTACACGAGGAGTTGATTGACAAAGAGTTGGAAGAGCGTATGCAGCTTGCACAACAGTTCAGTTCTATGGTGTTGGCGTTGCGTAAGAAGACCAACCTGAAGGTGCGTCAGCCGCTCTCCAAGATTATGATCCCTGTGATGGACGAGCATTTCAAACAGCAGATCTCGTTGGTGCAGGATCTGATTCTGCACGAGGTCAACGTCAAGGAGTTGGTGTTCGTCAGCAACGAGGACGGCGTCTTCGTGAAACGTATCAAGCCCGATTTCAAGAAGTTGGGACCGAAATACGGCAAGATTATGAAGCTCGTAGCCGCCAAAATCACCGGCTTCTCGCAGGCCGAGATCGCGCAGTTGGAGAAAGAGGGCGTGATGAGGTTCGAGATCGAGGGTCAGCCCGTGGAGATCACCACCGACGATGTGGAGATCCAGGCGCAGGACATCCCCGGCTGGGTGGTGGCCAACTTCGGTGCGCTGACCGTGGCTTTGGACATCGAAGTCACCGAAGAGCTGAAGAACGAGGGTTACGCCCGCGAGTTCGTGAAGTTGGTGCAGACCTACCGCAAGGAGAACAACTTCGAGGTGCTGGACAAGATCGCCATCACCGTGGAGAACAACGAAGTCATCACCCCCGCGTTGAAGGCCTTCGAGAGCCACATCTGCAACGAGACCCTCTGCACCTCCCTGACCATCGCCGACACGGTCACCGACGGCGTGGAGATGGATCTGGAGGATGTGAAGATTAGGGTGAAAATTGAGAGATTGTAATGTAACGACGGTGTAGGGGCGAATAATGATTCGCCCCTACAGACCGAAAACGATAAAATCACATTGAAGGAGCGAATGGTTGTTCGCTCCTTTTTATTATGCATTGAATATTAATGTGGGGCTGTGATAAAAAATGTGTATTTTTGCAGAACTGGAATTGTGGACAATGGAAAGGTTTGTAAATCTCATCAATGTGAACTGCGTTGTTTTTTGGCAGATGAGGTGGTTACCTATTAAGCGCAAGTTAAAAAAAGGAGACTATCTTCGACATGCAGAAGCCGAGTTTAACGGAGGTAGGTACAGGTACTATTCTCTTTTGGGGTTGCTATGGTTCTTACCAATGGCCGCCCTAATCACGAAATTAATTGGCAACAACTTTTGGACCCTATCCACCACTCTTGTCCTATCTTTAGGTTTTTTCCACCTCTTCCACTGGTATTTCCTGACGTATAAGAACAAATGGCGCAAATATTGGAATGAATACGAGCATCAGACAAAACGACAACGTGTTGTATGGGCTATAATCACCATTGTAACATACACCCTATTTTTCGGTTTCTGTACGATTGGTGCTTATTTGATATTTAAAGCATAATACACCTTTTCCCAAACTCCACGTTCTATTTTGTGTATTCGTTTCAGTTTTGATTCGGTTCTACTTCACGCACGTGAGTACGGAGGTGGGAAGCGTGAAGGTTAAGTTTGTGGTAATTAAGAATGCAAAATTATGAACGATGAATGGTAAGGAAATAATACGTGAAGATACGAGCGATACGTGGAAATATATTATAAACAACTCTATTACAATCGTTTGATTTCAGCATCAACCACAAAGATATCCCCTTCGTTGTCAACCAAAACATTGCGAGGAAGGAGATCCCATGCTTCATAATCCCTATTGGTGAAACGGCCCTCTTCGGAAGTCTTTTCAAAACCAAGTGCCGCCATATAGGTATCTATCATTATCTGGCTGGCAGGTCTGGCATCGGCAACGCGAGGTTGATAAAGAACCGGCTGTACTGTTCGTCCATCGAATCCGGCGAAACCATGGAATGAATATGCTGTGTCGGGGAAAATTGCATTGTGCAGCAATACTTTCTGAAGTAGAGAAACGATGCTGCCATTATTATTAAGCAGGTTGTTTACCTTGTAAATGCCTTGCTCTGAAACGTATGTGTCATTTTCATGGCCACTGGGTCCGGGGACACCAAGACGGAAAACATCGGTCATTGGTATCCAAAAGCCTTTGGATTTCGCCAACTGTTCCGCCACTCGTTGTTCGGTTACAATCGGAGTTACATTGCCTTCGCCAACTCCAAATTGCGCTTCATATACTCTGCAAAGTCGGCTGAGCTCATCGGCGATTTCTGCGATGCGGCGATTTTCCGCTTCTTGCGCTTCGTCACTTCCTTGTGAAATTGGTTCAGATATGTCATAATCTATCATCATATTGGTTTTCGACCGCAAAGATACATTTTTTTCATTTACGACGACATACTATTCATCGTCTTAATTATGTAAACTCAAGTCGTTTGGAGTTCTCTTACTGCAATTTAAATCCTATCGGATTGTCCGGTTCCGTCTTTTTCTCGCGTAGCTGATCCAGCGCATCGTTAATTACCTCGATTTGCAGGGCAACCTCGTTGTTGAATTGCGACTGCAATTGGTTGATGTCGTTTTGGTCGTGCAGAATTTCCTCAACGTGCGCGTTCAGCTGGTCAACTTTGTGGGAAAGTTGCTCTATTTGCAGGTCGTAAGACAGCATTGAGGAGAGTGCCTGCCGCATGGCGATGAACGCTCTCGTCACCATCACGCTCATCTGTACGGCACTCGGACTCCGAAGCACGGAGGCAAGCATCACCGCCCCATGTTCCGTGAAGGCGTAAGGAGTTGCTTTCTTAGGTCTCTTCTCAGGGTATGTCATCACAATTTGTGATGACATACTAATTTTCTGTACAAGAGCAAACCATTCTTCTTCGGTTAACTTGAACATAAAATCTTGTGGGAAGCGTTCCATGTTTCGCTTCACGGCTTGGTTCAAAGTGCGGGTCTCCACACCGTAAATAGTTGCCAAATCATAATCCAACATAACCCTAACACCTCGGATGTCGTAAATAAGGTCCTGCATAGATTTGTTAGCGAGAAGAATTTCTTTTTCCATCTTTATTCTTTAAATATTATTGCCTGCAAAACTATGAAATTAAAACGAAAAAATCAAGAGCAAAATACTTTTAACTTATTAAGAATCAAAATAATAAAAATGACATTATTCAATTGAAAAGATGCAATTTTTGTGATAAAAGCTGCATCTTGTAAAAAATGCGAGAAGTCGTATGTGAACACGCCTCGGGTGAATCTCTTGGATTTTTGGGAAGATTTTGCCCAAGAGAGTGCACCTTCTGCCGCACCGAAATCTCAGTCCGCCACCACCCAGCAAGGATGTATGTCGTGCATGTGAATACGGAAGTGGGGAGCGCAAAGGTGAAGCAGTTAAGAATAGTAGATAACAATGAAATAATACGTGAAGATACGAGCGATATGTGAAGATAACTTTTTGTCGCTAACCTACTCTTTTTTTTGTTTCCAATATTGTAACATTTTTTGTATTTTTGCGTTTTGAAAAAAACAAGGCGATGAACATTGATGTTGAATATCTCGAGGAAGCTCAGTCATATATAGATGCTATGCCGGATAAGGCAAGGAAAAAACTATTCTACAATATCTCCTTGGTGAGTATGGGAGTCGTAGATTCCCGGATTTTCAAGAAATTGGGCGAATCAAGGATATGGGAGTTCCGGGCCGAATATGAGAGCAACGAGTACAGATTGCTTTCGTTTTGGGACAAAACACGGTCTTCGATTGTAGTGGCAACGCACGGATTTGACAAAAAGACCCGAAAAACGCCAAAGCAAGAGATTGAACATGCAGAAAGTATTAGAGACAACTATTATAAAACACGAGAAGAAAATGGAGATTAAGACACACAAAGAAATGCTCGTCAAATACATTGGCGAGGTCGGCACTCCTGAAAGAGACGCTTTTGACGCGCAAGTGCGAGCAGGAGTGGAGGAATATCGCATTGGAGAGGCCATCAAACAGACTCGGAAGAAAATCGGATTCACGCAGCAGCAGCTGGGAGAGCGTATGGGGGTGAAACGGGCGGAAGTATCCAAGATTGAGAGCGGGCGAAGCATCACCTACAGCACCATCATGCGGGCTTTCAAAGCTCTCGGCGCAGAGACCGCCACACTCGACCTCGGCCGTCTCGGACGTGTTGCCCTTTGGTAATCGGAAGAACATATCTACCGTCACACCGCACACATCCATATCCAAGCTACATTCCCTTTTCCCACGTTAACAATCCAATAAAAAAACAATGAGAAACCGACTGATTCTGATTTTTGCGTTGAGCCTGTGCTTTCTGCAAGGCTTCTCCCAAAAGTCCTATTTCGGCGGAGGTGTTGTATTCGGCAATACATTTTCAGCGATGTCTGCGGATAATATTCCTGGATATTGGAAAACAGGAATAACAACTGGATTATTCGGCAATGTGAAACTTGTTGACAACTACAATGTACGAATGTTGTTGCAGCTGGATATGAACTTTACAATGAAAGGCACCCGCTCCAAACCTAATTTCGGTGTTAAAGGATTGGCACGTAAAGACAAGCATTCAACGTCTTTAGGCTACATAGAATTTCCGCTTCTATTACGATTTCGCTTTAACAGCATTAAAACTGACAATGATGGAGTGTGGCTTGATTTCGGCCCCACAATCGGCTTTCTGTTGTATCAGAGGACTGTACAACGACACCATGTTGGCACTCCTGCTGGCACTTCGAGTTGGAGCGATGTGTGGGACGACTATTATGACCTCAATCGGTTTGAGTTTTCTTTTCTTACGGGCCTTTCTTACGTCTTCAAACGTCACCACGGCCTGTCGCTCCGTTTCAGCCACTCCCTCATCCCGATTGGCACCCCCGAACAAGAAGTCACCACCGGAATCCTCAAGAAACACTACAACTCCACGTTCTATTTTGTGTACTCGTTTCAGTTTTGATCCGACTCCACTTCGCGCACGTGAGCACGGAGGCGGAGAGCAGGTTGGTGCGGGTACTTCAGCAAGACAACAGTGGAGATATACACACTCACCGCCAAAATCTTCCAAAATATCAGGTTGCTTCCCCATTATGTGGGCACCTTTGACTTCGCACATTTTTTACAATTTGCAATTTTTATATTGGAATCTGCAACTTTTATATCGAAAAATGTTGTTTTTATATGTTTGATTTTTAGTAAGTTATATTAATTTTATCCTTGTTTATCTCAGAATGATTTTGTATGTTTGTCGGTGGATCATTTAAATAATTTGAGATGAAAAAAGAAAGTTATTCTGATGAACCGAGTATGGTTAGCTCGCATGATATCCACCTTGACGGGGATTATGCCGAATGGATTGCCGAGGTGAAGCACCGCTACCGTTCGGCACAGGTAAAGGCTGCCGTGAAGGTGAATGCCGAAAAATTGCTGTTCAACTGGCAGTTGGGACGCGACCTTGTGCAAAAGAAGGCAGAGGAACGATGGGGCAGTGGTGTTGTGGAGCAGGTAAGCTTGGATTTGAGGAGGGAGTTTCCTAATGAAAAAGGATTCTCCGCTCCAAATTTGTGGTTCATGAAGAAATGGTATCTCTATTATACAGAAAAGGGAGATTGTAAAAGAATCCAACAATTCAACGAAGAAATATATTCGCCTAAAAATCAAAAAGATATAATTCTCTACCAACTTGGTAGAGAATTACAAGATGGAAAAATGCACCAAGTTGGTGCAGAATTTCCATTGCCTTTTGCGTTGGTTCCCTGGAGACACCATGTTGAGATTATCACGAAATGTAAATCCATAGACGAAGCACTGTTCTATTTGGGCAAAACCATCGAACAAGGTCTTAGCCGCGATGCCCTCATCAATTGCATCAAAGCCAACCTCTACAAACATCAAGGGAAAATCGCTAACAACTTCAGTGAGCACTTGCCAGTCTTGCAGAGCAAACTTGTCCAGGAGGTATTGAAAGAAAACTATGATTTCGGCTTTGCTACTGTCACACATGAGATTTATGACGAGGACGAAATGGAGGCGGCTCTTACCCGAAACGTCACAGACCTCCTGCTTGAAATGGGAACAGGTTTTGCCTTCATAGGCAAGCAGAAAGAAATCATTGTCGGTGGACATTCACGAAAGATAGACCTTTTGTTCTACCACATCCGTCTTCGTTGTTTTATCGTGTGCGAGTTGAAAGCCAAGCCCTTTGAACCTGAATTTGCCGGCAAATTGAACTTTTATGTCAATGCCGTTGACGAATTGGTGAGAACTCCCGATGACAACCCAAATATCGGCCTTCTCATCTGTTCAGATATGAATAAGACGGAGGTGCAATGGTCGTTCAAGGGTATTACAACTCCGATTGGTGTGGCAACTTACAACAACATCCGGATCAAGGACGTGTTGCCTACCAAAGAACAATTGAAGGAACGAATGGAGCTACTCCAAAAAGAGATGCGAAAGACAAAGCTGCTGATGAGTAAAAACAAATGACGGATCGTTGTAGAGACGTGCCATGGCGCGTCTCTACAACGGACCAAAAATGGTATAATTGCATTTTAGGGACGAATGATTATTCTCGCCCCCACACCGTTACATATCGTTTATTTTGTCGGAGTTTGCCAAAAATAATCGGCATCGTGGGTGATAACGGCCCAATCGCTGGAATTTTCGTATGTTGATGGCGTTTTGTATGTTGACGGTGTTAAAACCACGTGCTTATTCTTCACATACCTATATCTGCTCTCCGGATTGAAACAATAATTTGTCACGCAATCAAACCAATATAGGTTTTTGGCCATATAGCCCTCCAGATAATACTCTTTTGTCTGCTTGTTCTCATAATTCCAGTTGGCATCTTCGTTCAAGAAAAGAGGCCGACCGTCAATTAGTCTCTCCCGCACTTCCGGGATGCTCAAGAAATTACCATTTTCGTCTTTCACATATGCTTCGAAAGTGGGGTCTATCCAAATCCATTTCTGATATTGTGACGACCAAACCGAATTGATGACGTGGCAATCCTGATCTTTCTCGTCGTATGGCATACAGGTCACATATCGCGACGGTATGCCCATCGAAAGATACATCTCATTCAAAGCAATGGCCAGATGACGGCAATTGACACCTTTTCCTGTTGATTTGTGATAATTGTAGATATCGATAGCATCAAATTCACACAGCGCAAAATTGCCCCCATCGTGCCGGATAGCTTTATGAACGAAATGAAGGATATTCAGGATCTTGGAAATCTCATCACCGTCACCGGCAACGGAGTCCAGATCAAAAAACTTTCTGACATTCAACAAACGATAGTCTCCAGAATCCTGATAAACAAATTGCGGCAGCGAATCGTTGTCATCTTTGATATAGGCAGACGAATTTTGTAAAATCGTCAATCGGTCATATTGCTTAATCTCTTCAAGCAAGGATTTGAATTTCTTGTCTTCTCTGATACTCTCAAAATCGCTGTCGTTAAGCATATTACGATAATCCTTGTAACCTACGCGTATGGATTTTTCCAGTGTTTCCAATGCCAGTTTCTTTTGTGCCGTCAATGCGTAGCAGCATGCAAGATTATAATATACATCGGCTGTCATTTCTTCCTTGTAGATCCTAGCATCCACCCACTGACTGTCAATAGCAGTTGTGTCAAAGAATGTGACAAGTTCTTTTAGATGGAGAATCGCCTTATCGAACTGTTTATCTTTGTAAAAGTCATGATACACATCATAAATCTCATCATATTTTTCAAAAAACAAGTCAATATCCCGCTGAGTCTTCAAAACATGCTTGTCTAACTGCTGGGACATACAAACGTGTCCATATGACAGTAAAAGTGTAAGAAAAATGGTTGTCAATCGTATATTTTTCATATTCATAAAATTAATGCTTGTTTTTTATTAAGACGCAAAAAAACATAAAAGGGCCACAATTAGGTAAACGACCGCAAAGATACATTTATTTCATTTACGGCGTTTGCGGTGAAACGGTGACAAGGTGATGTAGAGACGTGCCATGGCGCGTCTCTACAACCCCAAATATCAACCCGTATTTTATTAACATTCAATATATTACACCCCCCGAACAACAAAAAAAAATCTCACATTTCACCCAAGATTCTCCCCAAATCTTACGTTTATATAATAAAGAACCCACCCAAAATGTAAGATTATGAAATGCAAACTCCTCTTCGTGTTGTTATGGCTCTGCGCCACCGGTGTCTCCGCGCAGCACCTCACCATCAAGAATTACCAGGAGAAAACGCCCCCGCCCGGTATGGTCAAGATTGCGGACAACGTGTATTGCGACCAAGCCCATATCACTAATGTCGATTGGCTGGAATACCTCTACTGGTTGGAACATATCTACGGGAAGGAGTCAGCCGAGTACCGCGCCGCACTGCCCGATGAGCAAATCATCCGGCAGCAGCTCCCCGACAGTATCGCCCAGCGCTATTCGAAGCATCCTGCATACAAGGAGTTCCCCGTGTTGGGGATTTCGCCGGTTCAGGCCCGCGCCTACTGCGAATGGCGCACCGACCGTATCGCCGAATGGATGCTCGTTCACCTGGGACGGAATAAGTTCTCCTCCAACCAAAGTTCCGACAACTACTTCAGCGTCAAGAAAGACGGGATGCCGACGGATTTGAAGGTGCTTTACTTCTTCCTGCCAGAGGGCGTTGAAACGCGCTATGGCTTCTCGTGCTTCGCGGAGTGGCGCTAGTGTCGGCGAATTTTACGAATTATGCGAATTTTAGTTAGAGCGAAAGTATGACCTTTATACATTCGGACGGTGGTTTCAAAAGTCTAAAAGTGTATCTTTGCGGCCTCAAATCGTCACGGAAAGTGACTAAAAACCGAAAAGATGCGAATGAATAATCCGATAAAAGCCATCACGACGGTCGTTTTGCTGCTGTTTTCGGCATTTTGGCAAGCAACGGCTCAGCGGTTGAGCGACCGCTATTTCGGCATCTCCGAACAGGATTTTGTCGATACCATCAAGATCAAGATGTGGGACGGGGCCATCATTGTGCCCGTGGAAATCGAAGGGGAAACCAAGAATCTGATGTTCGACACGGGTGCCGGGACGGGTTTCTGGATAGGAGAAGAAGAGGCGTGGATGCAACCGATGGGCGCCAGCATCACCACCCGTGACGCCCAAAACAGAACGAAAAAGAAAGCGATGATGAAGATTCCTTCCCTTAAAATGGGACATCTCACCATCAAAGGTTATCCGGTGGTGGTGGACGAAGGGCTCAGTAATTTCTCCTGCGGTATCATCGACGGCGCTTTCGGCTTCGACCTCGTCTCCAAAGGCATCTCGTTCAAATTCGACACCCGTGACAGTCTGCTGATCATGACCTCCCGCAAGGGCTTTTTCGCCAAAGAGGAGAAAGGACACGCCAAGGTGCCCTACAAAGTTTACGGCAACGTACCCTTCCTGTGGACGAAAATTCCGTTTGCCCGCCCGAGAATGCTTTTCGATATGGGCGCTGTCGGCGGTTGGTTCGGTCTCCCGCAGGATTTGCTGGATCTGTGGGCGAAGGATAACCCCAACATCAAGCGGCAATTGGATTCGATGACGGTGAATGTGGATACGACCGTGATGACCTACGCCGGTCTTTTCGGCGCCTCCTACGATACGGTTATTGGTGGGGAACTCTGTTTCCCTGAGATTGAAATCGGCGACATCGTTCTCAAAGAGGTGTGGATCTCGACCGCCACGCACAACCGTGCCGTCGGTTCGGCCTTGTTGGAACACGTCTCGCTGATTATCGACGCGCCGAAGAAGAGTTTTTACTTCCTGCCCCACGATGGCAACCCGGAAATCACCGTGGCGAACAGGGGAAGAGGCCTCAATCTTGTTCCGGCCGAGGAGGGCGACACCCTCGGTGCGGTGAAGGCGATTGTGCGCAAAGGGACGAAAGCCTACGAGAAGGGCCTCCGCAACGGCGATTACCTCATCAGCGTTGACGGCACTCCCATCCCGGATATGTGCACGTATATGTTGCTGGAGCGCCAAGGAGCAACGAAACGCTTTGTGTTTCGCAGTCCCGAGGGGGAGATCAAGGAGGTGGAGTGGTGATTGCGAATTAATCGTATTTTTGTCCCCCGACTGTCACCTTTTCACTTTTTCACGTTATGATTATAGTGAACAGTGATTAGTGAACAGTACTAAACCGATGTTGTGATTCACACGAACAGATCGTCAAGAGTGACCACGTTCTGCACTTGCCCGCTATATTCGTTCTGTTTCAGTCCGGATGCCACTATCATAGTCAGATGAATGCTCTTCTTGTGTGGCACAACATCCATCAGCGTCTGAACGCGCTCGCGAAGAATAATGTCGTAAGACTTGTCTATAACGAAAGGTTTTCCATAAAACTTTATTTCACAAAGATTTACAACGTTATCGGCTCGGTCGATAAGCATATCCATCTGCTGCTTTTTATCAACATTAACCACCAACCAAGAAGACTCAGAGGAACAGACCCCAGCGATGCCTAATTTTCGTTTGATTTGGGCAACATGTGAGAAGCACAGCTCTTCGAAGGCGAGTCCACGCCAAACATTCAACTGTGGAGAGATTGCATTTTTCTGCCAAAACTGCACATCCCGAGACCCCGTACCATCTACAAATTGAAGCCAAAAGAGACAAAACGGGTCCGAAAGTCTGTACCGTTCTGTTTTTCGTTCTCCAAAAGGATAGTATGAGGTGACAAAATCGCTCGCCTCCAATCCCTTGAGCATTTCAGAAGCACCACCTCCATCCTGAATGCCCGTATGTTCGAGAATTTCTTTTCTGGTGTAACCGCCTCTTCGCCGTGAAAGAAATCTGACAATTTTCTTATGGTCATCCGCATTCTTGAACAAGGATCCGAAAAGACGGTCAAATTCGTCTTCCAACATCGCCTTATTTTCAAAGAAAAGGCGGTCGATATTCTGCGCTGCACTGAAACCTTTCTCGAAAAGACTCAAATAATGAGGAATGCCGCCCAACACCATATATGTTTGGGCTACATCATAACGACTCATTGCTATCCCTTTGCTGCGGAAATACTCTTCGCTTTCTGCCAACGTGAAAGGGCGAAGTTTGATTTCCCGATGCAACCTGTTGTACAAACCACCTTTGCTGTTAAGGATATTGTCCTCTATCCACGATGTAGCCGAGCCACAGACAATCAATAAGATGTTGTCACGTTTCGCAGCCCAACCATTCCAAAAATGTTCAAAAGCCGGTATAAATCGTGACCGCGCCGTGTCCATCCACGGCATTTCGTCTATGAAAACCACCAATTTTTCACCATTATCCTTTTGATCAAGCAATTTCTCCAAAAGGCGGAATGCCTCAAGCCATGATTTTGGACATGGTTCGCCTCGCAATCCATAATCTTGCAATGAATAGAAAAAAGTTTGCAATTGGTCACGAAGCAGGAATTTCTTGTCTCGGTCGTAAGGTGATAATCCTGTGTGCCAAAAAGCAAACCTATCTTTGAAAACTTCCTTGATTAAATAGGTTTTTCCGACACGCTGGCGACCATAAACGGCTACAAATTCCGAATTGTCAGCATTATACAATCGCTCAAGTTCTTCTATTTCCTGGGTTCTTCCTACAATGTTCATAACTATAATCGTTAGTTTTATTTTGCTGCAAAGATATATTTTTTTCTTTTTCAGATGAATAAGATGTTTTATTTATCTAAAAAAACTAATAACTGATGAATTTAGAGAAACAAGGCGTTCTCTGTGAGAAAGAGTTGTAACATTGATTTTTGTATTTTTGCCCCCGGCTGTCACCTTTTCAGTTATTCACGTTATGATTATAGTGAACAGTGAATAGTGAATAGTGATCAGTGATAAACCGATATGGCTATGTATATTAGAAACTACTTCCTTAAGCAGCCCCGAAGGGGCAAGACGCGCGAAGCGCTAATAACCCCATACAAGCGCAGCGCAGTGTGGGGCTTGGCACCGATGACAAGTTCGGACCGCGGAGACAGCGATACGGGTGAGCGCAGCGCAATACGTGCGTGTCTGGCCCTCCTCGTCCTCCTCGCCCTCGCCTCTCCCCTCTCCGCCCAGCACCGCGTGCACGACACGTTGGTCCCGATGCAGACGGACAAAAACCATCCCGAAAAACGGAAATCAAAAGTCAGCTATTATCATGCTCTTGGGGTGGATTATGTCCTTCAGCCCTTTGCGATGGAGTATGACAATCAGAAATATTACGATATGGGGTTTCGTTTGCACGTGCTGAACGGAATCCAATTTAACCCTTGGCTGATACTTTCGCTGGATTTTCAATTTGCATACACGCATTGTCACAGAAAAGAATGGACTTTCCCTTTACCTATGAAAGGTTCATCCTATGGATCCAAAGGTTCATTCTATCACTTTGAGAATCTTGGTTTCAAATTAGGATTGGATTTCCGATACCGTTGGTTCAACCGATTCAGATGGAGTCCCATCATGGGCGTAACGGGAGGACCTTCCATAGAACTCGTTTCTTATCCTAAAGAAAACGGATACTCTAGCAGTTCGGGATGGGGTGGCTATATATCCTATTATCTTGGTTGCAGTTACCGATACCGGAACAACAAACAATTGTGGTTCGGGGCAAGCTGGACTGTCGATTTTGGATATGTTTTCATAGCAAAACTATTACTTGGCTTCAGGTTTGAAATACAGTTGTAGTGAACGTGAACGGACCAACATTTTTATTTTTGCCCCCGGCTGTCACCTTTTCACTTTTTCACGTTATGATATTAGTGAGCAGTGAACAGTGAGCAGTGAACAGCGCTAAACCGATATGGCTATGTATATTAGAAACTACTTCCTTAAGCAGTCCCGGAGGGACAAGACGCGCGAAGCGCTAATAACCCCATACAAGCGCAGCGCAGTGTGGGACTTGGCACCAGAGACAAGTTCGGACTGCGGAGACAGCGATACGGGTGAGCGCAGCGCAATACGTGCGTGTCTGGCCCTCCTCGTCCTCCTCGCCCTCGCCTCTCCCCTCTCCGCCCAGCACCGCGGAGTACCGCCAAAGCCCTGTCCACCATGCACGTCAAAACGGTCTGGATCTCAAGCATGAGATCGAGGTCTCGTACGGTTTAGCCCCTTATATCGGCACTTTTTACCGAGGGAGTTTTGAAAATGTGTCTTTTGAAGACTATAGTTCTTTAAAAGAGCTCTTCTTCGGAGGTGTCAATCTACAATACCACCTTTATTTCAACAAGTTGCACAGTGTGGACTTCAACCTTACTTGGGCGGCGATGAAGCATACGGCACCGACTATATATGTGAGACATTGGGCATACAGAAACGATTATGTTCACTACCTCTGTTTCCAAGCAGGCTACAGCATACATTTTTTTAACACAGAAAAAATATCCCTGTATTCTTCGGTTTCTTTTGGAGCCACATTATATCTTATCGGTGATGCAGCCTATTATGAGGATGGCATCAATCATTTGCCAGAAGTCCCCAACGTTTACCCATTAAAAAACTGCCACGATTGGCGTTTCGATTTCAACATCAATTATCTTGGAATACGTATAGGCAATCATAATGCTGCCAACATAGAACTTGGGTTAGGGACACAAGGGATGTTGAAGATCGGTTACAGTTACAAATTCTAAATGCTGCATATTATGAAAAAAGACCTGTTGGGAATGTATTCACTCTTGTTTTTGTGCATGTTTCTGTTTGTATCCGTCACTTGTACTGCACAAAACACATCAGATGGGTTGTCTGATGTGCCTAAACATGAGATTGGTTTTTCGATGGGAATTTATCCTGTGATTGGAATGTGGGATCGTGCACGTAGCGACGAAAAGTGGTTCAGCCATCACGAACACTACAAAACGGATATAGGAGATACCATAGACAGCTGGCTGATAGGGTCTTTCACGTTTAATTATTACTACAACATGACCCAGTTTCACGCCGTCGGGATACAATCCACATTGGCATTCCGCCATATCACCACGCTGCCCACCGACAACCCTTATCAAGAGCCCTATTCTCCGTTGATTAAGACTCTAAAACGAGAGAATCAGCCCTATAATTCGTTGAATGCGTTTTGGGCATTGCAAACTTCCTATCGAATCACTTTTAAAAGATACCCTGTTTGTACCTTATATTCAGGTTGTTCTTTAGGGTTTACTTTGTATTTTATGGATGAACACTGGAAAGGCGATTTGGTGATTTTTCCTTCCGGACATCTCACACTGCTCGGTGTCTCCCTCGGCAAGCGTAACAACGGGAACATCGAATTGGGGTACGGCACGCAAGGAATCTTGAATATGGGGTACCGTTTGAAATTCTGATTTTTGTAATTTCACCGCAAAAAATATCACCCCTGCTGTCACCTTTTCACTTTTTCACGTTATGATATTAGTGATTAGTGATCAGTGATTAGTGAGTGGTGGGCAGACAGTCTGCAACAGTATCGAATGGACAAGGCGAAATTTTGGGAGAAGCAGTACCGGAGGGGTCACGGCAGGATTGTCGGGATCTGCTACCGCTATGTCAACGACTGGACGGTGGCGCAGGATCTGGCGCAGGACGTGTTCCTGAAGGCAATGGAAACCTTCAAGGCCTACCGCGCCTTCGGCCGCTTCGATGCCTGGCTGACCCGCATCGCCGTGAACCACTGCATCGACTACCTGCGACAAAAGCACGATTTCATCGCCTTGGAGTCGGAACCCGCCGCCGAACGCCCAGACGAAGACACCGAACCGATTTGGACCGCCGACTTCACAGAGAAGGAGCTGTTGGAAACCGTCCAGCAGCTGCCGGAACAACAACGGACGGTCTTCAACCTCTACGCCATCGAGGGCTACTCGCACCGGCGCATCGCGGGACTGCTCGACATCTCGGTGGCCTGCTCCAAGCAGCTGCACCACCGCGCCCGCGTGCGCCTGGGCCAAATGCTCACCGACAAATACAAACAAAAAGAGAACAAGAGGAAAGGATTGCTTATGATACCCCTGCTTTTTATCCTGAAACGAACCAACGCCGATTCCCGCCGGTTAGACCGGTTGTACCGTTCCAAATTGTCGGGATTGCGAATGGATTCCGCCGCCGGAATCGTCCAAACGGCGGCCACCTCCCCAGGCAAATTCGTCACCGCCATCGCGGCGCACAAGGCCACCCTCCTCCTCGTCGCGGCCGCGGGCGTCACGGGCGGCGCCGTCGGTTGGCAGGCGGGTCGTCACCACCTCGTCGCCCCGAACCCGGCCAATGATCCGTCCCCGATGGTAGAGACGGTACGCGCAACGTCTCCTGACACGGTGGCGTCTCCTGACACGAATACATTGACGGAACCCGTTGTGGCGACAGATTCTGTTGTAGGGACGAAATCCGTTGTAGGGGCGAATAATTATTCGCCCCTACGGACCAACACCGAAACGTCACCCGCCAGCGTTGTCGGGACACCACCCGCCGCATTAGCGAAAACGGAAGAAACAACGAATCCCGACCCCGTCATCATCACCCAAAAGGTGCCCGTCCGCCGGACCGTCGTGATCCGCGACACCACCATCGTGTCGGACACGGTGTATCAGGTTATCGGTGAGTAGTGATTGTCACGCCGCGAGCAACCGAATTTTTTGTACTTTTGCGCCGCATTTTCAAGAATGCGGCAAAACCATTATGTAACCTCGCAGAGACGCGCCATGGCACGTCTCTACAGACCGAAAAACCTGATTTGACAATTGTAAGACAGTGATATGGCAGATTATCAAGATGATAACATTATAACCCTGAATTGGTACGAGCACATCCGGACGAGACCCGGCATGTACATCGGCAAGAAGGGCGACGGCTCGTCGCACGACGACGGCATCTACGTGCTCCTGAAGGAGGTGATGGACAACGCCATCGACGAGTTCATGAACGGCTACGGCAAAGTCATCGACATCACCATCAAGGAAAACCGCGTGACCGTGCGCGACTACGGCCGCGGCATCCCCTTGAACAAGGTGGTCGATTGCTACTCCAAGATGAACACGGGCCGCAACTTCAAGGGCGATTTCGCATCCATCGGCATGAACGGCGTGGGCGTGAAGGCGGTGAACGCGCTCTCCACGCACCTGCTCGTGCAAAGCGTGCGCGACGGCCAGATGAAAAGAGCCGAGTTCTCCGCCGGACTGCTGACCAAAGAATATCCCATCGAGGCGACCGACGAGAAGAACGGGACGATGGCCTCCTTCCTTCCCGACAACACCATCTTCGAGAATTACGAATGGTACACCGAATACATCGAGAACCTGCTGTGGAACTACGTCTATCTGAACCGCGGCCTGACCATCAACTTCAACGGCAAGCGCTTCTACTCCAAAAACGGCCTCTTGGATTTGCTCAACAAAAAAGTGGGCGACAACGCCTTGTATGAGCCCATCTACCTGAAAGACGACAACTTCGAATTCGCCATGGTCCACACTAACCGGAAATACGGCGAGGAGTACTACACATTCGTCAACAGCCAGTACACGGAGCACGGCGGCACCCACCAACAGGCCATGCGCGAGGCCATCGTCAAAACTTTCCGCGACTTCTTCAAGAAGAACTTCGAGCCCGCGGATGTCCGCAATTCCGTTGTCGCCAACATGTCCATCAAGGTCAAAGACCCCATCTTCGACTCCCAGACCAAAACCAAGCTGGGCTCTGAGCACATGGAACCGGGCGGACAGACCATCCGCAACTACGTGAACGACATGATCGGCCGCTTGTTGGACAACTACCTGCACAAGCATCCCGATGTGGCCGATGTGATTCTGAAAAAAATACAAGAAGCTGAAAAAGAGCGCATTGCCATCTCCAATCTGAAAAAGCAGACCAAGGAAATCCAGAAGAAGGTGAGCTTGCACAACAAGAAGCTGCGCGATTGCAAATACCATTTCAACACCAACGACCAACGCGGGTTGGAGACGATGATTTTCATCACCGAGGGCGACTCGGCATCCGGTTCCATCACGCAGTCGCGCGACGCGAACACGCAGGCGGTCTTCAGTCTGAAAGGCAAGCCGGCGAACATCATCAAGTCGAAGAGCGCCATCTACTCCAACGAGGAGCTGAGTCTGCTGCAGGCCGCCCTCAACATCGAAGACGGCGTTGACGGGCTGCGCTACAACAACATCATCATCGCCACCGATGCCGATGTCGATGGCATGCACATCCGGCTGCTGCTGCTGGCCTTCTTCCTGAAATACTTCCCCGATGTGGTCCGCACGGGCCATGTATATGTGCTGCAGACGCCGCTCTTCCGCGTGCGCAACAAGCAGAAGACCGTCTATTGTTATTCTGAAGAAGAGAAGTTGCAGGCTATCAAGTCGTTGGGCAAGAAGCCGGAAATCACGCGATTCAAAGGTTTGGGTGAGATTTCGCCGAAGGAGTTCAAAGGGTTCATCGGCAAGAACATCCGTCTTGAGCCGGTGGTCCTCGACGCGAAGAGCAACATCGACGCAGTCATCGAGTACTACATGGGCAAGAACACGCCGCAGCGCCAGAACTTCATCATGGAGAATCTGCGAGAGGAAATTGATAATTTCTCGGAAGAATCCTGATTAGATAGAAGTTAGAAGTTGGCAGTTAGTAGTTTTTAGGAAGAACTTGTAACCTTTGGGATAACCTGAAACCTGAATCTTGAATCTTGAAACCTGAAACCTGAAACTGCTTGTATTATGACAGGAAAAAAGACTCTACTTTTCATAATCTGTTACCTGATATTCCACATCTCATTGTCCGCCCAGAACATCACTGTAAGCGGCCATCTTTACGAGCGCGGGAGTCTGGAATCGTTGCCCGGAGGCTTGATTTACGAACCTGTTTCACAGACGGCCACCACAACCAACACATACGGTTTCTACACGCTTACATTGCCATACCGCGAAGGTATGTATCTCGTTTTCAACAGTTTCGGCTATATCAACGATACCCTATGGATTCGCAGTGCCGAGAATGTCGAATACGATGCGCGACTGTCGAAAATCACGATGCTGGAAACAGTGACCATCAAGGGAGAAAAGACGAACACCGAACAGGTGCAGATGAGCTCCATCAAACTGACCACCAGGGAGATACAACAAGTCCCGATGCTCTTTGGAGAAAAGGACGTCTTCAAGACGTTGCTGCTGCTGCCGGGTGTACAGTCGGCCTCGGAGGGCACCTCCGGTATTTATGTGCGCGGCGGCGGTCCCGACCAGAACCTCATCATCCTTGACGAAGCCACCATCTACAACGCCAGCCACCTTTTAGGGTTCTTCTCTATCTTCAACGGCGATGCCATCAAATCCGTTGAGCTTGTAAAAGGTGGATTTCCTGCACGTTACGGCGGCCGACTCTCCTCTGTCATCGACATCAACATGAAAGACGGCAACAAGGACAGCTACCACGTGGAAGGCGGTGTCGGAATCATCTCCTCCAACGTGATGGTGGAAGGGCCCATCATCAAGGACAAGGCCTCCTTTATGATTTCCGGGCGCACCACCTACCTTGACCTGCTGATGATACCCCTCATGAAAATCACAGGTGATGGGGCGGCTGGTGGTTACTATTTCTTCGACCTGAACGGCAAATTCAATTTTGACCTCAGCAAAAAAGACAAACTCTACCTCAGTGCCTATTTCGGTCGCGACAAATTCCACATAGCCCAAAGCGACCACAATATGGGAAACTCCGACAAGTACAAGATGGGGCTTTTTTGGCAGAATGCCACGACCACTGCGCGATGGAACCATCTGTTTTCCAATAAGATATTTTCCAATCTTTCGTTCGTGTTCAGCGATTACACGATGAACACCTACATGAAGTACAAGTACTACTACGGACCCAATGACCCTGATAATGAGATGTTCAGTTCCGACTTCAATTCCGGCATCCGCGACTACACGCTGAAGTACGATGTCTCCTTCCATCCGAATGCCACACACCGCATCCTCACTGGTGCGGCTGTCACTTACCATGAAGCACGACCCAATGCCATGACCATGAAAACCGACACCCTCACATTGCGGCAAGTAGATAAAAACCGCGGTCTGGAATACGCTGTCTATGTGGAAGATGAGATCAACATCCGCAACAAATTCCGCATCAATCCGGGTGTCCGCTTAGTGGGTTTTTCCGTGCCGCGCAAAACATGGTTCTCGCCAGAGCCACGACTCTCCATGAGCTACAATTTCCTGCCAAACTTGGCCCTAAAAGCTTCCTATGCCATGATGAGCCAGAATATGATTCTATTGAGTACCAGCACAATAGGACTCCCAACGGACTTGTGGGTACCCGTTACGGACAAGGTTCGGCCGCAACGCTCGCAGCAAGTCGCACTTGGTTTGCACTACGACCTGAAAAAGCCGCAACTTTCATTCTCTTTGGAGGGTTATTACAAGAAAATGGACCACATTTTGGCATATAAGGAGGGTACTTCGTATTTCACCACTGCGCTTCAGCAACTGCTTGAAGAGGAGCAGAACAACAGTTTCGAAAGACAATGGTCTGATAACGTGACCTCTGGCAAGGGCTGGTCATACGGCGTGGAATTCCTTGTGCGTAAGGAAGTTGGAAAGTTTACGGGATGGGTTGGCTACACGCTCTCCTGGACCAAGCAGCAATTCGACGAGCTGAACTTCGGGAAACCATTCTTCGCCCGCTACGATCGTCGCCACGACGTCTCCATCGTGCTGATGTACAGTCCGACCAAGAAGATCAACCTCTCGCTGTCGTGGGTTTTCGCCACCGGCAACGCTGTCACTCTGCCCACTTCGGTTTATACGGCTGAAGATCTTGAAGACTACATGGACATTTTCCTTCCAACCGAGGAGAACTTAATAAACCTCTCCGGTTTTGTGGAGAATTATGGTAAGAAAAACGATTTCCGCATGAAACCGTTCCACCATCTTGATATCGGCGTGCAGTTTATCAAGCCGCACAAGAAAAACAACGGCCAGAGTATCTTCGAGATCAGCATTTATAACGTCTATAACCACCACAACCCGTTCTTCTACTTCACGGAACAAGATTACGTCAATGGTCAAGCCAGATATACACTGAAACAGGTCAGCATTTTCCCGATTATCCCCACATTCACCTATCATTTCAAATTCTAAGACAATGAAATCGCTCAACATATTTCGACTTTTGGCGTTCACTTGTTGCGTTATAAGCGCACTCACCTTTTCGAGTTGTGTGGATGAGGTGCATATTGACCAAGACTTTCATGAAACGCAGAAATTGGTGCTGTACTGCCGCCTCTGTCCGCAATTAGACACGACTTATATCTTGCTGAGTAACACCACGTTGTTATACGCCAGCAGCAACATCGAAATGACGAATCTGAAAGACGGTGTAGTGGAACTTTCCGCTGACGGCCAGACATGGACACGCGCTGCCTATGATCAGCCGCGGCAACACTTTTTCTTGACGAAAGAGGAGTTTCCGATTGAAGAGGGGCACACTTACTACATCCGCGCGTCACATCCTGATTTTGAGGATGTTTCGTCCTCCTGTACTGTTCCCGTAGCGCATAATGTGGAGTTCCGGTTCGACACTGTGACGGTGAGCAGTGACATGCACTTAGGACAAATCAATGACTGGCCGCACCGGGACGTGTATGCGGAATGGCGCGATGTGGCGGGTGAGGAGAACCATTATGCGCTGATGGGGAAGGCGTTGTTCACCCACAACGATTTCGGTGATGGTAGCGGTCCCATGGTAACCTCCTATTACTGGGATTTTTACACTGTCTGGATGTACCGGAATAACCAGGACTACCGGTATGTGTCCGACGAAGGCTATGACGGGGAGGTGATGCGATTCCTGGTGGACGAAAATCTTCCCGTAGAGGGTGAAGGTGATTGGGATGACGAGGAAGACGAAAACGAGGACGAATACTTTTTCCTGTTCCTCGACCGCAACAGCTACTTATATGAGAAAACGTTAAACAACGATGACTACGACCTGAATTTCCTGATGTTGGAGCCCACGCACACCTTCACGAACATCGAAGGCGGCTTCGGGTTGTTCGGGGCGTTTAGTATGGTGAGGGTGAAATAGTCAGAATCGGTTTTTTCGGTTTTTTTCTTACAATTTTTGTAAGAAAAAAATCTATTTTTGCAACTTCTTTATCACAGAGGTTAGCAAACAATTACAGATAATGCCGAAAAAAACCAAGATATCCCTTTCGCGCCTTGAATCGTTCCTCAAGGCACAGTGCGACCGCCTGCGTACCAGCATGGACGCGGCGGAATACAAGAACTATATCATTGCGCTGCTGTTCCTAAAGCGCATCAACGACCAGTTTGAAATTGACCGCTTGACGCTGAAAGACGAACTGAAAAAACAATATCCCAATGCCGCTGAAGCCGACATCGAAGCGGAATTGGACATTCCCGAAAAATACATCTGCTACGTGCCCGACAAGGCCCGTTGGAAGTTCGTGCTCAACCCTGTTGACGACGAGGGCGAAACCATAAGTTATGCCGATGCCATCACCACGGCACTGGCCGAGGTGGAGAAATCCAACTCGGCGCTACTGTCAGGTGTGCTGAGCAAGACCAAGTTCAACGAACTGAATACCAAAGGTGAACGCGTGCTGGACGAAGAGACGCTCAGTGCTTTGCTCAAGGATTTCAACGACTTCCCGAAACTGCAGGACGAGAATTTCGAGTTCCCCGATCTTTTGGGCGCCGCCTACGAATATCTGATAAAGTTCTTCGCCGAAAGTGCCGGCAAGAAGGCTGGCGAATTTTACACGCCGTCGGAAGTGGTGTTTCTGATGGGACAGATTTTGCAACCCAAGGAGACCGACGAGATTTGCGACCCTACCGTGGGTTCTGGCGGCTTGCTGATTACCATGCACAACTATGTGGAAAACCGCTATGGCAGTGCCGAAAAGCTCACTTTGCACGGACAGGAAAAGTTCGACAGTCCCTACCAAATGTGCAAGATGAATATGATTTTCCACAACATCCGCAACGCGCGCATCGAACAGGGCGACACGTTGTTGAACCCGAAATTAGTGACGGGCGGCACGCTCAACCAATACGACATTGTGGTGGCCAATCCGCCTTTCTCGCAGAACTACACCACCGCCAATATGCAGTTCAAGGAGCGATTCCAGAATTGGATGAGCAAGAAGAAACAGGCCGACTTTATGTTTGTGCAGCACATGATTTCGGTACTGAAAAACAACGGCCGTATGGCAGTGGTGATGCCCCACGGCGTGCTGTTCCGCGGCGGCGAGGAGCAGAAGATGCGCCAACGTCTGATTGTGGGCAGCGAAGGCCACCCTTCGTGCATTCTCGAGTGCGTCATCGGACTGCCACAAGCGCTGTTCTACGGCACGGGCATCCCGGCTTCGCTGCTGATTATCAACAAGGCAGGAGCCGCAGACCGACAAGGCGTGTTCTTCATCAATGCCGATCGTGAATACAAGGAAGGCAAAAACCAGAACTCGCTTCGCCCCGAGGACATTGAGAAAATCAGCTACGTCTATCACAACAAGATTGAGATTGAAGGCTACAGCCGTATGGTGAGCCGCGAGACGTTGGCCGCCGAAGACTACAACTGCAATATCCGCCGCTATGTTGACAATTCCGAGCCGCCCACCCCGCAGGATGTGAGAGCGCATCTGCAAGGCGGCATTCCTGAAGCAGAAATACTGGCACTGAAAGCCGAATTCAACTGTTACAAGGGTTTGCAGGACAAACTATTTACGGCTTCAACAGATGGTTACGCCCATTTTGCGGATGCTGTAAATGAAAAGGCCGACATTAAAACCATTATTAGCGAAAGCCAAGGCAAACAGCAGGTTGCCGACGATTATCATAAGGCAATCGAAACCTTCTGGAAAGCTTCGGATGCCGATTTGGACAGTCTGCACGGCGGCAGTCTGTTCGACTTCAACAACAATCTGACCGACCGTTTTGTCGCCACATTGACAAACCTGAACGTGTTGGACAAATATCAGGTTCGCGGTTCGTTCGCCCATTTCTCGGATACGTTGAAAAGCGACTTCCGCAGTGTGCAGTCGAGCGGATGGACGGCGGAACTGATTCCTGACGATGAACTCATCGCCAACGAGTTTCCCGAAGTTTTGTCCGACCTGAAACGGCTCGAAAACCGCCGCGACAAACTCGATGCCAAGTTTGCCGAAATTGCCGAAATGGACCCTGAAGAGTGGGATGCCGAGCAATATGAGGTGATGCCGAAAACCATCATTTCGGAGGTTAAAGCCGAGATAAAGGAGCTGAAAGCCCAGAAACGTGAACTTTCCAAACAGCAGAAAGCCTTGGAGAAACGCCGCAAGTTAGGCGAATCTGTTGCTGACGAAGACGCTCGCTGCACCGCCGACATTGCCGCACTCGACAAGCAGATTGCCGACAAGGAAGCTGGCATTGCCCACCACGTGGCTTTGGAGAACGAGTTGAAGGACTGCCGGAAGAAGATTCGTGAAATAGAGCAAAACAAGGAGAAACTTGCCGACAAAGCCCGCGAGCAGATCTCCGACGACGACGCCCGTCGCTTGATTACGCAACGCTGGCTCGCCACCCTGCACGACAACATTGTCGTATATCTCGAAGCCCACGCCCGCCGCCTGCAGCAAAGCGTTGAACTGCTTCACGACAAGTATTCCGTCACGCTCCAAAACCTTATTGAAGAACGCGACGAGGCCACGAAAGTGTTGGATGATTATTTGAAAGAATTAGGATATGCTAATGCATAATTCAGAATGCACAAAGCATAATAAATTGTATCTTTGCTTTTTGAATTGAAGAAGGCAAAATAGAAAAAAATGACAGAGACAAATCGCATAGAATTTAAGAGGGAACTGACGCGCGAGCTTGATTTGGAGCGCGAAGTAGAAGAAAGTAACGCAGGAAACAATAACGACACTAAAAATGTCGGAAGACTTGTCGGAAGTTTGTCGGAAGTGAAACTCACTGAAAGACAAGAAAAAATATGTGTTATTCTAAAAGAAAATCCATTATCTTCTGCAAAGACAATGTCGGAAGTTTTGTCGGTTGTTCAAAGAACCATCGAGAGAGACCTTTCATATCTTCAAGAGAAAGGTGTTGTAAAACATCACGGTAATACCAGTGGTGGGTATTGGGAAGTAATAAATAAAGAACAATGAAGACCGTGCAAGAACATAAGAATGGACAATGTACAATGAACAATGTACAATGGAGGAAAATGAAGTTGGGGAATTGCTGTGCTGTTAATCCTAAAACAGACACGACGAAAGTCCTTGATGACGATGTTGTTGCACTTGTTAGAATGGAAGATGTTAGTAATGATGGATTTATTACTTCTTTTTCTGAAAGAACTTATAAATCATTGCAGAAAAGGGGTCTTACAATATTCCAAAATGAAGATGTAATATTTGCTAAGATTACGCCTTGTATGGAAAATGGTAAAGGGGCTCTTGTGAGAAATATGAAATCCAAAATTTGTATGGGTAGCACTGAATTTCACGTATTAAGAGCTTGCGATAATGTTTCCATTGATTTCATATATCAACTAACTATTTCAAAGCGTTTTAGGCAAAGAGCCGAAATGCAAATGACAGGGTCAGCAGGTCAACAAAGAGTGCCCACAGCTTTCCTTGAAGATTGCTTGATTTCTATTCCTTTCAAAAACAACAAACCCGATCTTTCCGCCCAGCGCCGCATAGCCGCCATACTCACTTCTGCCGACAAGGTGATAGCCGCCACGCAGAAAACCATAGCCAAATACAAGCAGATAAAGCAGGGAATGATGGAAGAGCTGCTCAATGAACAATGTACAATGAACAATGGGAAATGGGCTCGAAAAACACTCATAGAATTGGCAGACTATTATAATGGAATGGCATTTAAACCATCGGATTGGGAAAATGATGGTACTAAAATAATACGAATAGAGCAACTTAATAACCCATTGGGGAAATACGATTATTACAAAGGCTGTTTTTCTGAAACTAATGCCATACATAATGGAGATTTGATTTTTTCATGGAGTGCTACATTAAAAGTTGTAATTTGGCAATGGGGGGATGGTGTTTTGAATCAGCATTTATTTAAGGTTGTGCCAGCTTCAAACGTTGATAAGCATTTTCTCTATTATTTATTGGATTATAATATGCCGAAATTAGGAGAGTCGTCACATGGTTCAACCATGAAACACATTAAAAGAAAAGAATTAGAAACATATACTGCTTACATTCCAAGAAAGATAGCAGAGCAGAAGCGTATTGCATCTATACTTTCCAGTATAGATAGCAAAATTGAGTGTGAGCAAAGTATTCTAAATAAACACATCCAAGTCAAAAAAGGTTTGATGGACAAATTGTTGAATGAATAAAAATATTTTGTTATGTTTCAAGGATTTAATATTGAGGATTTATGTTTCAACAATGATTTTGACTATTTCTATAATAAAGGTCGTTCATTGTATGACGAAATGAGTACAAACATTCAAGAAAAACTATCTTTTTTAAAAGATAAAAAATGTGTTCTTAATGCAGAAAAAATTCAATCTGATTGGTTTCCTGACATAAAAGCAGATATATTTCTCTCTCATTCTCACGCAGATGAAAAACTTGCAGTTGCCTTTGCTGGATGGCTTAACGACAATTTTGGCTTACGCTCTTTTATAGACTCCTGCCTTTGGGGATATTGCGATGAATTGCTTAGAATAATAGATGATAACTTTTGCGAAAATGACGATAGGAAAACATACAATTACAAATCTCGAAATGCATCAACAAGCATTGTCCACATGATTTTAATGAATGCCCTAACTAAAATGATAGACAAAACAGAGTGCCTCATATTTTTAAACACCCTTAATTCAATTGTATTAAGAGATGATATTTCACAAAAAACGTATTCACCCTGGATTTTTAGTGAGATTGAAACATCGAGATACATTAGGAAAATTGTTCCTGACAGACTAAAAACAAGAATTAAAGATTCAACAAAGTATTTTTCTACTTTAAATGAATCACAGATTAAAGCAGCCTTCCCTGCCAACACAAGTCATTTGATAAAACTGAATTGCAACGACCTTAATACATGGTGCAACTCATACAATTTGCGCAACAAATACTATCCTTCTCAAGAAGGCTTTCCGTTAAATTATTTGTATATGACAAAAAATATAATCAGTTGATAATTAAAATTATATCTATTATGGAAGAAAAAATAAAACATTTAGAGTTCGTTCAAAACGTGATTACACATATGAACACCAATTCATTTCAACTTAAAGGATGGGCTATAACCATTGTATCCGCATTATTGGCATTATATGCCAGTAGTGATAAAGTGCTATATATTTTTGTAGCGATAGTGCCTGTTATTATTTTCTGGTGTTTAGATGCCTTTTATCTTAAACAAGAAAGGCTGTATCGCAAGCTATACAAAGATATTGTTGAAGACAACGGTATACAGCGTTTTGACATGAACGCAAGCAAATATGAAGTTTGCTATTGCAAAGTATTTTGGTCAAAGACAATAGCAGGACTTTATTGTACAATTACAATATTGTTATTGCTATTAGGACTGTTTTTGAGCTTTAAAGATTGTGTTATAGTTAATTGTTAATGTTTATGGCAAAACGGAGAGTTTTCTATAGTTTCCATTACAAAAATGATGTTAGGCGAGTTGCTCAAATTCGTAATATCGGTGCAATTGAAGATAATAAACCAGTATCGGAGAATGAATGGGAAGATGTAAAAAAGAAAGGTACTGCAGCAATTGAAAAATGGATTGATGACAATATGAAAAATCGATCCTGTGTCATCGTTCTTGTTGGAGAAGAAACCGCGCATAGAAAATGGGTGAAGTATGAAATAAAGAAGGCTTGGAATGACGGCAGGGCGCTATTAGGAATCTACATTCATAATATCAAAGACCCTTTGTTGTGCAAGCAAGGTGAAAGTGGAGAAAGTTACAAAGGGGACAACCCTTTTAAACAATTCGAACTGAATGATGGTGCAAAGTTGTCGGATGTAGTAAAATGCTATAATCCGTGGTGGCTTGATCCGTATAACGATATAAAGGAAAACCTTGAAGATTGGATAGAAGAAGCAATAGAAATAAGAAATCAGTACAAATAACTGCGTAATTATGGCACACAAAACATTTATTTCATACAAGTATAGTGAGGCACAGAACCTTAGAGATAGAATCATTAATGCATTGGGAAATGACGCAACGTATTATAGAGGAGAAACAAGTGATTCTCCTGATTTGTCTGACACTTCAACACAAAATATAAAAAGAGTGTTGAGTGACATGATGTATGACACATCGGTTACAATTGTCATTATTTCTCCTCACATGAAAGAGAGCAAGTGGATTGACTGGGAAATTGAATATTGCCTTAAAAACATCACTCGGAAAGATAGGACATCCCATACTAATGGTGTGGTTGGTGTAATCATGAAGTGGAATGGAGGATACGACTGGTTTAAACAAAGTAGCAGAAATTCGGACGGATGCATTTCTTCATCATATAACGAAAGTTATTTGTATGAAATCATTAAAAACAATAGATATAATCAAAATCCAAAGCGGTATAGTTGTCCGATTTGTAAGACTGTCAATGCTTTGTCTGGATCCTATATTTCATTTGTTGAAGAAGATGATTTCATCAATAATCCTCAGTATTACATCAATAATGCATATGATAAAAGTGAAAATGATGCAGAAGGCTATGATTTAGTAAAACAGAGATAGAAATTGTTCATTGTAAATTGTTAATTGACCATGTCCGAATACACCAACGTAGAGCACCCCTTTCTCGAAAAGCTTCGGGTAAATTATATGGAACACACAAAATAGTAGAAATATGGCACGAGAACTTTCTTCCAATCATTTGGATAAGTACAAAAATGGTAACGAGTTATTCAAACTTTTCAATGTGGTACAGAAAGATCCGGAATTGTCGTTTGAAATCCGCCGAAACGACGAGGTGATCATCTACTACTGCAAGAAAAAACTGCTGACCATTTCACAGGGCAAAAAAATCATTCCGCTTGATTCAAACTATCTGAAAGGGAGCCATCTTTCTGTGGACATTTCGGATAAGGATACTTTGAAATCGGAAGCGGAAATCAAAAAATACTTCAAAGAAGCAAAAAAGTACGTTTATGAGTATAGCAAAAAATCAGAGTTTGCTGTCCAACAGAACATTGCTCTTGGGAGCAGGTCGTTTGATAAGGGGCTGGTAGTGGTGGATATGGAATGGGGGTTCCCTCAAAGCAAAATAGAAGAGTCAAAGCGAATTTCCAAGACAAAGATAGATTTGGTGGCATTCAACCCCCAACCCAATAAAGAAGGATTGAATGACATTTATCTTGTTGAGGTCAAGCACAGTTTGGACGCCACCCAAGGCAAATCAGGCATACAGGACCATGTGGACAAGACATTCGAGATCTGTCAATGCAAAGAGGCTTGCGAAGCCTTAGTGAATGACGTTAAAACAATAATTGACCAAAAAACCGAACTTGGTATATTAAAAGGTACAAAACCCGTCATCAAATTGGCCACTGTCCCTAAAATGATGTTTTTCTTAAGTTATAGAAGCGACGAAGAACTGGAACAACTTAAAAAGGAAGTGGCTGGTTTGAAAACACCCAAAGACATGGGCAAACCTGTCGTGGTTTATCACAACTATACCATTCAATTGCATTTGTAAATAAGACAGAAAATCATTCTAATGCATAGAGAAGAAACTATTGCGTGGTTGGAGAGCCTTCGGGCAGACATTGAAAACGGCGTTTCCGAATTGTGGAATGCCATAGATTCAGTGTTGGCAACTTTTAAACAACTAAAAGCAAAGCAGCCCTACCATATCAATGTAATTGATGAACTGCACGCCAATGAGAATGCCAACAGCCGAATATTAGCCAAACTTTTCCAGTTTCAGAATGAAGCGGGACAATACGAGATTCTGCAGTCTTTTCTGAATTATTTGCAGAACAATTCTCGTTCCAAGGAGTTTTCGCGGATTAGTATCGATAATCCCACCATCACCCAAGAGGAAGAACGCATCGACATCTGGATTCGCGACACGGAATATGCCATCATCATGGAAAACAAAATCTATGATGCCAACGACCAGGATGCCCAGCTGGCTCGCTATATCACAAAAACGGAGAACAAAGGATATCCATTGGAAAACATTTTCGTGATCTATTTGCCTTCGTCCACATACGAACCCTCGGAGCAGACTTGGATTTTAGTTGACGACAAGGGAAATGAACATAATTACGCCCCGGAATTTGAGAACCGCTACCTCAATCTTTCTTTTCGTGATCACATTTATCCATGGCTAAAGCACGACATCGTCCCCAATGTCCGGCAAAAAGATTTTTATTTATTAAATGCTCTGAATCAATATGTTGATTATTTAGAGGGAATGTTTTATTTACGAGAAAATAATAAAAAATTAAATATGGAAATACAGGAATTACTCAGCCAAAAACTGGAGTTGAACAAGAAACCATCTTTGGAAGAAAAATACAAAGTTGTTAATCAAAAAATCAGCGATATCGAAGACATAATTGCTCAATTGAAATTACTTCGCGACAGCATCTCAAGACAAAAGTTGGACAAAATTATTGAAAGATATGATTTTGCTCAAAATACCGATGGCTGGTATCCTTCATGGTTAATGACCATTGAAGGCGTAAAGTATAAACTGTATTTGGGGCCATATAGTTCTAAATTTTTTTGTCAATTTGAACGTCAAGACAAGAATATCTTTCAAGGGAGCGAGTTGCAGATAAAGTTGCAGCATATTTTGCCGCTGACATCTTCTTCTCAAAAGTATGCTATATGGAAGATAGAGGTGGATTATTATGAAGTGCTTGTTGTATTGGAGAAAGTTTTGGCAATAGTGTGCCCTATGATAGATAATATCCATTAGAATAATGCCCGAATCTACCAACGATGAGAATCAATTCTCTAACAACTTAACTATGGACAAGATCCATCGAAAATTTGTATTTTTGCGCAATGAAAGAAGAATATAAAACATACTCGCTATGAGCAGGATAAAGATAAAAAACTTCGGGCCAATCCGTGAAGGTTTCGTGGGAAATAACGGATGGCTGGATATTGAGAAAGTGACTGTGATGATCGGTGACCAAGGGTCGGGAAAAAGCACAGTGGCCAAACTAATTTCCATGTTCTCGTGGATTGAGAAAAGCATACACAGAAGAGACATCAGCGTTGAACAGTTAAACATTTCAGTTTTTGAGACATTGTGTAAACAACAAGAGATGGAAGAGTATTTCTCGAAAGATACCTTGTTGTATTATGAAGGAGATGTTTATAGTTTTGAGTGCGACGCAAAAAACAAAATATTTAGAGGTGGAACAATTCAATCAAAAAAAGGTCAATATGTTTTGCCTAAAATTCAGTATGTTTCTGCGGCGAGGAACCTTCTGACCATTTTATATCGCATTCCAACACAGGATATTGTTGCTAAAGATGGTAGTATTATTGAAAAGTCCTCAATCCCTTTTATGGTAAGAGATCTGAACAAAGAATATTTGAGGGCATTGTCTGAACTTGCAAAAAATGGTTTTTCGCTACCACTCAATGAAACAAGTGTGTATTATCAGAATCACAGTACTTTCATAAAAGCTAAAGGTAAGGCTATATCAATGTCAGCAGCATCAAGCGGAATTCAATCTATTACACCACTGTTGCTCGTTAGCCATTTTTTATCAGAAGAAGTAACTGCAAACATTCTGGATAAAGTTCAAGATATTGATGATAACCGAAAAAAACAAATAGAAAACAATCTTGCTAAAGAAGATGCAAACATAGTTGAAAAATATAGACAACTATGTAATTTCGGAAAAGGAATTTTAGCCAAAGAAGATGCTATATTGTTGACAAATAAACTCAAACAATATATTCCAACATCTTTTTTCAACATTGTGGAGGAACCCGAACAAAACTTGTTCCCCACATCGCAACAAAAGGTGATAAACAGTCTGCTCGAATACAACAATGCTTTAGACAGCAACAAACTGATTATCACCACCCACAGCCCGTATATCATAGGTTACATGACGCTGGCGGTGAAAGCGATGGAACTTTACAAAAAAGCTAAAAAAGAGGAAGTGAGAGCGCAAATCAACGAGATAGTCCCTCAAAAGTCGGCCATCAGCTACGATGACCTGGTTATCTATGAGCTGGATGAGAAGGACGGCAGCATTCACAAGTTGGATACCTACAAAGGTATCCCTTCAAGTAAGAATTACTTGAACAGCGAACTGTCTGAGAAAAACGAATTGTATGCACAACTGTTAGACATTGAGGATTTATGCCAGTAGATTTTTTCACACAGGGACAAAAAAGCACTTCTGACAAAGAATTGTTTGGCATTTGTGATGACACCATTGGACGTGACAAGACACCTGCTTATTTGGATGAATCTAATCTGGATAATTGGATTGCGGAAGTGCACAATGGCAGCAGGAAACACATTGATTTTTATGCAATAGACTGTTGTGTCGTTTGGTGTCTGGACAATGGTGACTATGCCAATGCTTGTGACGGCATGTTGGCATATAACGACAATCACAACATTGTGTTTGTGGAATTAAAAGACCGTAATCCTCAATATAAACAATGGAAGATTAAAGCTGAGAAACAATTGAAAAGTACCATTGAATGTTTTAAAAGCAACCACAACACTGATGGTGTTTTGATAAAAGCGTATGCTTGCAACAAGCAGGCTTTGTTTGATGAAGGTGTGGAAGAATATCTGGAACGATTCAAAGACGAAACGGGCGTAACCCTCCGTGTTTTCAGAGAGATAGAAATTCAATAACATCAAAACATATCCCTGTAATTGTACATTGTTCATTGTAAATTGTTAATTGACCATGTCCGAATACACTAACGTTGAGCACCCATTTCTCGAAAAACTTCGGGAGATTGGCTGGCAAGTGATAGACAAAGGCAGCGGCGGCATTCCGCAAGACCCTGCCGAGAGTATGCGCACATCGTTCAGCGAGGTGGTGCTCAAAGATGAGTTCTTCAAGAAATTGGGCGAACTCAACCCGTGGATTACCGACGAGCAGAAGGAATATTGCTACCACAAAATCACAGACATCGACAAGCCGCTCACCGATGCCAACCGCGAGATTCACAATATGCTGCTCGAAGGCATCCACCTGCTCACCAAAAACGAGCAGACGGGCGAGGACAACCCCACCGCCAAAATCATCAACTTTGACAATTACAAGAAAAATTCGTTCATTGCCATCAACCAGTTCCGCATCGATACCCACAATACCAAGCCCTTCATCATTCCCGACATCGTCTGCTTTGTGAACGGATTGCCACTCATCGTGGTGGAGTGCAAGGACGAGAATGTCTCGGAGCCGATGAGCGAGGCCTACGACCAGATAAAACGTTACGCCAACCAGCGCGTCATCGACGATCCTTTCGCCGACGGTGTGGAAGAGGGTTGCGAACGGCTGTTCCATACCAACCTGTTCAGCGTCATCACCCGCGGTGTGGAGGCGCGCTGCGGCACCATCTCCGCCGATTTCGACTTCTACCTCAACTGGAAGGACATCTTCCCGGAAGAATACGCCGAAGACACCAACATAGACCCCGCCGAACGGCAGGAAATCCTTGTCAAGGGTATGTTCAACCACGAGATTCTGATTGACATCTACCGCAACTTCACGCTGTTTATGCAGAAAAAGGATGCTCTTGTCAAAATTATCTGCCGATACCAACAGTATCGTGCGGTAGGCAAGATGATTCGCAAGCTGCAGAGCGGCACCGACTGGCGTAGTCGTAGCGGGGTCATTTGGCACACGCAAGGCAGCGGCAAGTCGCTTACGATGGTCTTCTTGATCAAGAAGATGCGGCATATCGCCGATCTGCGCGATTATCGCATCCTGATGGTGGTCGATCGCCACGACTTGGAAGACCAGTTGGCCGAAACTGCCGAATACACCGGCGAGCTGCGTCATGACCCGAAAACCAAGAAGGTGCAGAATATCGTGGAAAACCGCCAGGCGTTGGTGAAACTCGAAGGCGACACCGCCGACCTCAATCTGGTGATGATACACAAGTTCGGCGAAAACAAGGAATACTCGTTGGATTCGCTGATCAATGCAGGCATTGTGCCGAAATACGAATCGTTCCCCGTCATTAACGAAAGCAGTGAGATTCTCGTGCTGATTGACGAGGCGCATCGTACGCAGGGCGGCGAGATGGGCGACAATCTGTTCCAAGCTTTCCCTAATGCTGCACGTATCGGCTTTACCGGCACACCGCTCATCACACCGCGCCACAAGGCAACCACCTGCGAGCGTTTCGGACAATGTGCCGGTGACTTCATTGATGTCTATAAGATGAACGATTCCGTGAAGGATAACGCCACAGTTGACATCAAATACATTGGCCGTAAGAGCGACGATGACATCCCGTTCAAGGACGAATTCGATGCCGAATTTGAACGGACTTTCTCGAATCGGACGCAGGAGGAACGCATTGAGATTCAGAAGCGTTACGGCACTATGATTTCCTATCTCGAAAGTGCCGACCGGATAATGAAGAACGCCCGTGACATCCTCAAGCATTACGTTTCAGAAGTGCTTCCCAACGGTTTCAAGGCACAGGTGGTGGCTTCGTCCATTTTGGCGGCAGTGCGTTACAAAATCGCCCTCGAAAAATTGATTCCCGAATTTATCGTGACAGAAGAGCTGAAATCAGACGAAGATCGCGACGATGTGATGCTGCAACGCCTGCGTATGCTAAAGGTTCGGGCTGTGGTGTCGAGCAGTGGCAACAACGAGTCTGCCATCATCCATACGGCAAGATTGGAGGCGTTCGCAGATGATGCCATCACAAACTTCAAAAAGGATTTTGACTTGGAGAATCCGCTTTCAGGCATCGGCATCCTCTGTGTCTGCGACCGGTTGCTGACAGGTTTCGACGCGCCCGTGGAGCAGGTGATGTATCTCGACAAGAACCTTTCGGAACATAACCTGATGCAGGCCATCACGCGTGTGAACCGTACCAAGAAGGGCAAAACACACGGCTTGGTGGTCGATTACTTCGGTGTTACCAAAAATCTGCATAAGGCATTGGGTATCTACAGTGCCGAAGAAGAACGCGAGGCAAGGGAAGACCTGAAAGATTTCGACACTTATTTCTCTGCCATCGAAAAGGAGATTCCCGAATTGGAGATGCGTTACAACAAGATTATTCAGCGTTTTGAGGAAGCTGGCATTTCCGACATTCAGGATTTTCTTGAGCAAAGAACAGACAAAGAGCGCGAGAAGTCTCTGTGCGAGCAGATTATCTCCGTTTCAGCCAGCATAAAGTTCCGTTCAGAGCAAGACGCCCTGTTCCGTCTGTTCTTCGATATTTTCGATTTGCTCTTCAACGAGCCCGAAACGCGCAGCCGCTACTACGTTCCGGCCAAGCGAATGGCATACATTGTCGCATTAGTCCGTTGGCATTATAAAGACGAAACCCTTGATTTGAAGTGGGCGAGCGAGAAGGTGCGCCGCTTGTTGGACAAATACCTGAAATCCGAAGGCGTGCGCGAAACTGTCCCTGAAGTCGATATTTTGTCCGCCGATTTCCCGAAAATCGTCAACAAAATGTACAACACGCCGCAGACGATAGCGTCAGCGATGGAGCACCAAATCCGTGACCGCATCATCATCAAATTGGGTGAGGGCAAAAACACCGCTCTGTACCAGAAGTTCAAAGACCGAATGGATAACATTCTGACGACTTATTCAGGTAATTGGGAAGAGATGATCAGCGAATTGGAACGTCTGCGTCAGGAATTGGCGAATCCGAAACCTGCGGTGGTGTCGGAGGAAAAAGAGCCCTTCTACGACAAACTCTGCCAATGCGCAGGTGTGGATTTCGAAGAAAAGCACGACAATATTATTGCCGTGACGGATAAGGTGATGGAACTTGTTCTCTCAGCCATGGCCATCCCCAATCTTTGGACCAAACCCACCAACGTGAACGATTTGCGAGGGAAGATCGGCACGACATTGCGCTTTTCAGGCATTCCACAACTGAAAGAAAACAGCGAATCCATTGTTACAGAATTGATTAAGTTGGCAAAAAGCAACGAAAGTGTACTGAGAAATCTCGTATGAGGATTGGTGATTTGGACATAGAAATCAAGCGCTCGAAGCGTCGCAAAACCATCACAGTCAACATTGAGCGCGACGGCAGCGTGAACGCGGTGGCGCCTATCGACTGCGATGACGAAACCATACGCAAGGAACTCGAAGCTCGTGAGTATCTGATTTGTAAACACGTAGCCAACCGCAAGGCTGTGAACAAAGCGTACATCAACCGTGATTTTGCCAATGGACAGGCATTCTTGTTTATGGGGAAATCTTACAATTTGTTCATTTCCGAGACGGCCAAAAAGTCCTTGGAAATTGTTGACGACAAGTTTGTACTGAAAGAATCTTGTTTACCGAGAGCAAAAGAAACGTTCATCAAGTTTTACAAGAAACAGGGATTGCCCTATTTGCAGGAACGAGTCGCCTTTTTTTCCCAGTTGGTTGGTCGCGAACCCGTTTCCATCCGAATCATCGAATTAGGATCACATTGGGCATCCTGTACCTCGCGGAAAACTATCAATTTTCATTGGAAGTGCATAATGGCTAAGCCGATGATTATTGATTATTTGGTCGTCCATGAACTTACGCACCTGAAATACCCACAACATACTCGCCAGTTTTGGGATGCGGTCTTTTCCGTGATGCCTAACTACAAGGAGTGTGAAGAGTGGTTACACGAATATGGGGTGACGCTGAACTTAGATTAGAAAAACAACCAAAAAAATTGTACTTTTGCAAGTTTGAATTATTTGGAATAAAATCTCTCAGAATATGTATAGAACACATACCTGTGGCGAGCTGACGCTTGAGAATATTCAGCAAACCGTGACTTTGAGCGGTTGGATTCAGAAGATCCGCCATCTGGGCGGCATGATTTTCATTGACTTGCGCGACCGTTATGGCATCACGCAACTGGCCTTCAATCACGAGGAGCGCCCCGAACTCTGCGAGCGCGCCGAACAGTTGGGTCGCGAATGGGTGATCCAGGTAACGGGCAAGGTGATTGAACGTTACAGCAAGAACAAGAATATCCCCACCGGCGACATCGAAATCGAGGTGCATACACTGAACGTGCTCAACGCCGCCGAGGTGCCGCCGTTCACCATTGAAGACGAGTCCGATGGCGGCGACGAGCTGCGCATGCGCTACCGCTACCTCGACATCCGCCGCAACCCCGTGAAGAACAACCTCATCTTCCGTCATAAACTCGGCTTGGAAATCCGCAAATACCTGAGCGGACAAGGCTTCCTCGAAATCGAGACCCCGTTCCTCGTGAACAGCACCCCTGAAGGCGCCCGCGACTTCCTCGTGCCCTCCCGCATGAATCCCGGCGAGTTCTACGCCCTGCCGCAGTCTCCCCAAACACTGAAACAGCTGCTGATGATGGCCGGCATGGACCGCTATTTCCAAATCGTGCGCTGCTTCCGTGACGAAGACCTCCGCGCCGACCGTCAGCCCGAGTTCACCCAAGTCGATTGCGAGATGTCGTTCATCGAGCAGGAAGACATCCTCAACCTGTTCGAAGGCCTCGTGCAACATATCTTCCGCACTTTCAAGGGAATGGAAATCGGCAAACTGGACCGCATGACCTGGAACGATGCGATGAAATACTACGGTTCCGACAAGCCCGATGCCCGCTTCGGCATGCGCTTCGTGGAGCTCAACGACGTACTGCAGCACAAAGATTTCAAGGTCTTCAACGAGGCCGAACTCATCGTCGGTATCAAGGCCGAAGGTTGCGGCAACTACTCCCGCAAACAACTCGACAACCTCACCGATTTTGTGAAGAGTCCGCGTGTGGGTGCCGCTGGTTTGGTCTATATCCTTTGCAATCAAGATGGTACGTATAAGTCCTCCGTCGATAAATTCTACACGCAGGACGATCTGAAGGTCGTGGCCGAACGTTGCGACGCGCACGCTGGCGACCTCATCCTCATCCTCTCCGGCAAAGCGATGAAGACGCGTAAGCAGATGTGCGAGCTGCGTCTTGAGATGGGCAACCGTCTCGGTCTGCGCAAGGCCGGCGAGTACAAGGCCATGTGGGTCATCGACTTCCCGCTGTTGGAGTGGGACGAGGAGACCCAACGCTACTACGCTATGCACCACCCGTTCACCGCGCCGAAGCCCGAGCACGAGGACTGGCTCGAAACCCGTCCCGGCGAAGTGCTGGCAAACGCTTACGACTTGGTTATCAATGGTTCTGAAATCGGCGGCGGTTCCATCCGTATCCACCGTCCGGAACTGCAGAAACGCATGTTCAAGGCCTTGAATTTCACGGAGGAGCAAGCGCAGAGCCAATTCGGATTCCTGATCAACGCCTTCAAGTACGGTGCTCCGCCTCACGGTGGTATCGCCTTCGGTTTCGACCGTCTGTGTGCCGTGCTCAGCGATTGCGACAGCATCCGCGACTTCATCGCGTTCCCGAAGAACAACGCCGGTCGTGACACCATGCTGCCCGCCCCCACCCCGATCGATCCGAAGCAACTGGACGAACTGAACATCAAACTGAAATAAATGCTACGTCAGCTGCTCTCCACGATCGGCGAATATCTCATCTTTCTCCGCAAAGTATTCTCCAAACCGGCCAAATGGTCCGTTTTTCTGAAGAAATGGCTGTTTGAGATGGATGCCATGGGCATCGGCTCCATGCTGATTGTCTGCATCGTGTCGCTGGCAATGGGCAGCGTCATCACGTTGCAGACTGCCCTGCAGATCGAGAGCGGCTGGATTCCTTCTTGGACTGTGGGTTTCGTCGCCCGCACCTCCATCGTGATGGAACTTTGTCCGACCATCATCAGTCTGCTGTTGGTGGGCAACCTCGGCTCCCGCATCACGGCGGAAATCGGCAGTATGCGGGTTACGGAACAAATTGATGCTTTGGAAGTTATGGGCATCAATCCTGCATCGCACTTAGTATTGCCGAAGGTAACGGCTTCCATCATCGTGAATCCAATCCTCTGCGTGTTCAGCATTGCATTCGCCCTTTTTGGCGGATTCCTGACCGTTTGGCTTACCAACTGTATCTCCACATACGACTTTATGGACGGCCTTACTTACTGTTTTCGCGTCTATGACGTGGTCTATGCGCTGACGAAAACCTGCATCTTCGCCTTCATCATGTCCACCGTCGCCTCCTTCTACGGCTACCGCATCGAAGGCGGCGCCTTGGAACTCGGCAAGGCCAGCACGCAAGGCATTGTGGTCTCCAGCTTCATCATCTTGGTGTTGAATGTGGTGATTACGGATATCATGCTGTAGCAATGTACAATGTACAATGTATAATGTACAATGAATTGTAAAATGAAAAAGTTAGACTTGATCGTGAACATATTCTCTAATGAACTATTATAATTTGAACTGATGAAAGAGAATCTCATTTTGGACAAGAGCAAAGCATTTGCATTGAGAATCATTAAGTTGTACAACTATTTGCGTGATGAAAAAAAAGAATTTGTTATTTCAAAACAAATAGTGCGGTCTGGTATGAGCATAGGGGCAAATGCTAAAGAAGCGGCATTGGCGCAATCTAAACCTGCTTTTATTGCCAAAATGAATATATCCCTGGCAGAAGCAGGCGAAACAGAATATTGGCTTGAACTTCTTCACGAGAGTGGATATATTGATAAGACAGCGTTTGATAGCCTATACCAAGATAACAAAGAGCTGTTGAAAATGCTGACTGCCATAATTAAATCGACAAGAGAATCGTTGAAGAAATCAAAGAAGGAAGCAGAAAGTAACAACAAATAAACATACGTTTACCACAATGTACATTGTTCATTGTACATTGTACATTAGAATTAAGTCCCCTAAAAGAACAACCCGAGTCGCATTAATAACTGATCCAAATGATAACCGTTAGAAACGTTTCCAAATATTTCGGCGAAAAGCAGGTGCTTTTCGACATCGACACGCAGTTCGAGGAGGGCAAGGTGAATCTGATCATCGGGCGCTCCGGCTCGGGCAAAACGGTGCTGATGAAGTGCTTGGTGGGGCTGCACACGCCCGAGGAGGGCAAAGTTCTCTACAGCGGCCGCGAATTCCACAACCTGCCGGAAAAGGACAAACTGCTGCTCCGCAAGGAAATGGGGATGGTGTTCCAGGGTTCCGCGCTGTTCGATTCCATGACTATCGAGGAAAACGTCACCTTCCCGTTGGACATGTTCACGGACATGAGCGAGAGCGAGATGCGCGACCGCGCCAACTTCTGTCTCGAATGCGTTGATTTGGTGAACACGAACAAGCTGTATCCGGCGGAGTTAAGCGGTGGTATGAAGAAACGCGCCGCCATCGCCCGTGCGTTGGCCTGTAATCCCAAGTACCTCTTCTTCGACGAGCCCAACTCCGGCCTCGATCCCAAAACCTCGCTGCTCATCGACGAGCTCATCACCAAAATCACCCACGAATTCAACACCACCACCGTGGTCAACACCCACGACCTCAACTCCATCATCACCATCGGCGAGACTATCTCGTTCATCTACCAAGGCCACCTCGCCTGGCGCGGCAGCAGCGACAACATCCTCACCTCCGACAACCAGACGCTGAACGATTTCATCTACGCGCAGCCGCTGACGCAGCGGTTGCGGAAAACGTTGTGATTTCGGCTATTGGCTATTCGTCAATATCTCAACTCTTGCGGAAAATCCCGAAACCCGCAAGAGCAGTTCTATTGCAGGCCCCCCACATCGTTTACAAGACAAAGCGCAGATAAAACGAAATATGAAACCTCGTTTCAGAATTTCCGCAACTTACTCTCATCTATAGGGTCAAGGGAGAAAATGTCATTGCTGTTGACACGAATGACAAGGAGTCCCTCATCGTGAGCGAAAGTGTCCGCATCCGCCTCGTAATGGATGGCGGCGATGGCAGCCACAACCTCCTTGTCCGCGTATTCGGGGAAGAACTTCTTGAACATTTCCATCTTGCGTATGAAGCGTTTCACCTTCTTCTTTGTGAAGTGCGCCTTGACCTCCACGGGAATCACGACGCTCTCGTTGCTGAGCAAGGCATCCACTTCTATCTTTTTGTTCTCGGAAGGGAGTTCGCGTTTCAGGTTCTTGCCGCTGTCATGCAAATCGTACCCCGCCTCCTTGAAAATATTTACAGTAGAAGAACTCACCAACCCCTCTACGATGTGACCGGTAACACCAAGAAACTCCACCGAAACGCGCCTAATCGACTCATTCGTCTCCGCAAACATCTTTTCGACCCTCTTGGTAGTATCTGCGAACATTTCTTTTGTCTCCGCATACATCTCCTTGACCTGCTTTTGAGTTTCCTTCAACTGCTCGGAGTTCTCTCTTATTCGCCTATCGGTTTCCTTGAACTGTTCATCAAGTTCCCGACTACGCCTCGCTTGCTCGATTCTTGAAGTTTCCGACAAAAGAGCAATCCGATCTAGCGTTTCATTAATATTTTTCATGTACCGATCGTGCTCCTTGCAGAAAGTTTCAAATTTTTCGTCGCGCTCGCTGTTTTTGTGGATCTGTTCGACAGCTTCCATACGCATTTTATTGATTTTCAGTTCGTTTTTTTCAATTTTTTCAGTGTTATCCAACACCATCTGCCTCAATTGCGGCATATCAAATTCTTTTTGCAGTATTTCATTGTTCATAGTCTAAAATTATTATTAAAAACACGCGACAAAGATACAGCAAACAATCAATCTTGTCAAGACTTTTTTGAAAAAAAATTTAAGTATTGACAATCAGCTACTTATATGTTTTTATAGCAAATATTTTAATAATTTTTTGTAAATATTATTTTTGGATTTCTCAGATTTTAGGAAAAATCATCGCGAAACGCACCATCCAAGCAAACCGTCCCGAACAGCGCATCACAGGTCACACATCTGGATTCAGTCACATATAATAATAGCGAAAATAGAAAAAATAACGATAATTTGTTTACTTTTGCCACCAATTTTGACAACCAAAAATCTTAACCTATTAACCTCCTAACCAATAACCCTCAATAACCAATAACCCATAACCAATAACCATTACCAAATGAACTGGATCGACATCATCGTATTAATCCCCCTCTGCTGGTACGCCTTCAGGGGATTCAAAAACGGATTCCTAATGGAGATTGTCTCCCTGGCAGCCTTGTTTTTAGGGCTGTTCGTTTCCTACAAATTTTCCGATTTAATCGCGTTGTGGATTACAGGCACCTCTTTAGCAAAACCCATCTCTTTTTCTCTGTGTTTCGTGCTCACTATCGTGTTAGTCAACCTGTTGGGACGGATTCTGAAACGGGTACTCAAGCCTGTGCTTTCAGAATTCCTCGACAAAGTGCTCGGCATCCTTTTCGGCATCCTGAAAGTGGTTTTGGTGGCGGGCGTGCTGTTCTATTTCATTGACACCGTCGATAAAAAAGAGATTTTCATCAAGCATGAGGTAAAAGAGGCGTCCATTGCCTACAAACATCTCTCGCCCGTGATGTCGCATATACTGGAATGGAAGGAGCTGCGCGAACAAGAGAAAGAAACTTGTGATGAGAAGTCGGACTCTACACGAGAATAATGTTTTTGGCTATTGGCTATTAGCTTTTGGCTATTACATCACAAACCGAAAACCGTAAATCGTAAATCGTAAACCGCATCTACCGTTCGCTTCGGTAATCCTTCAAGAACTCCTTAAGCTGTTGCATGGCGCGGCCGCGATGACTGATGGTGTTTTTAGCTAAAGCGGACATTTCTGCGAAAGTCTGACGGAATCCCAAGGGACGGAAAATCGGGTCATAGCCGAAACCATCGACTCCTCGCTGCTCGGTCAGAATCTCACCATCCACTTTACCTTCGAAAAAGTATTGCTTGCCGTCCAAGATTAGGGCGATCACGGTTTTGAAACAGGCTCTGCGGTTGGTTATACCCTGCATCTCCTCCAGCACTTTCAGCACATTGTCCTGATAGGAGCAACCTTCGCCGGCGTAGCGGGCTGAAAAAACACCGGGACGTCCGTCAAGAGCATCAATTTCCAATCCGGTGTCATCGGCGAAGCAATTACAATGGTAATGTTCAACCACATACTGCGCTTTCTGCAATGCATTGCCTTTCAAGGTGTCAGCAGTTTCCGGAATATCAGGACAACCCAATTCAGGCAGATTTTTGATAATATATTCTGACCCGAGGATATTGCGTACTTCCTCTGTCTTATGCAAATTATGAGTGGCAAAAATGATTTCCATAGCAATAAAAACCCAAAAAGATGACATGATTGCTCATGTCATCCATTGTCTTTCAAAACAACACCTCAAAGGATGTTATTCAGCCGTATTACCGATTTCGATGGCTTGTTTTCCTCTGTAGTAACCGCATTCAGGACAAATGTGGTGAGGAAGAATGGGGGCACCGCAGTGGCTGCACGTGGTCAGATTGGGAGCGGTGATGAAATCGTTGGCTCTTCTCTTATCTCTTCTGATAGCAGAATGTCTTCTTTTCGGATGTGGCATATCTTTTTAATTTTTTATTGTTATTAATCTAATTTTATATTCTTCAAAGCATCCCATCGGGGATCTGTCCCTTGCTCTTCTTCACTGCTTTCCGCATTCATCTCCTCAAGGCGCTTTATCACCTCCGGATCGCATGTCGGATTCCCGTCGGCATCATCTTCGTGCACGATGCGGATGGGCAGAGCGAGCACAATGGACTCATACACAAAATGAAAGAGGTCGATCTCGTAGGTGTTCTCATCCATCATCCAAATCTCGTCTTCTTGTTCCTCTTCAGAACGATAGTTTTCGGACACCAGCTTCACGAGCAGTCTTTCATCAAAGTTCATCGGCAGGGTGACGGGGGCGAGGCAACGGTCACATTCCGCCACCACTTCTCCTTCAAAATGGCATTGGAAATCGACCATTTTTTCAGATTTTTCCATTTCAATCCGCAAAACCAAACGGCCGTCCAACAGTTGTTCAATCCCTGCCAGGTCAAAGAACTCTTTATCACAATTTATTGAAAAACAATGCTTTCCAAGTTCAATGCCTGAGATTCTTATCTTAAATTGACTACGCAATTGTCTCTCTTCCATTGCAATAAATTTTGGGGTGCAAATATACTCTTTTTTCTATATTCTTCGTTCGCTCTTTTTTTTTATTTTTGCCGCCTCAAAGTTAATACGTGATAAAGGCATTTTTGAAACGGTATTTTGAACCGCAGTTTATCCGGTTCGTGCTGGTGGCCATGTTGAATACGGCCTTCGGCTTGTTCGTCAATTATCTGTTTCTCTTTATCTTCGAGCATCTGCTCAAGCTCAATCACGCATACATCGTCTCCAACTTCATCGCCACCATCGTCAGCATTCTCTTCAATTTCAAAACTTACGGGATTCTCGTCTTCAAGAACAAAAACAACAAACTGATTCTCCGATTCCTGGCGGTCACAACGTTCACCTACCTCCTCAACATCGGGGGAATCGCCCTGCTGGAACACCTTGGCAGCCATAACAACTACCTGAATCTCACCATTATGGCTGTTCCAGTCGGATTACTGAATTATGTGCTGAACAGCATTTTCGTGTATAAAAAGAAAGCCCGTTTCTTTAATTTCAAAAGAAACAAGCAGACGAAAGAGTAATTTTACTTAGACTTAAACTTAGACTTAGACTTAAACTATGGCTTTTGCTATGAGGATAGAGACGTTTCGGGAAACGTCTCTACAGCATTATTCCAGCCCGCTCACTAATCACTATTCACTATTCACCATTCACTATTCACCGAACACTCCGAAAAAAGCGGAGCCGCTGCCCGACATGGAGGCGTAAAGCGCACCTTCGTGATACAGCGCTTCTTTCACAGTTTTTAACGCGGGTATTTTCTTGAACAATGACTCTTCAAAATCATTAACCACCAAATTTCTCCAATCTTTTGGGCTATTTTTCAGAATCTCCGGAAGGAAAATGTCAGATTCATGCGGAGTCACCCCGGCGTATGCTTCCTTGGTGGAAATGTGAATGTCGGGTTTAACGATTTTTAACCGATAAGAAGACAGATCCAGGTCAATGGGGGCGAGCACTTCCCCACGCCCTGTAGCGTACACCGGCTTGTTATACAGGAAGAATGGAACGTCACTGCCCAACTGTAGGGCGTATTCCACCATTTTCTCTTCAGAAAAGGACAGTTGGAAAATGTCTCGAAGCATCCTGAGCGTGAAAGCGGCATCCGCGGAACCACCGCCCAATCCCGCACCCGAAGGAATCCCCTTGCGCAGAAATATCTCCACATTGGAAATACCAAAGTCTTTCTGCAGCAAACGGAACGCCTTGACACAAAGATTGTTATCGGCATCACCCAAATCTTCCACACTCTCCATCTTGAATACAATTTCCTGCGCGGAAGGGGAAATGCGCAGAAAATCCGTGAAAAAATCCGTAGGATAGAAAACCGTCTGCAAGTCGTGGTAGCCGTCTGGGCGCTTACGGACAATTTGCAGGCCGATATTGATTTTGGCGTTCACCCGCGCCTCCACGGGTTCAAAATCTTTCTTCATATTTTAATATTGTCGAAATTCTTGCCGAACACACTGGCGGTTTTCGAAATGGTGATGAAAGCGTTTGGGTCTATATCTTTGATAATGCGCGTGATAGCACCTTTATCCGTCTTGTGCGCCACAATCAGCAACACATCGCTTTCCTGCTGGTTATAAGACCCATAACCCTTCAAAAACGTGGCCCCGCGATGCAAGTTGGCGTTGATCTTTTGGGCAATTTCGTGGTTTTTGGGGGAGAACACCATAAACTGGTATGTCTGTCGGTAGCCATCGATCACCAAATCGGAGATGATGATGGAAACCAACAGCACCACAAAACTGTAAACCAGTCGCTGCACATCGTGAAGCACAAAAAAGGAGGAACCCACAATAACAACATTGGAGAGCAAGCTGACCCGCCCGTAAGAGATATTGCGGTATTTCCCGACCATCAAGGCGATAATGTCAACGCCGCCGGTGTTGCCACCCCAGTTGATGGTCATGCCGATTCCATACGCCGCTATCGCCGACCCGATGATGACACTCATAAACATGTCATCCACAAGTGGTTTGGGGAACAAAGGCTGGAATATGGAGAAGAAAACACTCATCACCACGGTGCAAATCAGCGAATTAACGCAAAACTTGGTTCCGAGAATCTTCCATGCAATCGCTATTAAGATAGCGTTTAGGACAAAGGTGGTGAGGCCAATGGGAATCTTTGTGGCAAAATAGAGAATGGAGGCCGCACCCGCCACACCACCGCCCGACACCTCGTATGGAGTCAGAAACGCTGACCATCCGAAAGTGAACATGGCCAACCCCAAAAAGATGAAGAAATAGCTCTTCGCCTCCTGCAATATCTTCTTGAACGTCAGTTTCTTCTCCATTAATTGGGTTTTAGGTAATAGTTTAAGTTTAAGTCTAAGTCTAAGTCTAAGTTTAAGTCTAAGTCTAAGTTTAAGTCTAAGTTATAGTTATAGTCATAGTTATAGTCACATTCTACCCCTCCGTCTTATTACCGGACACCAAATCATTAAGCCATTCCTTAAACAAGGTGATGTAGGCACTGTTGAAGATATGCCTGAACATATAGCGATCCTCACCATAATCCTGCTGGATGTCCGTCGGGTGAACTAATGGCATGATAGGATAGGCATTGCGTTTCAGATGGCGAATTTTGCGTTCGGCCTGCTTGCGGAATCCCACGTTGGACACCAAATTGAGGTAAGGGGTTATGCAAAGCCCCTCGTGCGCCCAAATGTGGAAATTGTATTGGTAAGCCCAATAAGAAGCCTTATACTTCTTGAGACTGTTGAAGCGATTGATCCAATACATTTTCTGTTTTTTCTTATTCATGTATGGTTCTATCATCTTCTCGAAACCCTCCCTGGTATATTGGTCCATGGAGAGGGTGAAGTCGTTCCAGCGGTTTTTCCAGGTGGCGAAGCCCCAGGTGGAGGCATAGGCGGAGAAAAAGTAGGAGGATTCCCCTTTCTTCATCCGTTTCTTGTATCTTTTACGACTTCTGTGACGCCAGTAGAAACCGCCGATACTGTAGATTTTCTTGTCGTTGCGGTATTTTTCGAGCAGCTGTTCGCAATAGGGGAAGAAATCATAACCCGGCACAGTATCGTCAAACAGGATGATGCCCTCTTCCTCTTGTTCGAAAAACCATTTTATAGCGGTGGCAATCATCTGGGATTTCCCCAGATGATTGTCCTGCCATAATTTGTGCACCTGGCACGGCCACTCGGGCTGGATGACGGCTCTTGCCTGATAGGTGCGCATACGGTCCAACATGGAATCCGGCTGCGCGGCATCACCTGCCACATAAAGCTGAGTAGGCTGCACCGTGCGTAATACTTGAAATACGTCGTGCGTTTCCTCTACTCTATTATATAGTATGAGTAAAACGGGAACTTTGAACATTTTTATGCTAATTCGTGAATAACAAGGCCTGAACGCAGTTTCGGCTCAAACCAGGTGGTTTTGGGAGGCATGATGTTGCCTGTGTCGGCAATGTCGATGATTTGCTGCATGGAAACGGGATAGAGGGCGAAAGCCACCTTCATCTCACCGTTATCAACACGACGTTTCAGCTCACCGAGACCGCGGATACCGCCCACGAAGTCAATACGCTTGTCGGTACGCAAATCCTTGATGCCCAGAATCTTGTCAAGAACAAGGTTGCTAAGGATGGTGACATCTAATACACCGATGGGATCGCTGTCGTTGAAAGTACCGGGCTTGGCGTTCATCTTGTACCAATGTCCGTCCAAATACATGCTGAACTCATGCAATTTGCTCGGTTTGTAAATGTCCGTGCCCATATCTTCCACTGTATAGGCCTCGCCAACAGCGTTGAGGAACTGCTCCTTGGTCAAACCGTTGAGGTCTTTCACCACGCGGTTGTAGTCGATGATGTTGAGCTGGTTGTCCGGGAAAATCACCGTCATGAAGTAGTTGTACTCCTCCTTGCCGGTGTGATTCGGGTTGTGCTCTTTCTTCTCCTGGCCCACGAGAGCGGCGGCGGCGCTGCGGTGGTGACCGTCGGCGATGTACATGGCGGGCACTTTGGTGGCGAAGAGTTCCACCAGCTCATCGATGAGCTTGCGGTCGTCAATCACCCAGAAACGGTGACCGAAGCCGTCTTCCTTGGCGATGAAGTCGTAAACCGGTTCCTTGGCGGTCACGGAAGCCACGATTTCGTCGATGCGGGCAACTGCGGGATATGCGAAGAACACCGGCTCCACATTGGCGTTGGTGATGCGCACGTGTTTCATGCGGTCCTCTTCCTTATCTTTGCGGGTCAACTCGTGTTTCTTGATGATCTTGTTGACATAGTCCTCGCTGTAGGCGCAAGCCACGATGCCGTATTGCCATTTCGCGTCAGCAGCTGTCGGGTTCATGCTTTGGGCGTAGATGTAGAGTTTCTCCTCTTTGTCCTGCACCAACCAGCCGTAATCCTTGAAGCTGTTGTAGTTTTTCACCACCTGAAGATACACTTCAAGAGAGTGTTCGTCGGTGCCAACGGGAAGGTCGATTTCGGCCTTGGTGACATGCAACAGGCTATAGGGATTGCCTTCGCATTCCTTGCGTGCCTCTTCGGAATTCAGCACGTCGTAAGGACGGGAAGCTAATTTTTCGACGATTTCTTTGGGAGGACGGAAGCCTCTGAAGGGTTTAATTACTGACATATCTATTTGATTTATTGATAAATAAATGATTTAGTTTGATTATTCAAGCTTTTAAAATCAACGGCAAAAATACAAAAAATGTGAATTGGGGAATTAGCTTTTAGCGATTAGCTGTTGGCCTTTAGCTGTTGACAGTTGGCAACCAATTATTATTCATTCTCATTAGCACTGAAAAGACTATCGGATTAACGTAATCGATCCATTAAGTAAATAGGTCACCTCTCCCGAAAGCGTGTTGACGAACAGTTTGCAACCATAGTAGTAAACCCCATCGGAAGAGGGGAGCTTTGTGGTTTCGTCAGCCCCGTCCCAGAGAATGTCAGGATCTTTCGTGCGGAAAACCCGCTTGCCCCAGCGGTTGTAGATTTCCAGCTCTATTTTAACCACCCCAGAGTAAGGCATGAACGGCGTAAACAAATCGTTGTAACCGTCACCATTAGGTGTAAAGACATTCGGCAACCTGTAATCCAAACATTCGAAAACGTCCAGACAGACAGAATCTGTCAATTCAGTGAAATTGTAATTGTTGTCTGCGACCCGCATGGCGTAACAACCGACAAGCACCTCGGAACCGCTCGCACTAATGGAATACGAACAAGGGGCAGGGTAACAAATCTCCACGTGCTCGAAAGAGTCAACGCAGAAAAATGTTCCTTCCAATGTTGGTTTATAGAAAATGTAATAATGCAAGGCGTCTGTGGCAGCGGAATCAGAACTGAACAACCATTGGAATTGCACATTCTGACAATCCGTGGTGATAGTAATTTCAGGCATCTCAGGAGGCTCATTGTCAATAGGAACGCCGCATTCCCGCTGCGACCGGTTATACAAAGGCCCAATAGTATCGGGTAACCAATAATAACCTTCAGCAACAATGTAGTAGCAATAAGTCTTGCCATTTTCAAGATGATAATCTGTATAACGGGACTCCGCCACAGTTGCTATGGAATCCCAACCGACAGTGTGTTCATTATATCTGAAAACAGTATATCGGACATTGTTCCATGGTTGTTTGTCCGTCCAAGAGAGCGACAATCTTTTATCCGAAGGCACTATTGTCAAAAAAATCGACGTCGCAGGATCTGATTTTTCCACAACAGTATCCAAATTGAGTATTTTCACTTGGTAAGCAAAATCAAAATCCGAAGTGTTTAGGTTTTCATCAAAAAAGTAAAGTGTGTCAATCGGATTTATCGGTACATCAGTTGAATAAATCAAGTTCTCGTCATAACCATCAGAAATTCTAAAAAGTTGATATTGATATGGCGGCGGAAAAGCCACGGAATCTATCTCCGGCGGGAAAAGCCAACGAACGAGAACAACACCCGTATCACTATCCGTCGTTACCACATCTGCATTTATGATCACCGGTGCGTCATTGGCTATATGAGCACAAACTCTTTCAGACACAATACTTTCAGAACCATCCGGAAACAAAGCGACCACACGATAGCAGTATTCGCTTCCATGATAAAGAGGTCTTGTTGACCCGTCATCGGTGAAAACCGTATCCGACCAGCTTCCCGTAGAGCCTATTTTCACGTATCCGACCTCTGCAGGTAATCCCGTTTGACAAGAATCAGGATCAAACTCATCAGTTCCATTTCTGCGATACACATAATATCCGACCGCATTGGAACAAGAGTCAGGCTGCCAATCCAAGTGAATTACATTCCCTTCAGAAACAGTATTTAAGTTTTTCGGGGATGGAGCAATAACACGAATGTGCAATGCCTTGAATGAAACCAGCTCCACTTGCGGTCCATTGTCTTTCGCCTTGAAAAGCACCTCATAAGGAGTCTGTTTTATATGATCACAGGTTGTCTGCCATACAAAATGTGTGGCATACGGAACACTGTCGGTGATTTGGGAAAACTGGGCTGGAGATTCAGTAAGCAGAAAAGGCTCCCCGGTAGCAGTCAAGGTGGCATGCGTGGAGGTTTCATCTTTAACATGTACCAGCAGGTCTATTCTGGTGCCCGCAACCACACATGTATCATACACTTCCACCACAGGAGGCTCGTTATTACATTGCGCAACGGTGATTTGCATATCCCTGACCATACTGCCGATGAGCACCCCATTGCGCCACTCTTCAATCAGTATCGCAATGTTATATTCACCAGCCATCATAGGTGAATCCCATGTCAAATCACCGGTAATCGGGTCAATTTCTATATAAGCGGAAGCTTGGGGCAATGTGTATCCAGGAATATCTTCCCCCTCGTAACCGCGACAATTGATGAGCGAATACGACAAACTGTCGCCCTCCGCATCGTAAGCCCCGGGATTATGATAATAAGGTACATGTGTGCAACCGTTGTCCAATGGCGGATTCAACAGCTGCGGAGAAGAGTTTCCGCCAATGAAAGGATTGATAATAAGAATGGTTTCGATAAAAAAGGGAATCTCCACCGAACTTGGAATGTTCACGATTCCGGCATTGCGGTTAGGATCCTCAAAAGTGACATGAAAAGTGCCCGCAGCAGGGAATGTATGTCGTGTGACATAGACATTTCTGCTGATGTTGTTGCCCATGTTAACCTTCTGAAGTCGATCGATTTCTGAAGAGGTGCCGTCGCCCCAAAACACTTCAATCTGGGGACGGTCAGCAGGACTTGGGGTATAAGTATATGTGACGATGGTGAATTCGTATGTCAAATCAGAAATATACGTATAACTAATCTCGCCTGCACGCTGGTGAGTGGCATACAACGCCTGCACACCCGTCAGCAACAAACTTATTATCAAAAGAATACGTATAAATCTACTCCCCATATCACCTACTCTACTCTTTTGACTTGATGATCAGATAGTTGATATTTCTGACCACTATCAGGACATACGGCAAACCCTTTTTCATCAAAATCCAACCGGCAACCGGATTCGCTAACCCATCCCATTTGGCGTGCGGGATTGCCCGTCATGAGTGCGTAATCAGGAACATCGTGCGTGATGACCGCACCCGCGCCAATCATCGCATAACACCCGATGGTGTGACCGCATATAATGGTGGCATTCGCCCCGACAGTCGCCCCTTGACGGACCAAAGTGGGTTGGAATTCGCTCTTCCGCTCGATAAAAGCCCTTGGGTTGATGACATTCGTGAACACCATCGACGGCCCTAAAAACACATCGTCTTCACACGTAACTCCTTCATATACAGACACATTGTTCTGTACCTTTACATTATTTCCCAACGTCACCTTGTTGGCTATCATCACATTCTGCCCAATCACGCAGTTCCGGCCGATGACAGCTCGGGACATCACATGACTGAAATGCCAAATTCTGGAGTTATCCCCTATCTGGCATCCTTCATCTAAAACGGCAGTCTCATGTGCAAAATATCTACTCATAGCGGGCAATTAACGATGGTTTGACAAATATATTGCAGCTGATCTTCCGATAGTTCGGTGTGCATGGGCAAGGACAACACCTCCTTGCTATGTTGCTCCGAAACCGGAAGGTCACCTTCCTGATAACCAAGATAATGGTATGCCTGTTGCAAATGTGCAGGAACAGGATAATAGACCATTGAAGGTATCGACTTCTCCGACAAATACTGTTTCAATGCTTCCCGCTTACCCTCTTTCACCTTGAGGGTGAACTGATGGAAAGTATGTGTCGTATTTTGTTTTATTTCAGGAAGTTCTATCCAATTAACATTCTTCAATGTCTTGTAATAATGATAAGCTGCAGAGTTGCGGGCGGTTAAAAATTCGTCTAAATGGTGAAGCTTTACCTGTAGAACCGCCGCTTGTATGGTATCAAGACGAGAGTTAAATCCAACAAATTGATGGTGATATTTCTCTTTCGAACCATGTTTGCAAATGGCACGCAACTTTTCGGCCAAATCGACATCCTGTGTCATTAAAGCACCGCCATCCCCATAACATCCCAAATTTTTTGACGGGAAAAAAGAAAGACAGCCGATGTCTCCCATGGTACCAGCCTGTTTCACCGTACCGTCTGAGAAGGTATATTTTGCTCCGATGGCTTGACATACATCCTCTATCACTTTGACATTGTGCTTTTTAGCAATGTTCAAAATCGGTTCCATATCCGCACACTGTCCATATAAATGAACTGGGATGATAGCTTTGGTTTTAGGAGTAACAGCTTTCTCCAGCGCCTGGACTTCCATATTAAAGGTGTCCTCGCACACATCAACGAATACCGGCGTGGCGCCTAACAAGGCTATCACTTCCATGGTAGAGACAAATGTGAACGCAGGAGTAATAACTTCATCTCCTCTCCCGATTCCGAGGGCCAAAAGCGCAGCCATTAATGCATCGGTTCCATTACCGCAACTTACAACATATTTTGAACCAGTATATTGCGAAAGTTGCTGCTCAAATTCAAAAACCGATGAACCTTGAATAAAGGCAGTGGAATCCAACACACGCTGAATGGCCGCATCCACCTCCGGCTTGATGCGCAAATACTGACTCTTCAGATCGACCATTTGTATGGGATTCATCAACTTACGATTTTTACATTCGAGCGCAAAAGTACAAAAAATCGTGTTGCTGTCAGTGGTTTTTTCAATTTTAACGAATGATGCTTTTGATTTCTTGTTTTATATATCTGAAATCGATTTTCCGGATCAGATAGCGTTGAAAATCTTCCAAAGTATCAGAAGGTTTCACCTCAATTCTTCTCAGCTGGTAGGAATTAGCATTACGATTGTGCCGTCGCCATAAAGTGGTTACTGCCATCGTATATCCGGCGTCATGCAGCAGATCCGGCGTCGCACAGCCAAAATCCTTGCGCTGTCCGTATGGAAAAGCGAAACACTGCACCTGTTTTTGCAGATGATACTCTAAAATCTCTTTGGATTCTCTCAATTCTGACTCTGTTTGACTTTTTGAAAGATTTTTAAGAGAAACGTGACTCATCCCATGCGACCCGAAAGTAAGGTGCGAATCTTGTGACAGACTCTCAATCTCATTCCAAGAAAGAATGTTAATTCTCTTATAACCAGAAAGATTCTCATCCCATTCGTTATATTTTCCTATATAGGAGACGGGCACAAAAACCGTTATGGGTATGCCAAGATCATGAATGATGGGCAAAACCTGAGTGATGATGCAGGAGTAGGCATCGTCGAAAGTAACAGTGGCAAGGCGGTGATTCGTCCGGCATTCACGCACGTAGGTATCCAGATCGGTGAACTGCCAGTGTTGTTGCACGAAACGGAGCTGCCGCCCGAAATTTTCGGCGGAGACGGTGTTGAAACCGGCTTTTTCATCGATGTTATGGTACATCAAGATCATAGCGTGGGACTTTTGAAAAAAGAAAAGTCAGGTCGTGAAAGAACCTGACTTTTAGCAGGGGAAGAGAGATTCGAACTCCCATCAATGGTTTTGGAGACCACTATTCTGCCCTTAAACTATTCCCCTGTAAAATCGGGGCACATGTGTACCCCGATTTTCATATTTTGGTGTTAAATTAGTCTAAGATTTCAGTAACCTGACCAGCGCCGACCGTACGACCACCTTCGCGGATAGCGAAACGGAGGTTTTGGTTCAAAGCGATTTCAGAGAGCAGGTCAACTGTGATCTCGATGTTATCACCAGGCATAACCATTTCCACGCCAGCAGGCAGGGTGATGGCACCGGTAACGTCCGTGGTACGGAAGTAGAATTGAGGACGGTAGTTGTTGCCAAACGGAGTGTGACGACCACCTTCTTCTTTCTTCAGCACATAGACAGAAGCCTTGAATTGTTTGTGAGGATGGATGGAACCGGGTTTCGCGATAACCATACCACGACGGATTTCGTCCTTGTCGATACCGCGGAGCAGAAGACCCACGTTATCACCAGCTTCACCATCATCGAGGATCTTGCGGAACATTTCCACACCCGTCACGACAGATTTCAGTTTTTCAGCACCCATACCGATGATATCGACGGGATCGCCAGTGTGGACGATACCAGTTTCGATACGGCCGGTAGCCACGGTACCACGACCGGTGATGGAGAACACGTCCTCAACAGGCATGAGGAAGTCTTTATCAACATCACGAGGAGGCAGCGGAATCCAAGTGTCAACAGCATCCATCAGTTCAACGATCTTCTCAACCCACTTCGGCTCGAGGTTCAAGCCGCCGAGAGCGGAACCACGGATAACGGGAGTGTTGTCGCCGTCGAAACCGTAGAACGTGAGGAGGTCGCGGATTTCCATTTCAACGAGGTCGAGAAGCTCGGGGTCGTCAACAAGGTCAACCTTGTTCATGAAGACAACCATTCTCGGCACACCAACCTGCTTTGCCAACAGGATGTGCTCACGAGTTTGAGGCATAGGACCATCGGTAGCAGCCACAACGAGGATAGCGCCATCCATCTGGGCAGCACCCGTTACCATGTTCTTCACATAGTCGGCGTGACCAGGACAGTCAACGTGTGCGTAGTGACGGTTAGCGGTTTGGTACTCAATGTGAGCGGTGTTGATAGTGATACCACGCTCTTTTTCCTCAGGGGCGTTATCGATAGAATCGAAAGATCTGAGTTCAGAGAGACCTTTTTCAGCCAACACGGTGGTGATGGCGGCGGTAAGAGTAGTTTTACCGTGGTCGATGTGACCGATTGTACCCACGTTCACGTGGGGTTTAGTACGTTCAAATTTTTCTTTTGCCATTTTTTATAAATTTATGTTATTAATTTTTAATCCTTATGTCCATTTCAAAAAAAAAAGAGCCGTTGATGAGAGTTGAACTCATGACCCCATCCTTACCAAGGATGTACTCTACCACTGAGCTACAACGGCTTTTTTTTTCGATAAAAAAGAACGTTTCCCACATCGGGAAATAAGGTGCGCAAAAATACACTTTTTTTTAATACTACATCCTTCTGTGTAATTTTTTTTATTTTTCTTGTAACTTATTGACTACCAGTATTAAACTATCTCTCCAATAAGGTATATCCATTTTAGTGGCCATTTTGATTTTCCTCAAATTAAACACAGAAAAGGGAGGACGATGCGCTTTTGCGGGATATTCCGACGTTGAAATCGCTTCAACGCGGCATGGCAATCCGGCCATATCCATAATGGCCCTCGAAAAATCGAACCAGCTGCAAACACCTTCATTGGCGAAGTGGTAAAACTCTGTACCAGAATGCGCTACCCCATTCTCTACCAAACGGAAAATGACTCTGGCGAGGTCTCCGGCGTATGTCGGGCCACCGATCTGGTCGCACACCACCCGCACGATCTCTCTTTCCGCGCCCAGCCTCAACATCGTCTTCACGAAATTGTTTCCGTATTCGGAATAGAGCCATGACGTGCGGATAATAATCGCCCGGCAACCGCTCTCCATAATCGCCCGCTCGCCCGCCAGCTTTGTGCTTCCATACACCGACTTCGGCGCGGGCACGTCCGTCTCCACGTAGGGCGTGGCCATCTCGCCGGAGAAAACATAGTCCGTGGAGATGTGAAAGAGTGTCAAATCGTGCTTCTTTGCAACTCTCGCCAAATACCCGACCGCTGTGCTGTTAAGCCGGTAGGCGTTCTCCTCGTCGTCCTCCGCCTTATCGACCGCCGTGTAGGCAGCCGCGTTGATGATAATGTCAATGCCGTTGTCCACAACGAATTTCTCGATGGCCTCCGCATCGGTGATGTCCAACTCCGCGACATCTGTATAATAAAAGTTGTTTTTGTCTTGAAAATCCGCTGCCAAATCGCGCAAACAGTTTCCTAATTGCCCGTTGGCGCCAGTGATTAATATGTTGCTCATATAGATAATAGTTAAAAGTTAAAAGTTTTTGGGGGATTTCGGAGTGTTTTCCTTAGTCGTTTTGATTATGGATGATAACATTTTGATGAGTTCATCATTGTCATTCTTTAATGATTTGTATTCCATTTATGTTAAATATTCTGCCGAATAAAGAATTTCAAGCCAGTAATCTGTTTCGCCTGCTTCTTTTAAGGCTATATTCATTTTGCTGATGAAGTCCTTACGACTTTGGGCAAACAATCCTTCTCTTACATTAGCGCCAATACTTGTACCTGATTTATAGAATTGATAGGAGGCAACTGATTCTTTTTTCTTTTCTAAAAGATAACGGTAGCATTTCGCCACTCTCTTTGCAAAAGCCACACTTTTCTCCTCGACAATGCTCTGCCTCGCCATAACTTTTAACTTTTAGCTCTTAACTCTTAACTTAGCTCAATCGATTCCCGGAACTTCGGCACGTACGCCTGCTTGAAACCGGCCTCCTTCAAATGTTTCGCATAAGCATCACGGGCTTCGTTCTCGCCATGTACGATGAAGATCTTCTTCAGCTTCTTGTTCCCTTTCTGACAGGAGAGGTAGCGGATGAGCTCGCTGTAGTCGCCGTGACCGGAGAAAGCGTCAATGCGGGCGAGGGTGGCGCGGACTTTATACTCATTACCAAAGATGGAGACAGTTTCGTCGCCGCGCATAATCTTCGCGCCCAACGTGGTCGGGGCACAGTAGCCCACGCACAGGATGGTGGTCTTCGGATTCTCGATGTTGTTGGCCAGGTGGTGTTTGATGCGCCCGGCCTCCATCATGCCGGAGGCGGAGATGATGATGCATGGACGGTTGTGCTCGTTCAGCGCCTTGGAGTCGTCGATGGTGCGCACGTAGGAGAGTTTGTCGAAACCGAAAGGATCCTTCGTGGCAGCCATGAACTGCCGCATCTCCTCGTTGAAGCAGTCATCATGCAAACGGAATATGTTGGTGGCGGAGCAGGCCAACGGACTATCCACGAAACATTCGATGTCGGGGAGGTCGCCGGCGAGTTCCAGACGATGCAGCGTATAGACAATCTCCTGCGTCCTGCCGATGGCGAACGAAGGAATCAGCAGCTTACCTTTGCGTTTCGCGCAGGCGTCGCGCACCACGAGCATCAGCTCCTTGTCGGCCTCGTCCAACGTGGAGTGCAGCCGGTCACCGTAAGTGGATTCCGTGATGATGTAGTCGGCGTATGGGAATGGCTGCGGGTCGGGGAGGATGCGCTTGTCGTAACGTCCCACGTCACCAGTGTAGCACAGCGTGCGTGTCTTCCGTCCCTCCTTGAAGGTCAAGTAGATGGCGCTGCTGCCAAGCATGTGGCCGCTGTCGATAAAGTCGATGGCCACAGTCGGGGTGATGTTGAAATGCAGCCCGCGCGGGATGCTGATGAAGAGCCTCATGCACTCCACCGCGTCCTTCTCGTTGTAAATCGGCTCGATGGGGGTCTTGCCTACGCGCTCGGTCTTCTTGTTGAACTGCCGCGCATCGGCCTCCTGGATTCTGCCCGAGTCGGCCAGCATGATGGCGCAGAGGTCGCGGGTGGCGGGCGTGCAGAACACCTTGCCGCGGAATCCTAACTTATATATATATGGTATAAGGCCAGCGTGGTCGATATGCGCGTGCGAGAGCAGCACAATGTCGATTTTCGTCGGGTCGAAACCCAAATCGCGGTTCATGGCATCGGTCTCCAGACCCTTGCCCTGGTACATTCCGCAGTCCAGCAATATCTTAATTCCGTCCTTGGTCGTCAGCAGAAACTTGCTGCCAGTGACCTCTTCGGTCGCACCTAAAAAGTCTAATCTCATAATGTTTACTCTTTATTTTCCTTATTCGGCCACACATTCCGCCAGCCGTAGAAGAAACCGAGATGATACCGCGCCGCGAAATAATAGACCGCGTGGCGGAGCTTGCCCAACGGCATGTAGAGGAAAAGCAGGATGCAGCTTATATAATATAATATGGTAACAGCTTCGCAACAGGTCGAACAGCACAGGTAAAGTGTGGTCATCAACTGGAAAAGGGTGACCAGTCCGCAGGAGATGTAGTCATCTGGCGTGGTAAAAGGCTTCAGATCTTTGGAGATCAACCTTCTGACAAACAAGATAACACCACATATAGTACCCAAAACGGTCGGGATGGCCAGAATCAGGTGCCAATTGCAGCCGCCGATCCAGCGATTGAAAAAGGGGAAGAAGGAGAGCAAAAAGAAGAGCAGACAGCAGAAGAGTCCGATATGGAACAGCATTCCCGTGGCGTAAGACGGAATATGCAGGTAGGCCGACTCCTTCTGGTCGGGCATCATCGCACGGGTGTTGGCGTAAATAACGCCCTCCTTCACACTGCCACTCGGCTCCGACTTGTCCTTCGGGGCTCCCAAACGAATCACCTTGATTAAATGTACCAATAAACTAACGAGGCAATAAACCGCTGCGGCTATTGCCAGATATTGCATGATACTCATATTTACAAATTTAGGTTTTGTTGATTTAGCCTATATTATTTATGCATCTATGACTTTGGCTATTAGCTATTGGTCATTGGCTGTTGGCGAACACCTCGTAGCCAAAAGCTAATAGCTAAAAGCCAATAGCCCATTATACGCAGCCTTCGGGTTTGGGGAGACCGGCCACACGGCAGGCGCCTCTCGCGGGACCCAGCGGGAAGAGTTCGTAGATGTCCTTCAGTTTCAGATTGGCGGTCTTGCAGATGGTACGGACCATCGGGGCAATGCCTTTTTCCTCGTAGTTGGCACGGATGCAATCCACCACCTTCCAGTGATTCTCGGTCATCTCCGTGATACCGTCGGCCTTGGCGATTTCCGCAGCCAGTTCCTTGTTCCATTCTTCCGGATGGACCATGAAGCCGTCGCCGTCCATCTCGTAGGTTTTGTTATTGAATTCAATATTTGCCATAATGATGAAAATTTAGAGGCGCAAAGATACAATTTTTTGTGAATGGTGAACAGTGAATAGTGTGGGTGATGGTGATGACCAACCGCGTTAGCGGTTGCATGTCTGTAGCCCAAATAAAAAATAGTACGTCCACCATGCGATATATAAGAAAAAAGTGTATTTTTGCCGCCGATTTAAAAATAGGTTAAAAAGATAAATTAAAAGCAGTTAGAAGTTATGTATTTGACAAACGACGTTAAGAAAGAAATTTTCACGAAGTACGGTAAAAACGAAAAGGACACCGGCTCTCCCGAAGCTCAAGTTGCCCTGTTTACACACCGCATCAAACATTTGACCGAGCATGTGAAAGAAAACCACAGCGACCGCGTGACAAAACGCGCCTTGATTACCCTGGTCGGTAAGCGCAAAAAAATGCTCGAGTACCTCAAACAACAAGACATTGAACGCTACAGAGCGTTAATCAAAGAATTAGGCTTAAGAAAATAATTTTTTACAGACGATTTCAGTATTCAAAAAGGCAATTTTGATGAAAATTGCCTTTTTGAATATTTGTTATTGTCGAAACTCGTACAATCTAAAAAAAACATTATGAATTTAGGAGTAAGAACAACTTTCGATATCGGTGACGGTCGTATGGTTACGATTGAAACCGGCAAGCTGGCGAAGCAGGCCGATGGCGCTGCTGTCGTCACCATGGGCAACACCATGATTTTAGCCACCGTCTGTTGCAAGAAAGAGGCCGTTGAAGGCACTGACTTCATGCCCCTTCAGGTGGAATACCAGGAAAAATACGGCGCTGTGGGTCGTTTCCCCGGCGGTTTCTTCAAACGCGAGGCACGCCCTTCCGAGTATGAGATCCTCATCGCCCGTCTGGTGGACCGCGCCATCCGTCCCCTCTTCCCCAAGAACTTCCACGCTGAAACCCAAGTGGTTGTGACGCTGATTTCCGGCGACAAGAACTTCCTGCCCGACTGCCTTGCATGTCTCGCAGCTTCTTCCGCTATCGCAGTCTCCAACATCCCCTTCGAGTGCCCGATTTCCGAGGTGCGTGTGGGCCGCGTGGATGGACAGCTCGTGGTGAACCCCACCGTTGAGGACATGGAACGTTCCGACATCGACATGATCGTGGCCGCCTCCATGGACAACATCATGATGGTGGAAGGCGAAATGAATGAGATTTCCGAAGACGACATGGTTGCCGCCCTCAATTTCGCCAAGGAAGCCATCAAGGTGCAGTGCCAGGCGCAGTTGGATCTCGCCGCACAGGTGCCCACCGCCAACCCGAAACGCGAATACTGCCACGAGACCGACGACGAGGCCATCCGTGAGCGTATGAATACCGAACTTTACGACAAAGTGTATGCCGTCGCCAAGTCCTTCAAGGGCAAACAAGACCGCAACGCCGACTTCGACCAGATTCTCGCTGACTTCATCGAGACTATTCCCGAAGAAGAGCGCGATGAAAAGGCCGTGATGGTGAAACGCTACTATGACGAAATCCTCTGGCACGCCATGCGCAACATGATCCTCGACGAACGCATCCGTCTCGACGGCCGCCACACCGAGGACATCCGTCCCATCTGGATTGAGACCGGCTACCTGCCGTCCGCACACGGTTCCGCCATCTTCACCCGCGGTGAAACCCAGTCTTTGACCACCTGCACGCTCGGCACCAAGCTCGACGAGCAGATCATCGACGGCGCCGTAGTGGATGGCACCAGCCGTTTCCTGCTGCACTACAACTTCCCGCCCTACAGCGTGGGCGAGGTGAAACGCATCGGCAGTACCTCCCGTCGCGAGGTCGGTCACGGCAACTTGGCCAAACGCGCCCTCAAACCGATGATCCCGTTCGACGATCCGTCATTCCCCTATACTGTCCGCTTGGTTTCCGACATTCTTGAATCCAACGGAAGTTCCTCTATGGCAACCGTTTGCGCCGGCACACTCGCGCTGCTTGATTGCGGTGTGAAGATGAAGAAGCCCGTTTCCGGTATTGCCATGGGCTTGATTACTGACGAAGCCACTGGCCGCTACGCCATCCTCTCCGACATCCTCGGCGACGAGGACCACCTCGGCGACATGGACTTTAAGGTCTGCGGTACCGAAGACGGTATCACCGCCTGCCAGATGGATATCAAGGTCAAGGGTCTTTCTTCCGAGGTGATGGCCGAAGCTTTGGCTCAGGCACACCGCGGCAGAATGTTCATCCTTGGCAAAATCAAAGAAGCGATGCCCGCACCGAGAGAAGATTACCGTCCATTCGTGCCGCGCATCGTCCAAATGCAAATCCCGCGCGAATTCATCGGCGCCGTCATCGGACCTGGAGGCAAGATCATCCAAGAGATGCAGCGTGAGACCAACACCGTCATCAACATTGAAGAGGTCGGCGAATTCGGCATCATCGACATCGCAGCCGCCAACGTGGATGACATCAACGCCGCCATGGCGCGCATCAAACTCATCACCACACTGCCTGAAGTGGGTGAGATTTACGAAGGCACGGTCAAGACCATCACCGACTTCGGCGCATTCGTGGAATTCCTGCCGAACACCGACGGTTTACTGCACGTTTCCGAGATCGCATACCGCCGCATCGACAATGTGGCTGACGTGCTCAACGTGGGCGACAAGATCAAGGTGAAGCTCATCGAAATCGACGAAAAGACCGGCAAGTACAGACTGTCTCACAAGGTGCTGCTCCCGAAACCGGAAGGTTATGAGGAGGAGAAACCTCGCAGCAACGGCGGTCGTAACGGTGGTGGCAACCGCAACGGCGGAGGCCGTGATCGTGATCGCGACCGTGGGCGTCAGGGCGGTGCTCCCCGTCGGGGCAACAGCAACCAGCACGACGGCCAACGTCACCGTCAGGAAAGACGGGACTTCCCCGATTTTGACTAATTTCCCATCATACGAAGAGCGCCGCGAATCGTCACGGCGCTCTTCTTTTCGGTGATTAGTGAACAGTGAGTGATTAGTGATTAGTGATTGGTAAATAGAATTGTCGATAGTCACAAGTCACAAATCACAAGTCACAAGTCACAAATCACAAGTCACAAATCACAAGTCACAAAAAAAATGACAATCAAACAAGTAACCCAATTTTTAGAACAAAAATTCCCTTTGTACCTCCAAGAAGATTTCGACAACTGCGGGGTTCAGTGCGGGGATGTGCGTCAGGAAATCACTGGCGCGATGATCTGTTTCGAGATGTCGGAGCAGGTCATTGACGAGGCCATCGAAAAGGGCTGCAACCTCGTGATTTCGCACCATCCGCTGATGCTCAAGCGCGGCATCAACAAGATTGTACCCACAGACCGCGTGGGAGCGATGATTTGCAAAGCGTTGGCGCACAATATGGTACTCTACTCCATGCACACGAATATCGACAGTGGCGAAGGCGGCGGCAACGACGCTTTCGCGGAAAAACTCGGACTTCGGAACACGAAAGTGTTGGAACCACACAAAGGACTCTACCGCAAACTGGTGGTCTTTGTGCCCACCGACCACGCCGAAAAGCTCAAATCTGCGCTGTTCGCTGCAGGTTGCGGAGTGCAGGGCAATTACGACTCATGTGCCTACACGATGAGCGGCACCGGACAATTCCGGCCGCAAAACGGCGCCAACCCCTACCTCGGACAGGAGAACGTCCTCGAACACGTGGCAGAGGAACGTGTTGAAGTCCTCTACCCTACTGGTTTGCAACGGACTGTGATCCAAACCCTCTACAAAAACCACCCCTACGAGGAGCCTGCGTTCGATCTGCTGCCGTTAGAAAACGAGAGCCGCACCATAGGCCTCGGCCGCATCGGAGAGTTGCCGGAAGAAATGACCGTACCGGCGTTCCTGTCTTTCCTGAAAGACAAACTGCAACTTCCACCGTTCCGCTACGCCGGAAACACAGAGCGGACAATCCGCAAAGTGGCGGTCTGCGGCGGCGGCGGATCCAGTTTCATCGACTTAGCCATCGCTTCGGGCGCAGACGCCTACGTGTCAGGCGATTTCAAATACCATGACTTCTTCAAGTCCCATTCTGGCACGCTTTTAGTGGACATCGGGCATTATGAAGGTGAATTTTTCATCAAGAATATTATTTTCAACTTACTAAACGAAAAATTTACTACATTTGCCACCTTAATTTCTAAATTGGAATTTTTAGAAGTTAAATATTTTTAGATTGTTGATAATCAAATAGTTAAATCAAATATGGCCAAGAAAAAAGTAACTGAAGAAGAGGTTGAAAACGGTACGAAAAAAGCGAAAGTGGAGAAAATTGTCCCCAAAATGAAAAAGATCACCCCGAAACGGGTGAAGGTCCCCCAAGTGGAAGAGAAAGTGGAGGAGAAACCCGTGGAAATAGCGGAAGTCGTGGAAGAGGTGGTCAAAGTGGAAGAAGCACCGAAACCGAAACAAAAAGTGGCCAAAAAACCTGTGGTGGAAACTATTATCGAGGATGACGATGTAACGGTGGAGAAGTCTTCCGACGGAGTCGTGGAAGTGAAAAAACACGAGAGCACCCAAAGTACCGCCGAAGAGTTGTCTATCGAGCAGAAGTTGTTGTCTTTGTACAACTTACAACAAATCTGCACTAAAATTGACGACATCCGCATGATCCGTGGCGAACTTCCTGAGGAAATTCGCGACAATGAAGACGAATGCGAAGGCTTGAACACCCGCATCAGCAAATTCACGGATGACATCAAGAACCTCAAACTGAAAATCGCCTCCGAGAACACCAATATCGACGAGGCCAAAGCTTCTATCAAAAAATATGAGGAGCAGCAAAATTCAGTCCGCAACAACCGTGAATATGAAGCTCTGAGTAAGGAAATTGAATTTCAACACCTCCAAATCCAAGTGGCCGAAAAGCACAAAGAAAGACACGAGGCTGAAATTCTGGACAAACAGAATAAGATTTCCGAGACCAACGAACGTTTGAATGAACTGCAAGAAGTTCTGGAACACAAAAAAGCGGAATTGGAAGTGATTGTGGCTGACACACAAAAAGAAGAGGAGGAACTCTTAGCCAAAGCCGAAGAGCTGAAAGCCAAAGTCGATGACCGCCTGCTTGCCGCTTTTGAGCGCATCCGCAAAAACGCCCATAACGGACTGGCCATCGTGAAGATTGAGCGCGATGCTTGCGGCGGTTGCTTCAGCAAAATCCCCCCGCAACGCCAGTTGGACATCTGCCTGCACAAGAAAATCATCGTATGCGAAGCTTGCGGTCGTATTTTCATTGACGACAAATTGGTGCGCGAACACGAAAACGATGCACAATAATTGCCTATTTTAAACGTTATTGCAATTAACACGTCTATTGCGACGTTTTTATAATAGAAACAACTTTATTAATCACCATTATTAAAAAAGTATTATGAAAAAAGTATTAAGCGTATTATGCATGGCCCTTCTGGCCGGAGGTATGATTTTCACCTCATGTACTCAAAAACAGTACACCATTACTGTTAACTCTAACAACGATGCTTGGGGCACCGTGACTGGCGGCGGCACATACAACGATGGTGCTACTGCTACTCTGACTGCAACACCAAAAGACGGTTATATCTTTGTGAAATGGCAAGACGGCACCACCGAAAATCCTCGCACTATCACCGTTACCGCTGATGAAACCTGGACCGCTTATTTCGAAGCTGCTCCTGTTTCTCAAGGCACCACCAAAGTGACTTTCAACGGTTCCACCTGGAATGCAGCCAACATGACCGCTTATGATAAAACTGCCGAAGGCTACCTCTATGCGGAATTCTTCAAAGTTGCAAACAGCGAAGACAATATCTATTGCGACGGTTTCCTTGAAACCACTCCTGGCAGCTATGATTTCCAAACCAACAAAGACATCGTTAATTATCGTGACCCCAACTTCACCTATTATGACGCTGAAGGTATTTTGGATAACGAGAATCATCAACCTGGAGAATACTGGGGTTGGAACACGAATACTTCTTCTTTCACAGAAACTGTTACAGCTGTCGATTTGAACGCTCTGACGATCAGCGGTTCTTGGAATGCTGAAGTGTTCTCTGCAGAAGAGTATGTGGCTTATCTCCAAACTGGCGCTATGCCTACAATGCATCCTTTCAGCGGTGTTATTGACAACATGCCTTGGACTTGGAACACCAGCAAAGCCCCTGTCAGCAAGAAAGGCACTCATAAAGTGGCTCAAAGAGTGAAATAATTTTTTTCACAAAATAAAAAAAGACTGCTTCTGAAAAAAGCAGTCTTTTTTTTATCCAAATAAGCTTCTGACATGAAAAAGACTTTTTTATTTTTGATTGCAGCTTTCTTATTCATGTGCTGTGGCTGCAAATCAGATCGTAGTATGGCAGAAAAAGCAGCATATAACTATTCCTTTGCCATGGCTAATTATCAATTAGAGGATGCTGCTAAATATGCCACTGCCGAGACTCAAAACACGGTTTTGGTTCGTGCGGAACAATTGTTGCAGAAACTCGACCCCTCTTATATCAAATCAGACACACCCGCAACCATCGAAATCGAGAACTTAGAATTTACTTCTGACAGCACAGCGGTCGCCACTTACCATAAAACCACCCCTATCAAAAATTTCTCAGGTGAGTTGGAATTGCGAAAAAGAGATGGTCAATGGTATGCACATGTGACACCACCTGCCGAGTCCCCTGCTGCACAGAAACAGAAACAGGAAGGTCAACGGAGAACCGACACGCTCCGACAAATAAAACCCAAATTTTAGAGGAAAGTCTCCAATTCCTTAGCCGAGGACTATCGCATCTGCTACAACTTCTGCCACAGACTTGATTTCAACCCCGAGCTTGTACTCGTGGTTGATTTGCGTGAGCTGATCGGCACAGTTGTGACAAGGAGTGATCACCACATTGGCACCTGTCGCCTTGATTTGATCGGCCTTGATTTTGCCGATTTTCAGACGGCGTTCGTTGTATTCGCTCATGGCCAACATGCCGCCACCACCACCGCAGCAGAAATTGTCACTGCCGAACGGATCCATTTCGATAAGCTCCGGCACCGCCTGTTTCACCACATAACGCAACGAATTGAACAGTCCGCCATTGCGCACGATATTGCACGGATCATGAATCGTGTATTTCTTGTTGTTCAATGATTTGTCCAGTTTTATTTTACCTGAACGGATATATTCCTCAATTAACTCCACCAAGGAAATCATCTTGAAATCAGGATGTTGACCCATATAGTTGGGGGCTTCCCAGCGTAGTGCGCGCGTGCCATGGCCACACTCACCCAACACCAACGTCTTGCATTTCAACTTCGCCATTTCATCATACATGTGCTGGGCAATCTGCTTGGCATGTGCATCATTGCCGGAAAAATAGCCGTAGTTGGTCACATCATACATTTCATCGGAGAGCGTCCAGTCTGCACCGGCCACATGAAAAATCTTAGCAGCTGCGGCAATGGAAAGCGGGAAGAATTTCGGCTCGCGCGGGTTCAGCGTGTAAAGAATCTCCGCATTCTCCTTGTTCAACGGAATCAGCGTCTCCTCAGTCTCCAATTCGTCCTGCAATTCCTCTTGCATCCAGTCGATGGTGTCCACAAAGTCCTCTTTGGGAATAGCCATGTTGTTTTTAGTATTCAAGGCTGCATCAACCGTTGCCTGCAGTGTTTCAGGCACGCACCCCATAGTGGCTAACATTCGGCGGCCCGTTCGCACCACAAACGGGATGTCCACCCCGATGGAGCAGTGTTTCACACAACGTCCGCACATCGTGCATGCACCATACAGCGAATCAACCATCTCGTTGATGTAATCCTCCGTCAACTCTTTGGCATTCGTCAATTTAGGCGCTGTCTTGCCCAAGAAAGTACAATAGCGACGGTAAATGGACGACACCATATCGACTTTCTTGCCGGGAATATATTTAGCTTCCTTGAACGTCCTGAAGAAGAGGCAACTGGAATCGCACAGCCCACAGTGCACGCAAGCGTTGAGATGCGTAAGCAGTTTGCTGTCCGTATGTTTGGTCAAAATATTGACGGCCTTTTGGATGCTTTCGGAAGAAATGTCTTTCATACTTTAAGAATATTTTGGCCGCGAAGATACGATTTTTTTAGCTAGTAGCTTAAGTTTTTCTATAACAATAACAATAACAATAACAATAACTATGACTATGACTATAACATGACTTAGAGTTATCATATTTTTTTCACGAGACTATTCTAATCCTAAAAAAATATTATTTTTGCATTGGTTTTAGTTTTGGTAAATTAAGGGGTGGAAAAAGCCGCAACGAAATATGGAAGTTGTTTATAATTAAAAATATAGGAGGTTTATTATGTTAAAAAACAGAAGTTTGATTGACCCGTCCGATTTCACGCGGGAGGAGTTCCGCGAAATTTTTGATTTGGGCCACCAGATTATCGCCGATCCGGCGAAGTACAGCAAGAGTTGTGAAGGCAAGATCCTGGCAACTCTTTTTTATGAGCCGAGCACACGCACGCGCCTTAGTTTCGAGACAGCCATGCTGCGTTTAGGCGGCCAAGTGATCGGTTTTTCCGAAGCGGCTTCCTCTTCCACGGCTAAGGGCGAGAGCATCGCCGATACTTTACGCACTGTGGAGTGCTACGCTGACATCGCGGCCATGCGCCATCCCAAGGAGGGTGCCCCGCGTCTGGCCAGCCACTACATCCACATGCCGCTCATCAACGCCGGCGATGGTGGCCACCAACACCCCACGCAAACCCTCACTGACATCCTCACCATCGAGCGTCTGCGCGGTAGTGTGGAAAACAAGACCTACGGCTTCTGCGGTGACCTTAAATTCGGCCGCACGGTCCACTCCCTCGTCAAATTCCTCAGCAATTACGAAGGCGTCCGCTTCATCTTCATCTCCCCCGAGGAGCTGAGAGTTCCGGAATACATTCGCGAAGAGGTCGTCCGCAAGAAAGGCATCCCATTCGAAGAGGTCGATCAAATGGAACCCTACATGAACCAACTCGACTTCCTCTACATGACCCGTGTGCAACGCGAACGTTTCTTCAACGAAGAGGACTATATCCGCCTGAAAGACCGGTTCATCCTCGACAAAGAGAAGATGTCCTACGCCCGTCCCGACACCTATATCCTGCACCCGCTGCCCCGCGTCAACGAAATCAGCACCGAAGTCGATGACGACCCGAGAGCGCAATACTTCCAACAGGCCAAAAACGGCATGTATGTGCGTATGGCGTTGATTCTCAAACTTTTAGGAATATATTAGACGTAAGACTTAGGACTTATGATAAAAACTCCCAAATCTCAAGTCTTCAGTCTCAAGTCCTCAGTCTCAAGTCAAAACAGTAAGAAAACATCATCATAAATAAGAAACATCATGTTAGAAATCACCAGTATAGAAAAAGGTATTGTCATCGACCACATTACCGCCGGCTACGGAATCCAAGTGTTCAATTATCTGAACCTTGACACGGCCGATTATAATGTCGCGCTCATCTGCAACGCCTACAGCCAGAAAATGGGCAAAAAGGACATTATCAAAATCAACAATGTCATCGACATCAACTACGACTTTTTGGGGCTTATCGACCCGAATGCCACGGTGAACATCATCGAGGACGGGAAAACCATCAAGAAGGTGAAGTTAGAGGTGCCTGACCGCGTGGAGAACATCATACGCTGCAAGAACCCGCGCTGCGTCACCTCCGTGGAGCACTATTTCCCGCACGTCTTCCATCTCGTCGATAAGGAGAAACGCTCCTACCGCTGCGAGTACTGCGACGACATTGTGATACCGTATCCTGTGAAATAATGACGCAAAAAAGAGACGCAAAATTTTGCGTCTCTTTTTGTTCCGTGCAAATTTAAGAATTTTAAACAGTTCGGGGATTGAAAAAAAACTATTTTTGCGGCCGTAATTCATTAAAATAAGAAACAAAAAAAACGAAAAAAATGAAGAAACTTTTTATCATGATGGCAGCTGCATGCTGTCTGATGTTCACTGCCTGCACCAACAACAAACCCGCTGAGCAGAAAGCTGAATGCACCGAAGTGCAAGCCGAAGATCAACCTTGTTGCAAGGAGATGACTGAGGAGCAGAAAGCCGAAATGGAAGCCTGCAAGAAGGCTGCCGAGGATTGGCAGAACTGGGAAAATCTCACCGACGAGCGCAAAGCGGAACTGCTTGACATGCGCAAGGCCAAATACGATGAGATGCAAGCTATGAAGAAAGCCCAGGAAGAGAAGAAAGCCAAATTCGAGGCTGCCATGCTCAACTGGGACAAGCTCTCCCTCGATGACAGAAAAGCCGCTTTCGACGAAATGAGCTGCTGCGGCGGTTGCAAGGGTGAAGGCAAAGCTTGCTGCAAGGGTGGTGACAAACCCGGATGCAAAGGCGAAGGCCATGGTTGCAAAGGTGAAGGCAAAGGCTGCCCCAAGGAAGGCGGCAAATGTCCGAAAGGTAACTAATTCGCTATGAAAAAGATTGCCGTATTCGCCAGTGGTTTCGGCTCCAATTTCCAAGCCATTATCGAGGCCGTGAAACAGCAGACGCTGAACGCCGACATCGCATTACTGGTATCCGACAATCCTTCAAGCAAAGCAGTGGAACGCGCCAATGCCGCCGGCATTGACGCGTTCACTTTTTGTGCAAAGGACTACGCCGGAAAGGCCGCATACGAGCAGGCCGTTTTAGCAGAACTCCAAAAACGACAGGTCGAGTACATTGTGCTGGCCGGCTATATGCGCATCATCGGGCCCACGCTGTTAGAAGCTTTCCCCATGCGCATCATCAACCTGCACCCTGCCCTGCTGCCCTCGTTCCCTGGCGCACACGGCATCGCCGACGCCTACAACTACGGCGTGAAAGTGTTCGGCATCACTATCCATTTTGTCGATGAAGGCGTGGATACTGGCAAAATCATCAACCAGTTCGCCTTCCACGCGGAGGATGACGACACGTTAGAAACCATCGAAACGAAAATCCACCAGCTGGAACATCAATATTTCCCGCTGACAATCAATGAAGTAATCAACCGGTAGTTCCTTCTACCTGAACCGGCGGTGATTCAGGAAACGGTTCTCCTTTTCAATCTCCACCATCTGCTCCCGCGTTTCCGTAGAGAAAAAGGCCTCTGCCAATTTCTCCTCCAAATAGCTGACCGCCATATCGTTAGGGTGACACAGATCCTTGGCGTAAAAACGGTAATCCCGCAAGTCATCCATCAAATACTCGTAAGCGGGGAAATAAAACGTGGTTTCATTGTCCACCAACTTATCGACAGCCAAAAGGAGCTCGGACTTGCTCAACGCGTTTTCGTGCGCCCCATCGCCAAGATGACGCACCGGACTCACCGTGAAAATCACTTTCATTTCGGGAACTGCCTCTCTCAGCAATGTAAGCGTGCTATTCCACTGAGAAACAATCTTTTTCACATCCAAGCGAATACGTTCAAACTGATGATTCGGGATCTTGTGGCAATTAGAGACAATTAAATCCCGAGGAATAAACTTATAGCAAAAGGCCGTTCCGAAAGTGACAAACAAATAGCGTGTTTTATGCAGAAAATCGGAACATTCCTGCAAACTACGGTCAATTTCAGCCTCAAAATCCTCGTAATTCTCCTTTGAAAAACGACCATGGTGGGCAAAACTCACCCATAAATCCCGATACTTGTAAAAATAGCGGTTCTTGTCAAAAAGGTCGGGCTGAAGCATAAAACGCAATGCCCTGTCTATGGAAATCGGGTTGAAAAGCACCCCAAACGGATTGGAGCAAACATCGAAACGATGCACATCAAAGTAATGTCCCATGTTGTCGGAGAAACAGGAACCCACAAGCATCACCGTGTCGTTCGGTGTGATTTCAAAAGGGTATTCCGGAGCGGGTATGATAGTTCTGAATTGCATGTTATCTTATTTTGGAATCAATAATTTAGCGAATTTAAGGACTAATGTCTTGGATCCTACGGTATCGAAAAGCACCACTGCCCGTGCGTCAGGACCTTCACCGGAAACCGAATCCACCCGACCGAAACCGAATTTCGTGTGATATACACGGATGCCTGGCTGAATTGATTCTGGCGCGGCCAACTCGCCAATTTGATCCAATTTCACTTCCGTTTTGGTCTTAATCACTGGTTTTGCAACGATATCAGGCTGTTTTCGAACTTCCCGAACATAGCTTGAAGAAGACGAGCGAGGCTCCGATCTAAATCGGAATCTGGTGGTTTCGGGCTCGGAATATGACCTTCCGAACAGCCCGCTCCCTTCGGAAGCCTTCTGGGTAACCTTCAGATAACGATCAGGGATTTCTTCCAAAAAGCGGCTGCTTTCACAAGGTCTCCGCTGACCATATTGGAAACGCGACAGTGCCATAGTGAGAAAGACCTGTTTGCGGGCACGAGTCAACGCAACATAGAACAGACGACGCTCCTCCTCCATGGCCGCACGGGAATCCAAACTCATGGACGACGGAAACAAGTTCTCCTCCATCCCCGACACAAACACATAGTCAAATTCCAAACCTTTAGCGGAATGTATCGTCATCAGACGCACGACGTTGCTCTGCGTCTCCTCATCCTCCTTGTTCAAATCACGGTCATCCAACAACGACACCGATTGCATATACTGGTCCAGTGAAGGAAAATAGGTCTCTAACATCTCGCCTGTTTCCTCGTTGAGGATATTTTCGGGTTCGCGGCCCACAAAGCTTTGGATGGCGTTGAAAAGCTCCGTCACATGGTCCACACGTTCCTTCTCCTCAATATTCTCGTTCAACGCTTTGGCGACCCCTGATTTTACCAGAATCTGCATCCCCAACTCGTAAGCGTCTTTAGTGGTCAATTGTGCAGAGAACCCTTTGATAAGATCAGCGAAATCACGCAAACGGGCTATCACACTGCCGTTTAATTCCGTGGCATAGTTTTCCGGATGTTCCACCACATCCCAAAGCGGCACTCTGGCGGCTTGTGCGGTAGTGGTCAGACGAGCCAACGTGGTGTCGCCGATGCCGCGCATAGGGTAGTTGATGACTCGGCGGAGCGACTCCTCATCGTAATGGTTAATCACCAAGCGGAAATAGGCCAGCACGGTTTTGATTTCCTTACGGTTATAGAAGGAGATGCTTCCCAATATCTTGTACGGAATATGCCGCTTTACCATGGCTTCCTCCAAGGCGCGCGACTGCGTGTTTGTACGATAAAGAATGGCGAATTGCCGGTTTTCAACATGCTCGTTCATCTGACATTCGAAAATCTTGTTGGCAATCTCGTTGGCCTCCTCCATATCAGATGAAGCGCGTATCAACTCTATTTTCGGACCTTCCACGTTATCCGTCCATACTTTCTTGGGCATCCTGTCTTTGTTGTGGCTGATCACCTCATTGGCCGCATTCACGATGTTCTGCGTGGATCGGTAATTCTGTTCCAGCTTGAAAATCCGTGTGTTCGGATAATCACGCTTGAAGTTCAAGATATTCTGAATATCCGCACCTCTGAATCCATAAATACTTTGCGAATCATCGCCCACTACGCAAATATTTTGGTTTAGGGCAGCCAAACGTTTGATGATCAAATACTGCGCATAATTCGTGTCCTGATACTCATCCACCAGAATATATTGGAAACGATTTTGGTACTTGAAAAGTGCTTCGGGCGAATCACGAAGCAGAACGTTCATGTAATAGAGCAAATCATCAAAGTCCATGGCATTGGACTTGTGTAGCCGGTCATTGTATTTGAAGAAAATCTGCGCAATCATTGGTTTGTTGGACATGCGGTCGGCAGCGGCGATTTCTGGGTTGTCCGCATACTCCTGTGCCGACAAAAGGCTCGATTTAGCCATTGATATCCGGTTCAAAATAAACCCGGGAGTATATTGTTTAGGATCCAACCCCATCTCTTTGACAATACTCTTTATCAGCGATTTGGCATCATCCGTATCATATATGGTGATATTTTGACTATAGCCTATTTTTTCCGCTTCAACGCGCAGAATCCTGTAAAACACAGAGTGGAAAGTGCCCATTGTCACGGCCTTTGCTGTCTCTCCTCCAACCAATTGGACGATACGTTCACGCATCTCCGCTGCAGCCTTGTTGGTGAACGTCAGTGCCAAAATGCGGTACGGACTGATGTTATTTACCGCCAACATGTAGGCTATCCGATAGGTCAGAACACGGGTTTTTCCTGAGCCGGCACCAGCCAATACCATCACGGGACCTTCCGTTTGGGTTACCGCAACTTGTTGTTGTTCATTAAGTTCAGACAAAATATTATCTTCTTTCGTCATGGTTTTTCGTAAAGATTTCAGTGTTATTTTTAGCTTTTAATTGTAAAAAATAAATTATAAAAATATTTTTTATAAATTAATTTTCGAATGAAATATTTTTTATCTTTGCTCGTTGAAATTAACAACAAACAGGCGACCGGTAAGTCCCACCTATATACATTTTTCATTTTAGTCCCACCTAAAAATTGGCAATTACTCACAAAATCCGGCCGCCTGTTTTATTTGTCATCAGGGGAGATGTTTCCCAGCACTTGTTCCACTTGTTGAAACAATTCTTGAAAATCACCATTGTTCACAAACACATGGTCGGCCATCTGCATACATTTGCCTATATTCTGGTGATTCGGGTCATTAGAGGACATTTCGCGTTGTTCGTTTTCAATGAACGTCTCGAAACTGATTTGATCGGTTTCCGAGGCGCGGTTCACAACACGCTCATATCGGATTTTCGGATCGGCATCCACCCCGAAAAGCATGAAATGCTCATGTTTTCGAAGCGACTCCACCTCTCCAGGTGTTCTAACGCTTTCAATGACAGCGTCGGTTCCGTTTGCGGCAGCCTGCAGATATAGTTGGTCTGTAATATAAGAAGGCCCGTACGTGGCGCGCAAGTCATTGGCGACCACAACATACGTGTCCCTATTTAACTCCATCCCGCGCTTTAATGCCTCTTCAATGAGGTAACCGCGAACAGAGTAATGCTTGAAACCATAATGGTTAATCAAATAATCCACTATGGTACCTTTGCCTGCACCCAATGTGCCAGTGATTCCTATTATTTTCATAATGATGGTTTAAAAACAAAAGGTGGCACGAAAGACAGGTGCCACCTTTTAATAAATTACTGAATGGCGGCAGAAATTTTTGCAGCAATATCCGCAAATTCCTCTTTGGAAAGCTGCACCCGGGGAGCCTTGAAATCAAGGTCTCCCACTCCATTAATAGGAACAAGGTGAATATGATTATGCGGAACATCTATGCCGATTACAGCCACGCCTATGCGTTTGCACGGCATCACCTTTTCAATTCCCTTGGCCACTTTTTTAGCAAAAACCATCATGTCGCCCAGCATTTTGTCATCCAAGTCAAAGATATAATCGTTTTGCAATTTAGTGATGACCAAAGTGTGGCCCTTTGCCAGAGGAGAAATATCCAAAAAAGCAAAAAAGCGATCATCTTCGGCAATTTTGTAGCAGGGAATCTCCCCTTTTACGATTTTAGTGAAAATAGTCTCTTCCATATTGATCAGATTAACGTGACACATCTAAAATTTTAAATTCCATCACACCGGCAGGAGCCTGTACTGTAACCACATCTCCCGTAGAATTGCCGATAAGAGCTTTTGCGATGGGGCTGGAAACCGATATCTTTCCACCTTTCAGATCAGCCTCTGATTCTGGCACAATCGTATAGGTCATCTCCGCATTGTTTTTTAAATTCTTGATCTTGACGATAGAATATATCAACACTTTGGAGACATCGATTTTCGATTCATCCAAAACGCGGGCTTTGGATATCAAATTTTTGAGATTGGCAATTTTCAATTCGAGCATACCTTGCGCCTCTTTAGCCGCATCATACTCGGCATTTTCAGAAAGGTCGCCTTTATCACGCGCATCTGCAATAGCTTGTGATATTTTAGGCCTTTCCACAGATTCCAACTGGTTCAACTCACGTTTAAGCGCATCCAGGCCTTCCTGAGAATAATACTTTACATCTTCCATAATATGATTTCTTAAATTACACAAATAGAAGAGACCGTAAAGTCTCTTCTATCGTGAAAACAATAAAACTATTGAATATATTACAAAGCGATTTTAATACCGATATAATGGTTACCTTTCCACTTGTTGGTGAATCTATATGCATAATCGAAATAGATTCTGGGACCAACAGCGTGTTTCACACGTTCCTTGGTGAGCGGTGCACAAATGGTGGCACCCACTGCAGGACCAGTGAAGAAGGAATCACTATTCAGGAGAATAGCAGCCTTTTCGTCCATAGTGGACTTAGCACCTTTACCAATATTTTCAAGACCGTAACCAGCACGAATCATGAAAATATTTCTGAAACCGTATTCAATACCGAGAGCGAAAACATCTCTCGTATATGAGTTAGCGGTAAAAGTACCGGCAAAGGTGAGTCTGTGATCGGCATCGTCACGGGTAAGACCTTCTTCCGCAAGTTCTTCCTTCGTCATTTCGGCATATTCGCCGCCAAAGAACAAGAGGTCGTAGGAGATACCGATAGACAACAATGAAGGCATCTCAAATTCAGCGGAGCGCATCTGCAGGGTCTGGTCAAATTCCTGACTCGTGATACGTGAGCGGATTGAGAGACCGTCACCGGAATAATGCATCGGAAGACCGATATTCTTCAACGTAACACCGATCTTGAAATTTTCATACTTACCGGTCACATACTGGACACCAGCGTCAATGGCAAAACCAGTGGCTTTGGAGTCTGAAATGCGCTCATTGATAATCTTCAAAGAGATACCACCCTTAATGAAGTTGTTGAAAGACTTAGCATAGTGCAATCCAATGTAGGTCAGCGTGGGGCTGAACGTACCAAGACCGCCTTCAGGCTGTTCCGTAGTGGTTATCGGAATATCACCGAAACCTTGCGAGAAGAAAGAGACGGAAATGACACCAAAGTCTTTTTTCTTACCTAACTTTTGGGCGATAGCGATGGAGTTGATAGAGATTCCGGCACCAGAACCAACCAGATACTGTGTTCTGTTGAATGCCAGTTCCGTTTTGCGGACGGCGGTAAGACCGGCCACATTGGAGAAAACGGATTCCAGACCACGGATTTCAGCCACACCTGCGCCTGCAAAACCGCTTGTATGTGCCCAGGGATCAATGAGCAGGTGAGAAGCACCCGCCTGACCGGAACGGTCTCTGTTTCCTGCAAATACCGTAGAGGTACTTGCAGATAAGAGAGCGATAATTGTGCAAATTATTAATGATTTATATAGATTTTTCATATTCTCCGATTTTTAAGATTAATAATTTTAGAAACCATTCAAGTCAGTAGGACGCATATTGCAGAAGAATTTCAACGTACGCTCGCCAATGCCAGGCGCATTCACATGGATAATGTAAACACCGCTGGCGATAGGAATGTTGGCGTGGTTCTTCAAATCCCATTGCACGAAGGAGTCAGCATCGGAACCGTGAGTAAGTGTTCTTATCAAGGTACCATTGACTGTGTAAATGGAAATCGTACACCTTGCAGGAAGGTTCACAATGCGTACATAATTCTCCAGAGCAGAATGCTCATAATTGGAGAAACCGTAGTATGGGTTCGGCACGATATTAATGTCTTGCAACAGTTGTTCCACATCGGCAACTTGCTCAACTTTGGTAGGAGCAATGTTCTTAGTGGTGAACTGGTACATCGGATAACCGCTGTTCTTATCAGCATTGGGTGCTTGCGAAGCATTGTCGAACCAACGAGAAGAGTATCTCATGTAAGGACGAGAGACACGCAACTTGATAGTGGCATTGGATGACAGCCATTGGTCAGCATACATCTGGTTAGGCATCGGGATGCTGGTCCACATCACATTGTTGAACACTTGCATCTTTTTCGCCTTACGGGCGTTAGAGCTATAGCTGGTTTCAGTAAGAGTATTGAACTTTTCTCTCAACCATTTACCCTCGTCGTAAACACCGCAGTCATAGTACGGGTACACGTTTCCGTCAGATCCGGTGAAAGTACCACCATGGGTAACACCAGCTGCGGTAACGGTTTGGCCACCATCATTGAAGTTTCTGCTTCTGTTGAAACGGTAGAAGGTGTTAGCCGTGTTACCGGAACTACCCACCACATAAACGTAGTGACGGCCACCGTTCAAAGGCTCACCAAATGCCATTCCATATTGATCTCTATAGTAATTATACTGGGCTTCTGAAAGCGGTATGAGTTTTCCTTCTTCGTCCAACAGCAATGTGTCAGCTCTGACGTCTCTCATATAGGAATAAACAGTCGTGGGATTAAACAACATATCGTTACCGTTGTTCAATTCATCGGCGGAGTTTTCAGCGAACATAATGTTCAAACGCTCGCCGGTCTCAACGTTGATTGCATAACCCGGGAACCAGCCCATACCAGTAGTGCCGCTGTTGTCAGGATTACCGTCTTTGTCAACAGAAGGACAATGCTTCGGTTCCATACGCACATTCTGGTAAGTCTGACCATTGAAATTCTGCGAGATAATATAATTGTCATTCAAACCAGCGGAACCAGATTCCAAGACAACAGCACGTGTCCAAAGGTTCTTGTCCGGAGTGAGGACAATATCCACAGAATACAAGTTGGTAAGCGTCTGGTTATAGCCGGCAAGGTTGGGGATAGCAGCAAGGGTTGTGAAATCAAATTCGGAAAGGGTCGGGGCAAATTCACTTTGGGTGATGTCTTGAACCAGGAATCTGGCCTTGGGACCGCCATCATACGGTGAGGTCATAACGTATGGTGCCCACAAACCGTTGACAAAGCTCTCGAACTGCTGGTTGGGATCCATGAATCCACGAACCTTTTCCGTTTGATCATTGCCATCGACAAAGTCAAACAAGTTGAAGAAGTCCTCTGCACGCCACTTCATGTAATCGCACTCGGCCTGATCCGGCTGAACGCTGTTACACTCCCACTTATTGGAAGCAGTCTGTTGACCAGCGCGAATCCAGTTTGCGGGATAATCACCCTCTTGGTCAACAACACCGCTGAGCCAAGGAATATCACCGTCAAAGGTCATATCGGAACCCACTGCATCAGGTTGTGCATAACGAGTGGTGTTGTTATAAGTGTATCCACCATGTTCCGCGACATAATCCTTAAGACTTTGCTGATAAACCTTGAAATTAGCATTCTTGATGGAAATGGAAATACCCATATCCAAGAAGAGTTGTTCATTGGTCATACTGATAGGCATCGCGGCCGTAGTGACGCGAGAAACAACTGTATCGCCTTCAACGACGGTGTACATATTGTTATCTATCAACTCGCGATCGGAAACTTCATCAGAAATAATCAGCTGCCACATGGTGCTGTCGTTGACATCGTCGCTGATGTCGTTCGGCAAGAATCTGACAGTATAATCATACGGTTTAACCTTCAGCGGATCCACCACCTGAATGTTCAACGGACCGTAATTGTTCTTGTATTGGATATCGTTATAGACATTGTTGGCCAAGATCTTCTCGCGAGACTCATCAGTCATATCAAGGAAGAAACCGCCGTTACCCTGACCTTCGATACGGGTGATCATAGGCACATCACCGTATTTGGAGTTCAGAATGTTTTCAACAGGCTTGTGAGGAATACCCACTGTGGTCTTGATATTTCTACGACCGGCAAGATACGGGGTCTGCTGACCATCAAGATAATCCGCGTCCAAAGTGAATTTCTTGTATTCATTGTAACCGTAGGCCAACACCAAGAAATAGTATTCTTTATGGTTGACAAGTGTCTTGTTGGTACCTGTGGCGAACTTGTCTTCCGTGATTCTGAAAGAGTGGGAAATGCCTTGGTCTGTACCATTCACCATTTCAGTTGCAACAGAGGTACTCAGTGCGTCGTTGTAAATCCAGTTGACCAATTGGCCAACACCGTTCTGAATGTCACATTGGGCAATGAGCAATGCCTTATTAGCATCGTCAAGGTCGGTGACACTTACAGAGGCGTTCTTCAATTGATAAATCTGGTAACCTTCAAACACGTATGAACGTTGGTCATGAGTCAAGGTATCAAGGGTCTCAACAGGAACCGTGTATTCATGAACAATAGTGTCGGGTTCGCCAGCAGCTGTGTAAGCGAAAACAGTGTCATACTGTTTGACGTAGTTGACGGTAGCCAGCGTTTTCGGAATCTGCGGGTCAAGTTCGGTATAAGTCTCGTGGAAGTTGTTGCTCTGAGGATTATTGTTAGAGATGTAGAGTATCAACTCATTTTCAAGCTCACGAATAGTGACATCAGGAGCATCGGGACCATCAAGTGTTTTGAAACAGTTTTCAAACAAAGACTGGCACTTGTCGTCGGCACGTTTCAACAAATCCACAGAAGCCTGGGCGCCACCTTGTGCGGCACGTGCCCACGGAATACCAACCGTGATGTAGTTGACAGAACCGGGTTTCAAGGTGAAAGGACCAGCAGACTGCATGAAACGACGGTCGTAGGGAGCGTTACCTACATTGGCCTCTGTCCAACCGTCAGCACCGTACTGGGAAGGAATAGGGTCAACACCCTTGGTACCCCAGTTACACAAATCGGTCATTGCAGGGAACATGAAGTCACACTCCGGACCGTTACCGCCATTAGAGGAGTGGGCGTTGCCACCATAACGCATCTTGGAGTTATCTTTCCAAATACCGCGCAGCATATTGTAATACTCACCAGCGACATCAGGGTCACCGGTAACACTGTTGTTGTTATTGTGATACACGAAACGTCTCATACCAAAACGTTCGTTATCTACAATGCTATCACCGAAGTTCACACCATTGATAGCCATTTGGTCAGCAACGTAAGAACTCTTGAGGAATCTGTCGCAATAACCGATTTCAGAGGCACTGTCAGCATAGAATTTCGGGTTGTCGCGTCCATCAGGATCTATATAAGGTCCTTGGAAGAAGTCAACACCAATGGCAGGCGGTTGGTCGCCGTATGCCCAGTTTTGACCTGAACCGTCCACGTTGGAACCATTGTAGCAGTAGCCTAAGCCACGTCCCACATCACATCCCACATAGTCATCGTATGCGTAACCCAAATCCGGGTCAACCCACTGTGAGAAATAGGTCTCCGTCAACGTATAGGTAGAACGGTTGATGATTTCGTATGAGTAGAACGTCATGTTATTGAGTTCGTCATTTGTGGCGAATCCGAAAGCCTGACCGCGAATCTCGAGACCGATGTTAGGGCCCTGGGACTCAGTGTGCGGACCACCGTTATCATTGAAAATCCAGAATAACGTTTCATCGCCTTTCAGGACGTGGTCTGCGTAAATCATACCATTGGAGTTGTGCCAGTCATCACCGTAATAGAGCAGATCCTCGGGGGTTCTGGGGAGGGCGTGCTGGGCAGCAAGTGCGATATTGTCTTCCGTCCACGGACAGAGGTCGTTGTTCACATCGTAATACGGGTAATCACCGTTTTCGGGGTCATAAACACCGTTGGCGTTCACATCCTTGAAAGGAGCCAGATAATAGGAATATCCAGCATCGCCGTGCGCGGGCCAGTTAGCAATGCTTGCGGGCATCACATAACCCGAAGTGTTATAGCTGTTGATATGTTCGTCAACTTCAGCACGGGTGATTTTGAAATGCTTGTCGAATTTGATACACATGTCTTTGGTCGTACCTGCACCGACGAGTTTCAACGGGCCGGTCCAATAGTCTTCACCGACTTGTCTGAAACGGACGGCAGCCAATTTCAACTGACCGTTGGAATCAAGTCCGCCGATCCACAATGCAGCGCAGAACATGGAAGTTTTGCCAGAGCCTCTAGGCACCTCATATTCAGCAACTTCCTTGAACCACATTGTACCACCGGTTTCAATATAGGCACGTACATTGTTCACCGTCAACTCATTGGAGCTACTTGCAGGAAGGCAGGTGGCCGTTTCCGCTTTCGGTGAGGAAGAACTTCTAACCACTCCTTTAACCTTTTCGGCTCGCAATGTGCCAGACATCACAAGCACCATAAGAAGTGTCAAGCAGAAAATTTGTCTAATATTTTTCATATATCCTATTATTTTTTTCTATTGATTAAAAGCCGAATTGAATACCTAAGCTTGCACGAATCGGACGACTGTAGTTGTACGGGTTCTGCACTCTCATCAAGTAATAATCAATGTAAGAAGGAACATAGACCTGGGAATTGATCTGTTGCTGATAAGCAGCTGCTGACAGATAACCATCATCGTCGGCGTTGCCGGTGTAGTCATAGACAGAGATGATGTTCTTGAAGTTGAACAGGTTCTGGATGTCGATATAAACATTGATGTAGCCAAGTTTGGCAGCCTTCGCCTTGCCGTTCTCATCTTTCTTGTTCTTGTTGAAATTGAACATGAACGTCTTGTCGATACGCAAGTCGCACTGGAACTGCCAAGGCATGTTGGAACCGTTAATTGTACCGGACAACGTGGAGGTGGTACCGGAAACGATGTTAGAGTAAGGAGTGCTGGAACGGGTGTAAGGTGTACCGGAGGCTGCAGAGAACAGCAATGCAAATCCGGTGTTGGCCAACCATTCGATGGTCTTGACAGTTTCCTTACCGTCAACAATGACCGCCTTTTCGCTGGTCGGACCGTCATAGTTCACACCGCTCTCGAAACGGTAGTCAAAGTTGATACCGATTCTGTGACGCTGGTCGAACGAAAGGTTGGTCAGAGTTCTCAAGTTAGGTTGACCGGCTTGCAGGATGGCCAATTGTGATTGGCTGCTGGAACCAGTACCTTTTGCAAACTGCAGCGTGTAGTTGGCGGAAAGGGTGATGTTCTTGGTTCTGTTCATTCTGTAAGAGAAGGTGAAACCTTGAACGGTACCGAAGTCGATGTTCTGATATGAATAATACGTGTTCGGATATGCACCTGAGAAACGGTAAGCCTGAATCTGGTTACGTTTCTCTGAATAGTAAGCACTGATACTGATAGCGGATTTAGCACCGATCTTCTGACGGAAACCGATTTCATAGTCGATACTCTGTTGCGGTTTCATGTTCGGGTTATAGATAATGTCGCCAGCTGAGTTACGTTTGGAGATGAAGAGGTAGTCAACCGGGGAAATCTGCAAGTTTGTAGGACGGGAAGTGATAATGTTGTAGTGTGCATAGAACAAGGAGTTGTCGTTCACAGGGAAGGAGAAAGAGATACGAGGCATCACAGACCATTGTGCCTTGTAGTCTGTGAAAGCACCTGATTCCACCTTGGTGATGGAGTTAGTCTGGTCGATCTCATTCTTGAGGATAGGGCCGTTCACATTCAGGGAAAGGGCGGATTCGGGGTCAACCACTTCTTTACCGGTTGCATCGTACCAAGTGTCTTTGTAACGATAACCGACAATAGATTGGTTGTTAAACTCACCACCGCTAATATCAGCTTCGCTCATATAGACATCATTACCCATATAATAAACCACCCATTCGTCCGTGGCGTTGCCCACGAATTTCAGGTTGTTGTTCAGTTGTCTCAAATCACCAACGGTGTAAGCTTCACGGAACAAATAAGGATCCTTCAAGACAGACTGGTTGGCGTCGAAACGGTCAACACGCAAACCGACATTGAACAGGAGGGAATTGATGGCGAACTTATCCTGGATATAGAATGCCATGTAAATAGGTTCGTAAGCTCCGATGTTGTATGTCTTCTGACCATTCTCCACATTGTTGAAGAAGTCGTCAATAGTGGTCTTCTTGTTGTTCTTCTTACCTGTATAGTCATAACCATAGTAGCTGACCAGCGGGTTTGTACCGGCAGAAGTTCCCAAAAGCAGCTCTTCGGCAGAGAACATATCCACGCTGAAGGTACTGGGAGCAAGATTGTCGATATCAATCCAATCATCACCATCAGGATTCAAGCCCAGGTGAGTACGCAGATTTCTGTCAAAAACAGATTGGTTGTCAAGATTGATAAGACGATTGTAATCCACATAAGCATATTCGTCACCGTAAGTGACAATAGGATTATCCTTATCCAACTCGGAAATGTGGGAGTTTGCCTCGTTACGCATCAACGTCCACAACGAGATGGGGGCTATGCCGTATCCACGATAAGTCAGCTTTTCGAAATCATAACCGAATTTCAACTCGTGATCCTTAATGTTCATGGAAATGCTGGCTTTCAAACCAATCTGGTCCATAGTTGACTTATTATAGCCACCCAGCACTGTACCGGGAGAATAATACATAGAGTAAATCAAATCCGGGCTATCACCATTTCTCAAGGCACCCAATGTTTGATAGAGGTTCAGGTCGTAAGGAGTAGAACCTAAATACTCTCTGATGCTTTCCATGGGGAATTCCTCAAGGAAGTTCAACGTGTACTGGGACAGTATCGGGTTGACATTATAATCAGGGTTGATTCTGAAGTTAACCACTGAGTCATACCAACCAGTGAACTCATAGGCATTGCCGATATGTTCGTCACCACCGTCAATGGAATCGTGATGGATCACAAATTCGTCATGATAATCGTAACCTTTTGCCTTGGTGGTCGTGAACTGACCCACATAACCGTATTCGAAGAGACGATCCTTGTGGTTTGCGGCGTAGGAGGTGCTTCCGATATGAGTGTAAGAAGCATTGATGTCATACATCAAGTTTTTGAGAGCCGCTTTACCGGTGGTGTCAGAAACGACACGGTGGTTGAAACGGGCGCTCACACGGGAGGTGTTGGAAGTGGAAATCGGGTTGTTGTCACCATCAAACAAAGCATAGGTGGAACCCCAAGATTTTCCTTTGTCGTATTCATAAGAACCGCTAACGGACAGTTTCATGTTATGGCGTTTACCCATGATGAAATCAAGCTTGAGCTGTGCAAGATAATCCCATCCGCCAGCATTTTTTCTGACTCTTTCCTTGTGGAAAGATTCGCTTGTGAGGTAACAACCTTCCTGATAATAGACACCGTATTCCGTGGCGCTATAGCGAAGCGGTTTGGCAATGAGGGCTTCCAATGTTTCATCATTGGCTACCCATGTGCCGCCGCGTGCAGGAGCCCCGTCGTGGGTGTAGGAAATCTCACCGCTGAACAGGAAACCGATACGTGTCGGATCGTTCTTGGTCTTACCTTTCAACAGGGGACCTGTGACGGACGCCGCTGCCAGGAAGTTGTTGTAGCCATCGATGGAGCCGCGCAATTCGATGGAGCCGTGGAAATCCTTCGGAGCCTGCTTGGTGGTGATCACCGTGAAAGAGGTACCGTCACCATATTCAGCAGGGACACCGCCTTGGATCAGCTGCACCTCCTCGATGGAGGACATGGAGACACCGCTGCTACCGCGGACACGCATACCATCGACGATGGTCTGCTGACCGTCGGAACGGTTACCACGGACACTGGTCATGGCGCCGTCCACAGAGGAGACACCTTCAAGGTTTGCCAGTGCGCTGGTCACTGAACGTCCGGGAGTGGTACGGATATTATCACCGGACATACGGCTGGATGATGTTGTGTTATCCTGTGAGAACACGGGCGGTTCCCAGGTAATCACAACCTCTTCCACATCTGTTGTGAGGTCGATCTCAAAATCGATAAACACGACCTGATTGGAAGGAACCGTGACGTTTGACTTCGTCATTGACTTGTTAACCATCACAGCGTCGGCCATCAAATCATACGTGCCAGCCTCAATGTTGAACATTGCATAATCACCCTTGTCATCGGCGGTTGCCATGTTCACCACACGGTCTCCGACTTTCAAAAACACCCTGGTGTAAGCCAATGGCGATTTTGTCTGGTCGGTCACTTTACCTTTAATCTGGCTCTGTGAGAATGCCGCACTAATGAACAGGATGATTACTCCTAAAGTTGCGAGTAATTTTTTAATCATAGCCATTAATTTATATTAAACATAAAACTATTATCCACTCTATAATAAGCTTGCAAAAATATAAAATTTTTCAATACGGATTCTGTATAATCAAAAAAAAATCGCATCAATAATATATATATACTATAAAATTATAGGGGCGGATTATCATTCGCCCCTATAATTTATTGTCGCACATTAATATATACATCTAATTATATACTCGCAACTGCACCCCGTCGTAACGGGTGTTGTATTGGTACAACGGCCAGATTGCCGGACCCGAAATGACATTTCCGTCCAATATGTTGTACGTGGAACCGCACAAAGAATCAATCAACATGATACCGTTCGGATGCACCCATATCCAAGAGGCGTTTTCCTCCCAATCATACGAACAGGAGCGGTCATACGCCATAAAAGTCCATTCATCCAACCGATAGACCACAATTCCGCCCACCCCGCCGGTAAAATACTCATATCCTCCGTATGTGTTTAACCTATAATACATTACATCGTTTGGATAGATGGTGAAATCCACTTTTCTGTAGGGAATCGTAGGATGAGGCGTGTTACGGCAGGCTGTGAAAACAACCGCCAGCAACAGTGTGATTATTATTGCTTTACGTGCCATTATCAGATTTTTGGAGTGGCGGAAGTTTTCTTCTTCAAAGGTTTGATGGCCTCGTTCCCGAAGGAATAAGTGACCCCCACAATGGCATTGATGCCGAAATTATTGAATCCGTAGTAGTTCGTGGCATATTGGCAGCCAATATTGTTGATGTTCGCAAATGCCGTGAATTGCTTGTTAATCAAGTATTCAAAACCAATTCCGAAGTTCAGCACCGGCTTGACTGTTCCTGTTTCGACATCAAAGTGGCGGATGTCATTCTCCAATGTATATTCCATCTGATGAACTGCATTGCCATCCAAATCTTGCACCGGGTCACCGAAATCATCCAGCACTGGCATACATCTGGGCACCACCGCCCAACGATTGAAGCCCACTTTTGCATTGGCAGTGAAGATGAAACGGTTCTTTAGGATATATTTGCCTTCAAAGCCGATTTCCCAGCGCGGAACATAGAGCGGTTTGCCGCCCGTGATGGCGTCGGAACCGAACCAGTCGTAGTCTTCGAGGAAGAAGAAGTCATGATAACGGGCGTTCAAGGAGAGATATAGATGGTTGATGGCCTCCCAGCTCAAATTGGCATTCACGTCCAACTCGGTTCCCTTTTTGGCATACACCACATCAAACTGGTTCTTGAGCAGACTGGCCGTATCCAGCATAAAGAACGGCAAATCACGACTATAAGAATATCTGGCGGACACATGATAGTTCAACTTGTCTGTAATTTTGCCCTTGACCCCACCATAGATGCTGATTTGGGTCTTTGTGAAACGCAAAGTGTCGATATTGGGTTTCAAATAGGGATTTTCGTACAGCAAATTTTTCAGCGAAGTGTAGGAGCTGCGTCCGTCCACACCAACATACAAGTTCAGTATTCCGCGGATCAGGCCCATCTGAACCTCTGCCACGGGATAAACCGGGCATTTTGTCTTGTTGAACTGGTTAAGAATCGGCACCCCGACGCCCAATGTCAAATGGTATTCCCGAATGCTGAAACTCATTGTCGGTTTCAATTCGAACATGAGGCTGTTGTCGGCACGGCGTCTCAACAGGCTTCCGTCAGTGCCCATCGGCACACTGTCGCTCCAAGTGTTGTTGAAATAATCCAGTCCCAAATCTATCTGATAGTGCTGGTAACCTGAGATTTTGAGGAACTTGGCGTCATACGCCAACATTCCATGCACCCCGGCTCCATGCTCCATGTTTTTCCAATACGTATGGATGAAATCGTAGTTCACACGCACATCCTCTTTCAACCTTTTCTCCTCCGCCGTGTAATTGGATCGGAACCCAACTTCTGCACGCACATGGTTAAAGTTGTTATGAATACTGTCGCGATATTCCTTGCTATAATACTGTTCGGGGTTGAGGTACAGTTCATCCCGCACCCAATCCGTGGAAAAGCCGTAAAGATTTGCCATCTCGTGGTTATATCCGACAGACGAGTAAAGGGTGTGGTTCTTGAAAATGCGGTTGAAGAACAGATGCACACGTGTGTCGCTCGTAGGCGCATAGGCGAACTTCTTCTGCTCCTTTCCGATCGGTTCCGCCCATGATGAGAAGTGATGGAAGTTCAACCCGTAAGAATACTTCGGATTCTGGCAGTTGTGCATCGAAAGTTCCGCCAAAGGCGTAATCGGGTATCCGAATCCGACTTTGATGTAGTTGCGGTAATAGCGTTCCTTCACTTCAGGATTTAATTTGCCAACCTGCATATCTCCCGGCACGAAGTCGAGATCCGGCTTGTTGGGAGCCACAACGTAGTTGAACTCCACCTGCTCGCTCACCACCGTGTCTTTCAGCACGGCCTGCTGGTTGATTTTGTTGGAGTTGGCCAGTTTCGGCACATATTTGATCAGCAGTTGCGCCGAATCCACCACCTGCGCCCGCAAAAAACTAGCGCAAAACACCAAAAAAACAAATATTGTTATCTTTTTCATCGCTCCAATTATCAATTATCAATTATCCATTATCAATTACTAATTATCTAACGCATCAACTTCCGCAATCTTGGCCCGCGCCACTTTCACCAAGTCTTCGCCGGCGTAGTTATCGACAATACTCTGGTAGGTATGGCGGGCTTGGAAGTAATTGCCTTTGGCCTTGTAAAGGTCACCGTAGAGAATAAACGTTTTGGCATACCAGTATTCAGAGGAGTAGTCACTGCCGAGGATAGCTTTGATGCGGGCTTCGCAATCATCGAGATTTTTATCGTGATTGAGTGCAATGTCGGCCAGATGGTAGGCGGCCTCGGCGCAAAGGTCATTGCTCCCCTTCGGCACAAGTCTGCTGTAATAGTTCTTCGCAGTCTCTATCTCCTTAAGTTCCAAAGCGGAATTGCCGGCAATCAGCAAAGCTTCCGACAACAAATCCTGATCTGGTTGGTTAGCGCGGATGATATTCTCGGCACTTGTGAGCGCAGAGCGGTAATCTTTCAGGAAATAAGCGCAGCGCATAGCCCCGTTATTGGCGTAAATGACCTCCTCCTCGGCGGTTGTGTTCTCCATCAACTTGTTGAAATAGGTCAAAGCCTTCGAATAGTTCTTGTCATTATATAATATAGAAGCGGCCTTGTGCAAAGCGGTCACATTGTACTCTGTCTTGTATTTCTTTATGATGACCTCGTAATCTGCCAAAGCATCATCGTAGCGGCGCATTCCATATTCGCATTCCCCCTTGTAGAAGTGGGCTCTTGCCACAAAAGAGCCGTTCGGGAACTGGCGGATGTAGTCCTGACAGGCAGCAATGGAGGCCTCGCAGTCGCCACGGTTGTATTTCGTCTCTGCAGCCTTAAAGGCGATGGAGTCCTGACGGTCGGCGGAGATGTTCATGTTCTTGGAACGCACATAGTCAAAAAATTCGCTGGTATTGCCGTTTTCCGTGTAAATTGTTTCCAAATTGGCAAGCGCGTCCTTGGCTTCCTGCGAGCCAGGGAAGGTTTCCACCACATATTTGTAGGTGGAGATGGCCATCTGCTGGTTGTCGCTGTTCAGATAAGCCTGCGCCAAACGCGTGTGGGCCTGGCGGATATATTGGCTTTTCGGATGATTCTTGATGAAACTCTTGTAGGAGGAAATCGCACTTGAATAATCGTTTTGCGTATGGTAGGTCACTGCCAGATCAAACTCCGCGTCGTCTTTGTAACTTGATGACGGATAAGAATTCAACAATCTTTCCAGCGTCTGGATTTTCTTATTGTTGTTCTTTTGATAACCATAACATTTGGCGAGCTGATAGACAGCGTAGTCGGCATTCGACTGTCCCAAGCGCTCGCACTGATCATAATACTTGATGGCATTCGGCAGGTCGAGCTGCATGAAATAGCAATCCGCCAGACGTGCTGAGGCATCTGCCTGAATATCCATATCCTCAGAACGGGTTGACTTGTTGAGATAAGTCTTGAACTGACTTCCGGCATCTTTATATCTTTTCAACTTCAAAGCAGCATAACCCAATGAATAATAAGAATTTACATAATACTCATTAGATGCCGCCCTGTCTGAACTCTGATAGGTTTGAAATGAATAATATGCGTCTTTGTATTGTTCATTGCGATATTGTGCCTCCGCTTTCCAGTAGAGCGCATCCTGATGGATATTCTTATCCGACGGCGAAGCCAACGTTTTGCTCAACAAGGCAATAGCCTCCTTATAATTTTGATTATTAATCTGTTCGAGGGCGCGGTTGAAGGTACAACGCTGATAGGCCTTCAAGATGGAAGGGTTCTTGCTTTTCATCTTCTCAATAGAGTTGATGGCCGCCTGGTAATTCTTGGTGGAGAGGTAGATGCGCGACAGATAGTCGGCGGCCTCCTCACTATGTTGGGCGTGCGGGTATTGGTTGAGATAGTCCTGCAAAGCCTCGATACCGTTGTTGAACGGGCTCGTGGAGGTCTCACACTGCAATTTGGCGTAGTTGAAAAGGGATTCCTCCTTTATGGTAGGGTCAAAATTATATTTGGAAGCTTCCTTGAAACTCTGCGCTGCGAGGGTGCGCTGGGCTGTCTTCATATAACAGTCGGCGATGAGGAAATAGCACTGCTGGGTCATTGCGTCAGGATTTTTGTCATTGGCGGCGCGTGAAAAATCGCTGATGGCATCATTATATTTCTGAACGCGGTAATTCGTGAAACCCTTCGCGAACCAATCGTTGCGGTCAAAGGTTATGAGACTATTGTCCTTTATTTTATCGAAATGCGCTGAAGCTTCCTCGTATTGGTTCAGTTTATAGTGGGAAAGGGCCACGCAGCGGGCCACTTGCGCCATATTCTTGTCCTTCACGATTTCCGTTTCGGGCGCTACCTGCAACACCTTTTCATACTGCTCTTCTTTGAAATAGATCTGCGTGAGGAAATATGGGACTTCGCTTTTCAGTTCGGGGTTGTCCTTCAGGATGAGGAAATCCTCCAGGGCGGCATCATACTGTTCCGCCTGATACGCCATATAAGCGAGGTAGTAGAGACTGCGGTCTTTGTAGGGTCCCTCCTCTTCGCGCGCTTTGCGGAACATCATCTTGGCGTTGTCGAAATCTTCCGTCATGAAATAGGAATAACCTTTCTTGAAATGATACTCCTGCACATTCTCAGGCTGGATTTCCGATTCATAGATTTCGTCAAACTGCGCAATCACCTTCTTATAGTTCTTGCGTGCGAAATAAAAACGGCCGAGGTAATAATGCGCCTCGGGCACGGAGGTGTGCACGGGATAGCGGTCGATGAACGACTGCAACAGGAAACCGGCATCCTGATTATCAAGCTTTGCCGCACAGACACCCTGATAGAAAAGGGAGTTCGTCTTCAAATCGTGTTGTTTGTCATCGGTGCTTTCATACACATATTTAAAATATTGTTGCGCCGATCCATACTTCTCTTTGTTGAACAAATCCACCGCCGTCTGATATTCGTACTGCGGTGATTTGAAATTCTCTGTGCGTTGCGCAGAAGTAAACGGAATGGTGAAAATGCCCGTTATCAACAGTAACAGGGCGGACTTGATTATCTTCATATAGTTCACTGATTATAACCTATTTTACAAACGAACAAAGATACAACTTTAAAAGGTGTATTTTATTGTGGTAAAAATTACTTATAAACAGTGAATTTTTAATTGCCGTAGGGGCGAATAATCATTCCGCCCCTACCATAATATCTTAATAAATGTACGGGAAAATCTTATACCTTTTCAGCGAAGTGAACTCCTCACCGAAGAACTGCGTGTAGCGGGCATAGACGGCTTTGGAGCGCGGCACGATGTTGGCAAAACTCCACAGCAGGAACACCGCACCCGGCACCGACCAGGTGAGGATGGCGAAACCGGCCCACTCCAGGATCTCTCCGAAATAGTTGGCGGAGCTGATCTTACGGAACATCCAACCGTGAGGGAGGTAATAGTTGTTGTCGGTAACATCGGTGCGCAGGTCGCGAATCACGCGGTCGGCATAGATATTGACCACCATGCCGAACAGGAACAGCGCTGTGCCGAAAATAAACTGCGGCGACCAGAACCAGCTAATCGGATAAGCATCCGCTGGCGAGAAGAAAAAGAGCCAACCGCCCTGCATGATGGCGTTGAAGGTGTTGAACGTCGCTCCCGTGATGATGATGGACAACGGCATCTTGCTCTGACCCTTCATCAGCAGCGGGAATATGAACGACCGCTGAAAATAGTGGAACTCGAAAAAGATGAACATCACACAAGTCACCACATTAAACGGCTTCACATTAAGTCCCAATGAGATGAAATACAACACCAGCATAGTGAAAAAGACGGGGCATTCCATGATGAACCAGCCCAAATTGCTGCGTACCGAGACACCCCAACGGTTATTGAAGGTCATGCCGTAAGCGGGTGTGACGAATTGCAGGGTGATGAACACCAACACCCCCAGAACGGTCATTATGGGCAGCAGATAATGATAAAACTGGGCGAAACATTCCATATTATAATATTATTCGAAGGTTTTTCCGTTAAATATTTTCTTTCTTTTCAGATAATGCAGTTTCACGACTGACTCGGGATAGCAATCCTGGAAGGCCAATTTCGGCAATGTGTTCCGTTTAACCTGGAACTGCTTGTATGTGCGAGCAAAGGTGAAAATAGCTTTGTAAACCGCCGCAAAATCCCGAACATGTCCTTGTGCCAGGAAGGAAAAAGCCGCCACCTGGTCAAGGAAAAAGCGGAGGATGAGTGTCGGCCGCAAACGCTCGTCCGGCAGGTTTTTGATCAGCAGATAGAGGCTGTTCCGGAAATTCAGGAATGTTTTCATGGGGTTGTTCTTTGGCAGGGTGCCTCCGCCGATGTGATAAACCACCGAGGCCGGGTTCACTTTGATCTTGTAGCCCAGATTCTTGATGCGCCAGCAGAAATCGATTTCCTCCATGTGGGCGAAAAAGTCGTCATCCAAACCGCCCATGGTACGATAGACTTCGCTGCGGACGAACATCGCCGCGCCTGTGGCCCAAAAGACATCCGCCACGGTGTCATACTGGCCATGGTCTTTCTCCACATTGCCGAACAGGCGTCCACGACAGAACGGATAACCGTATTTGTCTATGTAACCGCCACTTGCACCCGCATATTCAAACTCATCGCGACGATAATATGAAAGCAGTTTGGGCTGTACCGCCGCAATCTTCTCATTGGCATCCATCTGCTCCATCACCGGTTCTATCCAACCGTCGGTCACCTCAATATCGGAGTTAAGCAGGCAGTAATATTTGGCCTCAACACGCTCAAGGGCAAGATTATAGCCCCGGGCAAACCCTTCGTTACGTTCGTTTAGAAGCAGTCGGACTTGCGGGAAATGTTCCTGCATGAAGGCTACGGAATCATCTGTGGAAGCATTATCGCACACCACCGCCTCCGCATAATCAGGAAGCGTTTTCAGCAAGGTGGGCAGAAATTGCTCCAAAAACTTCCTTCCGTTCCAGTTCAAAATGACAACCGCTAATTTCGACATATTTCCGAAAAATTCATTTAAACGGCAAAAATATAAAAGTTTTTGAATAATGCAATAAGAAACCTCCTATACAATGGCCAACAGATAACAGCCAATAGCCGAAAAATAGTATCTTTGCCGTCGAAAAAAAAGAAAAAAAATGGAGCAGAAAAACAACGTTAAAGAGCAGATTATCGCATACTTGATGTTAATTGTCGGCAGCTTTCTTTTTGCTGTCGGCGACGTGATGTTTGTCAACCCTTACCTCTTGGCACCGGGCGGAACTTACGGTCTTTCCAACGTGCTGAACACCGTATGGCCTTGGAAAATCAGTTACTACGCCATCTGCATGGACATCCCGCTGCTCCTCATCGGAACTTGGATCCTTGGACCCAAGTTCGGCTTCAAGACCGTCCTCTCCACCATCCTGATTTTCGCATTTACTTGGTTGATAGAGACTTTCTGGGGATATAATCCCGTTATCCACGAAGGTATTGTGGAAGCTGCCAGCACACCCAATATGGTACAGATTCCTCACAGCGAACTCTTCTTCATGCCCGACTACTTTCTGAACACCGTCGTGGCCGGCATCATCTACGGCATCGCTATCGGACTGATTTTCAAGTCAGGAGCCACCTCTGGAGGCAGCGACATCATCTCCATGATCATCCACAAATACACGAAAATCTCCCTCGGCACTTTGGTGATGATTGTCGATTCCGTCATCACCCTCACCACTTTGATCGCCTTCAAGCAGATCCGTCTGCCCATCTATTCCATCATTTTGATTTACATTGAAGGTAAAATCATCGACCTCATCGTGGAAGGTATGAAGACTTACAAGACTGTCTATATCGTGACCAACAACGTGGAGGCCATGCGCAGCTACATCCTCAACGACCTCAAGCGCGGCGGCACCTTGTTCCTCGGACAAGGCCTCTACGCCGGCACCGAGCGCAGCATGATTTACGTTTCCCTGGAACGCGCCGACCTCGTCAAGCTGAAAAACAACCTGCACCATATCGACCCGACCGCTTTCGTGAACATCATCGACAGTGCGGAAATCATGGGTCAGGGCTTCAAGGCGTTGCCGACGGAGTAGAGACATCTCTGCGTATATTTGAATTTTATGTATTTTTGCGTTTCGTTATTCAGTCAAAAATTAATCTTATTTCATTATGAATGAAGAAAAAACAAATTTAGTTATAGAGGAACTGAAGCAGTCCGAAGCACTGTTGGAAGGCCATTTTCTACTCTCTTCCGGTCGTCACAGCGACCGTTACTGTCAGTGTGCCAAGTTGTTGCAATATCCCGACAGAGCCGAGCGGGTCATCGCGAAAATCACGGAGCAGGTGAAAGATTTGCACGTGGATATGGTGGTGGGTCCGGCCATGGGCGGAATCATTGTGGCTTACGAACTGGGCCGCCAGTTAGGCGTTCCTGCCATCTTCACCGAGCGTGTCGATAACGTGATGTGCCTGCGCCGCGGCTTCGAGGTAAAACCCGGCATGAAGCTGCTCATCTCCGAGGATGTGGTCACCACCGGAAAATCTTCGCTCGAAACTATCGAAGTGTTAAAGGCTTTCGGCGCGGAGGTCATCGGCGTGTGCTGCATCGCCGACCGCAGTGACGGTTCCTTCCCCTACCCTATCTACAGCGCGACCAAACTTAACATCCAGAACTGGGCCGTGGAAGATTGTCCGCTCTGCAAACAAGGACTGCCGTTTGTGAAACCCGGTAGCCGGAAGATGTAATGGTTATGGGTTATTGGTTATTGGTTATTGAAGCTTTTTGTTTGTTGGTTATAGGGTTATAGGGTTATAGGTTTGTAGGCTAAACGCCAATAGCAAATAGCCAATAGCAAAAAAAAAATAGTATATTTGCCGCCGCTTTAAAATTCATTGATGAAAAACCCAAAATTATCCAGTCGATACGCCAAGGCACTGTTTGACTTTGCTAGCGAGAAAAACCAAGTGGAAGAGATTTACGGTGATCTCCGACTGTTTGCGAATACATTGCAGGAGAATCGTGAACTGCAGGTTCTGCTTCGGAATCCTGTCATCGAGCCCCATCAGAAGCACCAGATTTTCGAAAGCATCTTCAACGGCACCCTCAAAGATACCACCTACCATTTTTTGGAAGTGCTGCTGAAGAAAAAACGCGAGCCAGCATTAGACACCATCTGCGAAGAATATTTCAAGCTATATAACACCGCCCACAATATCAAGCCGGTGACCATCACCACGGCGCAACCGTTGAGCGATGCGCTCAAGTCCAAAATCGTGTCCTTACTCAAGGAGCAGACGAAAGCCACGATAGCCCTTGAGGAAATTGTAGATCCCGAACTCATCGGCGGTTTTATCATCAAAATGGACGACTATTATTTTGATTCCAGCATCTTGTCGAAAATCAACAAGTTGCGTCAGGAGTTTTCTCAAAACAGTTTTCAAGTACAATTCTAAAAAAGCATATAAATGGCAGAAATCAAACCATCAGAAGTTACAACCATACTGCGTCAGCAACTACAGAACTTCAACCAGAAATCCGAGATGGAAGAGGTTGGAACTGTGTTGCTCGTGGGCGACGGCATTGCCCGTGTCTATGGCCTGCACAACGTCCGTTCCGGTGAATTGGTGACGTTCAGCACCAAAAACGGTGACGAAATCACCGGCATCGCCCTCAACCTTGAGGAAGACAACGTGGGTGTTGTGCTGCTCGGCGACTCCAAATCGCTCAACGAGGGCGACATTTGCAAACGCACCGGCCGCATCGCCTCCATCAAAGTCGGTGAAGGCTTGTTGGGCCGTGTCATTAACACGTTAGGCGAGCCTATCGATGGCAAGGGCGCCATCGAAGGAAACCTCTTCGAGATGCCCATTGAGCGCAAGGCTCCCGGCGTCATCTACCGTCAACCCGTGAAAGAGCCGTTACAGACCGGTATCAAGGCTATCGACGCCATGATTCCCATCGGCCGCGGACAACGTGAGCTTATTATCGGCGACCGCCAAACGGGTAAAACGGCCATCGCCATCGACACCATCATCAACCAGAAATCTTTTTACGAGCAGGGTAATCCTGTTTACTGCATATATGTGGCTGTGGGACAGAAAGGTTCGTCCGTGGCCGCATTAGTGAAGACCCTTACGGAGCGCGGGGCCATGCCCTACACCATCGTGGTGACCGCCACTGCATCGGATGCCGCTGCCATGCAGTTTTACGCTCCGTTCGCGGGTGCCGCCATCGGCGAGTATTTCCGGGACACCGGCCGCAGCGCCCTCATCATCTACGATGACCTTTCGAAGCAGGCCGTCGCTTATCGTGAGGTTTCCTTGCTGCTCCGCCGTCCGCCCGGACGTGAGGCATACCCCGGCGATGTCTTCTACCTCCACTCCAGACTGCTGGAGCGTGCTGCCAAAATCATCGAATCCGATGAGATTGCTGCCAAGATGAACGACCTGCCCGAAACGCTGAAACCTATCGTGAAGGGTGGCGGCTCCCTGACGGCACTGCCCATCATCGAGACCCAGGCAGGAGACGTGTCCGCCTATATCCCGACCAACGTGATTTCCATCACCGACGGCCAGATCTTCCTGGAGACCTCCCTCTTCAACGCCGGTGTGAGACCCGCCATCAACGTGGGTATCTCCGTGTCGCGTGTGGGTGGTAACGCGCAGATCAAGTCCATGAAGAAAGTGGCTGGCACCCTGAAACTTGACCAGGCACAATACCGCGAGATGGAGTCGTTCGCAAAGTTCGGCTCCGATGTAGATGCCGCCACACAGTTCATCCTCGACAAAGGCGTGCGCAACGTGGAAATTCTGAAACAACCGCAATACACGCCTTACAAGGTGGAAGAGCAGATTGCCATCATCTTCTGCGGTTCCCGCGGTCTGTTGCAGCATATCCCCGTCACCAGCATCCGCAATTTCGAGACCGAATTTATCTCCTTCATGCACTCTAATCATCAGGATGTCCTTGACACGTTAGCTAAAGGTGTCATCAATGACGAAATCATGCAGCAGCTGACCGACGCCTGCGCTGAGGTGGCTAAAAAATACGAATAGTTATGGGCAACCTGAAAGAAATACGCACGCGCATCACCTCGATTGAATCGACGCAGAAGATCACCAGTTCCATGAAACTGGTGTCGGCTGCCAAGCTCCGCCGCGCCCAGACCGCCATCCAGCATCTCCGTCCTTACTCCCAGAAATTGAACGAGATACTGAACAATCTGGCCGGTTCCAACACGGGCACTGAGCCGTCGCCGCTCTTCGAGGCACGCGAAGCCGAAAAGGTGGTCATTGTGGTCATCACCTCGAACAAAGGACTTTGTGGCGCGTTCAATTCAAATATTGTCAAGACTGTCAACCATCTGGTGACAGAAAAATATGCCGAACAGCACCGTGCCGGCAACGTGCAACTGATTTGTTTCGGCAAAAAAGGCAAAGAACAGCTCAGCAAACAGTTCCCTGTATCGTTCTACAACGAAAAGCTGTTGGACAACCCCGACTTCACCGAAATTTCCGCATTGGCTGATGATTTAATGAAACGGTTTGTCAATCACGAAGTGGACAAAGTTGACATTGTCTATAACCAGTTCCTGAACGCCGCGACACAACGGGTTACTATTGAAGAATATCTGCCCGTGACCCCGCCCGAAAGTGACGAGGAAAAGAAAGTGAACAGCGACTATATCATCGAACCTTCTGCGGACAAACTACTGATGGAACTGATTCCCAAGATATTGCGTACACAGCTGTACAAGACTTTATCCGACTCCATCGCATCAGAGCACGGTGCCCGCATGATTTCCATGACCAAGGCCACGGATAACGCCACCGAAATTCTGCGCGACCTGCGTCTGAAGTACAACAACGCCCGCCAGTCGTCCATCACGAACGAATTGATTGAGATTGTGAGCGGTGCCAACGCATTGAACGGATAGTTGGCTATTGGCTTTTAGCTGTTGGCTATTGGCTATTAATGCAAAAATTAAAAGGCGGCTCTTGCGAGTCGCCTTTTAATATGTTCGTGTTGTTCCAAAGGATTATCCGAGGAAAGGATAGCCGTAGTCAGTGGCGGGAACGTAAGTTTCCTTGATACAGCGGGCGCTGATCCAGCGGACGAGGTTGAGCATACTGCCGGCCTTGTCGTTGGTGCCGGATGCGCGGGCGCCGCCGAAGGGTTGGCAACCCACCACCGCGCCTGTCGGCTTGTCATTGATGTAGAAGTTGCCGGCGCAATGACGCAGGATGTTCTCGGCTTGCATGATGGCGTAACGATCGCGGGCGATGATAGAGCCTGTGAGTGCGTACGGAGAAGTCTCGTCGCAGACGTGCAACATCTCTTCGTATTTGTCGTCCTCATAGACATACACCGTGATGACCGGTCCGAAGATCTCCTCGCGGATAGACTCGTAATCGGTGGTCTTTGCAAGGATGATGGTGGGCTCCACAAAATAACCGACAGACTTGTCGTAGTTACCGCCGAGCACGATTTCAGCATCCTTGGAGGCTTTTGCACGATCAATATAACCGGCAATATTGTCGAAAGACTTTTCATCGATGACAGCATTAATGAAGTTGGAGAAGTCGCGAACATCGCCCATCTTCACGGTCTTCATCATATCTTTAATATGTTTCAGCGTTTCATCCCAAATGGATTTAGGCACGTATGCGCGGGAAGCGGCAGAGCATTTCTGACCTTGATATTCGAAAGCGCCACGAAGGATGGCCACAGCCAGTTCGCGTGCGGGAGCGGTCTTGTGTGCGAAGATGAAATCCTTGCCACCAGTCTCACCCACAATCTTCGGGTAAGTATTGTAGATGTCGATGTTCTCACCGATGAGTTTCCAGAAGCTCTTGAAGGTGCCGGTGCTGCCAGTGAAGTGGATACCAGCGAGATGCGGTGACTTGAAAGCCACGTCGCTGATGACGGAGCCGCTGCCGGGAAGGAAGTTGATAACACCGTCGGGAAGACCAGCCTCTTGGAGGAGGAGCATCAGATAATAGTTGGAAAGGATAGCTGTGGTAGAAGGTTTCCAGATAGTAACATTACCCATCAAAGCGGGAGCCACGTTGAGGTTCAATGCAATGGAAGTGAAGTTGAACGGGGTGATGGCATACACGAAGCCCTCCATGCCGCGATACTCGTTGCGGTTGAGTGTGGCGTGGTCGGAAATGGGTTGCTGACCGTAAAGTTGGGAAGCGAAGTAAGTGTTGAAACGCAGGAAGTCGATGGCCTCGCACGGACAGTCGATTTCAGCCTGCATCGGGCTCTTGCCTTGACCCAGCATACAAGCAGCGTTCAGGATATAGCGGTACTTGGTTGCGAGAAGTTCGGCAGCCTTCATCATGATGGAAGCGCGTTGAATCCAAGGAGTCTCTTCCCAGTCTTTCTTTGCGGCCATGGCTGCATCGATAGCCATCTGAACCTCTTTCTTACCCACTTTGTGGTATTTAGCCAGCACATGGCTGTGTTCGGTAGGCATCACCACCTGACCCATGTCACCGGTTCTGACCTCTTTTCCGCCGATAATCAACGGAATCTCAATCTCTTGATTATATTGTCTTTCTAATTCTTTTTGCAATAAAGCTCTTTCCGGCGTGCCGGGTGCATACGAGTAAACCGGTTCGTTTTTCGGTTCTCTGAAAACAAAATTGGCGTTGTTCATAATTAATTCTTTGTTCTTAATTTTATGTTAGGGAATAAAATTTCGGTGCAAAAATACAAAAAAATCGTTCAATCCGGCAAAGTGGCTTTTAGCTTTTGGCTATTGGCTTTTAGCTAACGGTTAAGCCAAAGGCCAATAGCTAAAAGCCAACAGCTAAAAGCTAATACGCCCACTTTTGCATATCAGCCTTCAGAATCTGTATAGCTAATTCCACGACAGGTTTCTGGGATGTGACTGCCAAAACCGTCTCAGCAAACTCCCGGCTTTCGGCATTCTTGTCCATATCAGCAGCCACAGTGTTGATAATGGATTCGATGTCACCTTTGGCATCGCAAATTTTCTCCCACACATGGTCGGAGATGTATATCTGTTGCGAAAGGTTATGCTCAAACTCACTGCGGATGGCAGTCAGCAACAGGTTCTGTTCCTGCGAGACAGTCAGTCCGGCAGTGTGGATGCGCATGATCAGCTGGTTGGGGTCAATACGTTCCAAGAAAAGCGCCATACGCTCGTATGCCTGCAGCCGCAATGGCAACACCACCGACTGATTCTTTTTGCTATTCTCCAACGCTGCGATCTTCGCCTTTGATTCCATTATCATTTTGGTGACATAGACCGCACCCGCGACCATCACCACAATTCCTGCCAAAATGCAAATTCCTAATATATTCATTATTTAAGGTTTTAGACGTTGGACGTAAGACGTAAGACTTTGGGGTTTTACGTTAGTTTCAAGTCTTTAGTCATATTGTCCTTCGTTGTTCATTCTTTATGTTTCAAGTTGTAAATCTCAAGTCCTAAGTCACAAATCTCAAGTCTCAAAAGCGCGGCAAAAGTACATAAAAATCACAAAACATTAGGTTAACGTGTCATTTAAAAAAAAAGTATCTTTGCAGATTATTTTTCAAAACATTTATAGAAAAGAATTTAGAAATGACACTCGAAGAAATTAAAACGCTGGTTAATGGCGAGGTTATTTGTGGCGATGATTATTTGGATCATCAGATTGAAAGTGTGTTCGCCTCTGATTTGATGAGCGATGTACTCACCCTGAAAGACATCAACAACCTTCTGTTACTCACTGGTTTAAGTAATTTGCAGTCCATTCGGACATGCGAGATGTCTGACATCAGCTATCTGCTGATTGTGCGCGGCAAAGAGGTGACGGAGGAGATGAAGGAGCTGGCCGAGGACAACGACATGGTGATTATCCGCACGGAATTCTCCATGTACAAGACCGCCGGCATCCTATACAACGCTGGACTGCCAGCTGTATATTAACCTATTATGAACCAAAATCTTACATTATGAATTTTGAATACCATGTTGAAGGCGGGGATTTCACCAACGCAGGATCCACATCCAGTCAGGTGAAGCGGATGCTCAAGAAAATCGGAGTGAGCCCCGAAATCGTCAAAAAGACTGTCGTGGCGTTGTATGAAGCGGAAGTCAACATTGTGGCACACGCCTATCGTGGCGACATCTTCGTGGATCTGGAAGAAGACCACGTGAAAATCGTCCTCGCCGACGAAGGCCCCGGTATTCCGGACATCGACAAGGCGATGCAGAAGGGCTACTCCACCGCCTCCCAGAAAGTCAGGGAAATGGGCTTCGGCGCCGGCATGGGCCTCCCCAACATCAAAAACAACTCCGACTCCCTGAACATCACCTCCGAGGTCGGCAAAGGAACCACCATCGAGTTCATCAACTATTTCCAGTAGAGACGCAAAAATGTTTGCGATATTTCGCAAATCAATGGACGCGAAAATTCGCGTCCCTACTTCTATAACCTATAACCCATAACCTATAACCTTTAATACTATGGCCGAAGATTTCCACCACGCATTAAAATTCAAATATGACCTCTGTATCGGATGCTCGCACTGCACGGGCGTGTGCCCCACCAGCGCCATCCACGTTGAGGACGGGCATCCTGTGCTTGACCCGAACCGTTGTGTTGATTGCGGGCGATGCTATGTGGCCTGCCCGATGAACGCCATCTATATTGAACAGGATGACTTTCAAACCATTTACGATTACAAGTATCCGGTTTTGCTGGTGCCGTCCATATTTCTGGCCCAGTTTGAGGAGAAAATCCGCGAACGCACCATCCTTTCGGCGTTACTCCACCTCGGTTTCAAAGACATCTATGAAGTGGAAAAAAGTGTGGATTTCATCAAGGAATATATCCGCAGAGACCTTGAAAACGGAAATGTCCCCTATGAAAAACCGGTCATCTCGTCATTCTGCCCGGCAATAGTGCGTCTTATCCAAGTGAAATTCCCTGTGTTGGTGGACAACATCTACCTCGTGAAAGCTCCTTTTGACATGACGGCCGAATATATCAAGAAAAGCCTGACTGAAAAAGGAGTAAAAGAAGAAGACATCGGCATTTTCTATGTGTCGCCTTGCGCAGCAAAAATCGCCGCCATCAAAAGTCCCGTCGGTGAGGAAAAATCCCCTGTATCCGGCGTTATCAATATGAACTACCTGTACAGCAAGGTGCTACGTGTGATTAAAACCGGGGAATACAAAATGTGCGACGAATCTGCGCGCTTCCACCGGCTATCGAAAGCCAGCATCACCTATCCGCTCACGGGCGGGGAAACCAAGATGCTGCGTATTGGCCGCAACCTGGCCATCGATGACATCCATAACGTATCTGAATTCTTAGAGAAAGTGGAAGATGAGGATATCCAAGACATTGATTTCTTGGAACTTCGCGCCTGCGACGGCAGTTGCTGCGGCGGCATCCTCACCGCCGAGAACCGCTTCCTCATGATCGAACGCCAGCGCAAACGGATGCAGAAATGCTCTGACGAAGTCGATAGCGAGGACAATGACCTGCTCAACTATTTCGACTATTTAGCTGATAAACGGCATGTTAGCGAGGTGGAACCGCGTTCTATGGATAAGATGGATGACAATGTGGCTGCGGCCATGCAAAAAATGAAACGGGCGTTCGAGATCAACCAGAACCTGCCGCAAGTTGATTGTCACCTTTGCGGCTATCCCTCCTGCAAAGCTCTTGCCGAAGCTGTTGTCACGGATAAAGCCCAAATCCAACAGTGCATCTTCGTGCAGCGCGCCATGGAGCATTACGACCTCCTTACCCCAAAAGAGGCGCACGACATCTCCGCCAAAGTGTGGGGCGCGAAAAAGACGGATCCCACCATTGCGAAGAATCTGAATCTTTAAAATGGTTATGGGTTATTGGTTATTGGTTATTGAAGCTGTGTGATGGCGGATTTGTGGGGAATACTATGGGAAGTGATAAAGGAGTCGGTCTCCATCACGCTGTTGGTGTTGTTGCTGATGGCGGTGGTGGAGTCCATCAATATTTCCTCGTCAGGACGCATTTTCAAGAAAATTCATGGAAAACCTGTGGCGGAGGCGGCTATGGCGTGCCTGCTTGGCGCTATTCCCGGATGCGCAGGCGGCTTTGTGGTGGTCTCGCTGTTTACCCATCGGTTGCTCTCTTTCGGAGCCCTTATCGGAGGTATGGTGGCCACTTTCGGCGATGAAGCGCTCTTTTTAGCCGCACAAAGCCCTAAAAATGCCCTTTTGCTGACGGGCATTCTTTTCGCCATCGGTTTCGTGACCGGACTGCTTCTGCAAAAAATACCCACTGGAACGTTAGCCACTTCCGAAACCCATGATTTTGTTCTTCATGAAGAACACCAACATCTCCATGACAATCCTCATGACCGACACTGGAAGGAGCGGATTATCCATTTTTTCAAGGAACACCTATGGGAACATGTCATCAAACAACATGCGCTCAAACTTTTTCTATACGCTTTCGGAACGCTTTTAGTGTTGGGTGTCCTTAACCATTTTTTTGATCTTCAAACTGTTATGGAGAACAACAGTTGGACGAAATGGCTGTTATTGTTGATTGCTGTGGGCATCGGATTCCTGCCTGTTTCGGGTCCGCACCTGATTTTCGTGATGCTGTTTTTACAGGGCAGCATCCCTTTCTCTGTTCTGCTGGCCAATTCCATAGCACAGAACGGTCACGCAGGCATCCCCTTGATAGCACAATCGAAACGTAACTTTCTCATCATGAAGCTAACAACCATGGCCTTAGGGTTGTTCGTCGGCGGCATCCTCTTGGGATTCAGCATATAGCTTAATCAAAAAAAGGAGAGATCTCTGTCGAAATCTCTCCTTTCCTGAATATCAAGATAAAATCTTACTCTTTTGTCAAAATTTCTTCTAACATCTGCCGAAGTGTGGATGGGGTGAGGTCACGGGTCATCGTGTTGTTATAGCAGACTGAGATGTTGCCCGTCTGTTCGGAAACAACTACGGCCACAGCATCGGTGAACTCGGTGGCTCCAAGGGCGGAGCGGTGACGAAGCCCCACCTCCTGCGGCAAGTCGCGGTTCTTAGAGACAGGCAAAATACAGCGAGCCGCAGCAATACGGTGGTTCTTAATGATTACTGCACCATCATGTAAAGGGCTGTTCTTAAAGAAAATATTTTCCAAAAGTTCAGCCGAAGGCTTTGCGTCAATAATTTCACCGGTGTTCAAAAATTCATTCAACGGGGTTTGTCTCGCGAAGATAATCAGCGCACCTGTCTTGTCGGCTGACATGTGCCGGCAAGCATTCTTCACTGCCTCAATCTCTTCCATATACGAAGAGCTCTTGGTCTGTTTGGCGAACCGTTCGCTGAAGAAATGCATGAAACGCCCATTTCCGATATAAATCAGGAACTTGCGGATTTCCGGCTGGAACAGGATAATGACAGCAAGAACACCCACGCTGATGAGCTCACCCATCAGGTCGGAAAGCATGGTGAAATGGAAATAGGCGACCACCTTCCATATCACATAGATCAAGGCCAACATCCAGAAAATCTTCACGGCGGCCGTGCCTTTCGTCAGCTTGTAAAGCTCGAAAAGCAAAACAGCAACAATCAGGATGTCAAGGACATCAACTATGCGAAAATCGATAAAGTTGAAAATAGTAGCCAATTCCGTCATACTTTCCAAATATTATGCCATCAGAGCAGCTAAAGCGATGGAATACATTTTCGTCTTGGCACTGTCGCCGCGAGAGGAGAGCACGCAAGGCACTTTGGCACCCTTAAGCAATGCACCCAGTTCGGCGTGGTTGAACTTCGTGCAGCACTTGTAGAAAACGTTACCCGTTTCGATGTTCGGGAAGAGCAGACAGTCGGCATCGCCGGCGACATCGCTCTTGAATTTCTTGATTTCCACCGTCTCTTTGTCGATGGCGAGGTCCAAAGAAATGGGGCCTTCGATGTAGGCGTTGCCGAGTTGGCCGCGGCTGCCCATAGCAGCGAGCAATGCAGCGTCAACACAAGCCTGCATACCGACAGAAACTTGTTCGGTGGCGGCAAGGCAAGCCACTTTCGGTTTTTCAATGCCCATAGCCTTAGCGGTCTCGATCAAATATTTGAGGATAGCTTGTTTTTCTTTCAATTCGGGAGCGGGAATCACGGCCACATCACCCACGATAAGCAGTTTGTGGTAAGCCGGGTTCTCAATGACAGTCACATGCGACAGGGTGGCCTTCGGCGGGCAGAGACCTTTTTCCTTGTTCAGGATGGCACGCATATATTTGTCGGTGGGCAGCAGGCCTTTCATCAGGATCTGACCCTCGCCGGCATTGATGAGGTCGCAAGCCTTGGCAGCAGCCTTCGTGTCCACATATTCGGGAACGATGGTGAATTTGGACATGTCGAAGTTGTGCTCTTTGCACACTTTCTCAATCTCTTCGGGATTGCCGACAAGCGTGGCATCGATCACCCCTAATTCCAGAGCAGCGTAAACCGCTTCAATGGTGTGTGCATCGTTGGCGTTAGCCGCGACTAATCTTTTTTTCGGTTTTGATTTAACTAAATCTACTAATTGGTCTAATTTTGTGATAGCCATAATGTTACAATTTTATTATTGGAAAGCGCAAAGATACATTTTTTTTGGGATTATGGATAAAGGATTGTTTACCCTTTCGGCCTATTGATTGTTGCCTGTTACCTGTTGCCTGTTGCCTTAAAAATACTATCTTTGCAGCCGCAAATTTTGAGCAAATAATAAAAACTAACAATATGATTGACAGTAATTTGAAATACAAAATCGCTGACATGGGGTTGGCGGAATGGGGACACAAAGACATCGATGTTTCCCAAAAAGAGATGCCGGGTCTGTTAGCCATCCGGGAGAAATACGGAGACACAAAACCTTTGAAGGGCGTGCGCATCATGGGTTCGCTGCACATGACCATCCAAACGGCCGTGCTGATAGAGACGCTTACGCATCTCGGCGCGGAGGTTCGCTGGTGCAGCTGCAACATTTTCTCCACGCAGGACCACGCCGCCGCGGCCATCGCTGACAATGGCGTTTCCGTGTTCGCTTGGAAGGGCGAATCCTTGGAAGACTACTGGTGGTGTACCGTGAATGCCCTCTCCTTCCCCGGCGGCAAGGGTCCGCAACTCATCGTGGATGACGGTGGTGATGCCACCCTGCTCATCCATCTGGGATGCAAGGCCGAAGACGACCCGACGGTTCTCGATGCCAAACCAGAATCCCACGAGCAGGCCGTCATCTTCAACACGCTCAAGCAAGTGCTGAAGGAGGATCCGCACCATTGGCACAACATGGTGAAGGAGATCAAGGGCGTGTCGGAGGAGACCACCACTGGCGTGCATCGTCTCTACCAGATGATGGAACATGGCGAACTGCTCTTCCCCGCCATCAACGTCAACGACTCTGTGACGAAATCCAAATTCGACAACAAATACGGCTGCCGCGAATCTCTCGCTGACGGCATCAAGCGCGCCACCGATGTGATGGTGGCCGGCAAGGTGGTGGTCGTGTGCGGCTACGGCGATGTAGGTAAAGGCTGCGCGCAGGCCATGCGTTCCTATGGTGCCCGCGTCATCGTCACCGAGGTCGATCCCATCTGCGCACTGCAGGCCGCTATGGAAGGCTTTGAAGTCAAAACCGTGGAAGATGCACTCGACGAGGGCAACATCTACGTCACCTGCACAGGCAACTGCGACGTCATCACCGTGGATCACCTCAACAAGATGAAAGACCAGTCTATCGTCTGTAACATCGGCCACTTTGACAACGAAATACAAGTCAGCGCGTTCGAGAGCCAATCGAACATCACGAAGCGCAATATCAAGCCGCAGGTGGATGAGTACATCTTCCCCGACGGCCACTCCATCTTCATTCTGGCGGAAGGCCGCTTGGTGAATTTAGGTTGTGCTACCGGACACCCCTCTTTCGTGATGAGCAACTCCTTCACCAACCAGGTGATGGCGCAGCTTGACCTGTGGCAACACGATTACAAAGTGGGGGTCTATAACTTGCCGAAGCATTTGGACGAAGAGGTCGCCCGTCTGCACTTAGGCAAAATCGGCGTTAAGCTGACGAAGCTCACGCAGAAACAGGCCGACTACATCGGTGTGAAAGTAGAAGGACCTTACAAGACAGATGCTTACAGATACTAAAATATGTGTAGAAAACCTTTTTCCAGATTAAAAATATAACGACTGTATGAGTATAAAAATCAAGGAATCAATTATTGATTTTATCCATTATTTGGGGACATTCAAATTTTGGAAAGAGCTTGTAATCATGACGTTGGGCATGATGGTTACCGCAGCTGCCGTCTATTATTTCCTTGTCCCGAGCAAATTGATCATCGGTACCATTTCCGGTCTGAGCATTGTGTTAAGCAATATCTTTGGCGGCAGTCTGGGCACATGGATCATGGGCATCAACATTGTCCTGCTGATTTTGGCTTTCCTGCTGATAGGCAATGAATTTGGTGCAAAGACCGTTTATACCGCACTGATACTCGGTCCATTGACAGACTTTTGGAATTGGGTTTATCCGTGGCAGAATCTCGCCAGCGCCAACCCCGTCACCGGCACACCTTCTGTGATGGGCGACCCCTGGTTTGACCTCTGCTGCTTCGTACTGTTGCTTTCCGCATCGCAGGCTCTGATGTTCAGCATCAACGCCTCCACCGGCGGATTGGACATCCTCGCGAAGATTGTGAACAAATACCTGCATTTCGACATCGGAACTTCAGTGAGTATCGCAGGTGCCATGATCTGTTGTACCGCCTTCTTCATCAACCCCTTCCGCACGGTCATCATCGGCCTTATCGGCACTTGGATCAACGGACTCGTTGTTGATTATTTCACCGCTGCTTTAGGCAAACGCAAACGTGTCTGTATTGTGTCGAAGGAATACGAACGGGTTCGTGAGTTCATCGTCAACCACCTTCACCGCGGATGTACGCTCTACGAGGTCATTGGCGGCTATAGCGGAGAAAAGAGTATAGAGCTTGAGGTTCTGCTTGGCAATGAAGAATTCAGTGAACTTCTTGCTTGGATGAAACAAGAAAACATCAACGCCTTCACAACGGCAAGCAATGTGAGTGAGGTTTATGGACTTTGGTTCAGCGGCAAAAAGCGCAAGCAGCTGGAAGAAGAACTTCACCACCGGTAATAAAAATCAAGAAAAGGCGCCGCAACCGCGACGCCTTTTCTTTTTCAGCCGGCTACTCATCCCAAAGCCGGCTGCTCATTAATATAAAAGGGGTTATTTTTTCAGAATCTTCTGAACGCCGTTGCCGACCTTTAGCAAATAAAGACCTGCAGGATAAGATTGCATGTTCAAGGTGATGTGCGTGTCACCGCTGTTCACCATCTCCAACAATTGTCCATTCATATTGTAAAGTTCCACTCTCTCAGAATTCTCGTTAATGATGTACAACGTGCCGTTACAAGGATTCGGATAGGCGAAGACCTGCGGCATTTCGTGGTTGTCGATGCCAACGGGTTTTTGGTGGATGACACCCACACCGGTCAAGTCGAAGCCACAGCTATGGAAATCGGTAGGCCAAGGATCGTTGACGATATGACCGAAAGCGTCGTAAGAACCGTATTGCGGATCAATGGAACCCACCACATCCACGATGCGGACATAAACGATGCTGTCGATATTAAGGTTTTCACTGCCAGCCAGTTCCTCAAGATCAAACGGGGTGCCGTAACCGATTTGGAACTTGCCGGCCAAGTTGTTAATGAAGGTGGGGTCAACGAAGCCAAATGTTCCGACCTGAGTTTCCGTCGGGGTGAGGCTGGTGGCCGGGAAACGCACGAAATGCACGCCGTCAGAGCTCACCTCCACGAAGGCCAATTCCAAGAATCCACCGTTAATATCGTTCTCAAACACGGCGAAGTCAGGACCTTCCCCGTTTTGGATAGGACGCTCAAAAGTAACCAATGCGGAACCGCCGTCGCCAAGACTCACAGCATCCATGCTGTTGTTCGGTGTGGCCGGTCCGATAGCATTCGTCTCGTCGCCAAAGGTGACCGCCGGGCTATTCGGATTAGAGATGTCTTGCGGACCGCGCGTGAGTACCACTGACGTAGCCCAAGCCACAATTTGGTTGTCATCCACTGCGATGGCGTTGCAGCCTTCCGTACCTACCCCACCGCAGAAAGGACCGTGGTCGGGAATTGTGTCAGGACCAGAACCACCCGTCGTGTCAGGAACGGTGACAGGATAGATGGCCATCGGATAGACGTAGATATAGTTCCAATATCCACCCCATTCATCAACCCAAACGCTATCGACAAGGATACCGGTGCTGCTGTCAGCCCATTTTTCAAGGTCGCCGTTACTAAGGGTTTGCGCCATACCCATATCCATCACGCCGTTGTTGGTGCTGCTCCACCAGTTACCCGGGGTAATACCCAACGAGGTAGTCATACCAGCTGCAGTGTCAATATAGTTAATGTCGCTGACCAAACCTGAGCCGCTATAGCTGAAGCGCGGGTCGGCGGCGGCGATGTGGGCCATCATGTCGGCCACGGTAGCGGTGCCGTCCCAGCGGTAGCCCCAAGCCAACGCAGTGTCAGCCCAGTTCACGGCCATCACGGCCTCGTTGGATCCAGTGCCCACCCAGAAGAGGATGTCGCTGGCGGCGATGGTAGCCTCCTCGGGGACAGGAATGACGGGAGGCGTAACCGGCGTAGGCGTTTTCACCCAAGCCTCTTCCATGTAATAACCATATTGGAAGTCCCAACCAATGGCGGAGTTCATATCACCATACTTGAACACATCTCCGTTGTGGAGCGTGCTGCTTGCACCGGCATCGGCACTGACACCGTTGAGGTTGGTCCACCAGAAGTTGTAACCGACATTCGGATCAACGGGGGAAAGTCCCAGCGTGTCGCCATTGTCGAGAACAAAATGGATGTCGCCACTGACAGAAGGAGAACCCTCCGTCCAGAAACGCGGGTCAGCGGCGGCAATGGCATCGACCATAGCTTGCGCCGTAGTGGTTCCATCGAAGCGGTAACCCCACGCAAAAGCCGTGTCGGGTTGCGCGAAGTTGACGATAAATTCGGCACTGTTGGAACCGGAGCCCACCCAGTAGAGAATTTGGTTGAAAGGAAGGGAAGCGTCAACGGGATCGGTGGGAGTACCGCCGTTCGGATCAGTAGCAGCCTCCACATCATCACTCGTAAGACTGAAATAACACGAGCTGCTGATCTCCATTTGGTCACCATCAAACATCTCGTATTCGCTATATCCAACCGGAGCAAAAGAACCATTAACATTATAGCACCAATAGTTAGCCGATGAACCGGACACCAAAACACCATCATTGTATCCAATATAGGTCACTAATCCGGAACCAAAGTTGTAGGTCACTCGATTGTCATAGATGGCGATAGAATCCAACATATTGACCGCGGTAGCCCCGTCATTAAAACGGACTCCCCATGCCAATGCAAAATCGTTGCCGGAAGGGTTGTCATCCCATCCGATAATCACCACGGCACTGTTGCTGCCGCTGCCAACCCAAAATTCAATGTCTTCCATAGGGAATTCATCAACCGAGCGCACTGCACTCACTTGGAAATCATGCCCGTTCTGGTGAATCGTCACCGTCTGCTGGGCAAACGTCAGGTTTATCATGCACAATAAACCGAAAAAGAATAAAAGTTTCTTCATAATTTATACTGTTTGTTTAATTGTGATCAGTGAATAGTGATTTGTGAATGGTAAATGGTGAATAGGGGAACTGACCGAAGAAAATCGGTATATGTTTGTTGTTTTTCAGAAAAGTACCATAAACGCATATCCTCGGCATTCAGGTTCGACAAATGCTTCGGACAATATAAGGAATGAAGAGCGCGATTAGGGTCTCTTTTGCATCCGCCTACCTCCCGAAGCGATAACAACACGCAAATGGCAGGTTTTCTGACTCGTTCCGGAACAGCGTCTTCCCATCTTTCGACAGTGACTTCTTACCGTTCTTCTTTGTGGAACTCACAGCAGCGGGTACTGTACAGGATTCGCACCTGTTTCCCTCTCAGGACTTTACAACAAAAATCCTTCACCACTTTGCAGCGGCAAAGATACACTTTTTTCAAAAATGATGAATCCAAAAGTAATGATTCAAATATGATTTTATGAAAGTAATATTGAACTATTTTTTTTATTTTTGCATTTTCAAAAATCACAAATCAAGGTTCCTCAACTCTTACGAGATAAAACATAAACAATTACAATAAAAACTTGGCATGTTAAAGGATTATTCATCATTTGGACCGGCTTATCGGAACTTCAAGGTCAGGGAAGGGGTTTATGTCCCCGAGCCTCTGGAAGAGTTCTCCGGAGACAATCCGTTCACAAAGATGGCCCCCATACGAGGGGAACTCAAGGACATCAAGTTTGACGAAACCTATCCATATCTTGACAAATCCCTGAAATTCAAAATATGGCATTTTCTCATCTACCTTACCCTTTGGGTTGCGGCTTTCCCTTTGAACCGAATCCGTTTCGGCCTCAAAATTGAAGGTCGCGAGAAAATCCGCCAGAACCGCAAACTTTTTGCCAACGGGGTGATGACCGTATGCAATCACGTTCACCGGTGGGATATGATCTGCGTATTGCAAGCGATGCGCTACCGCAAGGCTTGGATTCCGATGTACGCCCAACCTTTCCGAGGCAAAGACGGTTTCCTGATGAAAAACATCGGGGGTATCGCCATCCCGGAAGATCGCAGTGGACTCAGGGAATTTGACAAGGCCTTGAATGAGTTACATGACAAAAAACAGTGGATACATATATTTCCCGAAAGCTGTAGTTGGAAATTCTATTCTCCGCTCAGGCCTTTCAAAATAGGCGCTTTCAACATGGCCTACCGATATTCTCTCCCTGTAATTCCTCTGATAATCACATTCAGGCCCCGCACAGGATGGCGCAAACTCTTCAGCAAAGACGAACCGCTGATCACCATCCACGTGGGTGACCCGATCATTCCCGACCTCAACACACCTCGCAAAGAGGAGGCGGCACGAATGCGTGATGCCGCACACAAGGCTATGCTTGACATGGCAGGTATTGTTTCCAACCCATGGCCATCCAATATCGATTGAAAATCCCCAGCATTATGAATACAATAATTGATCCCGTACCGGTTGAACTGCTCAAAGCGGAACTTACCAAATCCAAGAAACTGGAAGACACCAACAAAGGACACAACGAACTTTACATCGTGACCTGGCAAAATTCACCCAATGTGGTCACGGAAATCGGCAGACTGCGTGAACTGGCTTTCCGTGAAGCCGGGGGATCTACGGGCAACGCTATTGACCTTGACGAATATGACAAGATGGAGAATCCGTATAAGCAGCTGATTGTCTGGGATCCGGACAACGAGGCAATTATCGGCGGCTATCGCTTTCTCTTCGGCTCAGATGCGACGTTCGACGAGAAAGGCCAGCCTGTTTTGGCAAGTTCCCATCAGTTCCGCTTTTCTCAAAAGTTTATCAACGAATATCTACCGCATGTCATAGAACTGGGGCGCAATTTTGTGGCCCCCGAATATCAGAGCTCAAAAGGGGGCGCTAAATCAATATATGCGTTTGACAACTTGTGGGACGGACTTGTGGCCATTATCATGAAACATCCGGACCTGCTCTATTTCTTTGGAAAAATCACCATATATCCTTCTTACGATTATATCGCCAAAGACTTGATATACCACTTCTTATGGAAACATTACGGTGACAAAGAAGAGCTTGTCCGCCCTTGGGACGACCAGTCGATAATGCCCGGTTCTGACCCCCAGTTGATGGATTTGGTAGTGAGCCAGGATGACCTGCTGGAAGATTACAAATTACTTAAAGGCGCCGCCAGAATGAGAGGGGTAAACGTTCCGCCCAATGTGACGGCTTATATCTCCATCACTTCCGAAATGCTCATGTTCGGCACGGCGGTGAACCGCTTGATGCACAACATTGAGGACACGGCTGTGCTGATTCCGTTCGACGAGATTTACCATGACAAAAAGAGTCGCCATATAGGAGCTTACCTTCGGTTCTCCCTCGCAAGAAAACGTAGTAATGAGGCTCCGGATACTCCTAAAACGGAAAACGAGTTGATTGAGGAGTGGCTGATTAAACGAAACCGCAAGGTGCGGCGCATTCTTAAGAAAGTCGGACGGAATATCTAAAAGGGTTATTTCTTCGCGACAAGCTGCTCCCCGAAATCAATCAGCATCGCTGACGGGTTCAACCCTCCTTCAAAGGAGAATTTCTTCTTTCCGTCTTTGTCGAAACAATAGACATCGCCGTTGGTGGTGAACGTGCCCGCGTCAGTGATATAGACATCGCCGTTCAACGGATTCACCTTGATACCGTAAGGAGTCTTTAACTGCGTGCCGTCGCTGATGAACTGCTCTTTCACGACCTCATCGGTTTCCAAATCCAACACACTGATCCACGCAGAGGTCATCGTGCTGAAATTATACGTATAAATGTAGGCAAAGTTCTGACAGATGTCGAAATTCAACACTTCGAGGTCATAGACTTTCACTATCTCATCAGTCTGACTGTCAATCTTTTGGAAAGTATATGGCACACTTCCGTAGTTGCCGTTGGAAACCACATACACATAGCGGTCGTTGTATGCCTTGATACGGGTGGGGTTGATGGCCACCGTAATGTCTTTTGTGACAGTGAAGGAGGTTGGGTCAACCACAGAAACAGTGTTGCCGTAGTTCGGGTAATTTTTCCCACCGGAGTTGGAAACATAAAGCTTGCCATTACAGACACAGATTCCATCAGGATTAGGTCCCGTATGCACGGTGGCCTCGATCTCCAACGAAGCAGTATCCACCCGCACCACGTCGCCATCAAAACAGGAAATATAAGCTTTGCCGTCCAAAAATGCGACATTGCGCGGTTCTTTTTGAGGCAAATTGATGGTTTTTAACGATTTGACGGTTTTTGCATCCACCACTTCCACAATGTTGGAATTGTTGACCACAATATAGAGCTTCGAACCATATTGCTGAAGATCGTTGCCCACATCACCCAATCCACGATGGTTGACATCCAAAAAGAGGTTCTCGGTGAATTCGCCTGTCGTGAAATCATAATACGACAAGGTGCTGTTGTTCATCTGGAAAAGCCCTTCGTTAAGGATGAACAATCCTTTAGCGTAAGCATCCGGCTGTGGCTGCGGTTCAGGTTCAGGTCCCGGACGATGACATGACGCTCCTAACAAGGGTAGAATAATCACCCATAAAATATTGATTTTCAAAAAATTCCACAATCTCATAATCTTCGACATTTGTTGTTAAACACGTAGGGGCGAATAATTATTCGCCCCTACAGAGATTTGTCAAGAAATAAATCAAGGTTTATTTAATACCTAATTTCTTCTTGATGTCTTTCGGGATACCATCCTTGTGGACGAGGATATTCATGGTTTTGTAGCGGGCGAATGCTTTAGAGACATAGAACATACCGTCATATTTTCCGTATTTGCCCCAAGAATTCTTCACCATGTAGTACTCGTTGCCCATTTGGTCGGTAGCCTTACCGTAGATCAACATACCATGGTCATCGGTGGTCTCCCAGTTGTCGTAAGCGGCTTGACGCTCGGCTTGGGTGACCCAGCGTTGCGGCGTGGGCTTGGTCTGGGACTCTTTGTTACGCTCGGTGGTGGTCAAACCGGTCCAGTGAGCCATGTCGCTGCCAACCTGAGCTTTAGCCTCGAGGTCGGGAAGCACGCAGAAACCGTTCTTGATGTTGTTGCGGAAACCGGGTTCGGAAACGTCGGAACCCCAAGCGATGGTGTAACCATTGTCGATGGCGTAGTCGAAAATCTGCATCATTTCATCCAACGGCACATTGTAGGACTGACCCCAACGCCAGTTGTCTTGGATTTCCAACACGAATTTCTCGTAGAAAGGATGATGCGTGTAGGAAGTGATGGAGACATAGTCATCAGGATTGAGACCCAAAGAGTTGTAGAAGGATTGCGGGGTGTAGGTCACGCCTTTGTAGGAGAATTCCTTCGGGCATTGGCCGAGGTAAATCTCATGGACAGCGGAGATGGCCTTCAGCCAAAGGGGATTGCCGTTGGCATCGCATTGCAGTTTCTTATGCTCTTTCTTGGCGATGGCATCGACGATGGCATCGGTGATGTCGGAAAGCTCGCCGTGGTCAGAAAGTGTGTCACCGTATGCGACACCCGGACGCATTTCAGCTTCAGGCACCAGACCGAACGCCTTCATACCGTAAATCACATCGTAGAAAGAACCGCCTTGTGAGAAAGAAACGTCGCCGTGCATACGGACGGCTGCTTTGGCTCTGTCATTGTAAGTGTTTGCCACAATGTACATTTCCGAAAGGTCATACTCGCCTTTTCCCATACGGAGAAGTTCGGATTCGAGGAATGCCAAACCGGAGTAGCACCAGCATGTGCCAGCACGGTTCTGGTCCTTAATGGAAGTGATCGGTAATTCCTTGGTGACCTTAAAGATGTAGCCTTCCTCTTCCGTTTTCTCTTTGTCTTGGGCGAAAGAGACATTGCAGGCAAGCAATGCGGCTGTTACCAATAATACGGATAGTTTTTTCATTTGAATAATACTATTTAAGTGATAAAAATTAAAGTGCAAAAATACAAAATTAGTTGAAATGGCAATCTTCAAGCCATTTTTCCACGAGAGCTTCCTGCTTTTCGCGGTCTTTCAGCTCTTCGGTAATCACCTTTTGGGCGATGTCAATGGAGAAATTGGCAATGGCGTTCTTGGCATCGGTGATGGCCTTCATCTTCTCGAAGTAAATAGCCTTCTTGGCATCCTCAATCATCGCCTGGCTTTCGGCAGAAGCTTTGAGTTTGGCCTTCTCGTACATCTCCTCGCTCACCTTGCGGGCCTCGGCGAGAAGTGCATCGCGCTCATTTTTGGCCTGCGCCATCATCTCATCATGCTTTTTATTCAAAGACTGCATCTCTTCGTGAATTTTGGCAGCCTCCTCCAACTGGTCGGCAATCTTTTTATTGCGAGAAGCGATGCCGTTGGTGATGATCGGCCATGCGAATTTCGCCAAGATGAAGAAAAGAATGCCAAATCCGATGAGCATCCAAAAGATGAGTCCGAATGAGGGTTTTATCAATTCCATATATGTTTAATTTTTTGATTTACAACTAAAAAGGAAAGTTCCTCCGCCAACCGCGAAGGAACTTTTCCGTTCATTACTTTGCGACAGCGATGAGCAGGCACACCACGGTGGCGAACAGTGCAACACCCTCAACCAGGGCGGCTGCGATAATCATGTTCGTACGGATGTCGCCGGACACTTCGGGCTGGCGGGCGATGGCGGACATGGCATCTTTACCAATGTTACCCACACCGATACCGGCACCGATAGCGGCCAGACCAGCACCGATACCAGCACCCAATTTTCCGATGCCGAGACCTGCGCCAGCTGCTTGCAACAACGTTGTCAATAATACTGCTAAACTTGACATAATGTTTTGATATTTAAGTTATTAAAAAGGGTTGCTACTTTATTTTTTCAAGTTTCAATCGTTTACGCTTCCACTACTGCTGTTTTCTCTTCGTGTTCCTCCTCACCGATGGCCATGCCGATGTACATCGCGCTTAACAACGTGAACACGAACGCCTGAATGAACGCCACCAGAAGCTCCATCAGACCCATGAAGATGTAGAAGAAAATGGAAACCGGCGAGACAGCCCAGCCGATGACCGGGTTCATCTGACCGAAGATGAATATCAGCGAGACAAACGCCAGTGTGATGATATGGCCGGCGGTGATGTTGGCGAAAAGTCGCACCATCAACACAAACGGCTTCGTGAAGATACCGATGGTCTCCACCAACGGCATAAGTGGCAGCGGAACCTTCAGCCACCACGGCACTCCAGGCGTGTTGAAGATGTCTTTCCAATACTCTTTGCCAGAGGAGAAAGTGGTCACGAAGAAGGTGATGAGCGCCAAAATGCCGGTAACAGCGATGTTTCCGGTGAGGTTCGCGCCGCCCGGGAAAATCGGAACGATGCCCAGCATGTTGTTCAGGAAAATGAAGAAGAACAGCGTGAGCAGGTAAGGCGCGTATTTGTTGGAGTTTTTGCCCAATGACGGGGTGATTACCTCGTCCTGGATGAACACGATGAGCGGTTCCACGAGAGCCTGCAAACCGCTCGGCACCTCATCGGGATGCTCGCGGTAACGTTTTGCCACGGACAGGAAAATGCAAGTTATCAAGATGATAGAAATGAGCAGGGCACAGACGTTCTTGGTGATGGAGATGTCCCACTTGCAGACGTGGTTCGCGTATGCTTCACCCTCTTCAAGGTGACCGGTGTAGTCGGAATAGTTGCCCTCGAGTTTGACGATACGGCCTTTGGTGTTTTCCTCCCAGCCCATGGCATAGCCATTGTAGGCGGCCTCGCCGTGGTGGAATTTGTTGGACAGGAAGACCACGGGGCGGCCCTCGTCAAAGAGAATGACAGGCAGCGGGATGGTGACGCTTTTTTCACCGCTGCCGCAAATATGCCAGCCATAGCTGTCGATGACGTGTTCTATGATGAAAGGACCGGCGTCAAACACTTCCTCTTGTGCCGCTTCAGCTACCGCTTCCACATTATCCGCCTCGGCCGTTTCTGTTGCCTGAGCAAACCCGTTTTGGCACGCGAAAACCATCAGCAGTGCACAAACCATCGTTGCCAGTTTTATTTCGAAACTTTTATAACTCATACGTTTATAATTAGTTATCTCTTATTTCAAAACCTTCTACCGCTTAATTTAAAAAGCCGTGCAATATACGATTTTTCGGTTTATTCGCTTTTTTTTGTTGATGAAAAAATCCACTCCACAAAAATGCTATCTTTGCGCTTTCAAATTTTTACCATTATGAAGAAAGTCATCCATACCAACAATGCACCGGCCGCCATCGGGCCGTACAGCCAAGCTATTGAAGCCAACGGAATGTTGTTCATTTCCGGCCAAATTCCCGTTAATCCCGCCGACGGCACTGTGCCTGAGGGTATTACCGCCCAAACCGAGCAGGTGATGAAGAACATCGCTGCCATCCTCGACGAGGCCGGCTACACCTTCGACAACGTGGTGAAGACCACCTGTCTGCTCAGCGACATCGCCAACTTCGGCGCGATGAACGAGGTCTATGCGACCCGCTTCCCTTCCAACCCGCCCGCCCGCGCCGCCTTCGCCGTGCGCGACCTCCCCAAAGGCGTGATGGTCGAAATCGAGGTCATTGCCGCGAAATAGTTTTTGGCTATTAGCTATTGGCTATTAGCTATTAGCTATTGGCCATTGGCTAAAGGCCAAAAGCTAAAAGCTAAAAGCCAGCATGAACTACCTAACCGTCGATAAAGTATCCAAGTCCGTGGGCGAGAAAGAACTCTTCCACCAGATCACGTTTGGTCTGGAGAAGGGACAGAAGAGTGCACTTATCGCCCGTAACGGCACGGGGAAAAGTACGCTCCTCAACATCATTGCCGGATTCGACACCCCCGACGAGGGGCAGGTGATCATCCGCAATGATATTGTGGTTTCGTATCTGCCGCAACGCGATGACTTCAACGACGACAGTTCGGTACTGGATACCCTTTTCGACACGCAAACCCCTGTTTTCGAAGCGATTAAAGAGTACGAAACCTGCGTGACGCTGATGGAAAACGGGCAAGCCGTGCCACAGGAGCGCATGGAAAAGGCTATCTCCGACCTCGACCGGCTGCAAGCTTGGGACTATGAATCGAAGGTGAAGGAGATTCTGTCAAAGTTCGGCATTAACGATGTGCTGAAGAACGTGGGCGAACTCTCCGGTGGGCAGCGGAAGAAGGCCGCGCTCGCCAAAACGCTCATCGCCGACACAGACCTGCTCATCCTCGACGAGCCCACCAACCATCTCGACATCGAGATGACCGAATGGTTGGAGAACTACCTCTCCACCGCCAATATCACCCTGCTGATGGTCACCCACGACCGCTCCTTCCTCGACCGCGTCTGCAACGACATCTTCGAGCTTTCCAACGGCAATCTGTACCATTATCGGGGTAAATACGACTACTTTCTGGAGAAAAAGGCCGAACGTTTGGCCAATGCCGCCGCCGAGCAGGAGAAACTGCGGCAGCTTTACCGAAAAGAGCTCGCGTGGGTACATACTTCCCCGCAGGCCCGCACCTCCAAAGCCCGCGCCCGCATCAACAACTTCGAGAAACTGCAGGAAGCGGTGAGCGTGCGCAGTGAGGCCGCCCCCGAAGGCTTCAAAGTGCAGGCCGAGCGAATTGGACACAAAATATTGGAAATCAGTCATCTGGATTTCGCCTACCCCGACCAGACCATCGTCAAGGACTTCTCCTACATCTTCAAGAAAGGGGAAAAGTGCGGCATCGTGGGCAAGAACGGCTCCGGCAAGAGCACCTTCCTGAAGATGATCATGGGCGAGGTGATTCCCGACGGCGGCAAAATCACCCCCGGACAGACCATCAAATTCGGCTACTTCTCTCAGAACGGGATGGAATACGCCGGCAACAAAATCGTGCTGGAGTTGGTGAAGGAGCACGCCGAAGTCATCCGGATGGAAAACGGCAACTATATGAGTGCCAGCAATTTCCTGAACCACTTCGGGTTTCCATACAGTCTGCAGTACACCTACTACGACGACCTCAGCGGCGGCGAGAAGCGGAAGCTCCACCTGCTCATCACGCTGCTCAAAAACCCCAACTTCCTCATCCTCGACGAGCCCACCAACGACTTCGACATCGACACGTTGAACCTGTTGGAGGACTTCCTCGGCAACTTCGAGGGCTGTCTGCTCATCGTCTCCCACGACCGCTGGCTGATGAACAAGTTAGTTGATCACCTCTTCGTGTTCGAGGGCGACGGCATCATCCGCGACTGTTGGGGCAACTACGAGGACTACCGGCAACAGCGCGAGAAGGAACGGCGCATCCAAAAACGGATTGAGAAGGCCGCTCGTCCCGAGCCGGTGAAACCCCAACGCACACCACAACCCAACAAACTGACTTACAAAGAAAAACGCGAGTTAGAATCCTTGGAGACCGACATCGCCAACATGGAAATCGAGAAGAAGATTCTCGAGGAGAAAATGGCGATGGGCAAAGGCACGCCCGAAGACTTCGCCGAATGGGGCAAACGCTACAATGAACTCAACCAGCTGTTAGACGAGAAGACCGAGCGGTGGATGGAGTTGTCGGAGAAGGAAGGGTGAGCCCGGCAAACCTAACGGCCCACCAACATCCGCGACCGTGACAACGGGACACCGTTCCGGCCACGAAACAGCCCGTTAGGGCTGAAGGGCTCGGTAGGAATGCGGACGGCGATTCGGGTTGTCGCACGCCGTAGGTGTGCGGGGAAAAAACGATGTCGGCTAATATTTATGATAAAATACGGGCATATCTGAATATTTTTGTATTTTTGCCCCGTAAAGTTGTTGGTTCTTTGCCGAACATGTAGATTATGAAAAAGTTATTGTTATTTTTGTGTTTTGTCTGTGCTATGAAATTTGTATCGGCACAGGAGTATTGGGATATCTGTAAAGGGGAGACTTTTTACTGGAATGTCGCAGTGAATACAACAGACACTGTGATTTATTTCAGCTCATTTACAGATTCACTTTCCTACCTCAATAATCGTGTCTACGATACTATCATCGGAGATATATTGAGTGCAACTGTGGACACAGATATGATTTATGAGGTTGTGTCTGTAAATGGTATCATACCTGTGTATCAGAAGGTGCTAGTAATTACCATTTTGCCTGTGGCTACTATCTCTATCCCACCAACTTCTATCCATCATGTGACATGTCCGGATGGAGATTTTTATCCATATATGGATGGTAGCTTTCATGTTAGTTTGGATAATCCTGTATCGGATTATGAATGGATTGATATATCCAATGATTCTACTTTGTTTTTTGTCCAAGTATATGATTCTGTGACATTAACTAATTTAAGGTCAGGGATATATTATATCGTAGCATATGGGATCAATGGGTGTGAATATCATGATAGTGTGATTATTGAGCAACCTGAACCGTGGTATTCTAACGTTGATTCTAATAGAATTGATACAGTGTGTTATGGTCAGCAGGGATGTATTGATTTTTATTTAACTGGAGGAACTCCACCATATAATTTTACATGGTTTTATTATTCTGATACAACTCAGGTCTTTTTACCAGATACTACCCATTTAGTGTGTGAATTATATAGTGGGCAACTTTATTATCTTTATGTTTACGACTCCAAAGGATGTAAAGCTTTTGGAGAAGAAATCCAGTATATATTTGGGAATCTCTACGAATGGGCAGAAGACAGTACTCATATCATTACTACAGACAATATAGCCTGCTATGGTGGAGAATTTTTGGTCCAAGCACAGAGTATAGGGGAAGGTACCTATACTTGGTATGTAGGAGATCAATCAGATAGTGTCAACTACTGGACAGGAGTCTATGGAGATTCTATGTTTGTGGCGGACTATTACACACCACCAGTCACTGAGCCTACATGGATTTATGCAGAGTTCTCTGATCAAAATCATTGTGTGACACGGGATTCTATATGGGTAGAGGTGTATAATTCAGGTATCAGTCTGACAGTCCAGACTCCGAATATTGTCACGGATTCCATATGTACAGTCCAAGTATTTCCTCCAGGAGGAAATCTCTTTGTGGATGGAGTAGTAGTTGGTTACAGTATACCATCAGAGTATACTTTTTCTACAGATGGGATCTCAGTAGGACCACATACTCTGAGATATGCTGGTACATTTGGTGCAGAAATTGGAGTAGGATGTGATGATGAAATATCGCAGACTATCCAAGTGGAGACAAATCCATTTGTGCAGAATTGGGAATATGAGATTTCTATCTATCCGAATCCAGCAACCACAACTCTGAATTTGAGCAGTACAGGTACTTCTGATTTTGAATTATCAATCCTGGATATTACAGGAAAGGTAATTAGGACAGAGAGGATGTTGGATCAGACTTTCACTTTTGATGTCTCGGATTTAGCATCTGGGATATATATGCTCCGTTTGGTATCTCATGATGGAGCAAGTAAGATTGTGAAATTTGTGAAGAGGTAGATTTCTTGGGAGATTGTTCCTTTTTGCCCGCAGACCTGACGGCCTGCGACATCACTGCCGTACACGCCTGTGCTACCGAGCCCGGCAGACCTAACGGCCTGCCAACATTCTCGATTGTAACAGATTCGGACAACCATCCTTTCCGCGTTTATGCACCACGTCCGGAAAACCACCCAATCTGTCACCATTTGCATTCGTAACCGATTCGGGAAATCGTTCCTTTTGGGTATATACCTCCGAACCCACCAAACCACCCCTGCCAACAACCGCAACCGCAACCGCATCTACGCGATACTGTTCCGGTCGCGAACCAGCCCGTAGGGCTGAAGGGCTCGGTAGGAATGCGGACAATGGTTCGGGGTTGCGCACGCCGTAGGTGTGCGGGGAAAAAACGATGTCTGTATAAATAAAAGAGAGTCAATACAATGTGTTTTATTTTTACAATTGGTTGTTAAAATATTGATACACAATATTTTATGATATTTTTTGTATTTTTGCCGCCAAAAAAATTATTAAAAAAACAATGAAATTATGAGCAACACTTACACCCAAATTCACATTCAAACCGTTTTTGCTGTACGAAACAGAGACGCATTAATTTCACCAGAATGGAGTGAACGATTGTATAGCTACATGGCGTCCATTGTCAATGACCAAGGGCACAAAACATTGGCGATTGGCGGCGTTTCAAATCACGTGCATTTATTGTTTGGTTTTCGACCAACACAATCTTTATCATCCTTGATGTTAAGATTGAAACGCGAAACTTCAGAATGGATAAACAAAGAAAGGCTTACTAGATTCCAATTCCAATGGCAGGAGGGTTATGGGGCTTTTTCATATTCAAAGAGTCATGTGCCAAGAGTTGTGCAATACATTTTGAATCAAGAAAAACACCATGCCAAGAAGTCGTTCCGTGAGGAATATTTGGATATGTTGAGAAAAAACGAGATAGAATTTGACGAACGATACATATTTGAAGATGTTTGATTGATGTGTTTTTTATTCGGTTTTTGCCCGCAGGCCTAACGGCCTGCGAAATCACTGCCGCACCCGCTTGTGCTACCGAGCCCGGCAGACCTAACGGCCTGCCAACATCCGCGACCGATAACAGATTCAGACAACCACCCTTTCCGCGTTTATGCACCACACCCGGCAAAACGCTAAGCCCACCAACACCCGCACCCCAACTATGCGACACCGTTCCGGCCGCGAAACAGCCCGTCAGGGCTGAAGGGCTCGGTAGGAATGCGGACGACGATTCGGAGGTTGCGCACGCCGTAGGTGTGCGGGGAAAAATGATGCCGGCATAAATAAAAAAATGAATAAATTATGTACTTTTGCACTATGAACTATTTTGGATAAAACAATTATCATGCATTACTTCTACTCCCCCGATATATCCCAACCCTTCGTTACCTTAAGCAACGAAGAATCAGAACATTGCGTTCGGGTGATGCGCCATCGCGAGAGCGATGTGGTGCGCGTCACCGACGGGCGTGGACATCTGGCGGAAGCTGTCATCACCGAGGCGCACCCGAAAAAATGTCTGCTGGAGATTCGTCAGCATATTACCGACAACCTCCTTACTCACAACGGATTGCATCTCGCCGTTGCGCCCACCAAGAACGCCGACCGCATGGAGTGGTTGTTGGAAAAAGCCATCGAAATCGGCATCTGCTCGCTCACCTTCCTGCAGTGCGACCACTCCGAGCGCACGCACCTCAACCTCGAACGTCTGCAACGGTTGGCCATCGCGGCATTGAAACAGTCGCAAACCACGTGGCTGCCGCCGCTCAAGATGACAATATTCACGGACTTTATCCACCAAAACGCAGACACACAAGCGGATAAGTTTATCGCATGGTGCGATGAAAACAACCAGCGACAGTTAGTGGACATGCCGCGACAATTTTCCGAGATGATACTGTTAATCGGTCCCGAAGGAGACTTCAGCGAAGAGGAAATTGCCCTTGCGCGCGAATCCGGCTACACAGAGGTGAAACTCGGCGATAGAAGATTGCGCACGGAAACGGCAGGACTATACGGTTGTCTGGCAGCTTCTGTGAATGTATTGCGGAAATAATGCGGAAATGCGGAAAAGTGCGGAAATCTTTAGAAAATTTCCGCACTTTTCCGCATTTCTCGCAACATTTTCCGCAATAATTATTGGAAGAATTGCCGTACTCGGTTGAAGACGCTCTTGTCGTTTTTTCCGGGTTTCGGCACGAAATTCTCGTGTGTGCTTAGCTGTTCCAGCATCGCTTTTTCTTCCCGAGTGAGGGATTTCGGAGTCCACACGTTAACATTGACGATGAGGTCACCGACGATTCGCGAATTGACCTGTGGTAATCCTTTCCCCTGCAGACGCAGGATTTGTCCGCTTTGGGTTCCTGGGGCAATCTTGATTTTCGCTTTGCCGGTAAGCGTAGGAATCTCCACCGAAGCACCGAGTGCAGCTTGCGGGACACTAATATAATAGTTAAGGTACAGATTGTTACCGTCACGTTCGAAGACATCGTGGTCGGCCACCTCGAAAACGACGAGCAGGTCGCCATTGACACCGCCGCGCTGCGCGGCATGTCCCTTCTGCGGAACCGTCATCTGCATCCCGTTATCCACACCGGCAGGAATATTGATGGTGATGATTTCCTCGCCTGACACCGTGCCGTTGCCATGACAATGCGGGCATGGATCTTTGATAACCTCGCCCGTGCCGCCGCACTTCGGACATACAGATGCCTGCTGGATGATACCGAACATACTGCGTTGCTGGCGCACCACCTGGCCGCTGCCGTGACAGTCGGGACAAGTTGTGACGCTGTTCGGATCTTTCGCGCCCGTACCGTTACAGTGCGGACACACTACCTGTTTGTTGATTTTGACCTTCTTCTCGATGGGTGCGGCCACCTCCTCCAAATTCAGCTTCACCTTGATGCGGATGTCACCGCCTTTGCGCACGCGACGTTGCTGACCGCCACCGCCGAAGCCGCCAAAACCACTGAAGCCGCTAAATCCACCACCGAATCCCCCGCCGAAAATATCGGCAAAATGGCTGAAAATGTCGTTAAAGTTCATGCCGGAGAAGTCGCTGGCCTGATTACCCATACCGGCGTGACCGAATTGGTCGTAACGCGCCTTCTTGTCGGGATTGCTCAGCACATCATACGCCTCAGCCGCCTCCTTGAACTTCTCCTCGGCTTCTTTATCGCCGGGATTGCGGTCAGGGTGGTACTGCATCGCCTTCTTGCGGTAGGCTTTTTTTATCTCATCTGCTGAAGCTTCTTTTGAAACGCCCAGCACCTCATAGTAATCTCTCTTTTCCATTCAGAATCTCCTTTCTTACTGACCCACAACCACTTTCGCGTAGCGGATAACTTTATCTTTCAGCTTGTAGCCCTTTTCCGTCACATCGATAACCTTGCCTTTATCCTCTTCTTTTTGCGCCGGGAAATGGGTGACTGCTTCGTGGAAATCCGTATTGAACTCTTCACCTTTGGCTTGGATCTCTTCCACATCAAAACGCTTCATCATTTGAAGCAACTTGTTGTAAATCAAATTAAAACCTTCTTTGATTGAGTCAATGTTGTCTGCTTTTTCATTGGCGGCAATGGCTCTCTCAAAATCATCGACGACGGGTAGCAGGCTCACCAGCACCTTTTCAGAAGCCGTGGCAATCAAATCCAACTTTTCCTTGCTGACACGCTTCTTATAGTTGTCGAATTCGGAGAAAAGACGCAGGAAACGGTCGTTGAGTTCAGCTTTCTCGGTTTTCAGTTGCTCAATTTCCTTCTCCAAATCCTGAATTTTCTGTTTTTCTTTGTCTTTCTTTTTGGTGAAAAAACTTTTTTTATTTTTGTCAGTATCTGCCTCTTTATCCGTCAAATTGTCAGTGTTTTCCTGAACTTCTTCTTTTATTTCAGGTTCCTGAACATTCTGTTCTTGATCCTTATTCTCTTGATTTTCTTCCATAATATGTTTAATTTTCAATTACTTACAAGCACAAATAAACTGCGGTGCCGAACGTTTCATTCGAACCGCTTGAATCGTATAGCAAAAAATTTGCCAAAATTTCAATTATTTGAAGAAATGGCGTTCACTGCTGTGACAACCCGCTTCCATGAAAGAGATATATTCTAAAAAAATGTCGTCCTTGTTGGAGGGGAATGGGTGTCCCAACAGTTCGGCAATTTTTACAATCTGTTGTAAATTATTGTATTCCAAAATATTATCAGATTCTGTGATAAAATTGTGCGGAACCTTCGCTGTGTCCGTATAAGTGCCGGAAATCTCTTCAGGCAGATTTGCGGGCAGAATCACATCGTACATATTCGCATTTGCGGGCAAATAAGCGGTCTGCAACATGGCAAAATCCGAATTATCAATCTGATTGACAACATCTTGCGAAACATTCGCATTGAGAGCGTTCCATATCAGCACATTCCGGAAACCAGAGCCATCGATGGTGGCAACCACATCCACGGGTTCCGTGCAGACGTTGGTTTGCCACAAGGAAACCATCTTTTCCTGCCGCTGTGCCGTCATTCTGTGTCCGCCAGGGGCAATATGCGGGAACATTCCCATGTCAAAAAGACCCTGGCTGTTCAGCTCGCTTTTAATCGTCAAGAAACCTGATGCCGGCTTCGACTGCACATCCAGCAACATGCACATATTCTCCAGTTCGTGGTAGGCTGGCTCCGTCAGCCACTGCTCCCAGACGATAAACGCAGGAGCCTGAATCGTGATTAAATCCTCAACAAACAATTGTATATCAGCATCTTGGAGGTTATTCTTATGCAACAACCCCTCATAATCATCCGCCATCAGCGACTGCTTATAGTCACCATAATTTTTCCCCAACACATCTACATAAATGCCTTTCTCCAGATGATGCTGAATCAGATAGAAGTTGACACTTCGGAAAAAGGCGTAATAATCCGTAACATTCAGGGTATCAGGTTTATTAAACCAATAACGAGGGGTGTCGGGACAATGTTTCAGAATCTCAAAAACGGCTTTTAACGTTTCTGGGATTTGTGGAGAAGCACCATGGCACGTCCCTACATCGGGTAAAACGCAATAGAATTTATCGGAGGAGAACATCTCGGCGAAGGGCAGAATGTCGTTCTTGTCGGCGAAGAAATCCGTGCCACGCCGGTAGTAGTCGAACGATCCCAACGCATTGGTGTTCAATGCCGTACGAGCCAGACGTTGGAGCAAGTAAAGTGTTTCATTGGAGTAACTGCCGGAACCCATCACCAACGTGCTGTTGGTTTCCGGATTTTGGAGTTTTTGGCCAACATATTGGAATGCCTCCTCGAACGAGACTTCCTCTAATTGACCGTTTTTTTTGATGTATGGGGTTGTGATTCGTTGATTCATCGTTTTTCGTTTATCCCTATTTCTCCCTAGGGCTCACTTCGTTCGCCTTTATTCCCAGGGTTCACTGCGTTCACCTTTGCTCTCCTTCGTTCCCAGGGTTCACTGCGTTCACCCTGGGTAAATAAGGGGTAGGGCTTTCAGCCCTTTTTGGACTTGGGGTTTTTCGCTTGATTTGTTTATATTCGTTTTTACGTTCTTCGTTTGTCTCTTGTCTGTTTTTATATATGGTGCTTCGTATGTTTCTACGTCTTTCATCTTATCATAGCATCATCGTATCATCGCATCATCGCATCATCGCTTCATCGCATCATCGCATCATCGCATCATCGCTTCATCGTTTCATCGCTTCATCGTATCATCGCGTCATCGCTTCATCGCATCATCTTATCATCTTATCATCGCATCATCGCATCATCGCGTCATCGCATCATTCATCGTCAACCGGTGGAAGAGTTGCTCCATGCCCAGTGCGTCGAGATCTTCGGCGGTTTTCAGTCCGACCTTTTCGGCGAGGAGATGGAGGTCTTTGGTCAGGGTGTCGGCCACGAGTTCGCCCTTGTTGATGATGACGACATGGTCGCACATCGCCTGCACCTCCTGCATGATGTGAGTGGAGAGCAGTACGGTGCGGTTTTTACCATATGAACGTATAAGTTCCCGAATTTCAATCAGTTGGTTCGGATCCAGACCGGTGGTCGGCTCGTCCAGAATGAGGACTTCGGGGTTGTGGATAAGGGCTTGCGCGATGCCAACACGCTGTTTGTAACCGCGCGACAATGCCCCGATTTTCTTGTGTTGTTCTGGGGTAAGCCCTGTGCGTTCAATGACCTCATCAACACTCTTCTTCTTGTCCTTCAGATGGAAGACACCAGCCACAAACTCCAGAAACTCACGCACATACATGTCATAGTAGAGCGGATTCGCCTCCGAAAGATAGCCGACGATCTGCCGCAGTTTCAGAGAATCCTTCCAGATGTCAAGCCCACAAACGGAGACATCGCCTTCGGTGGGTGGAATCAATCCAGTGATGATCTTCATCATAGTGGTTTTGCCAGCACCGTTAGGTCCTAAAAAACCGACAATCTCGCCTTTTTTGGCTTCAAAACTGACCTTGTTGAGGGCATATTGCTCCCCGAAAACCTTAGAAACGTTGTTTACAATTATTGACATGTTCTTTTTTCAAATCAAGGCGCAAAGGTACACATTTTTCAAAAACGCACAAATACGAATGTAAACGGTGCATCACAAATGTAGAGACGTGCCATGGCGCGTCTCTACAGCGTTTTCAGCCATTTGTTCGCCTTGCCGCCTTTGGCACGAATGATTCGCAAGGAAGTATGGGTCTGACCTTCAATATCGTTGCGACGAATTTGAAAACAATACTTTCCAACAGGAGCTTTGGACAACATGCCGCAAATTTCTTTAAAATTCTTGGGCTTTTGTTCGGAATCTTTGATTTTAATCTCCGTTTTTGTCTTTTGCACCCAAATATCAGTTGGAGTGGATGAAATATGATACTTCACTTCCTCGCGGGCCGGCATGGAAAAACCATAGCGATAGGGTTGTCGCATGTGCAAATCATATCGCAGCTCCTTGAGAATCGCATTATTGAAGTCACCGTCCACACCTCCCGCAATAGACTGCTCCAAAACCCCATTCGTGTCCAACGTGAAAACAAAGGTGATATCCGATTCAATGGGGTCAATGCTTTGGTGCGCCTTCCGATTCAGCAACTGATAAAGGAAATTGTCCATCAACTTGAATTCATCAGGGAAGGTTTCACGATAGCTGAGGATTGTGTTGCGGTCTTTATCCAGAAAATGGGCAACGGAATCCATTTTCCTCGCAAAATCCTCTGAAATCTCGTGTTTTTTCCACTTCTCATCAAAATCACCCACTTGTTTCACCCATTGGAAGTAGAGATCTCGCGCCTGCGCATAACTGCCTTCTTGATTCAGCCGTTCAATCTTACAAAGATTGTTGTACAATTCAGAGGTCTCCCCTACCACCTGGATGCGCGACCTAAGCTGGTCATTATTGGGAATGTTCAGACCCTCATAAGCCGCATAATCAAGTGCATCGGTATAGTATTTATATGCGCTTTCAAAATCCTGACCCTGTTCCAACTGTTGTGCCTGCCCCATCAGATGACCATACCTGGCATAGCAGTCCATAAGGACGATTTTCTGTTTGATTTGGTTTTGGATATTTTTGTGCTGACGGGTGGCACGGGCATTTTCGTACGCTTCAACATAATAGGATCTGGCAACATCGTACAGACCATTATTCACCAAGACTTCCGCATCCTCATATTTCTGACGATAAAGACCACCTTTCTTCTGGGCCGAAAGAGACAAACATAACCCAATGATTACCAGTAAAATATAATATCTCAAAATTTTTTGCATCCAATTATTATCCAAAAAGGGCTATTTTTTTTTGAAGGCGCAAAAATAATCAAAAAAATGATACTTTTGCACGCTCATTCGGGTACGCAATTCCCGCGTGACATCTTAAGTGTAATAACCTGATCCTAAAGAAGTTCTGATGGAAAAGCGAATAGGCACCATTACGGTATTATTGTCAGACAGAGCAGCGGCTGCGCAGGTGAACGAGGTCATCTCCGCGCATTCGGGCATCGTGTTGGCGCGGCAAGGACTGCCCTTCCACGACCGCCCCGTGGCCGTCATCTCCCTCATCGTCGAAGGCGAAGTCGATGAAATCAATTCGCTTTCCGGACAGCTGGGAAAGATTCCGGATGTCACCTCAAAAGCAGTTGTGACGAAAACATAACCCCCCTGCCCCCCTAAAGGGGGGTGTTACTCCCCATAAACAACTAACTACTAAACCGCTTAACCCTAAACCACTAAACCACTAAACCCTAAACCACTAAACCACTAAACCACTAAACTCTAAACTCTAACCATTCAATAACCAATAACCGATAACCAATAACCCTTACAAATATGCAATTTAACCCCGAAAAATGCCGCATTCCCGATGAGATCGGGAAACCGTTTATCGACCCGGAAGAGATCTGGGATTTTATCAACAAGACTGAAAGCACCCCCGAGCGGGTGCGCGAGATTATCGCCAAGTCGTTGAACAAGAACCGTTTGACGATGGAGGAGACGGCCGTGCTCATCAACACCACCGACCCCGAGCTGGTGGAGGAGATCAAGGAGGGCGCCCGCACGTTGAAACGCAACGTCTATGGCAACCGCATCGTGCTGTTCGCGCCGCTCTACGTGGGCAACTACTGCGTGAACAACTGCAAATACTGCGGTTTCCGCTCCTCCAACCGCGAACAAGTGCGCACCACCCTCACCGACGAGGAGTTCGTGCACAACATCGAAGCGTTGGAAGAGGACGGTCAGAAGCGTCTGATCCTCGTCTATGGCGAGTCGCCGAAATACTCGCCCGAGTTCATCGCGCACACCACCAAATTAGCTTACTCGGTGCATAAAGGCAACGGTTCCATCCGCCGCGTGAACATCAACGCCGCACCGCTGGATGTGGAGGGTTTCCGCATCGTAAAAGAAGCTGGCATAGGCACTTACCAAATCTTCCAGGAGACTTATCATCCGGAAGCTTATTCTTGGTACCACCCCGCCAACACCATCAAGGGCAACTACGAGTGGCGCCTCACCTCCATGGACCGTGCCCAACAAGCCGGTATCGACGACAACGGTCTCGGCATCCTCTTCGGCCTCTACGACTGGCGTTTCGAGGTGCTGGCCATGATCCGTCACACCAACCACTTGGAAGCATGCTTCAACGTGGGACCGCACACCATCTCGTTCCCGCGCATCAAGGACGCTTCCGGCCTGAACATCGACACCAAGTACTTTGTGGATGACGACACCTTCGAGAAGATCATCGCCATCTTCCGCCTCGCCGTGCCCTACACCGGTATGATTCTGACGGCCCGCGAGACCTCCGAGTTCCGCGCCAAGGCCATCCAGTACGGCATCTCGCAAATCGACGGCGGCACCAACCTGCAAATCGGTGACTACAAGTACCACCATGAGGAGACCGAGAAAAACAGCGACAAGCAGGAGGACCAGAACCTGCACCGCGAGCAGTTCAAGATCGGTGACGACCGCTCGCTGGGCGAAATCATCGACGAGCTGTTAGACAACAACTTCATCCCGAGTTTCTGCACCGCTTGCTACCGTTTGGGCCGCACCGGCGAGCACTTCATGGAATTCAGCGTGCCCGGCTTCATCAAACGCTACTGCACGCCCAACGCCATCCTGACGCTGTCGGAGTATTTGGTCGATTACGCCACTCCCGAGGTGGCCGCCAAGGGCTGGAAAGTGATCGAGAACAACCTCGTCAATGTGGATGAGAAATTCCATGACGAGCTGCTGAAGCGCATCGAGCGCATCAAGGCCGGCGAGCGCGACCTCTATTTCTAGCTTTTGGCTGTTAGCTTTTGGCTTGAAACTTTAACATTTTGTTTTTTCCATACATTATAGATGTAGAGACGTTTCCTGAAACGTCTCTACAATTTTTTATAAAACAAAAGCGGCCGTCTCTATGGGGACGGTCGCTTGGTTTTTTATTGGATTTGCAATTGATGTGGGGCGAATGCGATTCGCCCCTACATCACACATATCGCAAACCGAATTATTGTTTCGAAAAACTGGATTTATCCACGCCGCACATCGGGCAGGTCCAGTTGGAGGGGAGATCTTCAAAGGCGGTGCCGGGGGCGATGCCGTTGTCGGGATCACCGACCTCGGGATCATACACGTAACCGCAAAGGTCGCAAACGTACTTTTCCATATTCTTTATAATTTGATGGTTTTTGGCTGTTAACTGGCCACCGCGCTTGGATGATTCCCCCCTTTAGGGGGGCCAAGGGGGGGCCAATCACTAACTGCTATTTCAACGGACAAGTAGCATTCATGCTGCAAATCAGATCGACAACCTTGTTGGAGTAGCCCATTTCGTTGTCGTACCAGGAGACCAGCTTCACGAAATGTTCGTTGAGCATGATGCCTGCGCCGGCGTCGAACACGGAAGTTCTCTTCTCATCAAGGAAGTCGGTGGAGACAACAGCGTCTTCGGTGTAACCGAGGATACCCTTGAGTTCGCCTTCGGAAGCTTTCTTCATGGCAGCCTTAATCTCTTCGTAGGTGGCAGCTTTCTCAAGACGGCAGGTCAGGTCAACCACGGAAACGTCAGCGGTGGGAACGCGCAGGGACATACCCGTGAGTTTGCCTTGCAGAGAGGGGATCACTTTACCCACGGCCTTGGCAGCGCCAGTGGATGAAGGGATAATGTTGCCGAGGATGGAACGGCCGCCGCGCCAGTCTTTCTTGGACGGGCCGTCAACGGTCTTTTGGGTTGCAGTGGCGGCGTGAACCGTCGTCATGAGACCTTCCACGATGCCGAAGTTGTCGTGAACGACTTTTGCGAGAGGAGCCAAGCAGTTGGTCGTGCAGGAAGCGTTGGAGACGATGGTCTGACCAGCGTATTCCTTATTGTTGACGCCCATGACGAACATCGGGGTGTCGTCCTTTGAAGGAGCGGACATCACCACGCGTTTCGCACCTGCTTTGAGGTGAGCTTCCGCGAGTTCCTTGGTCAGGAAGAGGCCTGTGGATTCCACTACATAGTCAGCGCCCACTTCGTCCCATTTCAGGTTAGCGGGATCCTTCTCAGCGGTGACGCGGATCTTGTTGCCGTTCACCACGAGCATACCGTCTTCCACGGACACTTCGCCCTGGAACTTGCCATGCACGGAGTCATAGCGAAGCATGTAAGCCATGTAATCCACGTCCAGAAGGTCATTGATGGCGACCACTTGCACGTTGTCTCTTTCTGTTGTTGCTCTGAAAACCAGTCTGCCGATACGGCCAAAACCGTTAATACCAATTTTGATTTTTTCCATAATGTATTATTAAATTTGAGATGTTCAAAAAACGGGCAAAGATACGATTTTTTCAATTCACAATTTAAAATGTAAATTCATAATTGTTTTTTCATGGTTGAAAAAAAATCTCACTCAACAACTTGAGTGAAAAGAAAAAAGTGTATTTTTGCCGCCCAAAATTTTAGTACAAATAATAAATTAAAAAACAGTATGGCAAATCATTACGAAACCGTTTTCATTATGACTCCCGTTTTGTCTGATGAACAGATGAAGGAAACGGTACAGAAGTTTGAGAAGATTCTCACCGACCAAGGTGCGGAAATCGTCCACCAGGAGAACTGGGGCCTGCGCAAGCTGGAATACCCCATCCAGAAAAAGTCCTCCGGATTTTATCATTTATTTGAATTCAAAGCCGACGGTAACGTGGTTGGCGAGCTGGAACTGCAATTCCGCCGCGACGAGCGTATCATCCGCTTCCTGACCGTGACGATGGACAAATACGCCATCGCTTTCGCAGAGAAGAGACGCAACAACCGCAAACAGAAAGCCGAACAGGCTGAACAGCAACCAGTTGCTGAAGAAGTAGTTAACGAAGAACCCAAAACCGAAGTAGAAGCATAAGATTATGGCACAGCAAAACGATATTAAATACATTGCTCCCGTAGCAGTTGACATCAAGAAGAAAAAATATTGTCGTTTCAAAAAGAGCGGCATCAAGTACATCGACTACAAGGATGCTGAATTTTTGAAGAAATTCGTGAACGAACAGGGCAAGATCCTGCCTCGTCGTCTGACCGGCACCTCCCTGAAATATCAGAAGAAAGTGGCCCAGGCCGTGAAACGCGCCCGTCACCTGGCTCTTCTGCCGTTCGTCACCGATAATTTAAAATCTAACTAAAAAAGCATTTTGTCATGGAAGTTATATTGAAACAAGACGTAGCTAATCTGGGTTTTGCCGACGACCTCGTAAAGGTGAAAGACGGTTATGCCCGCAATTACCTCATTCCGCAAGGTTATGCCGAACTCGCTACCCCGGCAAAGAAGAAAATGTTGGCGGAAACCATCAAACAACGCGCTTTCAAGGCAGAGAAGATCCGCAAGGAAGCTGAATTCCTGGCCGGCAAGATCGAAGGCCTCGAGGTCAACATCCCCGCCAAGGCTTCTGAAACCGGCACTTTGTTCGGTTCTGTGAACAACATCATGGTCGCTGAAGCCCTCAAGGCCCAGCACGACATCGAGATCGACCGTCACAAAATCGCCATCAGCGAAGACCGCATCAAAGAGTTGGGTCAATACACCGCCCAGGTGAATCTGCACCGCGACTTCAAGGTGGAGATCAAGCTCAACGTTGTTCCTGAAACAGCAGAATAATTCATTTTATTCATATCCACGACGGCAGATTCAAACGGATCTGCCGTTTTTTTTTGTCTTTGTAGAGACGTTTCCTGAAACGTCTCCACGGAACAATTCGTGATTTTGTATTCGTAAATTGCATACTTTTGCACACTGGAAAGGAGATACGAGATATGGACGAGCAAAACAGAATCATGGAGCTGGCCTACGAGGCCGGCGCGATCCTCTTGGAGAACGGGGCGGAGATCTCACGCGTGGATGAGACCATGCGTCGCATCGCCGGCCACTACGGCGTGGACGATGAGAATTTCTTCGTGCTCAGCAACGGCATCATGGCCACGGCGAAAGGGTTCGCCCGCACCAAGTTCATCCCCATCAAAGGAGCGAGTCTCGACAAGGTGGTGGCCGTAAACCAGCTCTCCCGCGAAGTTTCCGAGGGCAAGTGCGACCTCGAGCAGTTGGAGTCTCGGCTGAAGTCCATCCGCGCCATGCGCCCGAAGCCCGCATGGGAGCAGATCGCGGCCTCCGCATTCGGCAGCGCGGCCTTCTGCATCATCTTCGGCGGCGGCTTTGCCGACAGCATCGCGGCGTTCGTGGCCGGACTTGTACTCTGGGTCTATATGTTGTTCGTCGGTTACCGGCACCTTTCGCGCATCGCGGGCGCCATCACGGGCGGCTTGCTGGCCACCTTGCTCTGCGGGGTGATGTTCCGACTGGGCTTGGGCACGCACCTCAGCAACATGATCATCGGGGCCATCATCCCGCTGATTCCGGGAGTTCCCTTCACCAACGGTATCCGCGACCTGGCGCACGAAGACTACATCGCCGGTGTCACTCGACTATTAGACGCGCTGCTCACCTTTTTCTGCATCTCCATGGGGGTGGCCTTGGCGTTCATGTTAGACGCGGCCGTCAGCGGCACGATGCAGCACTTGGAGACGTTGACCGCCGCGCCTGAAACGGCAGGGATGTTCGTGCAGCTGTTAGCCGCATACGTGGGCACCGTGGCCTTCGCCGTGCTCTTCGGCGTGCCCCGCAAGTACTACTTAGACAGCGGTTTATGCGGGATGTTGGGGTGGCTGCTCTACCTCATCTTGGCGAGCCACACGGGTTTGTCCGTCGCCAACGTGGTTTTCTTCGCCACCGTGTTGGTCACCTTCACGGCCATGGTGTTGGCCATCGTGCGCAAATGTCCTATCACGGTCTATCTGATCTGCGGCATCTTTCCGTTGGTGCCGGGCGCGGGCATCTTCTGGACCACCTACAACGTTGTCTCCGAGCAACTTGGCGCCGCCCTGCACACAGGCGTCACGGCTTTGAAGGTTACCGTGGCCATCGCCTTCGGCATCATCTTGGTGGCGGAGTTGAACGGGAAGAACCGGATTGGGAGGTTACTCTCGCGGGGGCGATGAGACGATGAGGCGATGAGGCGATGAGGCGATGAGACGATGAGACGATGAGACGATGAGACGATGAAAGGCGATGAAAGGCGATGAAAGGCGATGAAGTGTCCCGGCAGGGACAGAAGCTTGGTAGGGGAATGCAGCCCTGCTGACCAAGAAAGCCCCTTCAGGGGCAAGACACGTCAGACATTTCGTTACAAGTCAAAATATTTTTTATTTGTTTTGTTATATTAAAAAAATTGTATATTTTCAAACAGCAAACAAATGTTTGTTTGTGGCTATAACATATTGAAAACAAAATATTTGAAAGGAAACAAAAAGACAAAGAACATTGAAAAACAAATCAACAAAACAAGAGTTATCATGAACATTCAAAAGATTCAACAGTACAAAGCAGATTTCGACTTAATTGTCAAGACCGTAACGGATGACGACGGGCAAGAAATGGATGTATGGTATGCCCGGGAGTTACAACAAGTGTTAGGGTATTCCCGATGGGAGAATTTTGCCACTGCCATAGGTCGTGCCATGCAGACGTGTAAAACGCTGGGTGTCAATATCGACGACCATTTTCGTGAGGTCACGAAAATGGTCACGTTGGGTAGCGGTTCGCAACGCGAAGTACAGGACTTCATGCTCACCCGCTATGCCTGTTATCTTATTGCCCAAAATGGAGATCCCAAGAAAGATGAGATTGCCTTTGCGCAAAGTTACTTTGCCGTTCAAACCCGCAAAATCGAGCTCATCGAAGAACGGCTTCATCAACTCTCACGAATTGAGAGCAGAGACCGATTACGTGCATCAGAAAAACAATTGAGCAAGAACATCTACCAGCGCGGGGTGGACGAAAGAGGGTTCGGGCGAATCCGTTCAAAGGGCGACCAAGCTCTTTTTGGCGGGCTCACCACCGAACAGATGAAGCAACGTTTGGGCATCAAAAGCGGTGCCTTGGCCGACTTTCTCCCCACCCTGACGATTGCCGCCAAAAATCTTGCCACGGAGATGACCAACCACAACGTCGAACAGAAAGATTTGCAAGGGGAAAAGGGCATTGCAGCGGAACACGTACAAAACAACACCAGTGTCAGAGGAATGTTGGGACAGCGGGGAATTAAGCCTGAAGAACTGCCTGCGGCGGAAGACATCAAGAAGGTAGAGCGGAAAGTGGCGAAAGATGAAAAACAACTACAAGAAAAGTCACAGAGACTGCCGAAAGAACAATAAGGCGATTCCAACTGACAAAAGAACAAAAGACCACTATTTATAAACCAAAAACATGAACCTATGAGTACAACATTAAAAGAAAAACTTGAAAACGAGGCTAGATTCCTCCGGATTTCCATCCCTTACGACAAACGCGACAAATACACGTCAATCTCATTCGACGATGGTCTGATGCCAAAATTAGAGTGTGACGAATCTTTCGTGCCCCCGATGTACGATGAGAGCACCAAATTACTGGAGTTCTGGATAGATTTAAGGGAGAAGAAGCTGAAAGACTGGGACGAAAGCCATGGCTATTTGCATGTTTGGGCAAAAGTGCGCGACGAAGGCACTTACACCCTGTATGACAATGAAATCAAGCCGCTTTGGCAAATCCAAGGCTACGTCCCCAACGCCCTGATTCCTCCATACGATATGGGGTTCGACGATTACTTGGAACTAACCATTGAAGCCGACGGCACATTACCTGAATGGCAGAAAGCGCTCGATTTCTCTGACTTTCTCGTGAGAGGCCGTGAGCCCGGGTCGGTGATGTCCTACAGGTGGAACCACGCGGCAACCGCCTACTACGACGTGTTGGGCTACAAGCTCGACAAAAAAGAGGTTATTTGGCTGGTGCAGAGGCTGATGGGGAAGTATTCAATAAGTGCGGAAAAAGTAGCGGAGGATATTTTGTAATTGGGAAAAACGCTGCGGAGATAAAAGAAAAAATGCGTATTTTTGCGGGCTTCATTTAAATTAGCGATAAATGTTGGCAAATCAAACACATAGAGCGAGTGACACCCCCACGGTGATAGACCTTTTCGCGGGAGCGGGAGAGCTGTCGGACGATGCCGTACAATCTAGTTTGGATATCCAAAACGCTTCTATTGATTTTGATGACATTCCTGTTAATCCCGATTGGGCGTTTGACAGCATTCGTTCAACTGAACAATTGACCCATGGATACCACCGATATCCTGCAAAGTTTTTACCAAATGTGGTGAAAAAGATTATTGAAGATCATTCCCCTACCAACTGTAACGTCATCGCAGATCTGTTTGCCGGATGTGGAACAACATTAGTTGAAGCCAAAGTACATGGGAAACGTTCAATCGGAACGGACATTAATCCAGTAGCGCAACTTATCACTCGAGTAAAAACGACTCCAATAATCCCCGAAACACTTCGACTAACATACGAAAATTTGATTGCGCAGTTTGATGAATTTAATGAGACAAATTACTCAGATATACAAAAGCACGAGAAACTTGACTATTGGTTTATGCCTCAAGAAAAATCTAAAATTGCTTTTCTCTTTGACAAAGTTCATGAATTGAAAGCTGAAGATTTCACAAAGGAGTTCTTTTATGTCTGCATCTCTCACATTTTGAAGAATTGTTCCCGTTGGCTTCAATCGAGTACAAAACCCCAAGTGGATCCTGACAAAAAAATCCCGGATCCGTTTGAAGAATTCAAACGTCATTGCCAGAAAATGATGAAAAGCAATGATGAGTTTTACAATGAGCTAAACAAAAAAGGTTATTTGGAGGTGCCTTGCGATATTCTTTTGAGGGATGCCCGTCAAACAAAACTCAAGTCTGAATCCGTTGACATGATTATCACATCACCACCATACGTGACCTCATACGAATATGCGGACATTCACCAATTAACAGCCTATTGGATGGAGTATGTTTCCAGCATGTCTGAATTCAGAAAGCAATTCATAGGAACATCCTATTCGGGGAATACCTCTTTGGAGGTGAGAGGCAGTAAGCAAGCACAGGACATTGTGTATGCTTTGGCCCAAAGAAGCAAGCATATTGCGCAAGATGTTGCACAGTATTTCAACGATATGAAAGATGTTGCAACAGAAATGGCCCGTATTCTTGTTCCCAATGGCCATGCCTGCATAGTTATCGGGAACACAAAAATAAAAGAAGTTCAGATAAAATCTGCTGAAGTGTTTTTTGAGTTTTTACAAAATGTTGGCTTGAAGAAAGTAAAAGTTATCAAACGAAGCATACCCCACAAATTAATGCCAACACTACGGGATAAAAACACTGGAAGGTTCACAAAACAGGATAACCCTAATTGCAAGAAGGTGTATCCAAATGAGTATATAATAATTATGCAAAAATAATACTAAATGGCTATAATATCTTCTGGCAGTATGCCTTTTAAGCCTTATGCAAGGTTAATGAATATCATAGGCGATCAATTAATTACAGACAAAATAGTTGCTGTAATAGAAATCCTAAAAAACTGTTATGATGCAGACTCTCCTTCTGCCGAAGTGAGATTCTGCAATATGTGTAACTATGATTTTAATGATTTGCCTATAGAAGAACAAGCATACATTGAAATCAGAGACAGAGGCTGTGGTATGACATTGGATATTGTCCAAAATGTATGGTTACGTCCTGCAACTCCTGACAAATTAGATCAAAAAAGAGATAAAAAGACTACACCTAAGGGTCGTATTATACAGGGCGAAAAGGGTATAGGTCGTTTTGCTATTCATAAATTGGGAGAGAGAATAGAATTATATACAAAATCGGAGGGTAATAATGAAATCCAATTGGAAATGGATTTTTCAGAGTTCGATCCCGACCATACAAATTTATTTAACCAATCCTCAACTCATAAATTACTTGAGGAGGTTAACAATAAATGGTTTGTAAATGAACCATCAAAAGAAATAACCTATTCGTCTGGAACTATTATTAGGATTTACGCTTTGCGAGAACAGTGGAGTAATAAAGATTTTAGAGATTTATATAAAAATATTCAGAGACTTATTCCCCCATACGACAAAAATGCCGCTCAATTAGGCATAGATTACAAGCAAGATTTTAATATAAAGATGTATGTCGATGATATAGAGTTTGTCTCAGAAGAAGCTATAACTTTCTCTGATATCATTGAAAGAGCTCAATATAAAATGTTGGGCACTGTCAATGAGAATGGCATATTGACTTTCTCATACCGATCGGACAGACCATGCCGCTCATTGTCCAGCACAGTTTCTCTTGTTGATAAAGCAGAATTGTCATCGAAAAACTATAGCCTCGTTGGATCAAAGCGATTCACAGAAGAATTCACCGACCGCAAGCCTCTCTGTGGTCCTTTCGCTTTTACTTTTTACGCATTTGACCTAACTAGTAAGGACAAAGTTTCATTAACTACGGAAATTAAGCGATTTATCAAAGATAACTTTGTATATGTTCTTCGAGATGGAGTTAGAGTTTACCCATATGGAGAAAAGGGCATTGATTGGTTGAATCTCGACAAATTACGCTCGACATATAGAGCAGGACAATTTATTAGTTATAATGATTTAACTGGCTTCATATACATAAGTCAAGAAAATAATCCACGGCTAAAAGATGCCTCAAACAGACAAGGTATCGTTAATACTACTGGAGCATATGATGATTTCACGAGTCTAATTACTGCTGTGACAGAAATCTTCAATATAGAAATGAAGATTGATAAAAACAAAGCAGAAATGCAGCAGAAGAAAATGCTCCAACAAACACAAAGTGCATTATCTGTAGCTTTTGAGAAACTTAAAAAAAGTTTATTGGAAATCGATAATAGTAAAGTACTATCTGATGCCAATAAATTCATTGATGTATACCAAGAGCATTTATCCGTAATTGAGGACAGGATGAGGACTGTAGAAGATTTGGCAGGTTTGGGAATGACAGTGGAGAAATCTTCACATGAGACATTGAGACTAATCTCTTTGATGAGAATTAATATTAAAGAGTGTATCGCAAAAATTAAAAATAACACCTATCAACAAGATGAAATCATCTTATTCTTGCAAGAGTTAGATGACAATCTTGAATTGGTATTTGATGATATGCAAATGATTCAACCATTATTCAAAATACAACGCAAAGCAGTTAAAGATATCTCTATTTTAGATAGTATCAAAAAAGTAATTCAGTATTTCCGTTATGAGATAAACAACAAGATAAACACCAATATTAATGAGTTGAAAGCTAATTTCACGGTCAATACGAATGCCGGTATAATTTTACAAGTTATAATTAATCTTATAGATAATGCTATCTATTGGCTAAATCAATCAAAGGAAACTGACAAAAAACTTTATTTTTCTATTAATGAGACAGAACGTACACTTATCATTGCAGATAATGGGAACGGCATACGAGAGGATGTGATTCCCATGATATTTGATGAGTTTTTCTCTATGAAATCTAACGGCAGAGGACTTGGTTTGTATATTGTACAAGAACTATTAATGAGAATCAATGCAGAAATCTATGTCTTAAAAGATGAAAGAGATAAAATCCTTCCTGGAGCCAATTTTATTATCAAATTTAACAAAGAGGAGAAATAAATATGGAAGGTGTTATTTTATTTGCAGATAATAATGTTTTCATTCAAAATAGTTTTGAAAATAAGTTATTTACAAAACTATCCCAAGAACAAGCGTTAACAGTATTGCCTATATGCTCATTGTCTGATTTAGAAGCAACGATTAAAACAGCATCTACGTATAAAGCTCTTATCCTGGATTGGAATTTTAACAATCCGCGACAACAAAAAGATGATGATTTTGAGGATTTAGATTTAGATCATCCTCAAACTCCTGAAAACATACTTGACACATTGGATATCTACTCCTTAATCTACGTGTATTCTCAGAACCAAATACCACAAGATATTCAAGATAGATATAAAGAGCGGTTTCCTAACAAAATACAATTTAATATCAAGAATCCTGTTAATATAGATCAAGAGTGTGCTCGTATCCAACAAGACTTACAGTATTTTTCGAGCACATACCCTCATATGGACATTCCATACTTATGGAGTCAGTCTATTAATCAGTCTGTGCAAAAGATATTCCGCGAATTAGAATCCGCTAATTCTTTCTGGATCAAAGAAGTTAAAGATACTGCTATTAATGATGGAGGAGAGCCTATTACGGAAATAATAGATTTGTTTAATAACTTATTGAGTGAAGAACTCGTTCAAAATGAAAGCCTTAGGACATCGCTCGATAATATTAATGGAGATAGCGGTAATGAGGTGCCAGAAAACACAGCCAAACTGTATCAGCGAATATACTATTCTCAATTAACAGAGCATGCCCCTATAATGACGGGAGACATTTTTCACTTTATCGATGACAGCTGGGGTGTTTTAATCACTCCAGAATGTGAAGTTTCCAATAGGATTAGTCAGTCATTAGAGTTAGATTTTTTGACTTTCAATCTCTCAGATGCTAATGATTATCTGAAAAAAACATGTACTTTTGATAGATTAAAAGAAGCATATTTGACCTTTAAAGAAAGTAGAAAAGAAAAATTAAGGAAGATTTTTAACAATGATGCTTTCTCTTGTCATATACTACCATCTTTTCCTTCGCAAAGAAATATTTATAACCAACTGATAGTTATTAATTTCAAAAACGCCTATAAGACAAAATCATACGATGAATATGCCAATAGGAGGAGCAATTACAAACTGAATTCTCCATATATTCACCAATTACGTCAAAGATTCATAGCGTTTTTCGGAAAGATTGGCGTCCCTGCTATTCCGAGTAGTTTGAGAGATTATAATTTGAAAGTATAATAATAAAGTATGAAAACTTTTGAGATACAAACGATGCAAAATGTTGAGCAATTCTTGCGATTTGTGATAGAGCCAAACGGCTTGGCTTTGGGTATGGGATTTCATCCAGACGATGACTTTTCCGATTACATGAAAGAGAACGGAGAAAAAGTGTTCTCCAACAACGAAGCCAAGGCTCTCAATGAAATGACAAACAAATGCTTTGACATTTGCGAAAAACAAAATGCAGACATATACGCGTTTGCATTGAATATTATCAATGGTCTAAATAATGGTAGGTAAAAAAGAAATACACATTTATGGATTTGTTCGGATTCAAAAGAAGAATTATTTAATAAAAAATTTGATCACAAAGCATTGAACGATATAAATGGCAAAGCTGATTATAGATAAGATAAGAGACAAAGTAAAAAAATACTCAGACAACAAGACCAATATTGGTGGGTATTATATTGATTTGGATTCTCAATATGTTATCGCCTATGAGCATTTTCGATTGGCAAGTATTGGCTTCGGTGTCCCTCATGATTTTTGGGATTTAGGGGAGTCAATATTTGATTTCTGGTTTGATACATTAAAATCTAATAATGCAACAATTGTATCAAAAGATAAAGAAAAATTGCGGCAAGCAATATACACTGAAATGAAATGCGAACCCACAGATGAAAACATGAAAGTTCGCAGGAATGTGATTGACTTATTGGGTAAGGGATGTTGCAATTTGCAACGGAATAGGGCAATTCGAGTTTTTGAAGGATTTGCTGGTTATGGAGGAGCTTCATTCGGATTAAAACGATTGAAAGAACAAATGCCAGATATTAATTATGAGGTAGTTGGGTATTCCGAAATTGACAAATTTGCATCCGAATTATTTGATGCAAATATTAAAGATGCACAAGGTAATCCTATAAGAAATTGGAACGACATTACCAAAATAAAAGGAGAAGATTTACCCGAATTTGATATGTTCACTGGCGGTTTCCCATGCCAACCATTTTCGTCTGCTGGAATGCAAAAAGGGACGGAAGATCCTTACGGACGAGGAGCCATGCTTGGACATATTATTCGAATATTAAGAGAACTTAAAGAATTAGGTAGATTGCCCCTGTATTTGTTACTAGAAAACGTAAAAGGCTTTACTCATGGGAAGTTCCAGCCTATTCACGACCAGCTCATTAAAGACTTGCGAGATTTAGGTTATGGGGATAATCCTTTAGCAAAAGCGGTTCTTAATTCAAAAGATTATGGTATTCCGCAGAATCGTGAAAGATTGTGGATGTTTGCAAAATTAGGCGGACTTCCAGATGGCTTTACTTTAGTTCCACCAAAAATTGAATCCGATGTCAAGATGGCTGACTTTTTGGATAATAAGCCAGACAAGTCTCTATACCTTAGTGATGAGCAGATTGCTCACTTGAAAGTAAAGCATAATATACCATCTTTTGTGGTGGATACTCCATTGTGTTTCGATGTTTATAACAAAAAAATCAAAAAAGATGGTTATTCTATTACCATTACTCAACCAGAACACAACAGCCTTCGCGTAATTGAAGTTCCAAAAAAAGATGGCAAAGAAATAGTGCGAAAAATGTCAGTACATGAACAATTCCGCTTAATGGGATTTCGTATTTCCAGAGATCTAAAAAATTGTGAGATTGACTTTAATGGGCAATCTTATTCTCAACTTTCCAAGCGTGCTGGTAATGGCTGGGACGTTAATTTAGTAGGTATATTGTTAACACATATTTTTAAACAAATATAAAATGAGGTATAGTTTTATTGTAGATGAAAAGTCACTCTTTAGAGGTGTGAAGAATGACTATAAAAAAGGGCAATCTGCAACGGTTCATACGCCGTTGAATCAGTCTCAGGATAAAAATAAATGGCGTAATGACATATATGCTTTCATAAATGGATGTAAATCCGAAGATAAAGTTGGTGATTTACCAGAAATGTTAGAAGCGAAATGCCTGCCAAAGACAACTTCTAAAGCATCAGGGAAAATAGTCCATTTTTATGTCTTTTCAAAATTCGCTCTTGATGGTGTTTCTTTTGATGTGGATTCTTCCTTTGCGATGTATGTAAAAGAGGAAACTAGTGAACGTATTGTACAACGAAGTGGTGAGACAACCACCAATACTCATTTCGGCCGACAAAAGTTACACTATCCTATAGCCTTTGCTCATTTATCAGACGGTTATAACATTGACAACAAAAAAGTTTTAGACAAAATACTTGAGGTAAATGGTGGCTTTGCTTATAGTGTTGATGGCTTCGAATATGATAATGACACTAAAATTTTAAATTTTAAGACAACAATAATAGGAATAGAAGGTGTTTTACTATCGAATGTTTTCAAACGGAAAAAAGGAGTGGGTTTAAAGTTGCTTGTTGATGGTATTAGCATGGATCAACCAAGTTTAATTTCTACTACAAAGAAAATTTTGACAGAAGAAGAGAATAAAGCATTTTTCGAGACATTAGATAAAATACAAGAATCAAGTCGCTCAGCTGGTCAAATAGGAGAAGAGTATGTTTATGATAATATAAAGAATATCCTTCGTGCGGAACCAGAGGAAAAAATTCATATAAGTAAAAAATACCCACAATCACCCTTTGACATAGAGTGTATCGTAAATGGTGAGAAAAAATATATTGAAGTCAAATCGACAGGGGGCGAAAAGAAAGTTTTTTATATGTCAAAAGGTGAGAGAAAATTCATGGACAAGTATGAACAGCGTTATCTGCTTGTTTTAGTAACAAACGTTAAATCGAAACATAAAAAATATTTCGTTTACGAACGAAAAGAGATTATGAATTCGAGTAAAATGGAACAAGAATGTCAAAGCATCAAATTTATTGTTAAATAGCAATACGTTGGTTATCATTAAAACATGAAATTATGAATTTAGATTTAGGGTCATTTGCTTATGGTGGCATAGTCTTAAGCGGTGGAAACACTCCATCATGGGGCACCTCTTTAGGTCAATCTCAGCCAGATTATAAATTTACAAATCCTGGGGCAGATAATATACTGATAGGTATGATGTATTGTGCAATACCTTTACAATGCATAAGTTTACCATTAGGGAAGGGCGGGAGAATTTATACTGCCTCTGATACATCGGAGTGTCAACTTGCTTCTTTTTTTAAGCAAGTATACATAAATGAGACCAGAATAGATTATCCATTTTTGATGGTTCTTATCCGAGAAGAGTCTACAAGTCACACAGGACGTAGAACTATAAAATATTCTGATAAGATTGCATACAACGATGGTATTAACCAATACAATAATCAAGAATTTATAAAACAAGCACGAGTGAAACTTGGATTAGCAGAGGATGCGTGTTGGTTCGTTTATAGTCTTGAAATTAAGAATCAAGACGAGTTGCACATGTATGCCATTGTTGTGGATGCGAATAATTCTGTTGATTATCCAGATTCTCAAACAAGGCGAAAAAAATGGTTAGATTTGCTTGGAGATGATGTAAAGATATTTCATAAGACGAGTAACTATGTTTTTGATGGCGATGAACCTCTCCAACAAATCTTCTATGGTGCCCCAGGCACAGGCAAAAGCCACGAAGTAAAGAAACTGACAGGAGAATGGATAAGCGAGGTCGAAGAAAGAGACTTGCCAAATGTTTTCCGTATGACTTTCCATCCTGATACGGATTATGCTTCTTTCGTGGGATGTTATAAGCCCACCATGAAACCGACATCCAAAGAGGAAAAGACGTTAACAGGAAAAGATGAAGAAATAGTATATGAATTTGTTCCTCAAGTTTTTACCGATGCGTACGTTTATGCGTATAATAACCCCGACCAACCGACCTATTTGGTCATTGAAGAAATCAACCGTGGTAACTGCGCACAGATATTTGGAGATCTGTTCCAACTGTTGGACAGAAAAGGAGGCGTTTCTGAATACAAAATTAAAGCAGACAAGGATTTGGCACAATATCTTAGGGAAAAATTAGGGGCAGACTCCGAAGGCATCCAAGACGGGAAACTCTGTTTGCCAGCAAACCTGCACATCCTTGCCACTATGAACACCTCCGACCAAAGCCTGTTCCCTATGGACAGTGCTTTCAAACGCCGTTGGGAATGGGAATACGTGCCCATCAACTATGATACAAGCATCAAATCGGGTGAGTTTGAAATTACCATTGGCAAAGAAACAGACGAAAGAAAATATTCGTGGGTTGGCTTCATTGAGAAAGTGAACGAGAAGATTTTCGACCTTACCCAAAGCGAAGACAAGCAAATGGGCAATTTCTTCATCAAACAATCCATTGATGAAAAAGGGTTCAAGAGCAAAGTGATGTTCTATCTATGGTACGAAGTGCTGCGTGACGAGACGGAAAACAACAAGTATTTCTTCTACAAGAAAACAATCGTTGAAGGTAAGGAAGTGTCGAGCAGATTCACATTTAAAGACCTATACGGAGATAAAGCGACAGAGACATTGCAGCAGTTCATGGAATATTTGGGAGTTTAATGAAAATCCTCATAGAGCAATACGGCTATGCAAAGGACAGGTTGAGTGCCATTCTCGACCCGCACTATTTCACGGAACTGCGTGACGGGAAAGCCAAGATACCCTACGTAGGTTATTTCCTGTCGCACAAGATTCCGGACATGGTGTTTATCCTGCCGAAAGTGTTCATCATCGATGGCAAAGCCTTTGGCGAATACGATCCGGAAGACATTATCGACTTCGACAACCTCAAGCCGGAGCATAAAGCCAATGTGTTCAGTCTCTCCGTATGGATATACCGCGCTATCAAACTCTATTTCCAACGCAAAGATAAGATAGGAGAGGAATCGGAGATATTGCAGAACGTAGTTTCTCATCAAGGTCCGAGAAGCGAGACAATGATAGATATTGTGCTTTCCCTGCTGAAGTTTGACAAAGAGCACAAGAACTTGTTTGCCTTTATCACCCGCCTCAAACACTCTGGACAAAACAAAATCCATTGGCAGAAAACAATCTCCCAGACACAGGCACTCATCCAGAACGGTATTCCCATATACCTCCAACCACACACCAAACAGAAAGACATCAACTTTGACGAAGAACTGATTGTGCTGTTTTACTCAGTACTGAACTACCTCGCTCAGGAATTTAAGTTCAACGTCCGTCCGGCATTCGGTTACGACTTGCTCAAACCCGAGACCATCCAATCTATGATAGACAGTGGGAAAGGCGTTCGTGTACTCCGTCAAAACCGGCGCAAGTATTTCACGGACGAAATGGTACAGTTGTGGAACCTGCTCTTTACCTTCTTCGAACAATCCCAGTATGTCCAAAGCAAAGACAATGACGATGAACAGGCTATGCTGGTTCGCGAGTTCAACCTTGTCTTTGAAGATATGATTGACTCGCTCATTGGCGATAGCGACATACGCGGAGGACTGAAAGAACAAAAAGACGGAAAGATAATTGACCATATCTACCGCGATAATGCGCTGATAGAAGACAAGAAACAAATCTATTTCATTGGTGACAGCAAATATTACAAGGATGACAACGACATCGGTCCGAATTCTATCTACAAGCAGTTCACATACGCCAAGAATGTCATCCAATACAATATTGATTTCTTCAACAGCAGGCCTCAAGAGTTCGAGGCGGAGAACCTGCAATATCGGGACAACACTACCGAAGGCTACAACATCACCCCGAACTTCTTTATTCGAGGTCACCTGCAAGCCGACCAGTTGAATAACTATAGCGACGCCAACTTGCAAATAGTCCCGATTGAAGGTAAGAGTTATCGAACCTCGTATCATTTTGAAAACCGTCTCTTCGACCGTAATACGCTCATTCTCCAAACATACAACATCAATTTCCTATTTGTGCTGGCGTGCTATGTGCAAGGTGCAGGGGAACGCACACAAGAAATCAGAAGTGCTTTTCGGGAAAACATCAAAGTTGTACTCAAAAATCAATATAAGTTCTATGCCATGACCCCTCGCGAAAGCATCAATGCCGAGGAGTTCTTGAAAGAAAACTTCCAACAATTGCTAGGGAAAGTGTTTGCGCCCTATAATATTGATGGGCCTCAAGAATATTATTCATTGGCTTTGGATAATGATAAAAATTACAACGATGAAAATGATTTGGTGTTAGCTTTAATAGAGACCGGTTTCTATTACAAAGAATGCTCTTTGGGAACTGACCCAAGAACAATTTTGGAACCAGTTAATCACTCAGCGGCAACCGCAGTAACGCCTTCGCTTCTCACTATTCATCATATCCAACGCTATCCCAACAGTCATTTTCTTATTGGCTGTTACCATTCCGATGAACAGTTGGCTTGGATTATGGGCAAGAACGACAAGGGAACGAACTTATACAACGTCAGACTGAAACGTCGTGGAGAAGAAGCTCGTGAAGGAACATTGCCACCAACTTATCTCGCAGGTTTAGACGTGAAATTTGTGGTTTTGTATAGAGATGGTGAAGAAAACAAAAATGAATATAGAGTTTTCCATGTCCATCATCATGCAACAATGACTGAAGAACGCATGCGCCAAGCTTTGTATCCAAATCCTGAAGGTAATTATTTCTGTTTTGTATTCGATGAGGAAGTACAGCTATCACAAAGAATCAACCTAATAGATGTTATTGCTTCCGCTAAGAAGCGACCTGATTATGTCGCGGGAATGCCGATTTTCGAATCAGGAGAAGAATTAATGAATTATGTGAAATAGTACCGAAACCTATGCCCCACACCCTCTACAAAACCCAAGGCACCTGCTCGCAGTTCATCGATGTAACCGTCGATGACGAGGGCGTTATTCAGCAGGTCTTCTTTTATGGCGGATGCGACGGAAACCTCCAGGGCATCTGCCGGCTGGTCGTCGGACAGAAAATCGACGATGTCATCCAAAAACTCAACGGCATCCGCTGCGGAGGCAAGCCCACCTCCTGCCCCGACCAGCTCTGCCGCGCACTGGAATCGCTGAAGCAGTCCGCACAAGAAAAATAACACCCCCTGATGCCCTCCTCTTCCATAAAACGGAATCTCTCGGTCGCGCTGTTCCTCACGCTGATGGTGGTTGTGGCGGATGTTTCGGGACAAAGCGAGGTCATCTTCCCCGAGGCGGCGGCGCTGTGCGTCGGACTCTGGCTGATGCCCAAGGCGGTGTGGAACGTGCGAGGGTGGCAAATCCCCCTCTACCTGACGGCCGCGGCCACCATCGGGCTGGCCCTCAACCTGCTGCTGCCCGCCGGCTTCGAAATCCGCTTTGCGCTGGCCTTCGTCATCGTGATGGGACTGCTGCGGTTGGTGCGGTGCAATATGTACCCCACCGTTTCGGCGGCTATGCTGCCCGTGCTGGTGGGGACTACCTCGTGGCTCTATCCCGCCTGCGTGCTGGTGATTTCGGTGCTGCTGGCCCTCGGCAGAGGCTGGCTCCGACAAGAGGAACGTACGGAATACCACCCCTTCGGAGGACTCCAGCTGGTTCTGCTCACGGCCTCCGTGTGCCTCCCCCTGGCCGTCACCCTCTGCCTCCCCTATCCCACCCTCCGTTTTCTCGCAGTGCCTCCTCTGATGGTCACTATGATCGAGTTCTCCAACCGCCGCAGCGGCTTCCGCGAACGCCCGTGGACCATCTGGGCGCTCATCATCGCCGCCGCCGGCTTGGGCACCCTCACTTGTCTGCTGCTCCATCATCGGTGGGGCCTTCCGCTGGCATTGGGCACGTTCGTGACAGTGCTTCTTATGCTTCTGCTGTTCCGCCGGTTCAAACCCTTCGCCCCGGCTTTGGCCATCGCCATTGTGCCGGCGTTGCTGCCCTGCAAGGCGCTCCCGTGGTTCCCGCTCCTGGCTGTCCTCGGCGGAGGTTGGTTCATCCTTGCCGGAATGCTGGTCCCAAAATGGATGCCGTCTGGAAAAGCATAATTTTGTACTTTTGCCGATTCAAAAAACCGAAACCTCTATGTCCCTCTTCCGCGTCATCCTCTCCATCATCTTCCCGCCGCTGGCCGTCATCGACCGCGGGTGCGGGTCCATCCTCATCGTCTTCATCCTCACCTGCGCCGGATGGGTGCCGGGCGTCATCGGCGCGCTGGTTATACTGAACAAGAACGAGTGACTGTGTCTGGCGGATTTTTTTTATTTTTGCCGATTGTGAAGTTCTAACACCACTTCATACAGCAACTCAAAAACAAGTAATAAGAACTGAAACAAAATCGACAAAATATTATCTGTATGGAAAAATCTATCTCATTATTAGACAAAGACTATTCTCGGTGGATTAGCGAACTAAGTTCCCGCTACCGCAGAAGCCAGATCAAAGCGGCGGTAAAAGTGAATGGGGAGATGCTACGTTTCTATTGGGAACTGGGAAGGGACATTGTGGAGATGCACATTGAGGAGCGTTGGGGAGACAACGTCATCAAGACATTATCTATCGACTTGCAACGTGAAATCCCAGACGCCCACTGTTTTTCTCGCACCAACCTATATTACATCCGGAATTTCTATCTGCTTTATTCCCAACACACAACAATAATCCCTCAACTTGAGGGACAATTTGTCCCCCAATCTGAGGGACAAATTTTGCAGCAATCTGTTGCAATATCTGAAAGCCATTCTCAACTTATTGATAGATTCTTTGCGGACTTGTTTTCCGTACCTTGGGGACATCACAAACTTTTGATGGACAAATGCCAAAACAACCCTCAGAAGGCATTCTTTTTTGTCCACCAAACGGTACAAAACGGATGGAGCCGCAATATGCTGCTCAACTTTCTTGACACAGACCTCTATGAACGTCAAGGAAAAGCACTAACTAACTTTGAGCGCACCTTACCCAACGAATCAAGCGAACTGGCAAAAGAGCTGACAAAAGACCCTTACAACTTCGCATTTACCGGTATCACTGGGAAATATAACGAGCGTCTGCTGAAGGACAAACTTCTCAATAATATCACACAGTTTCTGGTGGAGTTGGGCACAGGTTTCGCTTACGTCGGCAAGGAATACCGCCTGCAGATAGGTGAAACGGAGAACTTCATCGACCTGCTGTTCTACAATCTGAACTTGTCGTGCTATGTGGTCATTGAAGTGAAAATCGGCAAGTTTGAGTTTGCCGATGCCGGGCAGTTGGGTGGTTATGTGGTGTCGTGCAACCATCTGCTGAGAAAAGAAGGCCGCGACAATCCAACGATAGGCCTCCTGATTTGCAAAGAAAAAGATAGCCTTGTGGCACAATATGCCTTGGAAGCCAGCAGTCAGCCATTAGGCATTTCCGAGTACGAACTGGCCAAGCTCTATCCGGAGAAAGTGGAAGGAACCATTCCCACCATTGAAGAATTAGAACAGAAATTGGGTGAAAGAATAAAAAATATCGAAGACTGACGAATAGTTTATGAAACACATCACCGTTTCCGCCGCCGTCATCCACGACTCCCAGAACCGCATCTTCGCCACCCAGCGCGGGGCCGGCGACTGGAAGGACTGGTGGGAGTTTCCCGGTGGCAAGATCGAACCCGGCGAGACCCCCGAGGAGGCCCTCCGCCGCGAAATCCGGGAGGAACTGGACACCCGCATCACCGTCGGGGAACTGCTGCACACCATCGAGTGGGACTACCCAAAATTCCACCTTACCATGCACTGCTTCCTCTGCACCGTGGAGAGCGGCTCGCTCACCCTCCTCGAACACGAGGCCGCCCGCTGGCTCGCCCCTCACGAACTCGACAGCGTGCAATGGCTGCCCGCCGACTGGGAAGTGATAGAAATACTGAAACAACGGTTCCAGGCAGAATGAAAATGATACCGAAAAAATTAAGAACCTGGCTGCTGGCGTTTGCCACCGTCCTCATCTCCGCCGCCACGCCGTTCCTCTTCGGCGGGGCGGTAGTCCTGACCTCCTGCACCACCGAGGAGTACTCGGTCGCGCGCCCGACCATCGAACGGATCCAGCAACGGGGCAAGCTGCTCGTCGGCACCACCGGCGACTACCGTCCGCTGACCTTCCGCGAGCCTGAAACCGGCGAATACTGGGGCTTCGGCATCGAAATGGCACAGGCCATTGCCGACAGCATAGGCGTTCCCGTGGAGTTCGTCCGGACCTCGTGGCCCACGCTGACCGCCGACGTTATGGCCGAACCCCAGACCTTCGACCTCGCCATCGGGGGCATCACCATCACCGATGCGCGATGTGCCATTATGCTGATGAGCGAGGGGTACTTGGCCAACGGCAAGACCATCCTCTGCCGGACCGAGGACACCAGCCGCTTCCGTTCGCTGGCCGACATCGACCGTCCTGACGTGCGGGTGATGGTGAACCCCGGCGGTCTGAACGAGCAGTTCGCCAACGAGCACTTCACCCACGCCACCATCATCGTGCATCCGAACAACGAGGAAATCCCGTCGCTTATCGCCGAAGGCGAGGCCGACGTGATGATCACGGAAATCACGGAGGCGCCCTACTACGTGCAGACCGACCCTCGCTTGGCGGCACCACTTCTGAACGCCCCGTTCACCCACGGGGAAATCGGCGTGCTGATGCGCAAGGGGCAGGACGACCTGCTGGAACTGGTGAACGGTGTCATCCGCCGGATGAAGGCCGACGGCTCGCTCCAACGGCTGTGCGAGAAATACGGACTTGTGCAAAACGCTGACAAATAACCTTCTATGACCGACACGATGACACCCCAGCAGCGGCACTATTGCATGTCGCGGATCCGCAGCAAGGACACCACGCCCGAGAAACGCGTGCGACAGTGGCTGTGGAAACACGGCTACCGCTATCGCCTCAACGTGAAGGGCGTGCCAGGGAAACCCGACATCGTGATGCGCAAGTACCGGACGGCGATATTCGTGAACGGGTGCTTTTGGCATGGACACGATGTTCAATGTACAATGTACAATGAAAAATGTACAATTATAGACTCGAAATGTTGTAGAATCCCAAATACGAATAGAGAATTTTGGGTGAATAAGATATTTAGAAATCAGGAAAGGGATCAGAAGAACTATGAAATTCTTTCTGAGAATGGGTGGCAGGTGATTGTGCTTTGGGAGTGTCAGCTGAAACCCAAGAAACTGGAACAGACGATGTTACAGGTGGAAATACAGCTGCACGACTTTTACATCAAGACCTTTAACCATCGGTCGAAAACGTACATCCATATTGAAGAGGAAAGCCTGCCGATGGTGGCGGAGGAACCGGAAGAGTATGGACAATAAACAGAAAAAACCGAAACTTGAATCTTGAAACCCGAAACTTGAAAAACGTTAAAAACATACATAAAAAACGATATGAACATCGCAATATATACCCTCACCTCTACCCTGCACGACCCGCAGGCGGTAGATACGCTCACGAATGAGTTTCTAACCTCCTTGAATGTCCCGTACATTCTGAAAGGCGACGATTTCTCAGACTACGGCTCCCACGATCTGAATCTGATTTTCGTGCGGACGGGCGGCACCGAAGGCATCTTTCAGCAAATGATGCCCACACTGGTCGGGAAATCGGACGCTCCGTTCTATCTCCTGGCTTCCGACAAGAGCAACTCGTTAGCCGCCTCATTAGAAATCCTCTCCTACCTGCGACAGCAAGGGAAACAAGGTGAGATTTTGCACGGCAATCCCGAATACATCGCCTCGCGCATCCAATTGCTGTGCCAGGTGGAATCGGCGGTCAAACGGTTGCGACACTGCCGATTAGGGGTCATCGGGAAACCTTCCGACTGGCTCATTGCCAGCCAAGTGAATACGGAGTGCGTCCGACAGAAACTGGGCATTGAACTGTTAGATATTCCCATGAGCGAACTGCTGGACACGCTGGCCGCAACCCCTAAACCCTCGCTAACGGAACATCGCGATATGCCTGCGGTCAATGAGGCACTTCCCGATGCCTGTCGTATCTATGAGGCATTGAAAATCGTAGTGCAAAAACGTGGCTTACAGGGTTTTACAATCCGTTGTTTCGATTTGTTGGATGCTGTCCACAATACCGGTTGCTGGGCGTTGGCGAAGCTGAACGCGGAAGGTTATATCGCAGGTTGCGAGGGCGATGTTCCCACTATGCTGACTATGATGCTGCTCCGCGCCCTAATCGGCACGTCCTCTTTCCAAGCGAACCCCGCCAGCATCCATCCCGAAACGGGCGAAATCCTCTTCGCCCACTGCACCATACCCTTCGATATGGTTCAGCGTTACGAACTGGACACGCATTTCGAATCGGGAATCGGGGTCGGCATCCGCGGCTTCGTGCCGGAAGGCCCTGTCACGATTTGCAAGGTTTCGGGAGATTTGTCACGAGTATTCGTCGCGGAAGGAGAGCTGGTTCGCTGTCAGACAAAGCCGGACCTCTGCCGCACGCAGTTAGTGGTGCGTCTCGCCAAACCGTCCGATACCGAATATTTTCTGACGAATCCTATTGGGAATCACCATGTTATCGTAGTCGGACAGCACGCAGAAACACTGAAAGCGTTGTTACGGAGATGTTCCATCTGTTGTTAGAATATTTATCACGATGACCACCTATTACAATTTTAAGCATTCAACAAAAACAAAAGTGGTTGGAAGTGCCACGGGGGGGAAACGATGGAAATAAACTCATATCTCTGTCGCAACGATGCGGAAGTACTGGGAAATATCTTTAAGGAACTCGGCGTGCGGTAGAGATCATAAATCCAACAGTTTTGTTATGTATAAGTTTTTTTAGACTAAAATGTGGTTGAATCAAAAATAGTTGTATTTTTGCGGCGAATTTGCAGAAATAATCAGAAAGCGATTAGTTTTGCTTATAAACAGACAATAAGACGATTACGATGGCAGATATTAAATGTTTGCAAGATTGGGTTACCCATGAAATGGTGAGAGGCCGGTACATTTTCACGAAGGAAGATGTGCTGAATCTGCACCTGCCCATTTCAGACCAAGCGTTGCAGAACAGTTTGACCCGACTGACTGATCGTGGCATTATCATGTCACCTTGGCAAAACTTTTACGTCATCATACCCAATGAGTACAAGTTGAGAGGTGTTGTTCCTCCTTCGTTTTACATAGACAAGTTGATGAGTTTTCTGAAGCGTGATTATTACGTCTCGTTACTGACGGCTGCTGCGATGAATGGAGCTTCGCATCAACGGGCCATGGTGTTCCAAGCAACGGTCAATGGGGGACCTATCCGTTCAGGAATGAAAAACGGCGTACGCGTACAATTCACTCTAAGACAAAATCTGCCACTTGAATTCACCAGGCGTGTGAAGACCTTGACTGGCTATATGACTGTGGCAGAACCTGAATTAACTGCTTTGGACGTGGTGTCAGAAGAACGCAAAGTGGGAGGTGTGAGCCGAGCTGCTGAACTTTTAGTGGAACTGTGCGAGGCCACCTCCTGGGATGACAAAAAGGTGCCATTGCTGAGTTATTTCAGCAGTGCCACTATTCAACGTCTTGGCTATCTGCTTGAACAGATTGAAGAGCAGGATCAAGCTGACAAACTCTATACATTATGGAAACAAACAGGTAGGATAATGCGAAAGACTCCATTGAAGCAAACGTATGCCGTTAGCGATGATATGCTCATAGATAAGCGTTGGAAAATTATTAAAAACTACGAAGTTGAAATTGACGAAATATGATTCCCCAATACTACATACAAGAATGGTACGAGCAAGTGCCTTGGAACACTGATGCGATGGTCGAACAAGACCTCATCATCTGCAAGGCCCTGGTCTGCATATTCAACGATGAATTTTTGGCTTCGCAGCTGGCATTTCGCGGAGGTACGGCGTTGCATAAGCTGTACCTTACTCCGCAATCTCGTTACAGCGAAGATATTGACCTCGTGCAAATCCATCCCGGTCCCATCAAACCCATCTTGTTCCGTCTTGGGGAGGTGCTGTCGTGGCTCCCTGGCAAAGTGACGAAGCAGAAACGGTACAACAATACTATGTTCTTCCGTATGGAGTCAGAAGTTCCGCCGGTACAACCCTTAAGACTGAAGATCGAAATCAATTGCTACGAACACTTTAACGTCCTGGGGTTGCAAAAAATGCCGTTTGAAGTTCATAACTCTTGGTTCAGCGGTAAATGTGAAATCACCACTTACACCCTTAACGAACTGATAGGAACCAAGTTGCGTGCATTATACCAAAGGAAGAAAGGCCGCGACTTGTTCGATCTGCAAGTGGCTTTGGAAAGCGGGAAGATAGACGTGGCACTGGTACTGGAATGCTATCAAAAGTATATGGAATTTGTGGTGGAAAAGGTTCCTACATATAAGCAGTTCGTGCAAAACATGGAACTGAAGTTGCAGACACCGGAATTTTTAGGGGATATGGACATATTGCTTCGCGGTGGCGCAGAACGATTTAATCCGAACAGAGCTTACGAACTGGTCAAGAAAACCTTCATCGACTTAATGCCCGGAAGTAGAGATTAGATTTTTGCAAACAACAATTAAAAAATGTAATATGATGAAAAAAATCCTCATTTTTGCCATCGCCGCGTTCCTGTTTGCGGCATGTAGTGATTCTGAAAAACAGCTGCAGAAACGTGCGACCGAGCTTTGCCAGTACATCCCCGACCACGAACTGTCGGAGAAGTCGAAACCGTATATGACGGCGGATTTCTACAACGTGCTGGACACGATGTTCAACCAGTTGCCGGAGTTCGAGGCCATGGACCACGAATGGCTCTACTATTTCGTGACCGGCAACGGCGGCACTATCGCCGACTTTGAAGTGGCCGGTGTGGAGAAAACCGACAACACCCACGCGGTCGCCACCATCAAGGTGCGCCAGAAATGGGAGGATGGTTCGTTCGACGAATCCTCTGACGTAGAGGAACATAAACTCTATATGGAGAAGGTGAACGGCCAATGGCTGATATCCGATTTCGACGAACACAAGGCCGATTGCATCCGTCATATCGCCATCAACAAAAAGGAACAGGTGGTGCGCAATGCCATCAGCGATTATCTGGTGAACGAGATTGGCGAGAACTACCAGAAAGGCGAACTCTGCATCCCTATGATGATCATGGTACATGAGGAGGACGAACTCTTCATGGGTGACTTCTGGGTGTACTGGTACGACAAATCCGGCGACACGCTGAAGTGCGTTTCCGGCGGCAACCACGCGGGTCTGATGACCCTGAAGAAGGAAGGCGACCAGTACAAGGTGGTTTCCTTCGAGCAAACCGTTGACGGGGCCGGCAACGAAGCCAGCGCCCAACGTATCTTCGGCAGCTATTTCGACATCTACCAGAATATCCACTCCAACGACAAGATCCGCGAAGCCGTCCGTCAGGAGCAGTTGCGCGAGTATGTGAAAAAACACAACCTCAACGTCAAATACTATCAGGACTACGGCTGGCCTGCCGTGGAACTGTAAGATTACGAGGAATGGTGAGGCAATTGCTGGCGAGTGTTAATGCTACTCTTTCACCAATTTGACAGTGTGGACACCTTCTGCACCGATGAGACGCACAACGTAAATGCCATTTGCACAGTTGCCCAAATCGAATTCGGCGCGGCCGTTTACAACTGCTGTTGCAGAAACTTGTTTGCCAAACATGTCATAAACAACAGCCTCACCATCCGTCATATTGGAAGTTATTACAACCAAGTCTTTGGTCGGGTTCGGAGTGACAGAGACTGTAAAATCAGATCTTTCCTCTATGCCGACCACTGATTTTTTTCCCACTTTCACATTGTCCACATAGATGCCTCCGCCATTGTGGCATGTACCAACAAATGAAATCTGGTATGTGCTCGACGGATTCGGCAGCGTGATGAGTTCTGTCTCCAGTTCTTCAGCAGGGTATGCGTACTCTTGGATGGAATGCCATTCGTCCTCCAGCGAGGTTCTGTACCATACGGACATTTCATCAAAATTTGAAAGCACTTGTGGATGCTTGTGCATGAAGCTGAGTGCCGGATTGGTCACGGTTGTCAAATCCATAGGCAGGGAAATAAGCCTCGCCTCTCCCCCTAACCAAATTAAAAAAGCCGTGTTATTATGAATAAGATAACCAGGATCTACTGTCCAGTTGTCAATACCAGAAATTATCTCCGTCTGCCAACACACAAATTCGTCAAACGACTCAAAATCATCGAAGTATGGAACTTCATCCGTCACCACATAGACATCACAAAAGGTGGTGAAAACGATGGGAAGGGACCAATCTGACTCACTGTCATTGCCACAATTGGCTTTCACACGGAATGTATATTGGGTCTGAGGCATCAAACCATCCATAAGGAACGGTTGGGTCATGACCTCGGTTTCCACGCCGTCGAGCTCAATAGTCCAGCTATCCTCATTTCCCGTAGTTGACCAACTTAAAATTGCTGAGGTGTTGGTGATGTTGTTTGCTTCCAAACCGATAGGACGACTGCAGCTAAAAACAGAAGCAACCTCTACATTATCCAAAAAGAGAATGATTCCACCAAGACCTTGAGCGTTGAATGAAATCTGATAAGTAGAAGAAAGATTTGGTAAGTTACATATTGCTTCATAGGCATTTGTAAAATCACTGACACTAAACGAGTTAAGCACATGCCAAGAATCTGTTTCCGAGGTGCGGTAACAGACTTCAAGCACATCTGCAGCATAGACCCCCATCATGGCATAAGAAAATGTTACCTTAGCCGCACTTACACTGGTGAAATTGAGAACAGGGGAAATAAGTCGAGCTTCTTCTCCAACATTATCGTATGAGAATGAGGCCACAGAAGATTCTGATCCGTTAACCACCGACCAGTGGCCACCACCTGTGGAGTCCACTGTCCACAAATCGAAAACACCCCCTTCAAAACCCTCAATAAAGGGTTGGTCATCTGTGATTGTAATCACGTTTTGGGCAAAGGATGGAAAACCTGCAAATAAGAGGCATAACGTGAGTGCTATAAAAACTCTATTCAAAAAGTATGAATTGCTCATCAGATTAAAATTTAAATGAAAAACTGGGTGCAAACATACAAAAAAAATTATTCAATTTGCAAATTTATTCATAAATCATAAAAAAGAGTTTGGATAATAATGCAAACGAAATCTGTAAAGACCGCTTAATTCTTATGCCTCAAATACTCGTCAATCGCCTTCGCGGCGCTCTTTCCCGCACCCATGGCGAGGATGACCGTGGCCGCGCCGGAAACAATGTCGCCACCGGCAAAGACCCCCTCCCGTGAGGTGGCCCCTACCTCATCGGCCACAATGCAGCCGTGACTGTTGACATCCAAACCTTGCGTCGTGGTGTAAATCAGCGGGTTAGGCGAAGTGCCAATGGACATGATGACCATATCGGTGTCCAAGATAAACTCGGAACCGGGAATCTTCACCGGACGACGGCGACCCGAAGCATCAGGTTCCGTCAGCTCCATACGCACGCACTCCATTCCGCACACCCAGCCCTTGTCGTTGCCGATAATCTTCACTGGATTGGTAAGCAGTTGGAAATCAACACCTTCCTCCTTGGCATGATGCACCTCCTCGCGGCGGGCAGGCAGCTCCTCCTCGGAACGGCGATAGACGATATGGACTTCCGCACCGAGACGGATGGCCGTGCGGGCCGCATCCATGGCCACATTGCCGCCACCCACCACCGTCACCTTCTTACCGACAAAGTTCGGGGTTTCATAATGCTCTTTGTAGGAGAACAACAGGTTGTTTCTTGTCAAAAACTCATTAGCGGAGACCACACCGCATAGGTTCTCGCCTTCGATGTTCATGAAATTGGGGAATCCTGCACCCGATGCGATGAAAACAGCATCATAACACCATTTTTCCATCAGGTCGTCCACCGACATCGTGCGGCCAATCACCACATCGCTCTCGAAACGTACACCGAGATTCTTGATGGTGTCGATTTCGGGCTTCACAATGTCTTTTTTCGGCAGACGGAACTCCGGGATGCCATAGACGAGCACGCCGCCAAATTCGTGGAGTGCCTCATACACCGTGACATCGTAGCCCATACAGCGCAGCTCTTTAGCGCAAGTCAGTCCGGCGGGACCACTGCCCACCACAGCCACTTTTTGGCCTTTTCGTACGGTAGGTTTCTGTGCCACGATTTTGTTTTTCATCGACCAGTCACCGATGAAACGCTCCAGTTTGCCGATGGCCACGGGGTCGCCCTTGCGGCCGAGGATGCACTTGCCCTCGCACTGGCTCTCCTGCGGGCACACGCGACCGCACACAGACGGCAGTGCGGTGTCCTCTCGGATCAAGGTGGCAGCCTTGTCAAACTGTCCGTCCTTGATCAGCGAGATGAAGTCGGGAATGCGGATATGCACCGGACAGCCGCCCACACACTGCGGGTTCTTGCAGGTCAAGCATCGGCGAGCCTCTTCCACCGCCTCTTCTGCATTGTAGCCGAAACAAACCTCCCTAAAGTTTGAACGACGCACCTCGGGTGCTTGCTCGCGCACCGGCACGCGTGATTTTGGTGGAAGGGCCTCATGTGCGATACCGCCGATATGACATTGATGATTTTCACGTAACTCTTCTTCTTCCAATAACTTACGACCTTCAATGTGGTCATACATGGCTTGACGGTGCATACACTCGTCAAAATTGATGAGAGACGCATCGAACTCGGGACCATCCACGCAGGTGAACTTTGTTTGGCCGCCAATTTGCACCCGACACGCGCCGCACATACCCGTGCCATCCACCATCAGCGAGTTGAGACTCACCACGCAAGGAATCCCTAACTCTTTGGCTTTCAACGACACAAACTTCATCATGATCATCGGGCCGATGGCCGTGATTTCGTCGTAGCGGCGTCCCTCCTGGTGAACCAGATGGTCCAGCATGTCGTTTACTGTGCCCTTGAAGCCCATGGAACCGTCATCCGTGGTGATGTAGAGGTTGTTGGTGATTTTGCGGAACTGCTCGATATAGAAGAGCAGCGACGCGTTGCGGGCCCCGATGATGACATCGCACTCCAGCCCGTGTTGTGACATCCACTTTACCAATGGAAAGACCGGCGCGATGCCAACACCTCCCGCTATGAAACAGTAACGCGACCGGCGCAACATGCCAATCGGACGGTGGATGAAGGCCGACGGATTGCCCAACGGACCCACCACATCATGGAAAAAACCGCCTACCGGGAAGGAGACTATTTTTCGGGTTGAAACTCCTATTGCTTTGATTACCAAAGTAATAGTTCCATCAGGCAGAAATGTGTCGCTGACGGTTAACGGGATTCGCTCGGCGGTCTCGTTCGCCTTCACGATGACAAACTGTCCGGGCAGCACCGACTGCGCGATTTTCGGGGCTTCCACCTCCATCAGGAACGTGTCCTGACCTAGTTCTTCCTTTTTGACGATTTTATACATAATTATGGGTTAGAAGGTTATTGGGGTTAGAGTACTGATTCGACTATCGCATTTGCAAGGGTTTCCAATTCAGCACGTTGCGCTTCTTTCATCGCCGACTTGAAGGTAATGGCAGGTTCGAGAACGGTAGTGTTCTTCATCTCGCCGAGGATGGCCTTGACGGCGTTGCCGGAAACAGGCGCCCAGGAACCGTTCTCAATCACTGTGAAGGTGCGGTTTTGCAACAGATGCGCCTTGATGTCGAGCAGGTAGTTCTCCATCGGAGGATAGAGACCACCATTGTAGGTCGGGGCGACGAGCACGATATGGCTGCAACGGAAAGACTCTGACACCAAGTAAGATACGTGGGTGGCGGAGACATCGTACATGCGCACGTTGCGGCAGCCCTTGTCAGCAAGCATTCCAGACAAAACAGTAGCCACAGATTCTGTATGGCCGTACATAGAACCGTAAATCACGAGAACTTCCTTGTCCTCAGGCTCATAACGGCTCCATTTGTCGTACTTTTCAATGAACTTGCCGAAATCCTTGCGCCAAATGGGGCCATGGAGCGGACAAATCATAGCGATATCGAGCGTGGCAGCCTTTTTCAGGAGATTCTGCACCTGCATCCCATATTTGCCTACTATATTAGTATAATAACGGCGGGCTTCGTACATCCATTCGCGGTCAAAATTGACCTCATCGGCATAGAGATTGCCGTTCAAAGCCCCGAATGTACCGAAAGCATCTGCTGAGAAAAGCACCTTGTCGGTAGAATCGTAGGAGACCAGCACTTCCGGCCAGTGCACCATCTGCGCCCCCACGAAATTGAGCGTATGCTTGCCCGTATTCAACGAATCACCTTCCTTAACAATCTGGAATTGAACCTGTTCTGGAATATCCATGAATTGTTTCATGAAGCGGGAGGCCTGCAGGCTGCACACAATGACCGCATTCGGCCAACGCACTAGCACTTCTGTCAGGGAAGCCAAATGGTCAGGTTCCACATGGTGAATGACGATATAATCCAGCGCTCGTCCTGCCAGCACAGCTGTCAAATTTTCCAAGAACTGCGCACCCACCGCCTGGTCAACCGTATCCAAAAGGACAGTTTTCTCATCAATGAAGACGTAAGAATTATAGGAGGTGCCACTCGGAATGGGCATCATATTCTCAAAAAGGGCAAGTCTTCTGTCGGAAGCGCCCACATACCACAAATCGGCCGAAATTTTTCTTGAAGTATTCATATTTGTTGATAACTAATTGTCTTGTAAAACATTTGGGTGATTTAAAAACCGAAGTGCAAAAATACAAAAAACCACGTTATCTGAATAAATTTTAAATATCCGATTTGTAATTTGGGTTTATTTATTTTTTTTGTATTTTTGCGGGCTATAATATTAATTGGAATAATTATAAATAAAATTCTATAAGTATGAAGAAGTTTACCCTGTTTGCATCATTATTGATGTTTGTAGCAATGAGCTACGCGGCGAACGTTGTTCCCGTAGAAGATGCCATGACCGCATCTAAAAATTTCCTCTCCGAACGTGTAGGTGCTGCAAAAGCGAGCCAATTGGAGCTGGTGTTAGTGAATACGGAATATTCCGAAGACGGTACCCCTGCCACCTATCGTTTCAGTGTGGGAGACCATGGTTTCATGATTGTTTCCGCCACCGATTTGGCCAACCCTGTCCTCGCCTTCTCCCTGGAAAGCAATTTTAAGGAAGGCACTGGCGCTGACATCTATACAGAACGTTATGCCAAAGAACTTTCCTACCTGAAGGACAATCCTTCGGCTGCCTTAAATGTCCGCAATTCCTGGAACCATTACTTGGCCGCTGACTTTAAACCCTTTGCCACAAAAGGAAATCCTTGCGTTCAGCCTCTGATCACCACTCGTTGGACTCAGGAGCAATACTACAACACCATGTGCCCTTACAATCCTCGCAATTCCTACGCCGATGACTATCACACTCCTGTCGGCTGCGTGGCGTTGACAATGGCCAACATCCTCTTTTTCTATCGTTTCCCGGATCATGGTATTGGTTCCGTTTCTTACTTCCCCCGCGAATATAGCGATGAGGGTGAATTAACCTACTCCTATCCTGTCCAAATCGTCAACTACTCCCAAGCCAGATATGACTATAACGCCATGGCCAATTCCCTGAGTGCATACGACGGGGAATTAGCGAAACTGATTTACCACTGCGGCGTTTCCGTTCGTATGAGTTATGGTTTTGATGGTTCCGGTTCACAATCCGAATATGCTTTAGGCGCTTTACAGGATCACTATTTCTTTTCTGACGAAGCACGTTTTCAAGTCATGACGGATATAGTTCCCAACGACTCCCTGATGTATCTTTGGGTGGACAAAGCGAAAGCGGAATTAGACCAGCACAGACCGCTGTTCTTCTCCGGCCAAAGCACCGCTGCCGGCGGTCACGCCTGGATTGTCGATGGTTACACCACGATTGGCAATGCCACCTACTTCCACGTGAACTGGGGTTGGGCAGGTTCCAGCAACGGCTATTACCTCATCAACAACCAGGTTACCACCAGCTATGGCAACTTCAATGCCAACAATGCCAACACTATGATGATCAATCTGATGCCTGACAGTGCACTTATCCAAAAACCCGCGGAAAGCTCTGCCCGCGTCACCGCCAGCTTCGGTACCATCAGCGACGGCGCCGGTAACATGAAATACGCCCAGAACTCCAACCGCAGATGGGTGCTGGCTTGCCCCGATGCCACTTCTTACGAACTCAAATTCTCCAAACTCAAAGTGAAAAACGGAGACAAAGTTATTGTTTACAACGGCGGAACAGAAGCCTCCGGTATCAAACAACAATACAGTGGCGATTACCTGATGGCCGCTTGTAATGATTACACCAATGTTTCAGGTTGCGAACACGGTGACTTTGTAGGCGAGACTCTTCCGGGTGCCATCACCGTCAACGCCGACAGTGTCCTGGTGGTCTTCACCTCCACTGCAAATTCTGAGACAGACTACGGTTTTGTTCTCGATTACAGCGTGAAAAGCTTCAACAAGAACGCATGTACCGACAAAATCTACACCGATCAGCATGCAGTCCTGACAGACAAACCCGACAATGTGATAAGCGACGACACCTATCGCGCCACTAATGTTTGCGAGTACACCCTGAACTTGAAATATACAGACCAACTGGTCTATGCCTTCCCTAAATTTGATTTGAAACAAGGTGACTTTGTGGATATTTATAATCAAACTTCCCCCAGCAGCTCAAGCAGAGTGTTGGTTGCTCACTATGACATGAATAACCTCCCGACAAATGTTTATTCTTATGATGCACCTCTCTATAACATGGTTGGCGTCCCTTCATCCAAATTCATCATCCGTTTCGCTTCTGACAACATGCTCCAAGGTACTGGTTTTGAGTTCGATTATTATGGAATCTGTAACAGTGTTGATCAATTTGACGAAACAGAAATCAATGTTTATCCGAACCCGGCCACTTCTTTCGTGAACATTGAGGTCACTTCCGATAAAGCTCAGCAGTTTAATGCAAGCGTGGTTGATATGATGGGTAAAACCGTCTATGTTGACCAATTCAACCATGACGGCGGTTCAGGCATTTACAAAATCAATGTGAACAACCTGGCCAAGGGCGTTTACTTCTTGCACCTGAACAGTGAAAACGGCCAATCTGTTCAGAAAATCGTGGTCAGATAAATATTTGAATACCTTACTATAATATATAGGCGGTCTTTTTAGGCCGCCTTTTTTTATGGCTGTATTCGTAAATTATGTACATTTGCAAACTTGTTCTGGATAAATAAAAATATTAATAATCAATATCTTACAAAATGAAACAGTTAATCGAATGCGTTCCCAATTTCAGTGAGGGAAGAAATCAAGAGATTATCAACCAAGTGGCCGACGTGATTCGTCAGGCCGAAGGCGTGACCCTGTTGGACGTTGATCCCGGTGCCACCACCAACCGCACGGTCGTCACCTTCGTGGGCGAACCCGATTATGTGGTCGATGCTGCTGTGAAACTCATCGCCAAGTGTCAGGAGTTGATCGACATGCGTAACCACCACGGCGACCACCCGCGTTTCGGTGCCACCGACGTGTGTCCGCTCGTGCCCATCGCCAACATCACGATGGAAGAGACCGTGGAATACGCCCGCAAATTAGCCGAAAGAGTCGGCAAGGAGCTGAACATCCCCGTCTATTGCTACGAGAACGCCGCGTTCAAGCCCGAGCGCCGCAACCTCGCCAACTGCCGTCAGGGTGAGTACGAAGCCCTGAAGGAGCGCATCACCTCCAAGGAGTGGAAGCCCGACTTCGGTCCCAACAAGTTCACGGAGAGCGTCGCCAAGAGCGGTGCCACGGCTGTGGGCGCCCGCGACTTCCTCATCGCCGTCAACTACAACCTCAACACCACCTCCACGCGCCGCGCCAACGCCATCGCCTTCGACGTGCGCGAAAAGGGCCGCCCGAAACGCGAGGGCAACAAGATCACCGGCAAGAAAGTGCTCGACGAAAAGGGCAACGTGGTGATGATCCCCGGCACGCTGAAGGGCACCAAAGCCATCGGCTGGTACATTGAGGAATACGGCATCGCGCAAGTCTCGATGAACATCACCGACATCAACGCCACGCCGCTGCACGTCGCCTTTGACGAGGTGACCGCCAAGGCCGCCAAGCGCGGTATCCGCGTCACCGGCGCTGAAATCGTGGGCCTCATCCCCAAGAAAGTGCTCATCCAAGCCGGCAAATACTACCTTGCCAAACAGAAACGCTCCCTCGGCATCGACGAAAAGGAGATGGTAAAGATTGCCGTGAAATCCATGGGCTTGGACGACCTCAAACCCTTCAACCCCGAAGAGAAAGTCATCGAATATCTCCTTGAGAAAGAGGACACTACGCCGAAGTTGGTTAATATGACCTGCACCGGTTTCGCCAACGAGACGGCCTCCGAAAGTCCGGCTCCCGGCGGCGGTTCCATCTCCGCCTATATGGGCTCCCTTGGCGCCGCCCTCGGCACAATGGTCGCCAACCTCTCCTCCCACAAGCCCGGTTGGGACGACAAGTGGGCATATTTCTCCGAATGGGCTGAAAAAGGCCAACTGCTGAAAGACCAGCTGCTTGCCCTCGTGGATGAGGACACCAACGCTTTCAACGTGATTATGAACGCGTTCGGAATGCCGAAGGGCACACCCGAAGAGAAGGAAGCCCGTTCGCAGGCCATCCAGGACGCCACCAAATACGCCACCGAAGTGCCGATGCGCACCATCGAGACCTCCTTCAAGGTGTTCGAGATCTGCGAGGCGATGATCAACAAGGGCAACCCCGCCAGCGTCTCTGACGCCGGTGTCGGCGTGCTCTGCGCCCGCGCGGCCGTCCACGGCGCCTACCTCAACGTCAAAATCAACGCCTCCTCGCTGAAAGACAAGGAGTGGGCCGAGATGATGATCAACAAGGCGCACGACTACGTGGTCAAAGCCGATCAAATTGAACGCCGCCTGATGAAAAAGACTGAGAAGGTGATCGGGTAGTACGATGTTTGTAGAGACGCGCCATGGCACGTCTCTGCAGAACCGTTAAAATAAAAAATGCCGCTGTGGAAATGCGCTTTGGCGCGGATTCACAGCGGCGTTTTTCTATTCACTGCTCACTATTCACTGTTCACTAAAAATTGTATCTTTGCCGATGTTATTAAAGCTCGATTTCATGAAACCCAACCCAGCTTCAATAACCCATAACCCATAACCATTAAAATTGTATCTTTGCCGTCCGAACAGAACGTTCGGCTATTTAAGTCGTAATATTGTCAGAATGAAGATATTAGTGGTCCTTTCCCGCATCCCCTTCCCGTTGGAGAAGGGTGACAAGCTGAGAGCCTACTACCAGATCCGGGAACTGTCGAAATGGCATGACCTCTACTTGGTGGCGCTCTACAGCCGTAGCGTGCCCGAAGAGGCGATGCGCGAACTGACCCCATACTGTCGCGAGATCCACTTTCTACGACAGTCTCCCCTGCGCAGTGCCCTCAACATGGCGGCCTCCCTTTTTGTGGGACTCCCCCTGCAATGCGGCTATTTCTACAGCCACCGCAACCACAAGCGGATCGACAAGATCATCCAAGAGGTGCAGCCCGACCGGATTTACTGCCAACTCTTCCGGATGGCAGAGTACGTACGCCACTGCCGGATTCCGAAAGTACTTGATTATCAAGATGCTTTCTCCATGGGGATGGAGCGGCGGGCGCAGAAGGCATTCCCGCTGTTCCGGTCTGTGATGCGGATGGAAGGTCACCGCATCGCCCACTACGAAACCGACATCTTTGACGATTTCGAGGGCAAGACCATGATCACCGCCTTGGACCGTGATTGCATACAACACCCTATGAAAAAGGAAATTGTGGTGGTTCCCAATGGGGTGGATTTCGCTAAATTCAGTCACGACGCAGTGCCGAAAACCCACGACCTCATCTTCTCGGGCAACATGAACTACCCGCCCAACGTGGATGCAGCCGTCTATTTAGTTAAGGAGATTCTGCCCGAATTGCGGAAAAAGCATCCGGAGGTGAAGCTGATGCTCGCCGGTGCCGATCCCTCCAAGAAGGTCCGCGCCCTGCAGAACGACCATGTCACTGTCACGGGCTGGGTGCCCTCCATGACCGACTGCTACGCCCAAGCACGCATCTTCATCGCCCCGATGCGGTTGGGTACTGGTCTGCAGAACAAGCTGTTGGAGGCTATGGCTATGAAATTGCCGTGCGTCACCTCGCCGTTGGCCGCCAAGCCGCTGGACCCCGCCGCCAAGGAAGGGGCCGTCATCGCCTGCAGCACCACCCGCCAATACGTGGACACGCTCGACCGTCTGCTCACGGATTCCGCTTATTACCAGGAATATGCGACACGCGGACACGATTTCGTATATGAACATTACGACTGGACAAACGCGACACGAAAATTGAACGAATTGTTTTCCTAACCAATAACTTCCCGTTTTCTGCACAAAATGTGTTAAGAAAACATAATAATGCATTAAAACGGAAGATAATGGGGAGATAGTGGTCAAAATTCCAAAGAAAATCGTACCTTTGCCGTCTTAAAATTGAGAAGATGGAAAAGTGTGCTGAGACCCCTCTGATGAGGCAGTATAACCAATTCAAGGCCAAACATCCCGATGCCATTTTACTGTTCCGCGTGGGGGATTTTTACGAGACATACGGCGAAGACGCCGTCAAATCGTCCAAGATTTTAGGTATCACGCTGACCCGTCACGGGAAGGGCGCGTCGCAGACCGAACTGGCGGGGTTTCCCCACCACGCCCTCGACACGTACCTGCCGCGACTCGTGCGCGCCGGCTACCGCGTGGCCATCTGCGAGCAACTCGAAGATCCCAAACTCACCAAGACCCTCGTGAAACGCGGTATCATTGAGTTGGTTACGCCCGGCGTCTCCATCAACGACAAAGTGCTCGAACAGCGCGAGAACAACTTCCTCGCCGCCATCCATCTTACTGACAAACAGAGCGGCATCGCCTTCCTCGACATCTCCACCGGCGAATTTTACATCGCCGAAGGCAACAACGAATACCTCGACAAGCTCTTCCAGAACTTCAAACCCATGGAGCTGGTCATCCAGAAGGGCAAAACGCAGACCTTCAAGCAGAATTTCGGAGAGAAAATGCTGCTCACCCAGCTCGACGACTGGGTTTTCAAAACCGACTACACCCGCGAGCTGCTGACCAAACACTTCCACACCAAATCGCTCAAGGGCTTCGGCGTGGAAGACCTGCCGCTCGGCATTATTGCCGCCGGCGCCGCCCTCCATTACATCTACGAGACGCAGAATCATAAAATACAGCATATCACCAAGATAAGCCGCATTGAGGAGGATCTCTACGTCTGGCTCGACAAGTTCACCATCCGCAACCTCGAACTGATTCACTCGTCCAACGAGAACGCCGTCACTTTGCTTGACGTGCTCGACGAGACCCAAACCCCGATGGGTTCCCGTATGCTGCGCAAATGGATTCTCATGCCGCTGAAGGAGAAGTCGCTCATCGACGAGCGTCTTTCCGTGGTGGAGTATCTTATTAACAACCAAGATTTTACCTTCCAGCTAACCGACATTCTCAAGCAGATGGGCGACCTGGAGCGTATGGTCTCGAAGATTGCCACGGGCAAGATCAACCCGCGGGAGGCATTGCAGTTGGCCACCTCCCTGCGCGCCGCCGAACAGCTGAAAGCCCTCTGCGAGAAAGCGCAATCGCCTATCCTGAAAGAGATTGCCGACAAGCTCAACCCCTGCGTGAACGTCTGCAAGCGCATCGAGAAGGAGATTCGCGAAGACCCGCCGGTGGTGCCCAGCAAGGGCGGCATCTTCCAGCGCGGCGTCAATGCCGAACTCGACGAGCTCACCGACCTGGCCACCAACAGTCGCGGCATCCTCGCCGACATCCAGCAGCGCGAAGCCGAGAAAACCGGCATCAACTCGCTGAAAATCGGCTTCAACAACGTCTTTGGCTATTACCTTGAAGTGACGAACACCTACAAGTCGAAGGTGCCGGCGGAGTGGACCCGCAAGCAGACCCTCACCGGCAGCGAACGTTATATCACCGAGGAACTTAAGGAGCTGGAAACCAAAATATTGACCGCTCAAGAGAAGATTCTCGAAATCGAAGTGCGGCTCTATAACGAGTTGGTGGTCAGTCTCGCCGACTACATCCCCATCATTCAGAACAACGCCCGCCTCGCCGCCCGCTTGGACGTGCTCAACGCCTTCGCCTACTGCGCCGTGCAGTACCAATATACCAAGCCGACCATCAGCAACTTCCAGAGCATCGACATCAAAGACGGCCGTCACCCGGTGATCGAGCGGCAACTCCCGCCCGAGGAACCCTACATCGCCAACGACATCTACCTGGACACGGACAAGCAGCAGATTATCGTGATTACCGGTCCGAACATGTCGGGTAAGTCGGCGTTGTTGCGGCAGACCGCCCTCATCACGCTGATGGCGCAGATGGGCTGCTACGTGCCCGCCCGCGAGTGTACCATCGGCATCGTCGATAAGATCTTCACCCGTGTGGGCGCCTCCGACAACATCTCCACCGGCGAATCCACCTTCATGGTCGAGATGAACGAGACCGCCAACATCCTCAACAACGTCACCAACCGCAGTCTCGTGCTTCTGGACGAAATCGGCAGGGGCACAAGCACTTACGACGGTATCTCCATCGCGTGGTCCATCGCCGAGTACCTGCACGAAAACCCGCTCCATCACGCCAAGGTGCTGTTCGCCACGCACTATCACGAGCTCAACGACATGGCCGCGCAGTTCCCCCGCATCAAGAACTACCACGTGTCGGTGAAGGAGCTCGATAACAAGGTCTATTTCTTGCGCAAGTTGGAAGAGGGCGGCAGCGAGCACAGTTTCGGCATCCACGTGGCCCGCATGGCCGGTATGCCTCCCGCCGTGCTGCGCCGCGCCGAAGAGATTCTCAAACAGTTAGAAGATTCCCGCGCCCGCCGCGAAGAGAAGGGCGAGGAGGTACACATCGAGAAGCCCAAAGACGACAGCTACCAGCTGAGTTTCATCAACTTGGACGATCCGCTGCTCCTCGAAGTCAAAGAGACCATCGTCGGCCTGGACATCAACAGTCTCACGCCCGTGGAGGCGCTGATGAAGTTGAACGAGATTCAGCAGTTGCTGACGGGGAAAAAAGGCAATAGGCAATAGGCAACAGGCAATAGGCAACAGGCAATAGGCAATAGGCAACAGGCAACAGGCAATAGGCAACAGGCAATAGTAGGGACGCGATTCATCGCGTCAGTGTTGCCAAAGATTTCAAGTTTCAGGTTTCAAGTTTCAAGTCCGCGTTATTCCCGGACAATTTTCCCGCCGCCATGAATGGTGACCTTCCCGAGTTCGGACTTGTCGGTGAGGTAGGCGGTGCCCGTGACGGTGGCTATGATGTTGCCGACACCAGCGTGCGTGATGTGCGCGGTTGTGACTTTCAAGAGCAGGTGGGTGTTTCCGGCACCAGTACTTTCCAGTGTCATCTCATCCGCCTTGCCATTCATCATCTTCATATCGCCGGCACCCTGATTCCGCAACACCATCCTTTGTGCTGAAATATTTTGGATTGCGATGTTGCCCGCACTTTTGTTCTGGAGGGTTAGTTCTTCGGTAGGAATACTCATAAGGTTTACCGAAACATCGCCCGCACCTTTGTTGTTGACAACCAAAGACTTACTAACATGACTTCCGAGAATGGATATATCGCCTGCCCCTGTGTTGTCAATGAGCAGGGTCTGCTGTCTGATAGGGTCGGGAGATTTGACTTTGATATCGCCCGCACTCTTGTTATGTAATTCAAGCGTTCCTTCAATCTTCAGGCATTGGAGGGTGCAATCGCCCGCACCCATATTGATGACCGTCAGGTGCGGTTCGTTCCGCTTTTCTACCACCACGTCACCAGGTCCGCGCATAGAGAGTTCCTCCAGCATTGGTGTATAAATCTCCACCACAAGTTTTTTCACATTGTTGAAGTTTTTATCTGCATAAACAGACAACTTTCCATTTTCCACCTGAAACCGGACATGCTGGATCACATTTTCGTTAGCGGTCACCTTCGTTTTGTGGTGAGGGTCTTGATGGATAATCACATCCCCGACGAAGCGGATGTCCACGGAGGTGAAGGCATCCAAGTTGTATTCTTCTGTGACGATGTCCCCGCTGGCGGTGATACGTTCTTGCGCATAGATTACGCTGATGGACAATAAGATGGCGATGATTAATGTTGACTTTTTCATTGTATTTGGATTTTTAAATGTTTCGCTGGAGTTTCCGCTCGCTCACTGCGTTAGCGGCGAAACGGTGCGCACCATTCCGCCAGGCGACGATAGGAGCCGGCGGAATCTCCGACTCGCAAGAGGACAACATTACTCTTCAATGATTTTCCCGCCACCAGTGATTTTGACAGTGCCAAGTTTGCTTGTCTTCGTGAGATAGGTCGTTCCCGTGACATGCGCTCTGATACTGCCGACTCCCTTGTGGATGATGTGTGCAGTCTGCGCTGTCAGCCTGTCCGCCTTGATGTGGCCTGTGCCATCGTTTTCCAATGTCAGGTTTTCAGCTTTCCCTTTCGGATAAACAGAGCCTGTGCCCGTGTTTTTCAAAGACAACTGACTGACTGACAGTCCTTCCATCGTGATTGTGCCAGTGCCGGCATTCTGAACATTCACTTGCTCCGTCCCGTCTTGCAACACCTTTGTCTTGATACTGCCGGTACCCCTGTTTATGATTGTCAAAGATTTGCGACATAAATACGACACATCGATTTTTCCAGTGCCGTTGCTCTGCAAGACCAAATCCTTATAGGCCACTAAACAATCGCATTTGAAACTGCCAGTACCCTTACAAGTGACGGTAAAATGGTCTTCCTTGACAGAAAGAACTGTCACGTTGCCTGTGCCTTTCATAACCACTTCGTTCAAGTGTGGCGTATAGACGGTAATGGTGACATGCGGTTCGCTGTAGGAAATCTCGGGTTTCACTGAAACGGTGAGGGTGCCGTTTGACACTTCGGTGAGGATATAGTCAATCAAGTTGTCATCTGCTGTCACAATGACCTTGGACACATTGCTCTGCTTTATGGTGATATTGAACGTGGAGGAAAGATGGCTGACTGAGGTGAACGCCGCAAGTTTCCGCTCTTGAACCACTGTCTTTCCGCTGCCCACAATTCTCTCCTGTGCACTCAAGGTAATAATGGTCAGGATAATGGCAAAAAATAATGTTAACTTTTTCATTGTATTTGGATTTTGTTTAGACATAAATTATCATGAATTACTCATTAATAGTTATAAATTACTCATAGATTTTTGATTAATTCGTGGATTTTTATGGTAATTCATGTTGAATTTTAATTAATTCAGACTTTTTATGCGTCACCGGCACCACCTCCTCGCCGATAGTGTTGATGAAGCCATAGAAGTTTCCTTTACGCACAAGGGCGCAGCCGGCGCGGTACTCACCAAAGGTGCCGATTTCGTCATATTGCGGGTGCACGACCTCCTGGCCGGCGCTATCCACAAACCCCTTGAACCCGAATATCTCCACCATTGCCCAGCCGGTCCGGTATTCGTCAAACGGCTGTATGTCCGTGTATTTCGGATATGCGACCACGGTCCCGTGTGCGTCCTTGAGACCGTAGAAGCCGTTGCGCTCGAACTTCTTCAGGCTATGATGCGAAGGTAGAGACGTTTCATGAAACGTCTCTACTACGTTGGATACGGGCGTTTCGGGCAATGGTGAAACAGATAATTCGGTTCCTTTTACTTGCTGTTCAGGATATGGGGGGTCGGCGGCGGACGCCGGAATGGCGGACGCGATGAATCGCGTCCCTACGACGGCGGTATCGTTGTTTACATGCGTGGAATCGGAATCGGTTGCAACACACGTGGTTACCACCGTTTTCTGCGGGGTCGGGTCAGCGGGTTTGGGTGCGGGTTGCGCCTGATACGCGATGACGGATCCCGTCACGGCGGTGGCGACCACGCCTGTGGCTATGGCGGGGGCTTTGGCGGCGGTGACGGCCATCCAGACGCCCGGCTTCGGGGCTGCGGTCCAGTTGACGGCGGACAAGGGCGACGGCGTGGCAGGCGACAGCGCCAGATGTTTCAGCTTCGCACGGCAGAGACAGTCGATGGCGTGCGTTTTCCAGGGGAGAAAGGGGAGCAGTATCATAAGTCCAGATTTTTTGTGGCGGACAAGGTTGTTCAGGGCGATTTGCAGCTGCGCCCGCGCCTCCGAGAGGTATCGTTTGGAACTGCGCACCCCGATTTGCAACGCTTCCGCGATTTTCACATGAGATTGGTTCTCAAAAACATACAGGTTGAAAACGGTCCGTTGTTTGTCGGGCAGGGCGCAGATGGCATCGAGGATTTCGGATTCGGTGAGGTCGGATTCGGAGATACAGGTTTCATCTGGTTCGTCCTGTAGAGACGCGCCATGGCACGTCTCTACAACATCGGATGCGGACGCGATAAATCGCGTCCCCACGGTATCGTCATCCATCGACAAAAATGTCGGTTGCCGCCGCAGGTAATCCATCGTGGTGTTGAGGTTGATGCGCATTAGCCAGCCGTCGAAACTGCCGAGGCGACGATAGGTTCCGGACTTCTCGATGGCCTTGAGAAACGCCTCGTGCGCGAGGTCCTCGGCCACCGCACGGTCGCCCACATAGCGGCAGCACATCCCGACCATCTTCGCGATATTCCGCTGGTACGCCTTCGTCCAAAACTGTTTCGCCTGCATTTTTCGCTGTTTTATAATGATGACGCAAAAGTACGAAAAAGGGCCAAAAGTTGGCTGTTAGCTTTTAGCTGTTGGCTATTGGCTTTAGGCTAAAGAAAATTTGTGCGAGGTACCGTAACCTTTTTGTATTTTTGCGTCATATTTGAATAGAGGAATTAAGCAATATAGTGTGTGAATGGTGATTTGTTGATGCCAACAGCCAACAGCAAAAAAATGGACAAAGTGAAATTTTGGTCACGGAAATACGAGGGCAACATCGACCGGTTGGTGGCGATATGCTACCGGTATGTCGGGGAGCGGCAGACGGCGGAGGATCTCGCGCATGAGGCGTTTTTGAAGGCCATTGAACGGGCCGACACCTGCCGGGTGATGGACTCCTTCGACGCCTGGCTGACCCGCATCACGGTCAACCGGTGCATCTCCTACCTGCGCACGCGACCCGAAACCGTGCCGTTGGAGGAGGAGCTCACCACCGACCCCACCGATCAGGAGGAGGAACCCAACTGGCAGACCGGATTCACGAAGGAGGAACTGCTGGAGACTATCCAGCAATTATCTGAACGACAACGCATGGTCTTCAACCTCCACGCTATCGACCGCGTTTCGCACCAGCAAATTGCCGACCTGATGGATATCTCCGTCACCAACTCCAAGCAGCTGTTCCTCCGTGCGCGAACGCGCCTGCAGCAGCTGCTCACCGCCAAAGCCCAAGAAAAAGAATCCAAAAAGAAAGGACTGCTTATGATTGCACTTCTATTCATGATGAAACGAAATTCCGCCCACCACCTCGACCGGCTCTATCGTTCCGAGCTGTCGCAGCTGCGGATGTCGCCCGCACACCGGCTGTCGGAATCGGAAATCCGCTCCGCTGTCGCCGCCTCGCCCGTCAGTGCGGGAATAGCCCTTGCCACCCACAAGACTGCCGCCGTGATTGCCGCCGCAACCACCATCGCGGGAGGAATTTGCGTGTGGCAGATGGTACGGAACACACCGAACGAAAATGCGTCGTCCCCTGTAGAGACGTTTCCTGAAACGTCTCTACAACCAGCGGAACCAGAACAAACCCCGATTGCGGATACCTCGATTGCGGAAAACGTCTCCGCTCTCGTAGAGACACGCCATGGCACGTCTCTACAACCCGAACCCGTGGTCATCACCCGTGAGATTCCCGTCACCCGCACCGTCGTCCTGCACGACACCATCACCGTTACCGACACCGTTTTCCTGATGCAGACCCATGATTAAAAACTACTTCCTTAAGCAGCCCCGAAGGGGCAAGACGCGCGAAGCGCTAATAACCCCACACAAGGCGATAGCCGTAGTGTGGGGCCAGAGACAGCACCTGCTTATCGCAAGGATCCTCACCCTCCTGCTCCTCACTCTCGTCTGTCCCCTCGCCGCCCAGCACCGCGACACCGTGTATGTGGAGCGCGAGACCGTGACCTACGACACCGTCACCGTGTATGACACTGTGCGCGTTCACGACACCCTGAACATCGCCGACTACCTCCGCAGCGAAGAGTTCGAGCGGCTCTTCTACAGCTCGGAATATGTTGACAATCTGTCGCTTACGGACTCTTTGAAGGAAAAGCTGCTGCAACAGACCGTAACTTTTTGGGAAAGCCGCGTCTTTAAAGATGAACAGCAAACGTTTTCAAGTATGGACAGCATCAAGAAATACGGATTGGCCGGACTAATCATCCTGGGACTCAACGCGATGTCGCCGGCACAAACCGACAGTACCACGGCGGAAAAGACGTATGTTTTTCCAGAAAAGAAAAAGACGCATTTATATGAAAATCCCATAAATGGTTTTCATCTTGGGTACACTATCCAGTATGACATAATAGAGTCCATGCGGTATATCTCAACTTTAACCAGAGAAAAATCGCATGAAAAGCCTCGTTCCGGATTTCACGCAGGAGTAGAATTTGCGTACCATTTTGCGGACTACTTTGGAGTCTCAGCAGGACTGGAGTTCGGTATTGTGGGCGTGGGCAACAAGAAATTATACGATTATTTTCCTACAATTGCCAATGCTTACGGTTTTTCGCTACCGTTAAAATTCGAATTTCATTATCCTATCGGAGACCGTGTCCTCCTCGCCACCCACATCGGAACACGTCTTTATGCCCCTTTTATTACTTTTTTAGAAGGATTTTCCGGATTTTCCCAAAACAACAATCCTAATCCTATTTATGGCGATCCACAATTTTGTCTCAACAAGACCCTTCACGCCGATTTATTGGTGGATTTAGGTATTTACTACCGACTTCCCAACAATGACTATTTGCGCTTTTTGGCGGGAATAAACTATGCCCCACAAAAATATCTCATAGGAATTTCCAAAGGAAGTGATGAATATTATTCAGCCCATAATGCTGATTATGTTTCCAAAGGAAATGGAGATGAGGTGCTGTTTTCCAGCCATAATAATCACATTTACTTTCAATTAGCTTACATGCATGGTTTCAGCAAGAAGCGCAAAATCATCCAGGCCCAACCGCACTGGAGCACGGAAGTTGGGATGCACAACCGGCATGAGATTCGATTTGAGGTCGGTGACCCGTTAGGAATAATGATACTTCACAAGAACAATCATTTGCCGAACATTAGCGGATCCAACCTTACAGCTGTAGGACATGCTTGGAGAGCCACACCAGTCTTCTCATTCAACTATCACTATCGGCTCACAAAATGGCTTTGGGCAGGCGCGATGGTGAACTACGCCTATTACAGAGATCATACAGATTACACCTACCAAGTGTATAATATGCGGTGGATGCATTGTATAACGCTAATGCCAGAATTGCGTTTCTCCTACCTCAACCGTCCGCACGTGACACTCTACTCCGCTGTGGCCGCAGGTGCCACATTGTTTGTAGGTCATGAGAACCCCACATGGGAAATATATGACGGTCAATGGTGGAAACACTCTACCTTCCCCACCTTCCAGCTTACCGCCTTCGGCATCCGCGCTGGCGGCGAACGGCTCTTCGGCACGTTTGAAACCGGATTCGGCATCAAGGGGATTGTGTCGGGAGGAATCGGATACGCTTTTTAATGCATAATGAAGAATGTAGAATGAAGAATAATGAATAGGACAATGAAAAAAACAAAATTGGCAATATTGGTAGTGATGGCGTTGCTGGCAGCGGGATGCGGGAAAATTCGCACGTGCTATTGTAGTGATAGTTCTTATTATGACATTATCGATACGGCATTGTATGACAGTGTTTTATCTAATATTGATTCCTTTGATTTTCCTATTTATGATGTGTATCCTCCTTCTCCAAGAGAATCCGCCGTGGAATGTTCTTATTGGAACAAGCGTGATACCATCTATAATGCAGAATGGGGAATTCGGGATTATTATTTCTTTGAGTGCCAAGAAAAGTGATTTAAGCGCCCCTACCTTGGCCTACGGCTATTGCCTTTCACAAGGAATTCTGATGCTCATATTACTACCCCGCCCTACGGGCACCCCTTCTATAATAGAAGGGGAATTGTCCTTCGGCCGCTGCTGCTCGCAGTGGCCACGAAAATTCTTCCAAGGTCTTAGCTCCCACGTCTCACGTCCCACGTCTCACGTCCCAATTTTTTGTACTTTTGCCTTCCCTAAAAACAACGAAAGGCAATGACGAAAAAAATCCTCCTGATAGATGCTATGGGCTTGATATTCAGAGCGTACTACGCGATGATCAAAAGTCCGCGATTCACCACCAAAGGGCTGAACACCTCCGCGATGCTCGGCTTCACCAACTCGCTGTACGAGGTACTCAAGAACGAGAAACCGACCCACGTGGCGGTGGCCTTCGACACGGGCGCACCCACCTTCCGGCATGTGGAGTACGAGCACTACAAGGAGAACCGCGAGGCCACACCCGACGACATCGTGCAATCGATTCCCTACATCAAACGCATCCTCGACGCTTTCCAGATCTGCATGGTCGGGATTGACGGCTACGAGGCGGACGATCTGGTCGGTTCGTTGGCCAAACACGCTGAAATCGAGGGCTTTGAGGTACTGATGCTCACCTCCGACAAGGACTACGGGCAGCTCGTCTCCGACCACATCCGCATGTACAAGCCCGGCAAGTTCGGACAGCCAGCAGAGATTCTCGGTGTGGCCGAAATTTGCGAGAAATATAAGATCGAACGACCGGAGCAGCTGATCGATATGCTCGGTCTGTGGGGTGATGCCTCCGACAACATCCCCGGCGTGCCAGGCATCGGACAGGTGCGCGCCCAGAAACTGCTCGCCAACTACGGCAGCATCGAGGAGATGTACGCCCGCAACTTCGACAAAGACAACGAAAAGACCCGCACCCTCATGAACGAGTATAAGGAGCAGGCCTTCCTCTCCAAAGAGCTGGCTACCATCATGATAGACATCCCGATGGAGTATGATTTCGAGCAGATGACCTACAACGGTCCCAACCCTGCGAAACTCAAAGCCATCTTCGACGAGCTGGAATTCAAAGCCCTCACCAAACGCATTTTCACAGATTTGTCGCTGCAAGTGCCGCAACCTCAAGCCGCCCCCGACCTTTTCAGTCCCATCGAGGAAACGGAAGTTCAAGCCCCGATGGAAGCCGAAGCACCCAAAACTGTTTTCGAACTTCCCAAAATCGTGGAAATATCTTCGCCAGAAGATATTATCCGCGCAAATCCGCGCGATCCGTGGAAATCTAAAATTGAGCGAAGCGAAATAATATATTTCACGTGGCTCTTCCAACAGGAACGCATTGCCGGATTCGCCTTCGCCTTCGACAAAACCACCACCTATTGTCATTGGGTCGAAAACGAACATCGTCACTATCAGGAGTTTATAAAGCTGATTTTCGGGGAACCGCGCACCGTGGTCATGCACGACTGCAAAAACACCTACAAGTACCTCCGATCGTTCCGCGTGGAGCCGAAATGCACCTTCTGGGACGTGCAAATCGCCCACTACTTGCTTCAACCCGAGCGCAAACATCAGCTCAACGACCTCGCCCTCAGCTACTTCGACTGCGAGTTGACGGAGACCGGAAAACCGTCGCCCGCACCCGAAAACGAACAGATTCTGTTACTGCAAAAGCTCTATCCGATCTTGGATAAAGAACTGAGAGAGAATAAATTGTCGGATTTGTTCACGCAGATGGAAATGCCCCTCGTGCCGGTTCTCGCCGACATGGAATACACCGGTGTGAAGGTCGATGTCGATACCTTGCAGCAGAACTCCGAAACGATGAACGCCGAGATTGCCGCCATCGAACAGCAAATTTACGAATACGCTGGCGAGACCTTCAACATCGGTTCGCCCAAGCAGTTAGGGGAGATTCTCTTCGAGAAGATGAACCTCGTGAAGAACGCCCGGCTGACCAAGAGCAAGCAGTACCAGACCGGTGAGGAGGTGCTCAAGAAGATGGCCTACAAACATCCGATTGTGCCGCTGATCTTGGAGTGGCGCAAGCTGTCAAAGCTGAAATCCACCTACATCGACGCACTGCCGCAGCTCATCAACCCGAAGACGGGGCGCATCCATTCCACGTTCACCCAGACGATTACGGCCACGGGTCGGCTCAGCTCCCTCAACCCGAACCTGCAGAACATCCCCGTGCGCACCGAGCGCGGCCGCGATATCCGCAAGGCGTTCGTGCCCTCCGACGGCAACGTGCTGCTCGCCGCCGACTACTCGCAAATCGAGCTCCGCATCGTCGCCCACGTGTGTCAGGACGAGCGCATGATCGAGACCTTCCGCAACAACGAGGACATCCACGCGACGATGGCCGCCCACATCTACGGCGTTGACAAAGAGGATGTTACCGCCGACATGCGCCGTGCCGCCAAGACCGTCAACTTCGGGATTCTGTACGGCATCTCCGCCTTCGGTCTCGCCGACCGGCTGCAGATTCCGCAAGCCGAGGCCAAGCAGCTCATCACCGACTACTTCCGCAGTTTCCCAAAAATCTCGGATTATCTGAACGACACGCTGGATTTCGCCCGCGAGCACGAGTATGTAGAGACGCTCATGGGCCGCCGCCGCAACATCCGCGACATCAACGCAAAGAACGGCGTCTTGCGGGCCGCCGCCGAGCGCAACGCCATCAACGCACCCATCCAAGGCACCGCCGCCGACCTCATCAAAATCGCCATGGTGCGCATCTATCAAGCTATGAATGAGCGGAATATGCGCAGCAAGATGATCCTGCAAGTCCACGACGAACTCATCTTCGACACCTGTCCCGACGAGTTGGAAGCCCTCTCAACCCTCGTGCGCGAGCACATGTCGGGCGCCATGCAGCTATCGGTGCCGCTGGACGTGAACATCAGTTCGGGGAAGAACTGGTTGGAAGCGCATTAAAATGCAGAATCTCTGCACTTGCGAAAAATTTGTATCTTTGCAGGTTTTAATTTTGGATAAGAATGTTTACTGGAATTATAGAGAAAACCGGCAAAATCGTTAAGATTGAACAAGATAGAACCAATTTTGACTTCACGTTGGAAGTGGATTTCGCGGATGAATTGAATATTGACCAAAGCATGGCGCACGACGGCTGCTGTCTCACCATCGTGAAATTAGACAAAGAAAAGAAACAGTATGTGGTAACCGCCATGGAGGAGACGATGCAGAAGACCAACCTCGGCACGTGGAAGGTGGGCGACGAGGTCAACCTCGAGCGCAGCATGCGCATGGACGGCCGTTTCGACGGTCACATCGTGCAAGGACACGTTGATCAAACGGCTGTCTGTGAGAAAGTGGTGGATGAGAACGGCAGTTGGAGGTTCTATTTCACCTACGACCCCGAAAAGAACAACTTCACCGTCCCCAAAGGTTCCATTTCCGTCAACGGCGTGAGCCTCACTGTGGTGGATTCCGAAAAAGGCCGTTTTTCCGTAGCCATCATCCCCTACACCTACAAAGTCACCAATTTCCACAACCTGAAACCCGGCTCCGTGGTCAACATCGAGTTCGATGTATTCGGAAAATATGTACAACGCCTTTTGGACGAATATTTTGCGAATAAAACAAAATAAAAGAACTATTTCCTCGTTAATCACTTTTCATTAAAAAGAACAAATCGTTGAAGAAGAAAACAAAAATATTCGCCAAAATGGGTATCAGTCTGCTGGTCATAGCAGCACTGACAGGTTGTTCTACCTCCAAGAATACCTTTCCAAACCGCGCATACCATAATGTAACGTGCAAATACAACGTCTATTGGAACGGCAACCAGGCGATGAAAGAGGCGGAGAAGGCATACGCCAAACTCTCTAAAGACAACTTCACGGCCACGCTGCCGGTGTACAACTATCCAGACAAATCCGAGCTTGGCCCCTGCCTGTCCCATCTGGACCGCACCATCGAGAAATCCTCGAAGGCCATCCACAAACATTCAATGATGATCAAGGGCAAGGAATACGTCAAAACCATTGACGACGCTTATTTCCTGATGGCCAAATCCTATTTCTACAAGCAAGACTACGTGCAGGCGCAGCGTGTGCTGAACTACATCGCGCACACCTACCCGAAGTCGAACGTCCGCAACGAAGCGGAGGTACTGCTTGCCCGTGCCCAAATGCGGCAAGGTTACTATTCCAGCGCCGATGAACTGCTGGAAACCATTCGCTACATGAACGAAAAGAAGAACAAGAAGAAATTCGCCGTGCTCTTCAACGCCGCAAAAGCCGAATACCACCTCACCGCCCCCGACGGCGATGTACAGGAAGCTATAGATTACATCAGTAATGCGCTTGACAACAAACCCAAACGGGATTTCCGCACCCGGCTGCAACTTATCCTTGGCGAACTCTACGAAAACCTCGGTCAACAGGCGGAAGCCCAAAAAAACTTCAAAACAGTCATCAAAAAATCCGACAATTATGAGATGACATTCTGCGCCCAGATGCATTTGGCTGCCAATTACGATGGAACCGAGTCTAATCGTAACGCCATCACCAAACAACTCAAAAAGATGCTGGAGGATAAGAAAAACGAGAACTACCGCGACCAAATCTACTACGCCTTCTCTGAAATCGCCCGCATAGATGAAGATGAGGATCAACGCATAGATTATCTGGCCAAATCCGTATCTGCCTCAACGGAAAACAACTATCAGAAAACTTTTTCCGCCATTACCCTGGCTGACCTTTATTTCGAACTGAATGAATACCGCGAGGCGCAACACTACTATGACACCGCAATGATGTCCATCCCTAAAAATTATCCAAAATACGAAGAGATTCAGAAAAAATCAAATGTTCTGAGAGACTTGGTGGATAAACTGGATGAAATCGACCTGCAAGACAGTTTGTTACGCATCGCCAACCTGCCTGAAGCACAGCGGAATGCCTGGGTGAGAAAGATGATTGCCGACTATACCGAGGCTGAGCGAAAAGCTGCCGCCGAAGAGGCTGAACGTATGCTAGCCATGCAGAACGCCGCCTCCTACACGAACATCAACAACAACATGAACAACTCCAACGGCAAATGGTATTTCTACAACCAGTCTTTGGTAACTGCCGGTCAACAGGACTTCTACCGCCGCTTCGGAAACCGGAAACTGGAAGACAACTGGTTCATCAGTAATAAGACTCAGATTTCATTCGACGACATGGCCCTGATGAACGATCCGTCTTTGGCCAGAGACACCGTGGAATACGATGAAGATGGCAATCCGATAGCCACCCGTGAAACCGACCCCACAAAAGAAGCTTATTATTTGCAAGATCTTCCTTTGAGACCAGGGGCCAAAGACACTGCTAATGCCATCATAGCCAAAGACTTATACGAAACGGGGTTCATGTATCAGGATCTCTTGAACGATACCAAACGCGCCTGCGCTTCTTTTGAATCCCTGCTCCAACGCTACCCGAAAAGCGAATTTGCCCTGCCCGCTCTCTATATGCTTTACACCCTTTACACTAAAACCGGCGATCCTAAAGGTGAAACCTATAAAAACACCCTGCTGACCAAATATCCGGAAACAGACTATGCCAAGCTGATTCAAGATCCTGATTATTATAACAAGCTGGCAGCCAAAGAAAAAGTGCTGGAAACCCAATACGCCCAAACATACGAGGATTTCACCAACAAACGGTGGAGCAAAGTGGTGACCGCCGCAGATAAGGCTATCCCAAATTGTACTGATGTCACGCTGAAATCCCAATATGCCTATCTGCGCGCTGTTGCCGCCGGACAAATCTATAACCAAGACACCCTTATTGTCGGACTGACCGACATCGTGACTAAGTATAACAAAGAGCCTGTGGCTGACCTCGCCCGATTCTACCTGTCCAACTTCACTCGCGAACAGATCCAGAAAAGTCTGGGCATCGAAAGTCATGAAAAGAAGGATGAACTTATGCAGGAAGTCCTTCCCACCCCGAAAAAGGAAAGTGTTTATCAATTCAATCCCAATGACCAACACTATGTCGTATTATTGGTGAAAACTGCCGAAATGCCCCTTCAAACTGCCAAACAAGAGCTTACCAATTTCAACAACACGTTTTTTAGCCTGAAAAACCTGACTATAAGCAGCTTCTTGATTGACAACAAACACCAGATGATCACCATCTCCAAATTCAACAACTTAGACGATGCCATGGATTATTATCAAATCCTGGTGAAGAGTGAGAATTTTGAACCTGAATTTGAAGATGGCATCATTGAAGCGTATGCCATGAGCACAAACAATTACACTACTTTCTACAACAAACGGGACAACCGGAAAGATTATCCTGAATTTTTCAAAGAAAATTACCTAAATAATCAATAGATAAAAAATAGAAGCTTATGAAAGAAACTGATACTCGAGAATACGGCGGTTCTGCCGTGAACGTCATCGCCCAAGGAACCCAACTGCAGGGCAATATGATTACCGCATCTGACTGCCGCATTGACGGCGCCCTGCGCGGCAACATCGAATCCAAAGCCAAAATCATCATCGGACGAAGCGGTGTGGTGGAAGGAAACATCAAGTGCGCCAACATTGAAATCGAAGGAAATGTGAAAGCTGAATCCCTGATTGTTTCTGAACTGCTTGCCCTGAAAGCCACAGCCAACCTGATCGGCAACATCGAAACAGGCAAAATCGCCATCGAACCCGGTGCGGAGTTCTCCGGAAACTGCAAGATGCGTAACAATCGCGTTGCCCCGCAACCGAATACGCCGCAACCTGAACGCAAGTAATTCATGCCCGACCCAAAAACCAACCCGAAAAGCTCTCCCATACATCAATACGCCGTTTATTCCAACCTGGCTTTTGAAATGGGAGCTGTTATCGCGTTGGGCGTTTTTGGTGGTATAAAACTGGACAATGTGCTGAATATCAGCCCGCTGTTCACTATCCTATGTTCGCTGACAAGCATCGCGATCGCTATGTACCTGGTCATCCGTTCGTTGACAAAAACGCAAAACAAAGCCAAACATGAGCCAAAAAATACCCATTAGGAAGTTTTCGTTCCGCATAATTGTCTTTTCCGTCATTGTAGCCGGGCTTTCCCTGCTTTTCCAATGGCTGTTTCCACAATATGCCACTCCCGCGCTGCCTTTTATCGTCCTTTTCTTCTTTGTCATCACCTTGCTCACCCTCTATATTGTCTTGCGCAACAATGACGGACAAGAAGGCAAGCGGTTTGTTTCCGCGTACATGCTCTCCCGCACGGTGAAAATACTCTCCTGTCTGCTGTTTCTCTTCTTGTATATGTTTCTGAATCAAAAAGATGCCATTAAATTTGCCATTGCGTTTATGGTTATCTATTTTTTGTATGCCATCTTTGAAGTTGTGGTGTTAAAAAAAGAAAATGAATAGGAAATCTTTGTTATATAACGGGAAATCGAAGCAGATTTTTGCCACGGAAAGCCCTGAATATATCATCATGAGCTTTAAAGATGATGAAATAGCTTATTATGGCGTAAAAAAAGCTACCATTCCCAACAAAGGGATTTTGAATAACAAAATTTCCTCTTTGATTTATCAATATCTGAAAGATAATGGCATACACACCCACTATATAGAACAATTAAGCGAATCGGAACAGCTGTGTCGCCGCGCCACCCCCCTTCCGCTCGAATTCATCGTACGCAACGTGATTGCAGGCACGCTCGCCCGTCGTCTCGACATTGAGGAGGGCACAATACCCAAAAAGACCATCTACGAAATTTGCCTGAAAAACGATGTTCTTCGTGATCCTCTGATCAACCATTTTCATGTTGAAGCATTAGGCTACGCCGACAGGAGAACACTGACTGCAATTCATGATATTCTGCATAAAATCAACGAATTGTTGCTGAATTTGTTCAAGAAAATCCGAATTGACTTGGTTGATTTCAAGGTAGAATTTGGAATTGACACCATCGGCAACGTGATGCTGATTGATGAAATTTCTCCCGACACTGCCCGGTTTTGGGATTCTGAAAGCCACGAAAAATTGGATTGCGATTTATTCCGCCGTGACCTTGGAAATGTGGAAGTGGCTTATAAAGAAGTTCTTTCTCGTTTGGAAAACATACTCTGTAATGGATAAGAAAACGCTCCGACAACAAATACGCACCATCAAAAAACAATATTCGCAGGAAGCGCTTCAGACACAATCTGAGCAAATCCTGCAACGGTTGGCTGTGCATCCTCGTTTCCGCCAAGCAGAAAAAGTGATGCTTTACGCATCTTTGCCAGATGAAGTGCAAACCCTTGACTTCATCGATTCATGGCGACATCAGAAAACCATCATTCTTCCCACCGTAGTCGGAGACGACATTATCCCTGTGGAATTGGCTGAAAACGTGACTTTTGCAGAAGGCGATTTCCATATTCCCGAACCTCAAAGCCATCCCTATACCGGTAGTTTCGACCTGATAGTAGTGCCGGGTATGGCCTTTGACGCCAATGGTCACAGACTGGGACGCGGACGTGGATACTATGACCGCTTTTTGTCCCAACATCCTGACGTATTTACCATTGGCATTTGCTTCAACTTCCAGCTGCTGCCCGAAGTTCCTTGCGAACCCCATGACCGAATCATAGACGAGATCATTACACTTTAATTTCCGATCTGTTTTTTCTCATCAAACCGCCTTTTTCCAAAACAAAAAAAGGGGTTTATTTCCTATTTTCATGGCTCATCGTGTCCAAGGAAATGTTATTTTTGCAGGTTTTTAATAACGTCAAAAGTGTGTACTATCGAAGAATATTTTGATAACATTTTTCAAGACCAAGAGCCGAAAACACTATATGAACCAATTCTTTACACCTTAAAGCTGCCTGGCAAGCGCCTGCGTCCGCAATTGGTTCATATTGCTGCTGAGATGTTCGATGGGAACAGCGAAAATGCTGGTCTGGTAGCTTCCGCGTACGAAATGCTGCACAATTTCACGCTGATACACGACGATATCATGGACAAAGCGGAAATACGCCGCGGCCGCCCCACCGTTCACAAAAAATGGAACACCAACGTTGCCATTCTCTCCGGCGATGCATTGGTGGTAACAGCTTTGCTTCAGATCCATAAACTGTCATGCAATCCTGAGACCATACTTTCCGTGGCCAAACTTTTCGCCCAAGTAAGCATGGAAACCTGCAAAGGCCAACAATATGATCTCGATTTTGAAACGGTAGAAACGGTTACCATTGCCCAATATCTGAAAATGATCCAGATGAAAACCGCCACTATGTTTGCCGGATGTCTGAAATCCGGCGGACTGGTTGCCAACGCTGACACGGAAAGCCTGCAAGCACTGTTTGACCTCGGAATCCACCTCGGAATCGCTTTTCAACTGGCCGATGACCTCCTCGATGTCTATGCCGACACCGAAGTTTTCGGTAAATCCATCGGAAGCGACATCAAAGACAACAAGAAAACCTTCGTTTATCTGAAAGCACTGGAATTGTCCAATGAGACACAGGCACAACGTCTTCAATCGCTGTTTTCCGCTTCAAACAACATGAATGAGAAAACGAAATTCCAAGAGGTTAAAGCTATCTTTGACGCTGTGAACGTGAAACAAGCCACCGAAGAGAAAATCTCCTATTACATTGACAAATGTTTTGAAGACATTGACCATATCCGTGTCGATGAAAAGAAAAAAAATCCTGTCAAGTCTCTGATTCAACAACTAAAAAACCGTTCCAAATAGATGGCACAGGACAACAGCAAACGATATTACATTATTTTGGCTGCATTAGGTATTATTCTTTGCCTATATACCTTCAAGCTGTTTTCCCTTCAGGTGCTGAACAAGTCTTACAAGCGCCAAGCCAACGAAAACGCCATCCGCGAAATCACCATTCACCCGGCACGCGGCTTCATCTACGACCGCAACGACTCGCTGCTTGTGTATAACGACGCGGCATACGATTTGATGGTGGTACCCAAGGAGATGCGTACCTTTGACACGATGGAACTATGCCGGGTACTGGACTTGGAAATTGAGGATGTCAGAAAGAAATTAGAAAAAGCCGCCAAATATTCCGGCAGCGTGCCTTCCCTTTTCAAACAACAGATTTCCAAAGAAGATTACGGTTATTTGCAGGAAAAAATGTCCGAATTTCCTGGATTCTTCGTACAAAGCCGCACCTTGCGCTCCTATCCTCAACCCATTGCCGCCCATATTTTAGGATATGTCAGCGAAGTGGATGAACAAGATGTGGAAAACGACAACTACTATAAGATGGGCGACTATATCGGGAAAAGCGGCATCGAAAAAGCATACGAACCTGTGTTGCGCGGTGTGAAGGGCAAGCGAAAAGTGCTTGTGGACGTCCACAACCGAGAAATGGGGGCTTACGACAACGGTGCGGAAGACATCGTGGCCGTCCCCGGAACCTCCATCTGGAGTACGTTGGACATGCAGCTGCAACGTTATGGTGAGGAACTGATGGCTGGAAAACGAGGCGCCATCGTGGCCATCGAACCGAAAACCGGTGAAATCCTGTGCCTGATCTCCAGTCCCAACTACGACCCAAATCTGTTGGTAGGTACCGCCCGACCGAAAAACTACGGCAAACTGGTGATGGATCCTGAAAAACCATTGTTCAACAGAGCGTTAATGGCTGCCTACCCTCCTGGTTCTACCTTCAAACTGGCTAACGGACTCATTGCCCTTCAAGACCATGTCATCACTCCATCCTCCGTCTATTCTTGTTCCGGCGGAGGCTATCATATTGGCAGTCACGTCGTTCACTGTCACAATTGTGGCGGACTGAATATCTACAGCGCCATCCAACGCTCCTGCAATACATTCTTCTGCAAAGCGTATTACAATATTCTTTCCAACCGTACAAAATACAAAAACATTGACGAGGCTTATACCGCCTGGCTGGACTATATGAGTTCCATGGGATTTCTGCAACAGTTCAACACAGATCTGCCCTACGAACTGAAAGGCCGGATTCCAACCGCTGAATATTTCGACAAAAAATACAACAACAGTTGGAACGGCAACACCGTGGTTTCCATGGGTATTGGACAGGGCGAAGCAGCCGTCACACCGCTTCAGATGGCCAACATGCTGGCAGTCATCGCCAACAAGGGATATTATATTCGTCCACATGTTGTCAGGGCTATTGGAAAAAAAGACAGCTTGAACACCCAATTCAATAACAAAATTTATTCCAAAATTGAGCCAAGACATTTTGAAACCGTGCTTCAAGGCATGAAACAGGTGGTGACCGCCGGTACTGGACGCGGAGCAGCGATTCCCGGCATCGAGGTGGCCGGCAAAACCGGTACCGCCCAGAACCCTCACGGACGCGACCACTCCGTTTTTGCCCTCATCGCCCCTGCCAATGACCCGCAAATCGTCATCTTCTGCCTCGTGGAAAACGGAGGCTTCGGAGCCACCGTGGCCTGCCCCATCGCCAGCCTTATGGCCGAATACTATCTCAACCGGAAAGTGGAGCGGACAGACCTAGAACATCGAATGAAAGAACTAATAATCAAGTAACCATGCCAAAGTTGGATCCATATAACAAAATGTCCAAGGGTTTTGATGTCCGGCTGATATGCTATTACCTTGCATTGGTCATCATCGGCTGGATTACCATATATTCCACCTGCTATATTCCCGACGGCTCAACCCCGATTTTTGACTTCGGTCAACCTTACAGCAAACAGATGCTTTGGATTGGGACTTCCATTGTGTTGGCGACCATTATTCTATTGATAGACAGCGGAATAATACAACATTACGCCTACTTTTTCTACCTGTTCTGCCTCTTCCTGATGATTCTCGTCATATTTATCGGTTCAGAAATCAACGGGGCAAAGTCCTGGATCAAAATTGGAAGTTTCAGCATACAACCCACTGAATTTATGAAAGTGGCCACAGCCTTAGCCATGGCCAAGTTTATGCAAGAGGGTAAAACCGCTAACGAACGACGCTACGTATGGGTCGCACAATTCGCACTCATCTTCATCCCTATAGTTGTGGCTTTGCTCCAACATGATGCAGGTTCCGCACTTGTGTTTTTCTCTTTCATCATTCTCTTCTATCGCGAAGGATTGAGTGCCGAATTTTTAGTCCTAGGCATCATCGCGGCTATCTTGGCCTACATTTCGCTGAAATTTAACGAACTATACTCCATCGCCTTGATTACAGTGGTGTTCATAGTCTTCATGTTCATTAACCGCACCGAAAAAAAGAAGATTCGCCGTAATGTCATTGTCTATCTGGCCAGTATCGTTTTCGTGTTTTCCGTCTATTTTCTGTATGACCACGGACTTGAGCCCCACCAAAAATCACGTATTGATACCATATTAGGCAAAACCTCCGACCCCCTCGGCGCCGATTTCAATCTCAACCAATCAAAAATCGCTATCGGATCGGGAGGCTTCTTCGGTAAGGGCTATCTTCACGGCACCCAAACAAAACTCAATTTCGTGCCGGAACAAAGCACCGATTTCATTTTCTGTGCCATCGGTGAGGAGTGGGGGTTTTTCGGCACTCTCGTTGTGTTCGGACTTTTTGGCGCATTGATTTTCCGAATCCTGAAACTCTCTGAAAAACAACGAAATCCATTTGTACGATATTACGGCTACGGCATCGCCGGCATTTTCGCTATCCACTTCTTCATCAATATCGGCATGACTATCGGCGTACTGCCCATCATTGGCATCCCGCTACCCTTCATCAGCTACGGCGGCTCCTCCCTCTGGGCCTTCACCACGATGCTCTTCTGCTTCATCAAACTAAATGACAATTAACCTCCTAACCAATAAACCAATAAACCAATAAACCTTTAAATATAAACCTATAACCTGCTTCAATAACCAATAACCCATAACCTATAACCATTCCAAAATGGATATCTTAACCCAAATGGCAACGGTTTACGCCGGAAAAAAACCAATATCCTGTATGCCTTTGGCACAGTCGGGATCACACAGACGTTATTATCGCATTTCTTTTGATGATAACAGCACCTTAATCGGCGCTTACAATGATGATGTTGCGGAAAACCGCGCGTTTTTCGAATATACCCGCTTTTTCGCAGCACAGCATCTGAACGTCCCTACCCTACTGACCGTTCACGAAGATCAAAAACACTATCTGCTGAACGATTTGGGCACACAAACCTTATATGACAAATTGTGTGTGACAAGAAAAGAAAATGGTGATTTTCAAGAGGTTATGGACTACTACAAGAAGGTGGTAGCTGCTCTGCCAAAATTTCAGATGACCGCTAAAAAAGGACTCGACATGTCTGTGGCTTACCCTCGCGCCGCTTTCGACCGACAATCTATGCAGTGGGATCTCAACTATTTCAAGTACTACTACCTGAAAATGGTCTATATTCCCTTCAACGAACAACTGTTGGAAGATGATTACCAACGGTTTATGGACTATCTGCTCAATGTTGATGACAACTATTTCCTCTATCGGGATTTCCAGTCCAGAAACATTATGGTGTATCAAGATGATGTCTGGTTTATTGATTATCAGGGAGGTAGAAAAGGGGCTTTACAGTATGACATTGCTTCTTTGCTGTATGATGCCAAGGCGGATCTTTCCCCCGAAATCCGGCAGGAATTGTTGGAATGCTATATGGACAACCTTGCACAATACATCCCCATTGATCGCAAGCAGTTTACGGCCTATTTTAACGCTTTTTCACTCATCCGCATCATGCAGGCGATGGGGGCATACGGCTATCGAGGCTACTTCGAACGTAAGGCACATTTCCTGCAAAGCGTGCCGTACGCCATTCGCAACATGCGTTATCTTTTGTCACAAAATGCTTTACCGGACAATCTTCCTGAATTACGTCGTGTGTTGCAAACCGTGGTGGACAGTTATGTGGAACCCGCCAAGGAAAAATCTGATATACTGACGGTTACAATACAAAGTTTTTCGTTCAAGAAAGGAATTCCCGAGGACAAATCCGGTAACGGCGGTGGATTCGTTTTCGACTGCCGCGCCTTGCCAAATCCAGGTCGTGAGAAAAGGTACGCCACTTTCACCGGCAAAGATGACTGTGTAAAGGAATATCTGGAGCAGTACAAAGAGGTGGAAACGTTTGTGAATCATGTATGTGCATTGGTGGATATGTCCGTTGATAACTATCTGGAGCGCAAATTCACTCACCTGACGGCCAATTTCGGCTGCACCGGCGGCCAGCACCGTTCCGTTTATTTCGCGGAACGCACCGCCGCCCATTTAAGAGAGAAATACCCGCAAATTGTGGTGGAATTGCTACATCGGGAACAATAGCATTCCCTAAACGCAAAAGGATGCAGACCACGTCCTTCCCACGTCTCACGTCCTACGTATTCGCCTGCTCCCTCACCAGTTGACCACACGCAGCGGCGATATCCTGTCCCTTGCTCTGACGAATGTTGACCACCATGTTGCAGCGTTCCAATACCGCGATAAAGTTCTGACGACGGGTCGGATCCGACTTGTGGAACAACGAATCAGGGGTGGAATTGTATTCTATGATGTTGATTTTCACGGGGAACGGCCGGCAAAAACGCGCTAACTGTTCTGCAGCTTTCTCCGAATCGTTGACTTTTGAGAGCAACAGATATTCAATGGTAATACGCTCACCCGTCTTCTGATGGTAATACGCCAAAGCTGCCTGCAAATCGTGTAACGGATTATGCTCCGTCACGGGCATGATGTTGCCGCGCACGGTGGGGTCAGCACTATGCAATGAAATGGCCAATCCACAACGGAATCCTCTGTCCGCCAATGCCTTGACACCTTTGATGATGCCCGCCGTGGAGAGCGTAATCCGCGCGGGCGAAAGACCGAAATAGTCCTTGCCTGTCAGGATATCAATGGCCGTCATCATATTGTCAAAGTTGAGCAGCGGCTCACCCATCCCCATGAAAACAATATTGGTAATGTGTTGGTTGTAAATCTCTTGCGCACGATTATTGAGCAAGACATATTCGTCAATGATTTCGCTGTAGTGCAAATTGCGGATAAATCCCATGGTGCCGGTAGCGCAGAACGCACAGTGCAGCGGACAACCGATTTGCGTGGAAAGGCACGCCGTGACACGCTCCTTGCTCGGAATCAGCACACCCTCCACCATCTTGCCGTCATGAAACCGCAGCAGGAACTTGGTGGTTTTGTCGCTGCTATGCACCTCTTCGGCAATCTCCGCCCTATGGAACGTGAAATTCTCCTGTAACTTCGTACGCAAAGCCACGGAAAGGTCAGTCATCTCGTCAAACGACCCCGCACCACGTTTCCACAACCACGTCCATATCTGCTTCGCCCGAAACGGCTTCTCCCCGTTTTCCCGCAAAAAAGAAACCAACGCATCAAACCCAATATTCCGAATATCCACCATAATTATCAATTATCCATTATCAATTATCAATTAGACAATAAAGTGGCAGGGGTACACTCTGTAACTGTCACGTCCACATAATCCCCTATTTGATATCCGTTGCGTGGGAAAATGATGACCTTATTCTGGCTGTTGCGCCCAAACAGCTGATCGTCAGAGCGTTTTGAGGCTCCTTCCACCAACACGCGGAAGGTCTTGCCGACATCGCGAAGGTTGCTGGCCATGGAGAGTTCTCCCTGCAACGCAATGACCTCCTCCAGCCGGCGGGTTTTTTCCTCGTCGGGAATGTCGTCGGGATATTGCTTGGAAGCCAACGTGCCACCGCGCTCAGAATACTTGAACATATAAGCATATTCGTAGCCGACTTCGCGCATAATGGACAACGTATCATGGTGGTTATCAATGGTTTCCCCACTGAAGCCGACAATGATGTCCGTGGTGATGGCACAATCCGGAAGCATCTCCTTGATCTTCCGCACCCGCTCCAAATAGCTCTCGCGGGTATAAACGCGACGCATCTTCTGCAACATCTCGTCACTACCCGACTGCACCGGCAGGTGGATGCACTTGCAGATGTTGTCGTAACGGGCAATCGTTTCAATCAACTCGTCAGAGAGGTCTTTCGGATGCGATGTAGCAAACCGTACACGCAAATCCGGCGACATTTCCGCCACCATCGCCATCAACTTGGCAAAAGAAACCTCTTGCCCTTCTTCCTTCCAGTAATAGGAGTTCACATTCTGTCCCAACAGCGTGACTTCATTGTAGTTATCCTTTAACAAATCCTCAATTTCACCGAGGATGGTTTTCGGGCTGCGGCTGCGCTCGCGACCTCGCGTATAGGGCACCACGCAATAGGAGCAGAAATTGTTGCACCCGCGCATAATGGAAACGAACGCTGACACGCCGTTGGCATCGTAGCGCACAGGCATGATGTTGTCGTAAGTCTCTTCCTTAGAAAGCAATACGTTGAACGAGGTGTGCCCATGCTGTGAATCAGCGATGAGCTGCGGCAACGAGCGATAGGCATCGGGGCCGGCGATGAAATCCAACACGGGCTCAGTCTGCAACAACTCCTCCTTCATCCGCTCGGCCATGCATCCAAGCAGACCGACTTGCAAGGTGCGCTTACGGCGCTTATAAGCCTCTAATTCACGCAAACGTTTGTGGATGCGCTGTTCGGCCTTATCACGAATGGAACACGTGTTAATGAGGATTAAATCGGCCTCCTGGATGTCCTTCGTCAACGAATACATCTCCTTCAAGATGGAAGCCACCACCTCACTATCCGCAAAATTCATCTGACAACCGTATGTTTCTATGAACAATTTCTTCATTTACTGACCTTTTACTTTGACTTTTTATTCCCAGGACTCCGCTTCTCTTCTCCCTGGGCTACCGAGCTCTTGCCCCTACCGGGGCTGCTCAAAGAAGATGTTTTTAAAAACTATTGAACTTAAACCTTGAACTTACTTCTTCCTAAAGTAAATCTCAATCGGCACACCTGAAAAATCCCAATTTTTGCGAATTTGGTTTTCCAGAAAACGTTTGTAGGGATCCACCACATATTGCGGCAAGTTGCAGAAGAAAGCGAAAGTGGGATATGCCACCGGCAACTGGGTTACATATTTGATCCGGATGACCTTGTCCTTGTTCATAGGTGGCGGAGTGTGCTCAATAATCGGCAACAGCGTGTTGTTCAGCTCAGAAGTGGAAATCCGGCGCTGACGATTCTGACAAACTTGAATAGCCGTTTCCAAAACCTTGTAAATACGCTGTTTTTCTATTACAGAAGTAAAGATAATCGGCACATCCGTGAACGGTGCAATCCGTTTTTTCAACGCATCCTCAAAATTTTTATGTGTATGCGTGTCTTTCTCCACCAAATCCCACTTGTTCATCACGAGCACGATTCCTTTATGGTTTCGCGCACACAAACCGAAAATGTTAAGATCTTGGGAATCAAATCCTTGCGACGCATCTGCCATCACAATGCAGACATCGGAGTTTTCAATGGAGCGCACGGCTCGCATCACAGAATAAAACTCCAGACTCTCCTCCACCTTGCTTTTCTTACGTAGTCCGGCGGTATCAATTAGATAGAAATCAAAACCGAAACTCTTGTAGCGGGTGAAAATGGTATCGCGGGTCGTACCTGCCAACGGAGTCACAATATGGCGGTCCTCACCGAGAAAAGCATTGATTATCGAGGACTTGCCCACATTTGGTTTGCCCACGATTGCGATGCGCGGCAGATCATCGGGCAGATCGTCAACATCTTTGGAAAAATGTTTCACCACTTCATCCAACAAATCACCGGTACCGCTTCCCGAAACCGCCGAAATAGGATAGATATCACCAATTCCCAAAGCATAGAACTCTGTGTAATCTAAGTAGTTACTTGGACTATCAATTTTATTCACAGCCAAGTAATACGGTTTCTTAGACTTGCGCAGAATGTCAGCGATTTCCTCATCCAAAGGCGTTAGCCCCTCACGGCCATCCACCATAAAGACAATCACATCCGACTCCTCAATAGCCAAAGCCGCCTGTTTGCGAATTTCCGACTCGAAAATATCATCGGATCCCACCACATAACCGCCTGTGTCAATGACGGAAAAGTCGTAACCGTTCCAGTCGGATTTACCATAATGGCGATCACGGGTAACGCCCGCTGTGGCATCCACAATAGCCTCTCTCGCCTGTATCAGGCGGTTAAAAAAGGTCGATTTTCCCACATTCGGCCGACCAATTAATGATAATATGTTTCCCATGTTTGACTATGACTATAACTATGACTATAACTTACACTATTGACCATTGACCATTGACCATTAACTATTAACTATAAACTATAAACCAGCTTCAATAACCAATAACCAATAACCCATAACCATTATAAGATATTCGCCAACTGCTCCTTCAACTTCTCCAACTCGTCTTTCATGCGCACCACAATCTGCTGGATGTTGAAGTCATTGCTTTTGGAACCTAACGTATTGATTTCACGGCCGCACTCCTGCACGATGAAACCTAATTTCTTACCATTTGACTGATTGTCGTTGAGTGTTTCGATGAAATAGTCGCAATGTTTGCGGAGGCGAACTTTTTCTTCTGTAACATCCAATTTCTCAAGATAGTAGAAAATCTCTTGTTCCAGACGGTTAGGATCATATTGCACTTTCGGGGCAAGATCTTTTAGCGACGTTTCGAATTTTTCACGAATCTTGACAATTCGCTGCTCTTCGAAAGGCGTTACCTCGTCTATCATATCGCGAATCATCGTGATTCGTTTCACAAAATCCTGCTCCAGCACTTTGCCTTCCGAGATCCGGAACTCATTGAGCTGGTGGCAGGCATCGAAAATCGCGGATTTCAGCTTTTCCCATAACTCTTCACTTACTTCTTCTTGCGGTGTGGAAATCACATCGGGCATCCGCAACACGTGCAAGAAGATGTCACTCTCCACGGGATTGCCCATATTTTTGGACATTTCTGTAAGCGTCTGATAATAAGACATCGCCAATTCCCTATTAATAGACACATTGCTATTGACAGAACGGTTTTCCACCGTGATAGTGAAATCGGCTTTGGCACGTTCCAACTCCTTTGAAAGAATGGATCGGATTTCATTTTCGTAATTTTTGAAAAGCAGCGGAATACGGGTGTTAAGATCCAACTGTTTACTGTTCAGCGTGCGGATTTCGACGGTTACAATCTTCCCGTCAGTTTCCAACACGGCACGGCCGAAGCCTGTCATTGATTTTATCATAAAAATGTTTTACTACAGAAAAAAAGGCAGGTCGCACATCGGCCTGCCTTTTCTGAATTATCTTAAAATGAATTATTTAACAATCAACTTTTGGGTGGAAATACCCGTGTTGGTACGAAGGGTAACCATATAGACACCGCTGTTGAAATTCTTCACGGGAACATTGATCAAATTGTAGCCTTCATTTACTTCAACATTGTTGGTGTAAACAGTCTGACCCATCAGATTCATCACAGAAACAACACCGTTTTCAGCATTTATAGCAGAGAAGGCAATGTTCACGGATTCAGATGCCGGATTCGGATACATCTTCATGCCAGAAATGTTTCTGTTGTTGATAGCAGTGGAATCAACCCAAAGACCTTGGCAAACTTCTTTTGTGTTGTTATACACACCGATTTCATCTGCATCAATAGAAAGAAAATAGATGCTGGATTCATTTGAACAAAGACCAACATTGTCTTCTTTAATTTCAGAACCGGCATAGTAATCTTGTTGCCAAATCATATTGATTTTTCCATCAATAATATTTGGAGCAACTGCAGGGAATACACTTTCTCCCTCATTATAAATATAAGCCGAAATGTCTTCGTATGTAGTAGTGGAATCCAACGGGAACAAGCTCCAACCATCTTGTTCGAGATAATAACAATCCTTATTGAAGGAGAGCCAGCTGATATCACCGAAAGTATTACCGTTATCCAAAGATTTTGTTGCAAAAACGCCTCTGAAATACATAGAGCTGTTTATGTCAACAAACGGGAATTCCATCAATTCAGAGAAAACCATATACACTTTCCCATTTTCTGTAATAAGTTGAGGGAATGAAACAGTACCCACACCGTATGACGGGTATGCATCAACACCCCAACTGCTTATACCCCAAATACTGGTATCACAGTCCAAATTGAAACGCTCAAAAACAGTATTACCATTTTGCCGCAAGACTTCAGGATCAGCATCGGTTTGACTTCCGTTATACGAGATAACGCGTTGATTCTCATTCCAATATAACAAATAGCCAACACCAGGATACCAAGTATAGGTAGAAGCATTTTCAGATTCAATATAGCACCAATATGTACCCATTGCCACGTGAACAGTACCATTATCGTCGATAGCAATAGCTACACTTCCATCGCTACGATAAGCAGTATCACCTGCAGGAGCTGTTTCAAAGAAAGTTGTTTTATTGAAATTCACACCATTATCGGTTGATTTCCAAATAAATGGATTTTTAGTCATACCCGGAGCAGCTACAATTGCAACGGTATTGCCTTTTGCTGCAATTGCATATCCATCACCTTGGAATGATTTAATCTCACTGGAAGTGACTTCACCTACAATGCGAGGTTCCTCCCAAGTAATGGCATTTGTGCTCGAATTGAAGGTACCACGATAGTAGAGCAAACAAGTCTGAATACCACGATACAAAAAGCCAGTATCGGATTCCGTGCAGGCAATCAAGTGAATGGTATTACCAACAGAGGCAAGCTGGGGCCACAACAGACAGGTACTGGTAGCAGAACTGTGAATGTCTTGGACAACAGGGCCTTGCAAAGTGGAGAAAGTCCAATCGCCTGTACCCTTTTGAGGACGGACACCTATAACCAACGCATTGGATCCGTTGTGTGAAGCGATAATTTCAGCATCACCCACCATGGTAATAGTACCCCAACCAGTACGAGTGTTCTCAATACGGTCTGTGCTGGATGATGAATTAATCCAAGAAGTGCCATCGTAGTAGTTATAGCCGGTACCACGATGAGAAAGGGTTTGTCCATCATTAGTAGTCCAGATAGCAGATATGGTTCCATCACTATGAGCAATAATTCTAGGAGCCATAGAACCATTGGTTTGGAGATCGTAATATGTCATTCCAACAAAATTACGACTGGTGGCTCTAGTTATCGGAGAAATAGTTTGAGGAATTGCGCCTTCTTCAAAACCAGTGAGTTGAACATTTTTTGCAACAGTTGACAAAGCGTTGCGACGAGCGTCAACACGGCTTGTCTGTGCATAAACTGCGCTGAATAAAAACAGCGTTGTAACAGCAAGTAAAATTTTTTTCATAATATTTGGATTTGGTTTGAAATGAACATTTAAAATAATTCAGGACAGTGACATATATACCACCATCCTGAATTATAAGTTTCAATTAATTTACAACCTTTTTACCGGCTGCGTAGTTGATTTTCAGAGCGTTGTTTTTACGAAGCTCTTGCTTGATAGTATTCACATAACGCATCTGGACATCTTTGTCAACTTTCAATGAGAAAGTGAGGCGGTCTCTGTCCTGAGCGTCTCGGGATTCCTTTTCGGTTCCGATAAAATCACGGACATCACCCACGAGATCCTCTGCCTTAATGGTCTGGTCGTTCAATTGAACGGAAACCTCTCCGGGAGGCAGCGTGTTCTCATTTTTGGAGATGGGGGCACCGATATAGATGTTGGCCACCAATGACTTTTTCTCCAGCTTTTGGATTTCAGTGGCTTGCGGTGGTTGGAAATGAACCTTCAGTGAGGCTTCACGCATGGTGGTAATCACCATGAAGAAGAACAAGAACATGAAGATAATATCAGACATGGAACCCATGTTGAGCTCGGGTGTCTCTTTTTTCCCTTCTTTTCTGAATCTTGACATAATCTTGCGTTTTTGAGGTTATTTGGCACCGTTATTACTGTAATCCATAGGCGGAGCTTCGGAAATACTCATAGGGATAGCTGTTGAAACGGCACGTTGGGCAGCGGAATCGAGCGCATCGAATTTCTTGCCAAAATATTGCAAGGCTGTTTCGTTACGCAATTCGTTCACAGCGCGTTGCAGCTCGTTCTGCACCTGAACGTACATATTATAACTGGTCCCTTGGTCATTGGTCAAGGATACGACACCTTTGGACACCTGGAAATCGCCTATACCCTCGATAGGTTTGCTCACTTTCTCAGGCAATGAAGGGTCGTTAGAGGGATTAGCAAAAAACTCCTTGGCTCTTGCCTTTAAGTCGCTCACCATGATGACATCACCATTCACGGAGATTTCATCGCGGAAATTCACCAACACGTTCAACACATTTCTCTTGTTGATATCCACTTTCACGTCTTTCGCGTCCTCCGTTTTTGGGGGCGGAAGTTTTCTGGGGATACCCTGTTCCGTGTTGATGGAAGAGGTCAGCAGGAAAAAGGTCAATAGCAGAAAGGAAATATCTGACATTGCGCCTGTATTCAAGCCGGGTGTTTTTCTTTTACTCATGTTAGTTTCTGTTTTTAACAGCGTTCATAATCAAGGATACAATAATAGCCAATATTGCACCGAACAAACATACATAAACCGTAAAGCAGGCGGCGTTCACCATCTTATAGCCGGAGCCGGTCATACCAGCCTTGATAGCTGACGGGCTGAGGGTGGGGGTGCCGATCAGGTAACCGATGAAGAAAGCCACAACCAACAGGAGAAGACCTAACAGAATCTTATAGGAGGTCTTGAAGTTGGCAATCATGTTGGTCAACAGGAAGAAGACCATCAGGGCCAAAGCACCGATACCGAGAATGTAAGTCAGAATAATGAAGAAGTTCTGCAGGGATGCACTCTTGCCGAAGCTCTTCAGGTCGCTCTGGAAAGATTCCAGATCAGCTGCTTTCTTCGTGGAGGAGGCAGTAGCATTGATAGCGTCGGCTCTGCTGATCAGCGCATTGGCAGACTTGATGTAATTGCGCTCCAACAAGTAGTTTTGCTTGACTTCGTTATATTCCTTGTTGATTTTCTCTGTATAGCCATCAAGATCTTTATAAGTGGTCACGCCATTGAAACCATCCACATATTTTTGTTTGTCATTGCTTTTGGCAAACAGGCTTGCAGAGCGTTCCGGAAACTTGGCTTTATATCCCTCAAAAGAGTTTTCATCCAAGTTTTTCAAATCTTGAAGATAAGTATAGAGAATGTCTTTCTGAATCTGATCCTCTTTTTGTTTTTCAGCGGATTCAGCATTCATTTCCTTATATTTTTCAATCACGGAAGGAAGGCTTTCCACGGTAGCCGTCTCAAGGTCGGACACCATTTCGGGTGTTTTCGCCTTCACCTCCTGGGTTTGGATATAGTTTTCCTTTTTATCTGCATCAAATGAGAAAAAAGAAAAAGCAATAGCCACGCAGCAAGCCAGGATAGCGACTACAAATATGACTATATTGATAATTCTATTTTTCATTATACAACGGTTTAATAATTTTATTGTATATATAAAATAATATAAGGGTTGCTTACCTTCTTATTTGTTTTTGACCAAAATGTCCATGAAGGAGATGGTCGCATCTTCCATATCATTGACAATGGCGTCGATACGGGTCAGCAAGTAGTTATAGAACACTTGGAGGATCATGGCGGTGATCAAACCGAACACGGTGGTCAACAAAGCCACTTTCATACCGCCGGCGACGATGGTCGGGGAGATATCACCTGCGCGCTCGATATCATCGAATGCCTGCACCATACCGATGACCGTTCCCAAGAATCCCAATGACGGGGCAAGAGCGATGAACAGGCTGATCCAAGTCATGTTGTTTTCCAGTTTAGCCATCTGGACGGCACCGTATGAAGTGAGGGATTTCTCCACAGATTCAAGACCTTCATCGTAGCGGTCAAGACCTTGATAGAAAACAGCGGCAAGAGGTCCCTTTGTATCGCGGCAAAGTTCTTTAGCGGCATCAACGCCTTTGGTCTTAAGCGTGTTCTCCACCTTGTCGAGCAGTTTCTTGGAATTCACAGAAGAGAGGTTGAGGTAGAAAATACGTTCGATGACGAAAGCCAATCCCAAAATCAAGCAGATCAACACAGGGGTCATCCAAACAGCACCACCCTGGATGAATTTGTCCTTCAACGTGTAGTGCAAACCTTGGTTGATAGAATCATCAGGATCTTCGGACAGTTCAGCTTGTGCGGCGGCGGGAGCTTCAGCCACTTCTTCAGCAACCTGTTCGGTAGCGGCAGCTTCGTCAGCTTTTTGTTGTTTTTGAGCAAATGCGTTGTTTGCAATACCGAAGGTTAAGAAACCGAAAACGGTAAGTAAGGCGATAAGCTTTTTCATAATGAATTTTGATTTTTTGAAATTAAACTGTATTATACTTTATTGATTTTCAAATCTTTAGTTCTCAGCGGAGAGAATGGGATTCGAACCCATGAAGCGCTTTTGGCGCTTACGCGCTCTCCAGGCGCGCGCCTTCGACCACTCGGCCATCTCTCCGAAAATTTCAGGCTGTAAAAATACATTTTTTTTCATTCTGTTCACCACTTTCTCAAAAAAAAATTCTTGCTTTGAAAAAAGGCTTGGATAGTCGCTTTTTTGTGTATCTTTGCCGAATCTTATTATTCCCTAATATTAAATTCAAAAAATAACATATTTTATTGGTTATGAAAGAAGTACACAATTTTAATGCAGGACCTTGCGTCCTCCCGAAAGAAGCTGTTGAGTCCACAATCAACGCTATCCGCAATTTCGACAACACCGGTATCGGTCTGATGGAAATCTCCCACCGCACCCCGGGTTGGGAACGTCTTATGGCAGAAACCCGCCAACTCTGGCGCGATTTGCTCAACATCCCCGACAATTATGAAGTGCTCTTCCTCGGTGGTGGTGCCAGCACCCAGTTCTTCATGGTGCCCGCCAACCTCATGAAAACCAAAGCCGCCTATCTCCAAACCGGAGTCTGGGCCAAGAAGGCCGCCAAGGAAGCCAAAAACTTCGGCAAAACCGAAATCGTCGCTTCCTCTGAGGACAAAACCTACAATTATATCCCTAAAGGTTGGACTGTCCCCGCTGACGCCGACTATTTCCACATCACCACCAACAACACCATCTACGGCACTGAGATCCGCAAGGACTTCACCGCTGCCGAGTGCAATAATGTGATGCTCGTCGCTGACATGTCCTCCGACATCATGAGCCGCCCCGTCGATGTGACCAAATACGGCCTTATCTACGGTGGTGCCCAAAAGAACGTCGGCCCTGCCGGTGTCACCTTCGTTATCGTGCGTAAGGACATCCTCGGCCAGATCGGTGACCGCGCCTATATGAACCCGCTGCCCACCATGGTGGATTACCGCACACACGCCGCTGAAGAAGCCAAGAACATCTCCATGTTCAACACACCTCCCGTGCTCCCCATCTTCGTGATGCACGAAACCCTCAGCTGGCTGAAGAACACCATCGGCGGTGTCGCTGAAATGAACAAGATCAACATGAAGAAATCCAACCTGCTGTACGACGAAATCGACCGCAACAGCATGTTCGTGGGCACCGTCGCCGACAAGGCCGACCGCTCTATCATGAACCACTGCTGGGTGATGGCTCCCGGTTACGAAGACAAACAGGACGCTTTCATGGCCTTCGCCAAAGAGCGCGGCATGATCGGCATCAAGGGCCACCGTTCCGTCGGCGGCTTCCGCGCCTCCCTCTACAACGCCTGCACCGTGGAAGACGTCGAGGCTCTCGTCGCCTGCATGCAAGATTTCGAAAAAGCTAACAAATAATATTAATTAGTAATTAGTAATGAGCAATGAGTAATCGGGCTTTACCATTCTCATTACTAATTATATCATTTAAAATACGAAAGTAATAATGAAAGTATTAGTTGCAACCCAAAAACCTTTTGCGAAAGCCGCTGTGGACGGCATTCGCGCTATCGTGGAAAAAGCTGGTTATGAATTGGTTCTGCTGGAGAAGTATGAAACTCCTGAGGAACTCTACGCCGCTGTCGCAGACGTGGACGCTATGATTGTCCGTTCCGACAAAGTGACGGCCCAAGTGATTGATGCTGCCAAGAACCTCAAGGTGGTTGTGCGCGCCGGCGCCGGCTTCGACAACCTCGACCTCGCCGCCTGCACTGCCAACAACATCGTGGCAATGAACACCCCCGGCCAGAACTCCAACGCCGTGGCCGAACTCGCCATCGGCATGATGATCTATATGGCCCGCAACACCTTCAAACCCGGCACCGGCGCCGAACTGAAAGGCAAAAAAGTCGGTATCCAGGCTTACGGTAACGTGGGTCGCCTCGTGGCTGAAAAGGCTCGTGCCCTCGGTATGGATGTTTGGGCTTTCGACCCCTTCGTCCCGAAAGAGAAAATGGAAGCCGAAGGCGTCGTCGTTCCCGCCACCCTCGAAGAGATGTACAAAAACTGCAACTACATCTCCCTGCATATCCCCGCTAACGACCAGACTAAAAAGTCAATCAACAAGGCTCTTGTCGGTCTTATGCCCAAAGGAGGCTGTGTGATCAACACCGCCCGCAAGGAGGTCATCAACGAGGAAGAGCTCATCGCTTTGATGGCTGAGCGCGAAGACCTCAAATATTGCACCGACATCGCCCCCGATGCCCTCGACGAGTTCAACAAGTTTGAGAAACGCTTCTTCGCCACTCCGAAAAAACAGGGTGCCGAAACCGCCGAAGCCAACATCAACGCAGGTTTGGCAGCCGCCAACCAAATCGTGAACTTCTTCGTCAACGGCGACAAGAAATTCCAAGTGAACAAATAGGATTTGATTCCTAATCATGCAAAAAGGCAGGCCGTCTCGGTCTGCCTTTTTTACTTTTTCTATTGTATTGGCCAATAGCTATTTTAAGTTTAAGTCAAAATCCCGTATGTATTCATAATTTATGTACATTTGCACCCGTAAAATTCTTGGTTTATGGCGGAAAATAAAAATTTTGTGATTGGAATCACACAAGGTGACATCAACGGCATTAGTTACGAAGTGATTATCAAATCGTTGTGTGACAACAGGATAATGGAGATTTGCACTCCTGTGGTTTATGGATTGTCAAAAGTGGCCTCCTACCATAAAAAATATATGGAAATGCCTGATTTTAATTTCCAGTTCACCAAAACAGCGGAGCAACTCTCCACCAAACGCCCCAACCTGATCAATCTTTACGAGGAAGAGGTGAAACTGGAACTTGGAACTTCGACTAAAATTGCCGGACAAATGTCGGAACGTTCGTTATATGCCGCAGGTCGCGACCTGAAAAACAAACTGATAGATGCCATTGTGACCGCTCCTATGAACAAGAACAACATTCAGTCCGAAAAATTCACGTTTTCAGATCATTCCGAGTTCTTCAACCACTATTTTGGAGGTAAAGGCAATCCTTGTTTGATGTTGTTAGTGAGCGAAAACCTCCGCATGGGATTTGTCACTAACCATATACCTGTCAAATCGGTGACCGAAAACATCACCACAGAAAATATCTTGAAGAAGATTGAAATACTGAATCTTTCGCTGAAAAAGGACTTTGCCCTGAACAACCCCACCATTGCCGTACTCGCCCTCAATCCTCACAATGGAGATGACGGACTGCTCGGAAAGGAGGAGCACGATATCATACAACCTGCTGTGAACCAAGCATTCCACAACGGCATCAACGCTTTCGGTCCCTTCTCTTCTGACGGCTTCTTTGCTTCTGGGGCTTACCGCCGGTTTGACGCCGTCTTGGCCATGTACCACGACCAAGGCATGATTCCTTTCAAGCTGTTGGGAAAAGACGGTGTCTGTTTCACCGCCGGACTGCCTATCGTACATACCGCACCTGCCCACGGAACCGCATACGACATCGCCGGCAAAAACGTCGCTGATGCCCAGTCTATGCGGAACGCAATCTACTTGGCGGTGGATATCCTTCGGAACAGGAAAGGCGATGAGGCAATGAAAAGCGATGAAAAGCGATGATTAAATAAGGGATAAGGATAAGAATAAGGATGGATTTGGTAATTGATATAGGGAATACGTTACAGAAACTGGCTGTTTTTTCTGAAAAAAGTGTTCTTTTGGATTTTTTTTCTGAAAAAAACTTGTCAATATCATTGTTAGAGACCCTTTTCAGCCAATATCCCATCAAACACACTATTGTCTCTTCTGTACGGGAGGATGATGACCTTGTATTACACTGGCTTGAAAACAACACTCAGTTAATACGGTTCACCCCATCGTGCCGCCTGCCCATCCGTATCAAATATGCCACACCTGAGACTTTAGGTACCGACCGAATTGCAAATGCGGTGGGAGCCAACGCGTTATATCCAAACAAAAACGTGTTGTCCATCATGGCTGGAACCTGTTTGGTGACTGATTTTGTAAATGACAAAGGGGAATACTTGGGCGGAAGCATCTCACCAGGAGTGCGAATGCGATTCCAGGCTCTGTCGCAATTTACAGCGCACCTGCCCTTCATTGAGCCGGAAAATATCGACTTTTTCATTGGTGACAACACAAAAAACTCCATCCTTGCAGGTGTGATGAACGGTATCGTCCAAGAAATTAACGGAATAATCCGTCAATATTCAAGACATTACAGCCAATTAAAAGTAATTCTTTCAGGCGGTGATGCTGAACTGTTACAAAATTCCATAAAAAAACGTATATTTGCCGCCCAAAATCCGGTTCTTCTCGGATTACATAAAATATTAAGATTGAATGCTTCAAAAAGCTAAATATATATTATGGATAGTCGGACTTTGCTGTTTGTGTAGCTTTTTCACGCAAGCGCAAAATGAAATTCGGATGCCCTATTCAAGCTATGGTATTGGATCCATAAATCATTTGTCCAATGGTGTTTTGGATGGTATGGGCAGCGTGTCTTACGCCATGCAGAATCCTTACTATATCAATTTCAGGAATCCTGCTTCCTACGCTGCATTTGACTCTCTCTCCTTCATCGCTGACGCTGCCGCTTCCATATATTATTCCAAATTGTCACAAAAAGGAATCAACCAAAAGAACTCATACGCTAAACCTGTCTATTTGGCCATCGGTTTGCCCGTCACCCGCCATTGGCGCACCAGTGCTGGTATAAAATCCTTTAGCACTGTTGGTTATGATATAGAAACATCCAAAATCATTCCTAACATCGGTGAAGTCAACTACACCTATTCAGGCGATGGAGGTCTTTTCCAACTCTATTGGGGAAATGCCTTCAAAATCTGCAAAGGACTTTCTATCGGATTGAATGCAAGCTACCTGTTCGGTTCCATCTTCGCATCCAGTAACGCTGAATTTAACAGCAACACCATCCTGAACTCATACATCAAGGATGCTTATCTTGTAGATGGTATTTATCTGGAAGGCGGCCTGCAGTATTTTTTCAACATCGGGGAAAAACACAAAATCGGACTGGGTGCTGTATATAGCAACACTGCCTATATCTGGGCGAAAGAAAAACTGCTGATCAACGCCTATTCAGGCGGATTTATCAGCACATCCACCTACGATACCGTTCTTCATAAGGATGACATACGCGGCAGATTGAACATTCCGCAATCGGTTGGCGCTGGCTTGAGTTATTCCTACAACGACAAATTGACCATAGCCGGCGACGTGACATGGCAAAATTGGGCCAATTTCAAGTTCATGAAACCGTGTGATTCCCTGCAAAACACTATTTTGGCTTCCCTCGGGGCTCAATTCATCCCGGATCCCAACTCCAACAAGTTTTTCAAAAAGATGGCTTTCCGCATCGGCGGACGTTATTCCACAGGAGAATTAATGCTTCGTAATAAACCTATTTCCGAATTCGGAGTCTGTTTGGGCGTAGGAGTTCCAATAACCACCTTCAATACTCACTCTTCTCTTAACATCTTGTTTGAATACGGAAGGACTGGAACACTGGTCAACGACCTCATCCGACAAGACTACTTCAGATTCTCCTTCTGCTTCACACTTCAGGAACGCTGGTATCAAAGAGTAAAATTAGATTAGAAAATAATAACCCTATAAAATAAAACTAAAATGAAAAAGATTATTGCGATTATTGCATTTGCATTCAGCAGCAGTTTCGTTTTTGGCCAATCGCCTTGCCCCTTCAAATATGGAGCCAATGAGGCCGACTCGCTGAAATGCTTGGAACAGATCACCAATTTCAGGACATTTTACAACGCCAAGAATTATGTGGACGCATACGAGGCTTGGCAATATGTCGTCCAACACAGCCCATGCGCATGGGATGGCATCTACACAAATGCCCAAACCTTATTCCAAAACCTCATTAAAGATGAGAAAGACTCTGCACGCCGCGAACTACTGGTGGACTCTTTGTTCTACACCTTTGACAACCGCAGTAACTTTTTCCCTGACAAATTCACTCCGGGTTCTGGTTTAGGTTTTAAGGCCTATAACACCATCCGTTACAGAAAAGACCAGTATGAGCAAGCTTTCAACTGGTTTGTGCAATCTGTGGAGATGGAAAAGGAAAACACACAGCCCGCTATCTGGGATGCCTATTTCCAACTGTCAGAGAATCTCACCAAAGCTAAAAAGGACACCTCCATTGTCGTTGAAGCTTACGAACGTGCCACCGACTACATTGACCTTTCCATCTTAAATGCCACAAAAGCATACGAGGCTGGAACAGATGCATTGGAAGCTTTGAAAGCCCAACTGGACAACAACGAAATTGATCTCGTGGCATACGAAAAACAAGCCAAGAAGCTCACCGCAGATACTAACCGTCAGGCCAAACTCATCCTCAACTACCGTAAAACATTGGCCAAGATCGAAAATGCCGTGAAACCTTACGCTTCTTGCGATGTACTTGAAATGCTCTATGCCAAGAAGTTTGAGGATATCAAGAATGACCTGCCCGCTGTCAGCAAGATGGTGACCACGATGTACAAGGGTAACTGCGTTACGAGTCCGCTGTTCCAGGAAGCCTTGGCTATCCTGCACAAAGCCAGCCCGAGCCGCAACTCCGCCTTCATGATGGGTAACCTCACACTGCAAAACTACCTGACCTCCAAGAAGGATGAAGAAGTGACCAATGCCATCGACTACTTCAGAGAGGCCGCTAACCTGAGCGAAACCCACGAGCAGAAAGCCGACGCTTACTACATGCTGGCTCTGGCCTACCAAATGAAAGGTTCCTATTCAGAATCCCGTTCCGCCGCTTACGATGCGTTGAAGGCGAGACCGAACATGGGCAAAGCTTATATCCTTATCGGCGACCTTTATGCCAACTCTGGCGGAAGATGCGGTGACGAACAAGTTCCTGGTGCTTACACCTGGGCTGCCGCCGACAAATACGCGAAAGCTGCTGCTGTGGATCCGAGCTGCGCCAATGATGCCAATGCAAAACGCGCAAAACTGAGATTCCCGAGCAAAGATGAACTGTTCAAACGCGGTTTGAATTCCGGAGCCTCCTATCATGTCGGATGCTGGATCCAAGAAAACACAACCGTAAGGTAATCTTCCAGAATGCCTTTTAACCTTAAATATCTGAATAAAAGCATCATAATCGCCTTGAGCATTATGATGCTTTTTGCTGCTTGCAAGTCCAAAAACAGAAATTCCCAATTGTTAGAATATAATGGGAAATTTCCCGACGAATCTGCCGAAAACATGACCATAACTGTCAGTGACTCGGGGAGCACTGTTTTCATTGTCAGCACACCTATTCTCAACCGTTACAATTCCACCGACACCGCTTTCGTGGATTGTCCCGAAGGAATAGTAATCACTTCTTTCAACGATTATGGTCAAAGACAGGCTATTATCACTGCTGGCTATGCATGCCAAATCAACAACAATCTCTTCAAAGCTACAGACAACGTAATCATCCACGATCTCTCCAACGGTGATTCTGTGATAACCGATGAGGTGATTTGGGACCAACGTCAGCGAAGTATTTACTCCACCAAAGCGGTAAAGCAGGTTAAGAGCGATGGATCAATAAATTACGGAGATGGATTTAACGCGGACGAACGTTTTACCCGATACACCATCATTCACCCACATGGGGAAATGGTGGGATATGATTTTTAGATAATGGGAGAAAAAAAGAGACGCAAAATTTAGCGTCTCTTTTTTGTAGTCCCGCTGGGAATCGAACCCAAATTTAAAGTTTAGGAAACTTTCGTTCTATCCATTGAACTACAGGACCTGTTTGTAAAAAACGTGCAAAAATACAACTTTTTCAGTATCAAAAAACCATAAAAGAAAAGGCGCAGACATTGAATCTGCGCCCTTTTTCGTTAACAGTTTGTCAATCAGCATTTCGCAATGTTCACAATAACCTCTGTCGCTTTCACCATAGATTCCAGCGGCACATATTCGTACTTGCCGTGGAAATTGTGGCCTCCGGCGAAAATATTAGGACATGGGAGGTTGCGGAACGAAAGATTGGCTCCGTCGGTGCCGCCGCGGATAGGCACAATAACCGGCTCAACATCCGCATCCTTCATCGCCTTCACAGCGCGTTCCACCACGTAATAGACCGGCTCCACTTTCTCGCGCATGTTGTAGTATTGGTCTTTTATCTCGCAGGTGATGCAGTTGTTGTACTTATTATTCAAGAAATTGACAATCTCCTGCATGAACTTTTTCTGTGATTCGAAAAGCTCGCGATTGTGATTGCGGATGATGTACGACATTTTTGTCTCTTCCACAGTGCCCTCAATATGGATGAGCAGATAGAAGCCCTCGTAGTCCTGCGTGTGTTCGGGACGTTGCGCGGCAGGAAGCATTCCATTGAGTTCCATGGCGATAAGTTGAGAATTCACCATCTTGTTCTTGGCATATCCCGGATGAATGTTTTTGCCTTGGATATGGATATTGGCGGAAGCGGCATTGAAGTTTTCAAACTCCAATTCCCCGATGGCACCTCCGTCCATCGTGTAAGCAAAATCACAACCGAAAGCTTCTACATCAAAGAATTTCACGCCGTTGCCGACTTCTTCATCGTGCGAAAAGGCCACTTTGATGTCTCCGTGTTTGATTTCGGGATGCTGGATGAGATACTCCATCGCGCATACAATCTCCGCAACGCCTGCCTTGTCATCGGCACCAAGAAGCGTTTTGCCGTCTGTGGTGAGCAGCGTTTTCCCTTTGTAATCCAACAGCTCCGGAAATTCATCCGGGGAGAGTACCGTATTTGACTCTTTGTCCAACACAATCGTGCCTCCGTCATAGTTGGGAACAATGACGGGTGCGGCGATGCCCGGCATGTCAGGGGCTGTGTCCAAATGTGCCATGAAACCAATGACTGGCTGTTTCGTATCGGTATTGGAAGGCAGCAATGCTGTCACATAGCCGTGCTGGTCTTTTTTAACCTCTTGCATTCCAATGCTTTTCAGTTCCTCCACCATCACATCGGCAAAATCAAGAAGAGCCTGGGTGCTCGGATAGGTTGTAGATTCCGGATCCGCAGTAGTTGCGTAGGAGATATACTTGGAAAAACGTTTTAACAGAATGTCTTTCATATTCTTAATTTTTTAATTATTAGTGATTTATAAACAGAATTTCTATAAGTCTTAAAGTAAGCAAATGTACATAAAAAACATTAATCAAACACAAACGAAAAAACAACGGAATCATCATTTTAGGGATTTTGAATACCATAACTTTTTTATCTTTATTTTTGTACCTTTCCTCTGAAATTGAAGAGACGTTTCATAAAACGTCTCTTCAGCATCAATTTCACTTGTCTGCGTGTATTCGAAATTTATGTACCTTTGCGCCCTTAAAAAATAAGATATGAATTTGAGAAAATATATCCTTTTTGTAAGTATTTTCCTCTCCGGTATTCTTGCTGTGGCGCAAAATGCCATCATCAAAGGTTTCACATACGACGAGTCCACAGGAGAGTCGCTCCCCTACTGCACAATTCTGCTGACAGGAACCTCATACGGTGCATTATCCGATGTTTCCGGAGCCTTCCTCATAAACAAAATACCTGCAGGCACTTACATTGTGAAAGTTTCACTATTGGGATATGTTGACCTGTTTGACACAGTGGAGGTGTCTGGCAATGCCACCATCACCAAACGCTACAGCATTTCGCCAAACTCACAAACCCTTGACGCTGTGCAAATTGTAGGCGAGAACACCCGTAAGGAGCAAGAAACCCGCACCTCCGTCATCAGTGTCACCCCGAAAGATATGGGTAAGATGCCTGCCATTGGTGGACAACCTGACTTCGCTCAATATTTGCAAGTGCTTCCCGGCATTATCTCCACCGGTGACCAAGGCGGACAGCTCTATGTGCGCGGCGGCACACCGGTACAGAATATGCTCCTCATGGACGGGGTCATCCTTTACAATCCGTTCCACTCCATCGGTATTTTCTCCGTCTTCGACATGGACATCATGAGCAGCGCGGATGTCTATACTGGCGGATTCGGAGCAGAATTCGGCGGCAGAATATCTTCCGTGATGGATATCAAAACCCGCGACGGAAACAAAAAGCGGCTAGCAGGCAAAGTGGATTTGAACAATATTGGGGGACAGTTGCTGTTAGAAGGCCCGCTGCTCAAGCTCAAAGAAGACCGCAAAACCTCCATCAGCTTCATCCTCTCCGGCAAAGGGTCTTTTCTGGATAAATCCTCTAAAGCATTCTATCCCTACGTGGATAATCCGGACGGTCTTCCCTACAGTTTTTGGGATCTGTACGGAAAACTCACTTTGGCCACCAAAAACGGCACCCGTTGGAACATCTTCGGTTTCAATTACGACGATCGTGTCAAATACAGTTCTGTGGCCAATTACGGCTGGGACAACTGGGGTATAGGCTCCAACTTCCTTATTGTGCCGGGCGATGCCCCTACCACCATCGAGGGTTCCCTGGCATATTCCAAGTACACCTCCGAACTGCAGGATGTAAATTTCGATCCTCGGAAAAGTTCCATGGATGGCTTCACCTTTAACCTGGGATTTAACTACTACCTCGGCAAAAGCCTTCTGAAAGTGGGCATTGACGTGGTGGGTTACAATACTTATTACGAGTATTACACCATTTATCATGCACAGCGCAAAATCGAGGACCACACCACCGACATGTCCTTGTTTGTGAAATACAAATACAATTTCCGCAACAAGCTGCTGATTGAACCCGGATTCCGGTTACAGTATTACTATTCTCTCGGTGAAGTGTCTCCAGAACCTCGTTTGGCTCTCAAATACAACATTTTACCGAACTTGCGCTTGAAATTGGCTGCCGGAATGTACTCCCAGAATTTGGTCTCCATCATTTCCGACCGCGATGTGGTGAGCTTGTTCAACGGGTTCCTTTCCTCTCCGTTAGAAAGTGATTTGTTGCCGAACACGCTTATTAATGATGACAAAGAGGTGAAAGGGCGGCTGCAAAAGTCACAACATGCCATTCTGGGACTGGAATACGATCCTATCAACCCGTTAAGCATTAACATTGAAGGTTATTTCAAAAACTTCTCCCAGTTGATTTCCGCAAACCGTTACAAGATGGTGGAGTCCGACAATGAATTTATCTGGGAGAAAGGCCAGGCTTATGGAGGAGATATTTCAGTGAAATACGAACAAAAGGGCGTATATATTTGGTTTGTCTATTCGTTGGGATGGGTGAAGCGTAACGACGGTAAAGTCAACTACTTCCCGCACTTTGACCGCCGTCACAACATCAATCTGGTGGCTTCTTACTCTTTTGGCAAAAGGCGTTCCTGGGAAATCAACTGCCGATGGAATTTCGGTACGGGATTCCCGTTCACGCAAACGCAAGCCTATTACCCGCATTATGACCCCACTTATATTAACGACGACTATGTGAGCGCCAATGAAGACGTTTTCTTCCTGCTTGCCGGACTCAACGAAGCGAGACTGCCAAGCTATCACCGACTGGACCTTGGCGCCAAGAAAAAATTCTTCCTCGGACCTCGCCACAGCCTCGAACTCTATTTCTCCATGACCAATATTTACAACTATAAAAACGTGTTTTACGTCAACAGAACAACGAATGATGTCGTCTATCAGTTGCCATTCCTTTACTATTTTGGTATGACGTGGCGGTTTTAACGTCGGCTGTTGGCTATTAGCTATTGGCCTTTAGCTTTAACTACCAGAAGGCATAAACAGCCAAAAATGGTGAACATTTTGAAAAATCCAACCATCTTTGGCAAAGCATGAATACAATATGATATAGTCAAACAACAAAAGCAAATGATTTATATTGCTGAAAATCAATAGTATAACGATAAATAAAAAAATATTTCAAAAGCAGACGAATTATTGAAAAAAAGTGTATTTTTGCATCGTCAAAACGACAAACGGATCGGTAGTTCAGTTTGGTTAGAATACATGCCTGTCACGCATGGGGTCGCGAGTTCGAGTCTCGTCCGGTCCGCCAAAGAAAAGTAGAGATGTAATCATTGCGTCTCTATTTTTTTATGTTCCAAAATAACACATCAAAATTCCTTTTTCTTAAACGGAAATTTCATAGTTTTGCAACCTGATTTGATTTGACGATTGAAGTATGGAAGATATCAAGACCACAACGGATTTGAAAATTCTGATAGCGGAGTGTACGGCATACGACTACAAGGTTGAGTTAGAGGAGCGGAAACCCAAAAGTTGGCTGAAGAGCGTGAGTGCTTTCGCCAACACTCGTGGCGGTTCGCTTTTCTTCGGCGTTGATAACGATGGTGTCGTCAGAGGTTTGGATGATATTCAACATGTGTGTGAAGCCATCAGCATACACATCCGTGACCGTATGGACCCGCTGCCCGATGTGGAGATGATTCCGTTAAAAGTGGAGGACAAGATGATTCTGCAGGTGAAAGTTCACGAAGGCAACTACACACCCTACTATTATGTCGGTGACGGTCAGCGAGTCGCCTATGTGCGCAATGGCGAAGAGAGTTTGCCAGCCACGGCGGAGGAGATGGTGCGTCTGGTACTGAAAGGCACTAACAGGACGTTCGATTCCCTACGTACGGATTGTAAGACTGAAGATTATTCGTTTGCGTTGCTGGCAAGTACATTCAGGGAACGCACGCAACAGGATTGGGACAAAAAGTATCTGCAATCGTTCGGACTTGTGACAAAAGACGGCTACCTTACGAATGCAGGGATGTTGTTCACGGACTATTGTGAGCTCAGCCAGTCGAGGTTGTACTGTACCCGATGGGCGGGACTTGAAAAGGACGATGCGCTGAATGACGCCGAGTATAAGGGGAACATCCTGCTGTTGCTGCTTGAAGCGATGAACTTCGTGAAGTCAAGCACACGTAAAGGGTGGGAAAAGTTACCTGACGGCAGAAAGAACAAGCCGGAGTATGCAGAGAGAGCCGTGCTGGAAGCGTTGGTGAATCATTTCATTCATCGCGATTATACGGTGATAGGAGGCGAAGTGCATCTGGACATCTACGACGACAGATTGGTGATTACTTCTCCCGGCGGAATGTACAGTGGACAAAAGGTGCAAGACCTTGACATTGAAGAGGTCTCATCTGACAGGCGGAATCCAATATTGGCGGATGTGATGGCACAGCTGGACTATATGGAGAAGCGAGGCAGCGGATTGAAGCGTATCTGCAATGAGACTCGAAATTTAGAGTCGTATAAGGAGGATAGAAAACCGATGTTCAAATCCTCTTCCAGCCACTTCATAACTACCATATATTCAATGGAGTATGACCCAGCAGTAACCCAGCAGTCTTCAAGTAGTAATCAAGTAAATACAAATAATAGTACAAGTAATAGTACAAGTAACAGTACAAGTAACAGTACAAGTAACAGTACAAGTAATAGTACAAGTAATAGTACAAGTAATAGTACAAGTGAGAAAATACTTCGACTGATTCGCGTTATAAAGGAAGAAATGAGCCTTAAGGAGATAATGGCAGTGCTTGATATGAACAGTCGCTCTATGTTTTTGGACAACTATCTGACACCGGCTATAAAGGCGGGTCTTGTTAAGAAGACCCAGTCCGATTCGCCCACCAGTCCTACGCAGCGGTATGTACTCACGGAAGAAGGAAGAAAATTGCTTGAAGATAATTAGTTGGAATAGATAAACGACCGAAACAATAAAATTCATACTACAATAATTTAGATTATGTATTGCAAACATTGTGGAAACCAAATTGCTGATGATAGCGTTTTCTGCTCAAAGTGTGGAAAACTTGTGATTGAGGCAAATCATCAACCATCCCAAACAGATACAACAAACAATGTGACAAATTGGGTTAATACTGGAAATTTACAATGGAAGAAGCCCATCATTGCGAGATATATGCAAATTATTCTTATAGTAATTCTTGGATTGTTATTGTTATATCTTTTGTATTGCTTTGTTTCAGGAGGCAATACAGAGCTAATCGGTTATCCAAACAGAAGGATTCACGCATATGCAAATGACCCATGGAGATTAAAAATACTCGAATTCACATCCGTATCTATAGAAGAACCTGATTTCGGAGGTGGCTATGGTTTTTTAAGAAGTGATGTGCAAAGAATATTTAGAACGAGGATTTTTTTATTGTCGTTACCTATCATTGCTTTAATATGGTTGGTAATTCGATGGATGCAAAACACACGCTTCCCAGGAGGGAAAGATGTAGTACCAAGAGATATTGCTGACGAAATTGAACTATATAATTGGGATGGCTTCACAAGATATAAATATGTTTTTTTCAAAAAGGACGGAAAATATGGCATTATTGATGCGCGTAACTATTGTGTAAATGTTCCGGCACGATATGATTCCATCGTATGGCGAATGCCCAATAAAACGTTTGATGTGACAATTGGAGAAGATAAACAAACTCTATCAATCAACAAATTGACTAACCCAAGCAAAGATTACAAGACAATTTGTGTTTTAATGACATCAATTACATTAGTTTGCACTATATTCGCAATTATTATTGATGTTACTTCTTATGAAGACGGAAACGCAGGTGCATACTTTCTTGCTTTTATATTATTTGCTATAATGACCTTCTTCTCATTCTCATTCAAGAATAATAAAGATAAATAATTAAATATAAAACAAATACAAACTAAAGTTGCGCCCGACACGTATTAGGGATAAAAAAATGGCATTCCATTATAGCGATGGTAGTTATGTGGGGGGATTCCCCGCTTTCATAGGAGGATTGTTTGGTATAGCAATTTGTTTCGGACTACATTCTGCTGGACTTAACTTTTTTTTGTCTATACTTCTTGGGGCAGCAATCCCTATTGGTGTGATGGCTCTAATAAATCTCTCTCCTCCTCAAAACTATAGTAATGATATTATTGGTAAATGGAGAGATTCCGACGATTCTATTAAGCACTCAAAGGAAGAACCCATTTATTCGTGGGAGTTTAAAAATGATGGAACGATGATATGTGATTATGGGAGATGCCGTAAAACTTATAACTATGAAATTAAAGGAAAATTTATAGTGATTGAAGGAGAAAAAAAATTCAAGATAGAATCCTTGTGGGAGAAAATGCTTTTAACTGTTGTGGATTGTAATAGTAGTAGGAGGTACCAACTTAAGTATTATGGATATTATTAGTTACGCAGATGAATAATGTAATAAAACACGCTTATTCCTCAAAAGATAAAAATAGAGCTTTGTATGAATCTCTGCAAGTAATATTTGATATTTCAGGATTTTTAAAATAAAGATAGTTAAATTATGGTTGTTTTATTAAATCTGATAGGTTTTCTTTTTTATATTGCCGCTTTTTTATGTGCAATAGGTGTATTTGTGGGTTTCTCTGATAAAACAGGATTCAAAATTGGCATTATCGCTTTGATTGTAGGTATCTTGTTGATATTTGGAGGTTATTATATTCGTCAAGGAGCTAGCGCATTAGAAAAAAGTGAAATGTTTGCAAAAAGTTTAAGAAATGGGGATAAAGATAAGGTTGTTTGGCAATTTCGCTCCTTATCAGACAAACAAAAGAATAAGTATATAGAGGATATTTATAACAATTTTTATGGCGATAGTTTTAGCGAAAAGATTTGTTTTATTGAAGATTTCGATGAAGAAAGAATCCCATTTGTTATTCAAAAGAAAGAAACTCTTAATAATGACATAGAAGAACTATATTTGCAAGCAGAGAAATCCAATAATCCTGATTCATGGCTGTTTTTTTCTTCGCAAGTGCCTGGAATATTTTTCTTAAAGCATGCGAAACCGAAACTTCTTGACAGAGAATTCAGGAAATGGTGTTCTGATGAGGATGCATGGCAACGGGTTCTACTGATGGATTCTATTGTAATGGCTAAAGAATACCTTTCTCGCTTTGAGAATGGCACACATATTGAGGATGCAAAAAGAATCATACTGAATCACTCATTCGATACTTATTCAAATAATAAGCCACCATATAAAATAACAGATAACTTTGATGGAACAACAACACTTTCCATTCAAAACTCATCCTCTGTTGAAATAAATGTGAATTATTCTGGAACTTTTGCAAACGGGAATGTTAAAATACCAAGAAATGGAAGTGCGACAGTAACTGTTCCAAATGGATATTATAGAATTCATGTAAGTTCATATCAGTCTCGTGCAAAAAGTGAAAATTCGTTGGAAACATTTAGTGGAGGTTATAGGAGTCTTAATTATCACATTGTTCGGGAATGATGATTTATTTCTAATGGAAATAACCAGTTGTTATTCTAACAACTGTCATATGGCAACGAAAAATTATTCTTAAAGCAGCATATGTGGTGCATTTTTCCCCCTAAAAAAATGCACCGCCACGATAAGAAGGCATCATTCTGCTAACCATTACACCGTGTGTTCATTTAATTGACTGTGCGTATTTTGCTGGCATCCATTCTTTTGCAACACAATTAAATGAATACAAACAGCTGCAACATTCAAGTGCAATGAACAATCCAAGTCTCGTCCGGTCCGCAAAAAAAAGAGGAACGAATGTTCCTCTTTTTTTTTCATCGTTTCATCGTTTCATCGTTTCATCGTTTCATCGTCTCATCGTCCTTCACACACCTTACCGAATGCCCATAACATTTGTAAGCCAGATAATTGTATCCTTCGGTCTTGAAATCATAAATGGTGCAGCACCAAGCTTCGATACGACTGAAATTATCGGCACTCCAAAGAGCAGTTTGTTGGCCGGCATGGTGATAGCCGGTTTCGGTGTAATCGCCTGTGGGGGTGGCGTCAAAGCCGGCAACTGCCTTCGGTTTCGTGTCATAGGGATCCCAAAGTTGTGTGAACGCTTTCATCATTTCCCCGGCGACAGGATGGCCACCCAAAGTTTGAAAGAGTCTCTCCCATTCACTGTTGTCGGGCAAGTGCCAACCCTCGGGACAGATTCCGCGAACTGGTTTCGGCAACGGCTTGTTGCTGTTGTGATGGCCAGCGAGATCCAAAGCAGCTGTCCAATTGTATAGCATTCCGAACCGGCTGTCGCTCGGAATTGCGTAGTATGCGGCAAATTCCGGCTGTGTGGCGGAAAAAGTCGGGTTCACACGCCATCGTTTCCCTGTTGGTGAAGTCACGCACCGCATATTTTCCGCCATCCAACACTGTGATCCAATCTGCACAGTCCGATATGTGTTGCCTTGATGGTCTTTAACAATCGGGGCGGACGGACAAAAGGAGAAAAACTGCGTTTGCTCATTCTGAGCCGAAAGAGAAACACTCACAATCAGCACTGTCAATAAAAATATGGTCTGTCTTAAAAGAAAAATAATCTGTTTCATATAACAAAAAAAAGGAATATTGACAATATTCCTTATGAAAAACGATTCGATGAATATTTGAGATTCGAATTAGTATTTAGTCAATGATTCGAATTTATCCAAATTCTTGAGAGCGATAGCGGTGCCACGGGCAACTGCGCGCAACGGATCCTCCACCACATGCACGGGCAGTTGGGTAATCTTGTTGATACGCTTGTCGAGACCGCGTAACAGCGAACCGCCACCTGCCAAATAGATGCCGGTCTTGAAAATATCGGCGGACAACTCAGGCGGAGTCACGTTCAGAGCCTGCATCACTGCATCCTCAATAGAATTGATGGAATTGTTAAGGGCAGTCGCAATCTCCTGATAGTTAATCATGATGCTGCGCGGAATACCGTGCACCAAATCACGACCGTAAACCTCGTAGTCGGCCGGAGGGTTATCCAAGTGTGTGACAGCCGCACCCACATTGATTTTGATCTGTTCAGCTGTTGGAATACCGATATCAAGGTTGTGCTCGCGGCGCATAAATTCCTTGATGTCCGTATTAAGTCTGTCACCGGCTACTTGCACGGATTTTTTTGAGGCAATGGAACCCAACGCGATGACAGCAACCTCACTGGTACCGCCACCGATATCAATAATCATGTTGCCGTTGGCATCCAAGACATCAATGCCGCTACCAATAGCCGCCGCCATAGGTTCGTAAATCAGACGCACCTCTTTGGCACCCGCCTGCTCGGCAGACTCACGCACTGCACGTTCCTCCACTTCGGTGATACCCGAAGGGATGCAGATAATCATCTTCATGGCGGGGGTGATCAAAGAATGCTTCGTGTTGGTCATTTTGATGAACTCACGCAACATCAACTCCGTAGGCTGGAAGTCTGCGATCACGCCGTTACGCAAAGGACGAACTGTGTATATCTCGCCAGAGGTTTTACCCTCCATCATCAAAGCTTTCTTACCAACCGCCACCACGGACTTCGTGCGCGAATCTATGGCAATGATGGAAGGTTCATCAACCACCACCTTGTTATCATGTAAAATGACGGTATTGGCAGTACCTAAATCTATAGCTATCTCTCTGGTAAACAATGAAAACAAACCCATTTTAAATCTTCTTTTTATAAACTTGCAAAAATATAAAAATTATTGGTATTGTACGAGATGAATAATAAAAAGTTACATTTTAGAAAGTTAGCGATATGTTACGATGAATGACGATGAAAAGCGATGAAGAACGATGAAATGAAGACTTGATTTTTGATTCTATTGACTATGCCTTAAAAATAGTATTTTTGCCGTTTCAATTTGTGTTTTCAAAGTGTTAATAATCAGGTTTATGATAATATTATTGTTCCTATTGATATACGGTTTGTTCGCACCGAACGACGGAGCGTGGCTGTTACGGCTCTTTTCGGAGAAGCCCCATGTGGAGGCTATGCGTGAAGAGTCCGTTCCCGACACCCTGACGCTGATGTTCATCGGAGACGTGATGTCGCACAGCCCGCAGGTGGATGCCGCACGGTTGGCAGACGGTTCTTACGACTATTCGCCTTGTTACCGTTTTCTTGCACCCTACTTCGCTTCTGCGGATATTTGCATCGCCAATATGGAGGTACCTTTGGCAGGTTCACCGTACACCGGCTATCCCCAGTTCTCCTGTCCCGACAACATGATGTCGCAACTCTTTGACGCTGGGGTTGATGTCTTCCTAACCGCCAACAATCATACTTGCGATAAGGGAGCCAAAGGCATCCGCCGCACCATCCACGTCATGGACAGCCTCGGCATCCCGCACACGGGCACCTGGCTCAACAGCACAGACTATTTCCAGCGTAACCCGTTGATTATCGACAAGAACGGCTTCCGCATCGCTGTGCTGAACTACACCTACGGCACGAACGGCATTCCAGCTCCCAATCCTTTTATTGTCAATATGTTGGATTCCGTCAACATCTTCAATGACATCGCCACGGCCCGTGCTACCGATGCCGACTATATCATTGTGATGCCGCACTGGGGCATCGAGTATGAACGGCACCAAAACAAGGCACAGGCAGGCTACGCCCGTTATATGTATGAGTGCGGCGCGGACATGGTCATCGGCGGACACCCCCACGTGGTGCAGCCCATCACGCTGGAAAACAGAGATGAACAGGGTGTGGCACAGCGCGTTACAGCATACTCGTTAGGCAATTTCGTCTCCAACCAACGCAAACGCTACACCGACGGCGGCATCATCGTCAAATGCACGATTGTGCGCGACACCAACGGTGTGATACGAGTTTCGGATTACGAGTATTTGCCCTATTGGGTGTATAAAGGAACTTGCCAAGGAAAGTATCAATACCACATCCTTCCAGCTAAACATGCCGTAGAAAACTGCGCATACTATGACATCCACGGCGCAGATTCCGTGGCGTTGAATCTATTCTATAACGACACTAAATCACTGATTGACAATGTTCCCGAGTCAAAGTTTGCGTTTACTTCATTGACTCAATAACGCCTTTGACCTCATCGCCGGCTTCTTCCACGGCATTTTGGAAATCCTGGAGAATCAACCGGGCCTTGGCTTGGGCAAAATAACCCTTGCATTCGCCTTTCAGCTCGTTCACGCGGGAGGTTTCCTCGCCAGTAAGCTCTTTTTTCTCCACTTTGGCGACGTATTTCTCGAACTTGGCTTGTGCTTTCTCCAAATCAGCTTGGGAATAGTTTTGGTATTCCTGCTCCACTTTCGCTGTGAATTTCTCCAAATTCTTGATTTTATGAGATTTGCTGCCACAAACCAACAAAACGACAGCCAAGACAACCACGGCCACCAACGCCGCAATCATGATAATTTTGCTCTTTTTTTCCATATTCACAAATTATATTCTACATTTTGCATTCTACATTCTGCATTAATCAGAACCCTGTCCAGAACATCTCCCAAATCTTATGTTCCATTTCCTGCCAGGTCTGGCGGGTGGCGCCGGCGAAGTCCGCACTGTACTGGTTCAGCAATGTCTGGGCTTCTTCTTTCTTGCCTTCATTCAGCAAGTTAACGGCCTTCTTCTCCAAAGCCGGAAGCTCCTCAAACGCCTTATTCTCATAGCGCATAATGTTGTCGGTCATCATCTTCTTGGTGCGTCCCCAACGGACTTGCGCCAGTTTATTGGCTTTACGGTAGTGCCACAGCACAGCATTCTCATTATAGCGGAAATGGCCGCACACCTCGAAGCCGGCAGGCATCTTCGTAGCCCCTGCGTAAATCGGGATGCGAGGACTTTGGCCGGGGTTTTCCACAGAGAACCAACAAAGACCACCCACCTCATCGGGAAGCCAGTCGCGACACTGCATGATGAACGAGTATGAGCACCACGACATGGCCACGCCACGGTAGAAAGTCACGGTGCCTGGGTTCAGGAAGTTGTACATCGCACGTTCGTTGCCGTCCATCCATGGGTTGGCGTTCGGACAAATGATGGTGTCCTTGTAGGGATTGCCCTCCTTGTCCTTGCGGTTCACCTCCATCTTGAGGTTGCCGATTTGGTCGAGCACGGAACCTTCGTAATTAGCACGGAACAGCTCCATTACATCGCGTACATCGACTTTTTTCTCAGGTTTTACAGAGAATGGGAGTGATTCAGCATTAAGATCGAGTTTTAAAGACGGGGCAAGCTCGTTGAAGATGTACCATTCGCGCTCCTTGTGGTTCTTGCCCTCGGCGTAGGAGGCGTTGAAGGCCTTCCACCAGAGGAAGTCGCCTTTGCCGTCCCACAGTCCGTATTTTTTTGCCACTTTCTCAATATTGTCAGAGCAGAGGAAGTTGTTCTTGTCTTTGCGGTTCAGTTTGCCGATACGCGGCACATTGCAGCTTACGGCCACCTCATCGTCGGGCACGCGCTGTGCCACCCACATTCCGCCAATCACGTCGGGACCCTCGCCGAGAATTTCCATCTGCCACACCTCGTTCTTATCCGCAATGGTGATGCACTCGCCACCGTCGGCATAGCCGTACTGTTTCACCAGGTCCCCGATGAGCAGGATGGCTTCGCGGGCAGTTGTACAACGCTGCAGGGCAATACGTTGCAGCTCCTCAATCATGAACATGGCATTCTCGTTCACCAAGGTGTCAGGACCGGAGAAGGTGCTCTCGCCCATGGCCAGCTGATGCTCATTCATGCAGGGATAGGCGGTGTTCATATAGGCGTAGGTATGCGCGGCCTCAGGAATCTCACCGGCAAGCACGAGGTTTTCCATGCTTTTGGGCGTTTCCGTGTGCATCGTGCCCTTATAGACCTTGTGCATGGTGCCGGGCTTGTGGTCGGCGGCGGGCTCGATGGTCACCCATGTGCGGTACTTGCTGTCGCAGGTGTGCGAAGTCATGACGGAGCCGTCGGCGGAAGCCTTCTTGCCCACCATGATAGAGGTGCAGTTTGCGCCCACAAGCTCTTCGTTTTGGGCGTACATTGTTTGTACAAAAGACCACAAAACAAGGACAAAAAAGAGGTATAATTTTTTCATCATTCGGAAATTTGATTATTAGCGGCAAAAATACAATTTTTAGGCAATGATAGGGGCGTATGTGATACGACCGTTGGTAGGGGCGAATAATTATTCGCCCCTACAATCGTTGGAAGATGGTTTTAAACTTGGCCCTTGGCCCCATTGTCTGTTCCCAAAAAAAGCGTATCTTTGCCGTCTTTTTCAGAATAGAATATAACCAATAATAACCCAATGAAAAATAAAGTCATCGTCGCTGTTTTCAGCATGTTAGCCATTGGAACTACCCTTTTCGCGCAGTCCCCGAACAAACATTACCAGCAGAACAAAACCAAGATGGACCAGCTACTCAACGCCATCAACTCCATGTATGTGGATTCGGTGGATTTCGACCCTTTAGTCGATAAGTCCATCAACGAGATGCTCAAAGAGTTGGATCCACATACGGCCTATATTCCGTCCAAGGACGTGGCTGCCATGACCGAACCGCTGCAGGGTTCCTTCGACGGTATCGGCGTGACCTTCCAGCTTATCAAGGACACCATCAACGTGATGGAGGTCATCATCGACGGACCATCGGAGAAAGTCGGCATTATGGCGGGCGACAAAATCATCAAAGTGGACGACACTGTGGCCGTCGGCAAGGACATCAGCAACGACTGGGTGCGCAAGCATCTGCGTGGCAAAAAGGGCTCCAAAGTGAAAGTCACGGTGGTGCGCGGCCGCAAAAAAGAACCCATCGATTTCACTATCACCCGCGGTGCCATCCCGATGTACAGCATCAACGTCAATTTCATGGCCGACTCCGCCACGGGTTACATCAAACTCGAACGGTTCGCCGCCACATCCACCACGGAACTCAAAAAGGCCATCCGTAGTCTGAAGGAACAGGGCATGAAGAACCTGATTCTCGACCTGCGCGGCAACGGTGGCGGCTACCTCAACGTGGCTTTTGAAATCTGCGACCAATTCATTTCCGGCAAACGCATGATCGTCTATACTGATAATTTCCGTAAAACAGGCGAAAAGTATTTTTCATCTGAGGACGGTCTTTTCGAAGATGGCAAGCTGATAGTACTTGTTGACGAAAACTCCGCTTCCGCTTCCGAAATCACCTCCGGATGCATCCAAGACTGGGACCGCGGACTGATCGTCGGGCGCAGAACTTTTGGTAAAGGATTGGTACAAAAACCGTTGCGCCTTATTGACCAATCCGAGGTGCGCCTCACCATCTCCCACTACTACACCCCAACGGGCCGTTGCATCCAGAAACCCTACGACGACGGTTTGGACGCATATTTCAAGGATTTGCAAACCCGTGCCAACAATGGCGAGTACTACACCGCGGAAAACATCAAATTCCCAGATTCACTGAAATATAAAACGCCCAAGGGTCGTGTGGTTTATGGCGGTGGCGGCATCATGCCTGACATCTTCATCCCCTTGGATACCACAAAATATTCCACCCTTTTCAATGAGATTGTCAGAAAAGGCGTGTTCGGCAGCTTCTCCGTAGATTATTTGGAAGCTAATCGAGATGCGTTACTGAAACAATACCCGAAATTCGAGGATTTCCAAAAGAATTACAAAATTTCCGATGATTTTTACAAGGAATTTATGGAATTTGCCAAGGAAGAGGGCGTGAGCGACAAGGCTTCCTTTGTTTTCAGCGACTATGCCAACACCTTCATTAAAGAGAACAAAGAAAAACTGGATTCCCTCTACAAAAGTGCGGAAGACTTTGATCAGCAGACTTTTGACACGATGTTCTCCAACTATATCCACAAATCTTACGCAGAGATGCAGCATCTGCGCAACGAGGAACACGCCGCCGATTTCATCAAAGAATATCTTCGCTTTGAAATTGCCCGCGGGTTGTATGGCTACGGCGACGCCTACCGCGTCTTCCTCGAAAGCGATGACACTTTCCAGCAGGCCGTGGAGATTATGAACAATAAGAAGATCTTTAAGAAATATAAGGTTGACTCTGGAAAATAGCTTTTGGCTTTAATTGGCTTTCCACCAATATGCTAATAGCCAACAGCCAATAGCTAATTCAACGCTTTTTCGCGCAACGAGTTGAATCCGTAGCCCAAGGTTTCGGAAGCATCCAGTATGGTGACGAATGCCTTGTCGTCGATTTCGTGAACGAAGTGAATGAGCACGGGCAGCTGCTTGCGCGAGATGGAGGTGAAGATAATCTTCTTCTCATCGTGATTGTACATTCCCTCGCCGTTGAGGTATGTGCCGCCACGATCCAGCTCATCGAAAATGCGCTGACGTATTTCCTCGTATTTATCAGAAATAATGAGTACCGCCTTGTTGCCGTGAAAACCAGCAATGACTTTGTCCATGACAATGCCCGTCACATAAATCACCAACCAAGAATAGAGCGGAATAGTCCAGTCTTTGAAAGCGACCAAAGCAATGAGCACAACGGTGGAGTCCACGCAAATGAGCAGGGTACCTAACGGGATATGTTTGATATACTTTCCGAGGATCATGGCGATGATGTCGGTGCCGCCAGAAGTTGCGCGGGTTTTGAAAATCAACCCTAACCCGATGCCAATGATGACACCGCCGCATAGCGCAAGAATGAAAGTGGCGGAAGGATCGGGGGTCATGGGATCACCGGGTAACGCAATCAGCGGCGCATACCCGTAAATGCTCTCCCACAAGGAAATGAACGCAGGCAACGAAATGACGCCGACCAATGTTTTCACTCCGAACTTGGGTCCGAGCCACAGCGTTCCGATAAGCAGCAGCGGCAAATCGAGGCAGATGCCAGACAGACCAATGGGGAAGTTGAACACGTGGTGCAGAATGATGGCGATACCGTAAACACCGCCAGGCGCCAATTTCAGCGGCGATATGAACACCACAAAACCGATGGACATAATGAACGTGCCCAAAATAATCAGGGCGTAGGTTTTAATGATTTCTTTGCGTTTTTCAGCGGTTAGTTTCATATTATCAAGCGGTTAAATTGAGGCGGCAAAGATAGTATTTTTAAGGCAGAATAAAAAATGGCAAATAATCATGGAAATAATCCGCGCAGATACGCGAGATGCGAGGAGATATAATTACCGGCTCACCACACGGTTCAGCCGCTGGGAGATAATTCTTTTCAATTGGATGATTTTGTTCAACTGATTCAAAGCAAGAGCCATATCTTCTTCGGCCAATTCCTTGTTTTCCAGAATTTTATGTATGGTTTCCGCATCCTTTTCCAAAATTCTCAATTTCAAGGTGAGCAGAATGTTCTGCACTTCATTCTGTAAAGCGCGGATATTATTGCGCGTGGTGTGCGTATGAATGTCGTATTTGTCTTTCCAGCGTGAGCTGTATTTGGGTTCCTCCACTGGAATATTCTGAATCACAAACTCGCTGACTTGCGGATTGTCCGACAACGTGAAATTGCGGATAATCTGATCCTGGTTGCCGATATAGGAAGCCCAATCCACATACTGGTTGAAAATTTTTTCCAATAAAGGATAATGGAAGCGGATGTCCTCTTTGGCCATCTCGTTGCAAACATATTGATCGACTCGAAGTCCGTTCGCATGCGACTCTTCACTCTGCCCGACCTCATAAATCACATAGTTACCGTAGTTTAACATCAACAGAATCAAATCCTTCTCCGCTTCAAACAACAAATCTGTGTGTTGTGAGAAATCAGGGTGCTTTTTGGTTTCGATGAGGTCGGGAGTTTCCTGCTGATCTGCCGTGACGGGCACGGTGACACCTTGCTGCTGCCCTTGCTGCTGTTGTTGCTGTTGCGCTATCCGGCTCTGCTCCTTCGTTTTTTCCCACACAAAACGGCGCAGATTCATATTGAGGTCGTTCTCCGACAAATCGAACAGTTTCGCACACTCCTTCACGTAAAACGCCCGCTCGATGTTGTCCTTTACACAGCTGATGGATTTCAGAATCTCATTTACCATGGAGGCACGCTTGATGGGGTCATTGCCCGCCTCTTTCGACAAGATATCCGCCTTGAAGAGCAGAAAATCTTTGGATTCGGAAGCAAGATAATCCTGTAACTCGCTGTCTCTATGCTTTTTGGCGAAAGAATCCGGGTCTTCGCCATCGGGTAAGAGGCAAACACGTATTTTGAGTCCCTGCTCTAACAGCATATCGATGCCACGCATGGAGGCCTTGATGCCCGCCATGTCGCCATCGTAGAGCACTGTGATGTTCTGGGTGCGCTTGGTGATCATGCGGATCTGACCTTGTGTCAGCGAAGTACCGGAAGAGGCCACCACGTTCTCCACCCCCGACTCGTGCATCGAGATCACATCGGTATAACCCTCCACCAAATAGACATTTTGCTGTTTGTGGATGGCGTTTTTGGCAAAATAGATGCCGTAGAGTGTGTCACTCTTGTGGTAAATCGTGTTTTCGCGGGAGTTGACGTACTTTCTCGGATCTTTGCCGTCTTTTTTCAAAATACGCCCACCGAAGCCGATGACTTTGCCGGCATCGTTGTGGATGGGGAAAATCACACGCCCACGGTAAATGTCATACAGCTTTCCACTCTGCGATTTGCCCGTCAGGCCCAATTCTGTCAGGTATTCCTCTTTATACCCTTTTTCCAATGCCGCCTTCGTGAAATTGTCCCAGCCGTCGGGACAGTAACCGAGCCCGAACTTGTCAATAGTGTCATCCTTGAAACCGCGTTCCTTCAGGTAGGCCATGCCCATGAGCTTGCCCTCCTCGGTATTGCGCAGCTGTTCCATAAAGTATTTTTGTGCAAACTCGTTGACTATCAGCAGACTTTCACGCAAACTGCGCTGTTGCCGTTCCTCGTCGCTCTCGTTACGCTCATACTCCAAAGGGATGCCGTATTTTTTGGCCAAATATTCAATGGCTTCGGGATATGTCATCTTCTCATGCTCCATCAAGAATTTGACGGGGTTTCCCGCTGCATCGCACACGAAGCACTTGTAGATGCCGAGGCGCGGGCTCACGTGCAACGAAGGATTTTTGTCGTCATGAAAAGGACAGATACCCACAAAATCCTGCCCCTGCTTGCGCAAAGAGACAAAATCGCCAACCACCTCCTCAATACGGACGGCGGCCATTACACTGTCTATGGATTTCTGCTTGATCATTGCGGCAAAAATACGTTTTTTTTAAACTTGCGGATTTTATTTGTATTTTTGCACCCTTTTTTGAAAGAACAATGAAGAAAACAGGACTCTATTTCGGCTCGTTCAACCCGATTCACGTCGGGCATTTGATTATTGCCGAATATCTACTGGAACATTCTGATTTGCAGGAACTTTGGTTTGTGGTATCACCGCAGAATCCGCTAAAGAAGAAGGCCTCGCTTTTGGATGACCGGCAACGTCTGCACCTTGTGAACCTTGCCATCGGAGACGACCTGCGTTTCCGGGCTTGCGACATCGAGTTCTCGCTCCCGAAACCCTCCTACACGAGCTACACCCTGCAGGTGCTGCGCGAGCAGTACCCGCAGCGCGAGTTCTGCCTCATCATGGGCGAAGACAATTTGCAGACCTTCACGAAATGGTTCAACTACGAGTACATTCTTGAAAACTACCATCTCTACGTCTATCCGCGTCCCGGCTACGACGGCGGCGACTTCCGCACGCACCCGCACGTACACCTCGTGGATGCGCCCCTGATGGCCCTCTCCTCCACGATGATTCGCGACAACATCAAAAACGGCAAGTCCGTACGCTACATGATGCCTGAAAAAGTGTTCCAGTATGTCGATCAAGAAGGGCTTTTCAAAGACTTAAGACTTAAGACTTGAGACGTTAGAAAATCTGGACGATATGTAATGGCATGAAAAAAGAGAACAACTTATCTTATTACCAAAATGAACGTAAGACTCCAAAAAGTCTTAAGTCTCACGTCTTACGTCTAAATTAAAAGAATATGAGCTTCAAACGATATAACATAGAAAATCTGGAAATCATCTCCGCAGGGGCGGAGGGAAAAGCCGTCGGCAAGGTCGATGGGCTGACGGTGTTCGTGCCGTATGCGGTGCCCGGCGACATTGTCGATGTGGAAGTCTATAAACGCAAACGCGGCTATGCGGAGTGCAACCTACTGGCTATCAAGCAGCCGTCGCCAGACCGGGTGGTGCCGCCGTGCGGACATTTCGGCCACTGCGGCGGATGCAAATGGCAGATGCTGACGTACGAAAAACAGCTGGAATTCAAACAGAAACAGGTCGAGGACAACTTCAAGCACCTCGGCAAGTTCGAGTTCCCGCCGCTGATGCCCATCCTTGGGTCGGAGAAGATTTACTACTACCGCAACAAGCTGGAATACACCTTTTCCACGATGCTGTGGCTGACCTACGATGACATGAAACGGCAGGAGCAGGGCGAATTCTTCGAAAACCGCTGTCTCGGATTCCACGTGCCCGGCATGTTCGATAAGATCTTGGATATCCAGCACTGCTGGCTGCAGGCAGCCCCGAGCAACGACATCCGCCTCTTCTGCAAGCAATATGCCATCGAGCACAACCTCGACTTCTACGACCCGCGCCAACAGAAAGGGCTGTTGCGCAATCTCATCATCCGCACCGCCTCCACCGGCGACCTGATGGTGGTGCTCATCGTCACGAAGTACAACCAAGAGGTGAAAGATATGTTGGCCGCCTTGATGGATCGCTTCCCCGAAATCACCTCTCTGACTTTCGTCATCAACACCAAGCTCAACGACGCCATCTTCGACCTGCCGTTCCACCTGTACGCCGGTCAGGATTACATCACCGAAAAGATGGAGAACCTGCAGTTCAAGGTCGGCCCGAAATCCTTCTATCAAACCAACAGCGAGCAGGCCTATAACCTTTATAAGGTGGTGCGCGAATTTGCTGATATACAAAAAGATGAGGTTGTTTATGACCTATTTACCGGCACCGGCACGATTGCCAATTTCGTAGCGCACCAGGCCAAGCGGGTGGTCGGTATCGAGTACGTGGATACCGCCGTGGAGGACGCGAAGATCAACTCCGCGCAGAACCACATCACGAACACAGAGTTCGTGGTGGGCGACATGGCGAAGATCTTCACCGACCAGTTCATCGCGCAGCACGGAAAACCGGACGTCATCATTTCCGACCCGCCGCGCGCCGGCATGCACCCGAACGTCATCGAGCAGCTGCTGAAGCTGGAGGTTCCCCGCATCGTCTATGTGAGCTGCAACCCCGCCACACAGGCCCGCGACCTCACCTTGCTCGACCCGAAGTACCGTGTGGAAAAGGTGCAGCCCGTGGACATGTTCCCGCACACGCAGCACGTGGAGAACGTGGTATTGCTGAAACTGCGGTAAAACTGACGGAAGACGTGCTTTAAGGTTGACTTAGATAAAAGATTATAACTATGACTATGACTTTGGCTATTGGCTGTTCGCTTTTAACTATTCGACCCTAATCCCTAAAAATTGTATCTTTGCCGTCTAAAAAATAACGGTTATGAATGAAAAGAAAATAGAAACCTCTGCTGCCCTCGGCAACGCATTAGTAGATAAAGTGGACCATTTCCTGCACCATTTCACCAGCTATGCCACGGATTTGGAAGTGGGCATTCATCCCGAGACTTTCGACATCATCCTGGACAGTCCCAACAAAATTCCCGAAGACTACCGCCGTCACAACATCGCGGATTTCATCCTCACCAACGAAAAAGGCTTGTACGAACCCGATGAGAAGGTGATCTTCCAAGTGGCGGAACACTATTTTTAACGATGACACGATGAAAAACGATGAATGGCGATGAATTGTAGGGGTGTATCGCATACACCCAACGTATCGCAAACGTGCGTCGGACAATAACAAACGACATATTATGGCGAAAGGAAAAAGTTCAGAAAAAGCAGTCACATACAGCGACCTCGTGGCGCAAATCAAGAACAAACAGTTTGCGCCTGTCTATTTGTTGCACGGAGAGGAACCATTTTTCATTGACCGACTCTGCAAGATGTTCGAGGAAGGCATCCTGGAACCTGAAGAGCGCGACTTCAACCAGGTGGTATTGTACGGAAAGGATACGGAAGTGGATATGGTGATCGCCAATGCCAAACAGTTTCCCTTCGGCAGCCCCTACCGCGTTGTGATTCTGAAAGAGGCCAAAGAGCTGAAAAAAATAGAGTTATTGGATTCCTACGTGGAAAACCCAAGTCCGCAAACTATTCTTGTCGTCTGCTACAAATATGGTAAACTGAAACAAGCCAAAACCTACAACAAAAACGGAGTCGTTTTCGTGTCGGAAGGGGTTAAGGACTGGAATCTCGCCGCCTGGATTCAAGACCTCGCGAGCCAAACGTTCAACTACAAGCTGAACCCGCAAACCGCCGCCGTCCTAAGCGAACATATCGGAAATGATTTGTCCCGCATCTTCACCGAATTCCAAAAGCTACAGGTAGTACTGCCGGCTGGTAGCGAAATCACCCCGGAAGTAGTCGAGAAGTACATCGGTATCAGCAAGGAATACAACATTTTCGAACTACAAGACGCTTTGGGCTCCCGGAATCTGCCGAAAGTCTATAACATCATGCTCAACTTCACGATGCACCTGAAGGACAATCCGAACATCCGCACTATCTCCATGCTGTATTCCTATTATCACAAAATGATCCGCTACCATCTTCTGCCCGACAAAAGCAATGACGCGCTGAAAACCGTTTTCGGCAACCTGTCGCCGAACTTTATCGCCCGAAACGTCGGAATCGCCAACAACCACACCTTGCCGCAATTAACCCGAATCATTTCAATATTAAGGGAATACGATGTTAAATCCAAAGGCGTGGATGCCAATATCGATGAAGGAGAGCTGTTGAAAGAGATGATTTACAAGATTACCCATGTATAAAATGAAAAATATTCGGTTTTGTCTTGTAGAGACGCGCAACGGAACGTCTCTACAAACGGCATTATTGTTGCTATGCTTGTTCATCGCAACAGTCGTCCACGCCCAAATTCCGCAGGGTTATTATGCTGCCGCTGAGAACAAAAGCGGACAAGAACTGCGCACGGCCATGCACAACATTATTAAAAATCATACATCTTTGTCATACAATGAGTTGTGGCAGGCTTTCTATACTACTGATGTACGTCCCGACAACGGCAAAGTGTGGGACATGTACTCTGACCGTCCCGGCGGAACCCCCGCCTACTATTTCACCTTTGGAAGCGACCAGTGTGGAAACTACTCCGGTGAGGGTGACTGCTACAACCGCGAGCACTCCGTTCCGAAAAGCTGGTTCGGCGGCAGTGTCGCACCCATGTACACCGACCTCTTCCACCTCGTTCCTACTGACGGCTTCGTCAACTCCAAACGAAGCAACCTACCGCTCGGCAAGGTGATCAATGCGACTTGGACCAGCACCAACGGCAGCAAAGTGGGTACGTCTAACATTTCCGGTTACTCAGGGTCGGTGTTCGAACCTATCGATGGTTTCAAAGGCGACTTCGCCCGCATCTACTTCTACATGGCTGTTTGCTACATGGACAAAAACCTCAGTGTGGAAACACTGTCCAACTTTTCCGGCGGCGACCTCAAACCATGGACGAAAGAACTGCTGCTCCAATGGGCCGCCATGGATCCTGTGAGTCAGAAAGAGATCGACCGCAACAATGCCGTTTATCAACGCCAACACAACCGCAACCCGTTTATCGACCACCCCGAACTGGCGGAGAAAATTTTCGGTAACGACTCAAGCCCATTCACTACTGGTATTTCAAACTATTCCAACCAACATGGCTGGAACGTGTATCCAAACCCTGTCACTTCCACAATCAATATCAAATCTCTTGATAATCAAACTGATAAATTAACAGTTGAGCTTCAAGATATTGCTGGAAGAACACTGATGACCCAACAATTTGACAATATCGACAACATTCAGATAGATTTATCCAAATTTCCCATCGGACCCTATCTGATAAAATTGTCCTCCGAACATGGCATTCAAATCCATAAAATCGTAAAACAATGAGTATCATTAAGATAACCAAACAATTCTCCTTTGAAATGGCACATGCGCTACGCAACTACGACGGGTTGTGCCGCAACATCCACGGCCATTCCTACAAGATGGACATCACTCTCGCCGGACAACCGCTACATGATGAATCTTCGCCCAAAAATGGTATGGTGATGGATTTTGGAGACCTGAAACGGCTTGTCAATGAAGAAATTATATCTTTACTGGATCATGCCTTGGTGCTGAATGCCAAAACCGATGCACAACTTGTTGATGTATTGAAACAAAATTACGAGAAAATTGTCATCGTGGATTTCCAACCGACCACCGAAAACCTTTTGAACTTCATTGCCGGAAAAATTCAGACTCGGTTACCTGATGATGTGAAACTGACCTGCGTGCGCTTGCGGGAAACCGACACCTCGTATGCGGAATGGATGCCGTAGGGACGTATCGCATACGTCCACTTTTATTGGAGAATATCAACAGGGGTGACCATGCCTTGGAGGGTGCCATCGGCGCGACCATTATCCGTGATGAACAACATATCCAGACGTACTTTGCGTGTTTTGGAACGCTGGAATTTGAGACTGACATCTTCCACCGTTGTATTTGGATCAATGAAGCCGTAATGCGCCACTGATTCGTCCGCCAGATGAATAAAATCCGTTATATCTCTGAATTTCAACGTTTCCGAAAGAAGAGCGGAACCATTTTCCGCCACAATCCTCATAAGGGTTTTAGCACTGAACACCCCGACAATCCGATGGTTTTCCACAATCGGGATGTAAGAATAGTCGTTGCGATGCATCACCTTGACGGCGGCGAGAACGGAATCCTCCGGCGAGGGGGCGAAAATCTGTCCCGCACGGATGGCCACACGCATTAACGTCACCGGATTAAGCGAATAGTAGAGGTTGTTGACCTGCCGTACCGCTTGGTCAGTGACAATAACCATGTCGTTACCCGCCTTCGACCAATCGTAGTGCGACAACAGGTTGCGTAACATTCTACAGAATGCAAGATTGCTGCGAAGACCCTTGTACTGGGGCATCTGCTCCAGTTCCTTCATCTCCGAGACATTCAGGTTGTTGAGTGCCCATTCTTCGATCTCACGATATCGTTCCAAAAATTGTCCTGCCTTGTTTTCCATTTTCCTTACATTATATGCGGCAAAAGTACAAAATAAGGTTCAAAGTTCAACAGCCAATAGCTAAAAGCCAATAGCTAATACACAAACCTGCCTTTTTCGACATCAAACCGTGCGGTGTGGTCGAAGCCGCAGCGTTGCAATTCTGCCAATGCCTCGGGCACGAACAGTATCAATTCTTCCGCTTTGTGCGCATCGGTGCTCACAATCACGGGAATATCGGCTTTGCGAGCTTTCATCAGCAGTTCCGTGGAGGGATAAAAATGGTCGCAACGCTTCTTGTATAATCCACGGGTATTCACCTCAATGATAACATCGTGTCGTTTAATCAGCTGTATCGCTTTGTCGGCCAACACTTTGTACCAGCTCTCGTCTTCAGTGAAAAAGCGATCGCGATTGTGCATCTTGATTTTGTCGAAATGGGCGATGATGTCCAAGTGCTGCGTCTCCAGCATCTCGAATGTCTGCTCCCAAAAAGCAGTGACCGCAGCCTTGATGTCATTGCCGAACAAGTCGCGCAAGCCGTTGTCATAAATTTCTTGCTTGGAACCGTCAATGAACCAAAGTCCGTCGCCATGAGGAGGCCGCACAAGATGCACGCCTCCAATGACGTAGTCGAGATTATAAGTCGTGCGCCAAACGTCAAAATCCTTGGTAATACCTGGAACAAATTCGCATTCCAATGATTTCAGCAACTTGATGTCTGTTTTCTGTTGCAACTGATCAATTTCGCTTACATATTCTGGAATTCTTTCCTCTGAAATGGCAAAATTATTCTCAAACGGCACAGAAGAATGCGAAGAGAAACCGAGCTGCAGAAGTCCGCATTTCTCGGCCTCGCGCACATGCTCCTCCAACGTGCTCTTGCCGTCACAATAGAGACTGTGGGTATGATAGTTAGCGGGGTAATGGTTCATTATATAATGGTTATGGGTTATAGGTTATGGGTTATTGAAGCTCTTCCTCTTCCGTTACCTCCTCTTGTATGCCATCGAGTATGTTGAGCATTTGGTCGCTGCGGCCGACATGGGCTTTATTGTAGAGGTTGCTGAGGAAGATAATCACCACGTTGTCAGAGGGGCGGTAGAGGAAAAGATTCTGGAATCCGTTCCAAAGACCGCCGTGATAGACTAATTTTCCATGCGTGGGACTCTCTTCAATTCGATAGCCGTAGCCGTAGATGCTTTTGGGTAGCATGCCGTCTTTCAGCTGGTTTTCGCGCTGCGAGGCGAGGTCAACCCACTCCTTTGGAAGAATTTTGTAATCGATAAACATTGCGTTGGCCCAGCGGAGCATGTCTTCCACATTGGAATAGACTCCTTTGTCGCCAAGAACACCGTTCAAACGGTCGTATCGGGCGGCGACAGCCACTTTCCGGTGCCCGCAAGCAATTGGAATATCCATCGGCAGCGGTTTAACGTTCACATCTTCCGCTTTCGGATCCACATCAGCATACTTTTTCCCGTGTTTGGCATCAATACCTACCAATTCTGTGAAAAAGCAAGTGTTTTTCATACCGGCTGGTTTGAAAATATTATCATGGACATACTCTTCAAAGGGTTTACCGGACACTTTCGCCACCAACGCAGCCAAAATCGCATAATTAGTGTTTACATACTCAAACTTAGTGCCTGTGGCGAAGGTCTTTGCATACTTCTGCTTTTCCAAAACACGCAGAAGTTGCTGATTATCAACAAACGCCGAAGGTCCATACAGGGAATACTTGAACTTAAAGTACTCTGGAATGCCTGTGGTATGAGTCAGCAAATGCTTGATAGTCACGCCACTGTAAGGCAGATTCGGAAAATATTCTGTAATCGTATCATCAAGACTGATTTTTCCTTGCGCACAAAGTTGTAATATCGCCACTGCCGTAAATTGTTTGGAGATAGAGGCGAGGTCAAACAGGGTGGTTTCGGTAATCTGATTGTCTTCCGCCGGATTGCAGCGCGGGGGCTCTCCCGTCAGACGAAGTTCCCCGTAGGCATGTTCCACCAGCACCGTGTCGCGCACCGCCACCAACATCACTCCGTTCAGCTTTTGCGACATATCATTGGCCACAAATTCCAGTCCTTCAACATCATAGCGATCAACGATGGTGTCCCACAGCTGTTGCAGATATTGTTCTTCCGTAAGAAAAAGCGTATAAGTGTCTGCTCGCAGCGACAATGCGAGGCACAAAAGTACGGCTATAGAAAATAATGCCTTTTTCATCACTAATATACGCGAAGATACGTGCGAGACGCGGAGATATTAACCGTTCATGGAATTCAAGAACTCTTCATTGTTCTTTGTGTCCTCCATGTTGCTGAGAATCAGATTCATAGCTTCAATTGTGGTCATATCGGCAATATGGTTTCGCAAAATCCAGACTTTCTGCAATGTCGCGGCGTCTTGCAACAGGTCGTCGCGACGCGTACTGGAGGCCACAATATCGACTGCCGGATAGATACGTTTGTTGGAAAGTTTGCGATCGAGCTGGAGCTCCATGTTGCCGGTGCCCTTGAACTCCTCGAAGATCACCTCGTCCATACGGGATCCCGTGTCAATCAATGCGGTGGAGATGATGGTCAGAGAACCACCGTTTTCCACATTACGAGCCGCACCGAAGAAACGTTTGGGTTTCTGCAAGGCATTAGCCTCCACACCACCGGAGAGCACCTTGCCGGACGCCGGGGCCATCGTGTTGAAGGCGCGTGCCAATCGGGTGATGGAGTCAAGCAGGATACAAACATCGTGGCCGCACTCCACCATGCGTTTCGCCTTGTCAAGCACCATGTTGGCGATTTTGACGTGTCGCTCCGCCGGCTCATCAAACGTGGAGGAAATCACCTCGGCGTTTACACTGCGCTGCATATCGGTAACCTCTTCAGGACGTTCGTCAATAAGCAGGATGATGAGGTATATTTCGGGGTGGTTATAGGCGATAGCGTTAGCTATGTCTTTCAGCAACACTGTTTTACCCGTTTTCGGCTGAGCTACAATCAATCCGCGCTGACCCTTTCCGATGGGAGCGAAGAGGTCGATGATGCGGGTGGAGAGCTTACAACCAGGGTGGCCGGTGATGTTGATTTTCTCGTCCGGGAACATCGGCGTGAGGTAATCAAACGGAATACGATCGCGGATTTCTTCCGGCAGGCACCCGTTAATTTTGTCAATTTTGGTCAGCGGGAAATATTTCTCTCCGGGTTTCGGCGGACGGATGGCACCATAGACGGTGTCGCCGTTTTTGAGGCCGAACAATTTGATCTGCGACATGGACACATAGATGTCGTCTGGAGAGGAAAGGTAGTTGTAGTCGGAAGAGCGAAGGAATCCGCAGTTCTCGCTGGTGATTTCGAGCACTCCTTCGGCCATGACAGAACCATCATACTGCGCATTAGCCAGATAAGGAGGAATGGACTCTTCCACTTTATTCGTTGAAGAATCCGATTCTTTTGAAACAGGCTCTTCTGCTTTTTCCACCTGTTGCTTTTCCTTGTTATCTTTATCTTTTTTCGGACGTCCGCGACGAGGCTTCTTCTCCGCCTGTTCTTTGGTTGTGTCGGTTTCCGTTTTCTTATTCACGGCCGGCTCTTCTGCCGTTTTTTCATCAATATCTTTCTTGTCATAAGAATCATCCGAATCTGGTTCGGCTGCCAAAAGAGGTTCCGAAATCTCATCAAAAAGCGGGTATTGTATAAGATGAGGCTTTGCCGGAGTTTCGTCTGGAAGCGACATGTCGGCTGACTGTTCAACAGGAGCTTCTTCAACTTTCACCATCTGTTTTTTAGGGCGTCCACGGCGTTTTTTTTCGGGAGCGGCTTCTACAGGTGAAGTTGTGTCTTTGATATTTTCAGCAGCAACTGTATCCGTTTTTTTTGACTTGGATGTGCGTGTCCTTTTCGGCTTTTCTTCTGCGGGAACTGGATTCGCAAATAAAATCACATCCTCTTGCGCCGGTTTTTGAACAACGTTTTCCTTTTTTTTCTCCTCTGTTGATGCCTTATTTGTATTGAACAAAGGTGCGCTCTTTTTTTCCACATAGCGGGCTTTGTCCTTGATTTTAGTCTCATTCGAGGTGGCCATCAAACTTTCACCTCCTCTTACAACTCTTCTTCTTCTGGGTTTGGTTTCGATAATATCTGACATATTTTTGAGATTGTCTTATTTATAAAATTGTATTGGATTAACGTGACTGCTACCCGTTTTGAGATGCCAACCCTTCTTTCCCTCTGTCACGAAACATCGTTTTGAAAAGCGGTGCAAAAATACAATAATTCTTAATACTACCGATAGGTTTGTGTTTTTTTCTTTCACCTGTCTTTCCATAATTTTTATGAACACAATATTGTTAAGAATTTTTATGAAAAAAAAAAGCCCAAGTAACGATAAAAAAACTATCTTTGCGGCCTGATTTGAAAATTCTAACATTAGTATAATTAAAATTAAAAATTATGAAGAAATTATCTCTTTTTCTGGCTGCAATGCTGGTGACTTCGCTCAGCTTTGCTCAAATTCAGCCGAAAGTGTTCCGTCAAGAAGCTAAAGCTGCTGGAACACCTGTGTTCAAGCATTTGAACAACAACAAATCAGGTGCTGCCGAACAATGGTTAGAGTATCCTGCTACCGTCTATGCTTATTATACTGGTGAACCCGGTGATGAAGATTGGGTTATCGGTCGTGTTGCTGCTGACTCCAATGGCTTGACTTATTACGATGATGGTGATGTAGGCCATGGTTTCTGGTTCGGCTTGAGCCAAACTTATGATTTCAGCCACACCATTTGGGATGAGGCCTCTATGGGCGGTGAAATTTCCATGAATCACACCAATTCCTACAACATTGACTCTGTGGCTATCATTGGTCACTACAACCGTGGTGCTTTGGTTCCCGCAGGTGATGTGGATACTTTGATCGTTGCAGTTCTCACAACTCTCACCGAAAACGACATTGTGACTCTGTCTATCAACGACGGTGCAACCCCCCTCGTCAGATACTATGGTATTCCTTATGATGTGAACACTCACATGTCCGTGGGCGCTTCTCTCTTCAAGGTTCCTTTGACTGCTGAAGATTGCGCTGACACAAGCGAGGACGGTAGGCTTTACATGGCTGAATATGTTGTTCCCATCCATTTGGAAAACATTACCAACAAAGTGATCAATGTGGCCTACACCCTCAAACGTGGTTACGAAGTTCCCGTGGACGACAACATCAGAGATCACTCTCGTTTCTATGGTGCTGTTTACAAAGATCCTCGTCAAGGATATTATCCGTATAGCCAACAATCAGGTTATTTCACTCCTTCAGATGATATTTTCTACAATGCAAACCAAGGTGCCATCATTGGAGATGATAACTTGAATCAAGGAAATCCCAACGCTTGGTATTGCAAATATTTCTATCCGGCTCCTCTTTGGAACGAAGTCGTTCATTATCCTTGGATCATCACGAAAGTCTCCTGCAATGATTGTGAAATCGTGAACGTTCGTGAAGATGAAAAAACTAATATGACGGTTTACCCGAATCCTGCCACCAATAACTTCACAGTTAACATGGGCAATGACGAAAAAGCCTCTATCCAACTGTTCAACATTGTTGGTCAACAGGTTTACAGCGAAACATTCACTGGCAGCACAACCGTAAACGTTGCCAACCTTCACAGCGGTGTCTATATGCTCAAAGTGAACCAAAACGGCAAGGTGAACACCACCAAGGTTATTGTGAAATAATTTTGTCTGATACAATATTATTATAAGAGGGATGGTCGAGAGGCTATCCCTCTTTTATTACAAGAAAAACAATGATACGATTTACGTAGGGGCGAATAATTATTCGCCCCTACGAATCCCAATACTAGAACATGTCTTAAACGATGTATTCATTCAACAAAAAACTGTCCTCAACCGCACCCCTCATCATGGGCATCCTGAATGTCACGGAAGACTCTTTCTATGACGGAGGAAAGCATCTGACAGAAAAGGACATTCTGCTCCGAGCGGAACAAATCCTTGCAGAAGGCGGCGATATCATTGACATCGGGGCCATGTCCACACGTCCGAATGCATTGGAAATCCCTGAAAACGAAGAAAATTCCCGGATAGTGTCGGCAATCAAACTAATACGCGAACGATTTCCCAATGCCGTACTCTCCATCGACACTTATCGCACTTCCGTGGCCGAAGCCGCGGTGGAAGCTGGTGCCGACATGATCAACGATATCTCCGGCGGCACTTTCGACCCCGATATGATTCCTATTATCGGCAAATTGCAAGTTCCCTATTGTCTGATGCATACAACTGCCAAACCATCTGAAATGCAAAAACATACGGAATACAAGGATATCCTCGCCGAAATGCTTCAATTCTTTGGGCGGCAGCTTGAAAAACTGCACGCGCATTATGTCCACGATATCATTATCGACCCTGGATTCGGGTTTGGCAAAACACTGGAACAGAATTATTTTCTGATGAAGAATTTGCAAGTGTTCCAAGAACTCGGATTTCCTATTTTAGTCGGGGTGTCGCGTAAATCTATGATTTACAAACTTTTTGACACCACTCCTGACAATGCACTCAATGGCACTACTGCGTTAAACACCGTTGCTCTGATGAAAGGAGCCGATATCTTGCGCGTCCACGATGTAAAAGAAGCCACTCAAGTTCGAAAAATCGTAAACCTTCTAACCTTTTAACCTTCTAACCTCCTAACCTCCTAACCTTAAAAATACTATCTTTGCCGAAAAAATTAAAATGAACCGAAACCATATAACCATCATCCTATGCTTCGTTTTTGCGTTTCTTCTAACCAATTGTCATTCAAGAAGAAACAACCAAGATAAAAACGGTGAAGAATCCGTCATATATCCTATGGATGTGATTCGTGACACACTGACTTCCGATGTTCACAGCCAGACCACCCTATATCCGTTGCAAGAAGAGGTTTTGGAATCATTTTTGGAAAAAGCGTTGGATTTTCAAGGGAAAAAATGGACTGTAAAGACCTCTTTCCCCGACAAATGGGGTGTGGAATGCGTGGAACGGCTGCCCGAGGGCCGCGAACTATGGCTGTTGCAGTCGGAGAACCGCGAGTGGCGTTATCTGATCACCACTTCCGGTTTCGGCACGCAGCGCATTTTGGATGTGCTGCCCGTGGCCATGAGTATCGCCAACCAAAGGGATGAAAATCTGGAAACCGAAAACTGGCAGACCCTGCGCCTGCCCAGCGGAGAATTCCGCACCACAAAAGAATATGAATGGATACACTCCGTGTCGAAGGCCACAAAACAAGATTTCATCAACGACCCCGGAAAATACCACAGAAAAACGCAACTGACGGAACAGTTTTTCATCAACGACCAGGGACGATTCGAACTGTCAGAAATGGTGGACACTCTACCCGATTACAATGCGGTGGTTTTTTACTTTAACCCGAACGACAAACCAGAGATGTGGGATGAAACCGCCCCCATGCTGCAAGCTTTCTGTGAGGAAAACGGCATTATGTTCGAAGAGGTCAGCGGCAATTTCAACCGCGTGACCATACGCAATTTTGACCTCTCCTTCTCCCTTGAAACTGACATCACCCCCTACATTGATCCTGTCAGCTCCGGCATGGTGATGATGCGCAAAGACGAAACCCCTAAGGCTATCCATTTTGGATCTTTTGAGTATATGAAGATGGAAATCCGACGTTATTTTAAAATCCGCTCGGACTTTGAATCATAAAACATGTTGACGCGGTTTTTGCAAGAATTACAGACTTTGGCGGGTGATGCAGCCCCCCGCAAACGCTACCTTTTGGCGGTCAGCGGCGGTGCGGATTCCATGGTTATGGCATCTCTTTTCCGGGAAGCCGGCCTGCTGTTTTCCATAGCACACTGCAATTTCCACCTTCGCGGCGAAGAATCCGACCGTGACATGAAATTCGTGGAAAACACCGCCAAACAATGGCACGTCCCGCTGTTCGTCCGCGAATTTGACACTCCAACGATACAGAAAAACTCAGGAAAGTCGGTGGAGATGGTCGCCCGAGACCTGCGTTACAGCTGGTTTTCAGAAATTATGTCCGATTTCGACTTTCTTGTCACCGCGCACCACGCCACCGACGCAGCGGAAACACAACTTCTCAACCTTTGCCGGGGCACCGGACTCAAAGGCCTTTGCGGCATCCCACCCGTGAACGGCAAAATCATCCGCCCAATGTTGCCCTTCACCGCTGTTGAAATCCGTCAATATGCTGAATATCACAATATTGTATTTGTTGAGGATAATACTAACAACGATGAGCAAATCGCACGCAACCGCATTCGCCACTCCGTGATTCCGCAACTGGAAATTCTCAACCCACAATATTTACAAACGAATACCCGCTCAAGGAATATTTTACAACGGCAATATGCTTATTATCAAAAACATATAGAATCAGAAATAAAGAATATAGTATCTGAAGACAATAATCTGCACCTCATTAGCCGCGCACGTCTGACCAAATGTGATGATAAGGATCTTCTTTTGTATGAACTACTTAGCCGTTTTGGCTTTTCTTCAGACATTTGTCTGAAACTTGCCGGAAACGATGATTATCAATCCGGCAGACAATTTTTTTCCGACACCCATATCCTATTGGTTGACAGAGATTTTCTTATTGTCAAACCCAAAAAAGAAAAAGAAAATCGCATTATCGAAATAGAAAACTTAGAAAATCTAAAACTCTATTTCGAGATGGAAGAGTTTGAATATCACAAAGATATGGTTTTTGAAAAAAATCCGGACATCCTGTATATCCCAAAAGAAAAGTTAGTATTCCCATTGCAGATCCGATCATGGCAACGTGGCGACTTCTTTTACCCACTTGGCGGTAAAGGCCGCCAAAAGCTCAGCGACTTCTTCACCGACCATAAGATAGATCGTTTCACCAAAAACAAAATCCGATTGTTATGTTCTGGTGACAATATTTTATGGATCATCGGTTTACGTTCTGATGAGCGATGGAAAGTTTGCAAGACTTCCACAAAATGTTACCAAATAAAACGAAAAGCAGAATCTTATGAATAATCCCGAAACCATTACCCCAAAACGCACACCAATATTATGGATTCTGGGCATCATCACGATGCTGAATTCCGCCTTTTCAGCCATCGCCTATATCTGCTGGGCTTTCGCCCCGGACTATATGTTGAAATCCATGGAGACAATCAAGGATATGGGCATGTTCCCGGCAGACCAGGTGGAACAAATATTGTCCATTTACACCTCCATCAACAGCTGGCAATACCTGCTTCTTGCCGCTGTGCAGCTCATGCTTTTCGTCGGCGCGTTCCTTATGTTGGCGAAATTGAATAAAGCCGGTTTCCACGTTTATACCATCGGTAAAATCTTGGAATTCTGCGTGATGAACTTTGTCATTGGCGGGCTTGTGGCCATGGACCTGAACAGCATCATCATGTCCGTGCTGTGGGTACTGATGTACGCCACCCAACTACGATATATGAAACCCTTTGACAATCAAAACAATAATGATACATTACAAAACACCGACTCTGTGACATCCGAAAATAACCCATCCAATGAATAGATCTGATTTTCCCATATTAAACGAAAAGGTTTACGGCAAACCATTAGTCTATTTGGACAATGCCGCCACCACGCAAAAGCCGCAAATGGTGATTGACGCGCTGAACGACTATTACCTGCACATCAACAGTAACATCCATCGCGGAGTCCACTGTCTCAGTCAGTTAGCCACCAACGAGTTTGAACAGGCGCGGGAGGCTGTGCGTCAATACATCAATGCGCCTACCACGCAGGAGATTATCTTCACGCGAGGAGCTACCGAGTCCATCAACCTGGTAGCCAACTCTTTCGGACGCACCTACTTGCACGAAGGCGATGAGGTTATCATCTCCGAAATGGAACACCACTCCAACATCGTGCCGTGGCAGTTGACGTGTGCGGAACATGGCGCGAAACTAAAAGTGTTACCCTTCAACGATAAAGGAGAGCTGATAATCAGCGAATTAGACGGTCTTATCACGGAACGAACCAAAATTGTGGCCGTGACACACGTCTCCAACACATTAGGAACGATAAATCCTGTCGAAGAGATTATCCGCATCGCGCACAGTCGCAACGTGCCTGTGCTTATCGATGGCGCGCAGTCGGTGGCGCACTGTCCCGTTGACGTACAAGCCCTTGATTGCGACTTCTATTGCTTCTCCGGCCATAAGATGTATGCTCCTATGGGTATCGGTGTTATGTATGGTAAGTCACAGTGGCTCAATGAGATGCAACCATACCAAGGTGGTGGCGAAATGATCAAGGATGTAACATTTGAGAAGACCACTTATAATGATCTTCCTTTCAAGTTTGAGGCCGGCACCCCTTCCGTCGGGGATGTCATCGGATTGCGCAAGGCCATCGAATACATCCAAAGTATCGGTTTGGAAAAAATTGCGACTTACGAGCAGGAACTGCTGACCTACACCACTGAAAAACTGTCCAAAATCGAGGGGATGCGCTTCATCGGAGAGGCGACCCATAAGACAGGCGTTATCTCCTTCCTTGTGGGTAACATCCATCCTTACGATATGGGCGTTCTACTTGATCATCAAGGAATTGCGGTTCGTACGGGACATCACTGCACGCAACCCATTATGACCCATTTCGGCATTCCAGGCACCGTCCGCGCCTCCTTCGCCCTTTATAACACGTTTGAGGAGGCAGATGCGCTGGTCAACGCCGTCATCAAAGCTAAAATGATGCTGGCTTAAGGTTCAAAGTTCAAATGATACTATGAATAATACAAAGAAAAACACGTTTGCTTTAGTCACGGGCGGAAGTTCCGGAATCGGACTCGCCTATGCGGAAGAATGGGCGCGGCAAGGATACAACATCTTGATTGTCAGCAATCGGGAGGACTTGAATGAGGAAGCGAAAAAGAGTTTGCAGGCGATGTTCCCCGAACAACAAATCGTAACCCGATATCAAGATCTGACTGCAGAAAATGCGGCGCAGGAGCTTTTCGACTTCTGCGAGAGCGAAAACCTCATCATTGAGGTGCTGGTCAACAACGCCGGCATGTTCTATTTTGGGGCGGCTGTAGATAAACCGATGGCATTAAGCCACAAAATGACCATGCTGCACTGCACCACGCCTGCGAACTTATGTGTGCTGTTCGGGCAGAAGATGAAAGAGCGCCGGTGTGGTTACATCCTCAACGCCAGTTCCATCACGGCTTTCATGAGCTTCCCGACCATCGCTGTTTATCAAGCTTCGAAATCATATCTGTTAAAATTCTCAAAAGGAATTCACTATGAATTAAGTCATTACGGAGTGAAAGTGTGCTGTGTCTGCCCTGGTGCTGTTGATACGGACCTCTATAATCTGCCGGTAAAAATGCGGAAGCGTCTGTGCGCCATCGGTGTTATGTTGAAACCCGAGCAGATTGCAAAACGCGGCGTCCGCGCGACCCTGCACGGCCGGAAAATGAAAATCCCCGGAGCCATCAATTACTTTTTCCTGTTTCTATGTTTTCTGCTGCCAGGATTTGTCATTGATCTCGTGAAAAAGAAGTTTGTATAATCTGTAGAGATGTGCTTCTCTCGTCTCTAAACGTCCTCAAATCACAAAGCAAAAAATTCGTACCTTTGCCGCCATTTTAAAACTGACAAAACTTATATGCTCTATCCAGATAATTTTGAGGAAAAAATCGGTTTTGACATCGTGCGGCGGCTGATTCTGGAGCACTGCTTGAGTCCACAAGGGGCGGAAGCAGTGGAAAGTATGCAGTTTATGACCGACATGCTGCAGATCATGCCGGCATTGGAAGCGGTGGAAGAGTTCCGCCAGTTGCTGCTTTTCGACGAACCGTTTCCCGCACAGGACTTCTACGACCTCCGCGAAACGCTGAAACGTCTCCGTATTGACGGCACCCATATCGAACTTGAAGAACTCGCCTGCCTGCGCGGATTCATCCAGTCCATGACCAACATTTTCGTTTATTTCAAGGTGCGCCACGAGGACAACCGTTACCCGCGCCTTTGGTCAATATGCGCAGAAATGCCGCTGCAGCGCGACCTGACGAGCGCCATAAATCGCATTTTGGACGATAAAGGTCAAATGCGCGACAACGCCTCAGACGAACTGGCTCATATCAAAGGAGCGATGAACCGCCTCTCCCGCGATGCCGACCGGCAAATCCGCAAGATTCTTGCCACTGCCAAGCAGGACGGCATCGTGAAGGAGGATGCCGAAATGACCATCCGTAACGGACGACTCTGCATTCCCGTTTCCGCCCAGTTCAAACGCCGACTGCGTGGTTTCGTGCACGACGAATCCGCCACCGGACAGACCGTTTTCATCGAACCGACAGAGGTTTTCGATGCCAACAACGAACTCAAGGAACTGCAAAACGCCGAACAACGCGAAATCATCCGCATCCTGACAGAAATCACGGACACCATCCGTCCACTCATCGATGACCTACTCGATGCCCAAAAACTGATGGGCAAGTACGACTTCCTTCGTGCCAAAGCTCTCTTTGCCATTGATATTGACGCTTCAGTGCCCTACATTCATCCGAAAACCATGGTGCAGTGGTATCAGGCTAAACATCCTCTACTCTACCTCAACTACAAAAAACACCACAAAGAGGTGGTTCCGTTGGACATCCGCCTGCTGCCCGAAAAAAGGATTCTCATTATTTCCGGACCCAATGCCGGCGGAAAGTCCGTATGTCTGAAAAGCGTTGGCTTACTGCAATATATGATGCAATGCGGTCTGCCAGTCCCAATGCTGAGCACCTCCGACATGGGTATCTTCGAAAGTATATTTATCGACATAGGCGATGAACAATCCATTGACAACGATTTGAGCACCTACAGTTCTCATCTTCAGAATCTTAAGATGATGGACGAGCACCTTAACCCCAAGTCGTTGTTCCTGATTGACGAATTCGGCAGCGGCACCGAGCCAACCTTAGGCGGGGCGTTAGCCGAATCGATTTTGGAACGTTACTACGATACGAAAGCGTTCGGCATCATCACCACGCACTATGGCAACCTCAAGATGTTCTCTGACTCGCATCCCGAAGCCGAAAACGGTGCCATGTTGTTCGACACCAATGCGTTACTTCCGCTTTTCGTCCTCAAAATCGGTAAACCCGGAAGCTCTTTCACCTACGAGATTGCCCGCCAAATCGGACTGGATCCGCAAATCATTGAAAATGCGATTCAGAAATCCGGCACGGCGCAAATCGACTACGAACGGAAATTAGAGGAGATTGAAATCACGCAGATTGAGACGGAACAAAAGCTCAAGATGGTGCGTGCCGCCGATGACCAGTTAGCGGTGATGATTGACGAATATGCCGAGAAATTCGCGCAACTCGACAAGCAGCGCAAGGAAATTCTCACTAAAGCCAAAAACCAAGCCAACTACATTGTAGATAGCGCGAACAAAATCATCGAGAACACGATTCGCGAAATCAAAGAGTCGAAAGCCGATGCGGAGAAGACCAAAGCGGCGAGGGAAGAGGTGAAATCCTTCAAAAAAGAGATGCAGAAGGAGATCGAGCATGTGGAGAAAGCGGAGGCCGAGGCCGTGAAAGCCCTCATTCCTGTTCATCGGAAAAAAACGGTGGAGAAACGACAGACCGACGAAGAAGTGCAGGATAAGACCATCCGCGTGGGCGATTCCGTTTATATGCCTGATTCTCAAATCGCTGGCGAGGTGACGCAAATTGACGGCAACGACGTGATGATTTCCTTCCATTCGGTGAATTTCCGCACCAAGCTCGACAAACTCATCAAAATCAGCAAGAAAGAGGCGCGAAACGTGGAAAGAGGCCACGTGTCGCAATTCAACACCGGCACCATTGCAGATGCCCTTAACAAAAAACTATCCGACTTCAATAGCACCTTGGATGTGCGTGGACAGCGTGCCGAAGAGATGGTACACAATCTGGAAGAATATCTCGACGAAGCCGAAATGCTGGGCGTGAATAATCTGCGCATTCTTCACGGAAAAGGAAACGGCATTTTGCGGAGTGTTGTAAGGCAGTATCTATCTAAGAGACAAAATGTTGTAGAATTTCACGATGAGATGCTTGAACTTGGTGGCGCAGGCATCACAGTAGTAAAATTGAAAAAGTAGCGGAAAATTTTTTATTTTCGCCGTTTTCTAAACGATTGATATTATGGCTCAGAAGAAATTTGCCGTCATAGGCGCAGGTCAGTTCGGTCAGGCAATCAGCTTAGCCCTTTCTGAAAAGGGTTTTGAGGTGTTGGTCATCGACAAAGACATGAAAAAAGTGCAGAATATCAGTGACGATGTAGCTTACGCCGTCTGCACCGACGCCACCGACAAACGCGCCCTGCTCAACGAGAACATCAAGGATTTTGATGCCGTGATTGTGGCTATCGGCGATGATTTCGTGGAACGGTTGCTCTGCATTTCCAACCTCATCGACTTGGGCATTGAAAAGATATACAGCCGAATCAAAGGCACTCACCAGCAAACCATTCTGGAAAAAATGGGCATCACGGAATTCCTGTCGCCCGAAGAGGAACTGGCAACCAATCTGGCAGAGCGTTTAAGCAACCCCAACATCTTGTCTTACTTGCAGATGCCTGATGAATACCGCATTGCCTCCATCATTGCCCCCGACCGTCTCGAAGGACTCACCCTCGGCGACATCAACTTCCGCGACAACCATCACCTCAGCTTGGTAACGATACGCCGTAATTTTGAGGAAATCGAAAACAAGGAACTCACTACAAAACAGCACATTATCGGTGTGCCCGACAACTCCACCGTCATCCGCAAAGGCGATGTTTTTGTGCTGTTCGGCAAGGACCGCGACATTGACAACTTCATCAAAATTAACTTGTAATGTTCTTTTTCGGAAATCACGACGAATACAACGGGAAACTTCGTGTTCACATTGTGAACCACAAAGACCGCATCCAGCGGATTTTGCGGATTTGCAGCTTGGTGATTTCCATCGTGACCATTGCGTGTATTTTCTGTTACCACGGCCTTTATATCACCCCGCAGGTTAAAACGCTCATTCGCTGGATAATACACATCAGTCTCTGCTTCTACGTAGCCAAATATTTCGTACAGCTCTTCTACTCGTTGCATCGCAAAGAATATCTTAAACAATCGTGGGTGGAATTTTTGATTATCCTTTTGCTAATTCTCCAATTCGTCTCCATAAATGTTTTCCATATAGACATTGTCAATGCGCATAATTTCGAGAATATCTATCTGATATTCATCCAGTTCTACTTTTTGATCATTGTCTTGGTGGAGATGGCGAAGATGAGCAGCACCTTGGGAAAATACCATCTCAGCCCTCCCATATTGATGGTCGGGTCGTTCCTTTTCCTCATATCCATCGGTACTATTCTGCTGATGATGCCCCGCATGACCACCAACGGAATTTCCTTTATTGACGCGCTTTTCACTGCAACCAGTGCCAGCTGTATCACAGGACTTTCGGTGGTAAGCACATCGGCCTGTTTCACCTTCAAAGGACAGGTGGTGATTCTGATGCTGATCCAGTTGGGCGGTATGAGCATCCTCTCTTTCGCAACGTTCTTCTCCACGTTTTTGTCGCGTTCTATGGTCGGTCTGCGCTACCAGTACATGATTCGCGACATGATGTCTGCAGACCGTCTTTCCGATTCCGTGGGGTTGTTGCGAAGCATTGTGCTGACCACTTTCATCATTGAAGCAGCGGGCGTGGCATTCCTTTTCACCTACTGGAAATCGACTGGTTTCTTCATTTCCGACAAGCAAAACCTCTTTTTTTCCATTTTTTACACGGTATCAGCGTTTAACAATGGTGGTTTTGTGCTCATTGACGATAGTCTGCTAAACCTTGGTGTACCAGGCAGTTATTTCCCGCAAGTGGTGATTATGGCGTTAGTATTCCTTGGCGGCATCGGTTTCCTCACCATCCGCGACTTCTTTAGCTACCGCTACATCCGCGAACGTAACAAATACCACTGGAAATCGCTGATGCCGCAAACCAAAATCGTCCTTTACGTCACCTTTGCCATTCTCATTATTGGCAGCATTCTATTCTTCCTGCTGGAGTACAATAACACTTTGAAGAATATCGATGGTATGGGCAATAAAATTTTCACCACCATCTTTCAAGTGGTCACCTGTCGTACTTCCGGTTTCAACGTGTTGGATATCAATATGATGCACTTGTCAACCATCCTCTTGATATTGTTAGCTATCTTTATCGGTGGTTCTCCCAGTTCCACTGGCGGCGGCATCAAAACTACCACGTTGTTCATTGTCGCAAAATCCGTAATTGCTACGGTACAAGGTAAGAAAAACATCGAATTTGACCATAAAGCCATCTCGCCGTCATTAGTGGAAAAAGCAACCACCATCATGATGATGTCGGCGGCGTTTATGGTTGTCTCCTGTTTTCTACTCACAGTCGTTCAACCGGATGTTCAGCTGCTTCACGCGCTGTTTGAATCCTTCTCGGCCTTCACCACGTGCGGATTGTCCACCGGCGAATGCGCCAACTGGAACTGGATGGCAAAAGTGATCCTCATTGTCAACATGTACTGCGGTCGTATCGGCACCCTGACGATGGCCTTCGCTCTCACGCGCCACAAAAAAGAATCCCCGCATCAGTATCCCGACTTGTATATCATGCTGGGTTAAGGAGGTAGGAATTTTTATTACTTTTGCCACCGAATTAAAAACAAAGATTATGTTGGAATATTTTCACAACGTCCCGTTTTCCGTCACGGTTTGCGACAAAGACGGTAAAATTCTGGAAATGAACGAAACCGCCGAGCGCGTGCTCAGTCACGGCAAGCACATCATCGGGCAGAACCTGCTGGACTGCCATCCAGAGCCAGCCCGCACCAAACTGATGGAAATGCTGAAAAACCACAACCTCAACGCCTACACCATCGAGAAGAACGGCGTGAAAAAGTTAGTTTACCAGTCCCCGTGGTTTGAGAACGGCGAGTTCGCAGGCTACATCGAACTCTCGATGGAACTGCCTGCGGAGATGCCGCATTTCGTGCGACAACCGAAGTTGTAATGGTTATGGGTTATGGGTTATAGGTTATTGATGTTGAATGTTGAATAGTTAATAGTTACTGTTCGGAGACAAAAATCAGTAATAATTACAACAACCTAACTCAATAACCTATAACCTATAACCTGCTTCAATAACCCATTACCAATAACCAATTACCATTAAAAAATGAAAAACGACACCGAAATAACCTACGGCATGCGCCCCGTGATGGAGGCCATCGAGAGCGGCAAGACCATCGATAAAGTCCTGTTCCAGAAGGGCTTACAAGGAGAACTGTTCAAGCAGCTCTTCTACGAGGTGCGGCAGCGCAAGATCCCGTTCCAATACGTGCCGCAGGAGAAATTGAACCGACTCACGCGACAGAACCACCAAGGCGTAGTCGCGTTCCTGTCGGCCATTGAATACTGCGACATCTACAACATCGTGCCTTCGATTTTCGAGGAGGGTCGCGTGCCGTTCCTGCTGCTGCTCGACAAGATCACGGACGTGCGTAATGTGGGCGCCATCGCCCGCTCGGCCGAGTGCGCGGGCGTGGATGCCATCATCCTGCCGCTCAACGGCGGGGCACAGCTCAACGAGGATGCCGTGAAAAGCTCTGCCGGGGCACTCCACAAGGTGCCCGTCTGCCGGCACTCCAACCTCGTGGAAGTAATTCAGTACCTGAAAGATAGCGGCATCGAAGTCATTGGCGTGACCGAGAAGGCCAACCACGCGCACTACAACAAGGATTTCACCGGACCCGTCTGCCTCATTATGGGCAACGAGTACGAGGGCATCGCGTGGGACTACCTCAAGCACTGCAACGACACGGTCACCATCCCGATGGTCGGCACGATCCGCTCACTCAACGTCTCCGTGGCCACCGGAATCGCCCTGTTCGAAGTCGTCAAACAACGTAATCCCGTGAAAGAATGAAGATTGGCGTACTTTCCGACACCCACGGCTTCCTGCATCCCGACGCGTACTCCTTTTTCAAGGGTTGCGACGAAATCTGGCATGCTGGCGACATCATGAACGACAGCATCTTGGACGAGTTGCGCATCATTGCCCCGACAGTGCGGGCGGTCTATGGCAACTGCGACGACTGGGATATTCGCCGCGAAGTGGGCGAGTATGAGGTTTTTACCTGCGAGAAGCACAAAGTTGCGCTGATGCACATCGTGGGCTCGCCGGGACGATACCAGCCGAAAGCACTGCAGATCATCCGTGAGGAGAAGCCGACCATTTTCGTGGCTGGTCACTCCCATATCCTGAAAATCATGTACGACAAATACCATAACTTGCTGTTTATCAACCCAGGAGCGGCAGGTTTATACGGTATCCACACGCGCCTGACAATGTTGCGCTTTGAGATTGAAGGCGAGGAAATCAAAAACATGGACATTTACGACATTCCCAAACAAACACCGGTAAAATGATTGCTAAAGAACCGATAATCACCGTATTGGGTCCAACCGCCACGGGCAAGACCGGGGTTGCGGTGCGCATCGCAGCCGAGTTGGGCGGCGAAATTGTGAGCGCCGACTCCCGCCAGGTGTTCCGCCGTATGGACATCGGTTCCGGAAAGGATTTGTCAGAGTATCAATACAATGGAAATCCCATCCCCTATCATCTCATTGACATTGAAGAACCCGGCGTGGAATACAACGTGTTCCGTTACCAGCAGGCGGCCTACGAGGCAATGGAGGGCATCCGTTCTCGAGGCCATCGCATCGTGTTGTGTGGTGGCAGCGGCATGTATGTGGAAGCGGTGCTTCGCGGTTACCGGCTCTTCCCCGTGCCCGAAAACCCCGAACTGCGTCGCGAGTTGGAAACCCACACGGATGAGGAACTTACGGAAATGCTTGCCGCTTACAAATCATTGCATAACGACACCGACACATCTGAACGACCGCGCCTGATCCGCGCCATCGAAATTGAGGACTATTACGCCAAGCACCCCGAATTGAGCGAGCGCGTAAAGCCGCTGGACTCCGCCATCATTGGAATGTGCGGCGAGCGCAACCACATCCGCGAGCGCATCACGCGACGCTTGCAGGCACGTCTGCAGGAAGGTATGGTCGATGAGGTGAAAGCCCTCCTTGACGAAGGCATCCCTGCCGAACGGCTCATCCGTTACGGATTAGAGTATAAGTTTATCACCCAATATCTTATAGGCGAACTGCATTACGGCGATATGGTCTCGCAACTCAACACCGCCATCCACCAGTTCTCCAAACGGCAGATGACCTGGTTCCGCCGCATGGAACGCATGGGGTTCAACATCCGTTGGGTAGATGCGGACTTGCCAGAGGAGGAGAAGTTCCGGCAAATATACGCGTGGTTGCGGGAGGACGGAATTGATTTCGCTATTGGCTTTTAGCTTTTGGCTATTAGCAATTGGCAACTAATAACCCAAAACGTCTTAAATCATACGTCTTACGTCATATTAAAAAATAAACCGCAGAGAATCAAAAAGCATCTCTGCGGTTTTGTTTCCCGCGCCCCGAGATTAATGGCTATGAGATTGGAACGCGGTTTTCATAAGTCTTACGTCATTAGAACAATTGGATTCCGACCTCCCATTTTGGCAAATCGTTCGAATAAAGGTTCTTTTTCAATAGGTTGGAGATACGGTACTGACCATAGATGGCGAACCGTCTCGTGATACCCACGCGCAAGCGCACACCGTAATCGAACAGATTCATCTTATCGAGCATATATTCGGACTTCTCGTAGGTGAAAAACTCCTTGTCTCTGTTCCCGGCGAATTTATAGCGGCCACCGGCGTTCCATTCGCCGAAAATGCCCGTGTCCAAGTACCAATTCTCCAAAACCGTGTTGCCCAGGAAGAAACGCTGGAACAGCTCGAGGTCGAATTTCGTCACCTTCAGGTTGTTTTTTTCCGTATGGATACCCTCCATCGTTGCCGGCATCATATCGGCTGGCAAAAGAAGACGGTCCACGGCATACCAGGAGGAACCGAATCCGATACGGAATCCCAGACCATACGCCCGTGCCAACTTCCAACTATTGTCGAAAGCCACGGTCAGCGAACGGGACGCACCGTTTTTGTCGCGCAAGGGTCCCGCTCCCGGAGCTTGCCATTGCGTAGGAATCATGAACGAGGTGTTCAGCACGAAACTGAATTTGTACTTGTCCAGAATCCCGCGTTTGTAGATATCGTTGTCGGGCGTGTCGAAACGACGGTTGCAGTTGGCTGAACGGGACTCCGCCGCCACCAGACTATCCACCTTGGGCAGCGTCTGCTGACCGTAACGGTGTTTCAGATGCTGACCATCGCTCCAGATTTCCAATGTCTGCCCTTCTTTCAACCAATACTTGGGGAATTCCAACGATTGTCCTGCGTTTTCCACATCCCTTCCCTCATACAACGTGGATTCACTGTATCGTTCTATCGTGCCGTCGCCATTCACAATCTTGAAGAAAATCTTGGATTCGGGGTTCTTGGAGGTGACATAAATCGCCTTTTCATCCTCGTAGAGCGTCAGATTGTCCTTCACTTCGGGCTTCTCGCCGAAGAAATAGCCGGCTTGCGGCACACCATAGCCGAACGCATAGTCGAAGTAGGGATAGTGGTTGCCGGATTTCTCAATCTCGGTTTTCAGCTGCCAGGCGGTGTATTCGGGGTGCAACTGCTTGACGCACGCGGCGAAACCGGCCATCATCGGAGAGGAGAAGGAGGTGCCGGATGCCCTCGTGAAGTTGCCTTTGCTACCCGCCACCAAGTTGTTTACGCCCATAGCCACCACATTGGGTTTCATGCGACCGTCCGCCGTGGGACCGAACGAGCTGAAGCTGGCGATGACATCTAAACTTTTCACGGCACCCACCGACAAAATGCTGTCGGCATCGGCGGGGGTGATGAGCATCTTCCAGTCGTTATCTGTGCCCTCGTTACCCATGGAGTTGCACACCAAAATACCCTTGCGGGCGGCGGTGTTGGCGGCCTTGGCCACCATCGAGGTCTTGCCGTCCATGTGCTTGAGCATATAGCGCTGCTTGCCGTAGCCGAGGGAGCTGTTCACGATGTCGGCGCCGTTCTGGTCGGCCCATTCGAGTGCCTGCACCCACCAGACCTCCTCTTTCTTCGGCTCGGAGGCCACCTCGGTGCGGGCCAACAGGAACTGCGCATCGGGAGCCATGCCGAGCAGCTGGTTTCCGTTCTTACCTGCAATGCAGCTCAGCACCATGCGACCGTGCGAGTTGGCTTCATACACGTTCTCTTTCTTTTTCACGAAGTTCCAGGTCTTGACAATCTGATTGTTGTCACGCAAATGCTTGAATGCGGGGTGGGTGTCCACATCCGGGAAACCAGCGTCAAATATGGCCACACGCACGCCCTTGCCGCTGATGTTGTGCTGCTGGAACAACTCCCCGTGGTGGATACTAACCTGCTCCGTGGAGAGAGGGACCCTGTCTTCGGTGATTTGCTCTTCAGCGACTTCCATATCGCTGGTAATCAGCTGGATACCCGCCACAAAGGGAAACTGGCGAATCACGGCGATCTGCTCCTCCGAGGCCATCACACCGGCCGCGTTGAGCCACCGCGACGTGCCCACCAGCTCCTCACAGGCGGTTTCCACCTGCGCGGCATAGATGCTGTTCACGGGATAGTTGGTGATGTCATAGAGGTCTGCGCCACACTGCGCGTAACGCTCGATGGCCTTCGCATCAAAGTACTGATACGGATCGAATGTGGTGTTCTGCTTGTCCGTGAAGAACACCCAATAGCTGTTCTGTGCGTTCGCAATGCCGAGAACGGCGCAGAAGAGGATGATAAAGATTGTTACTTTTTTCATATTTTTGATTTTTTAGTGACTAGTGATTAGTGAATTGTGATTAGTGATTGGAGCTTTATTTTGGAGATCTGATTTTTAATTGAAGATGACGGATATAACCAGATAGTAGTTTTTGAACTGTGGTGATTTGTTTAAAGAGAGGATGATCTGGCTTGAGATAGTTTAAATCTGCAGATAAAAGCAACTGTGTTTCTAACTCTGATAAAGAACCTTGCGCTATAAAGCAAAACCGTAAGTTTTCTTTATCATTATTACGACCTGCTCCTTCTGCAATATTTGATGGTATAGATACAGAAGACCTCTTCATTTGAGAACATAGTCCAAATAGCTCATCAGAAGGAAACTTTTTAAGTACAACATATACATCTTTTACAAGTTTCATACTCTCTTTCCAAACATTTAAGTCTTTATGGTTCATTCTTTCTTCTCCTTTCTATTCACTATTCACCAACCACTATTCACCAATCACTATTCACAATTCACAATTTCATTAAAATCAATTCCCAGCAACCGCATGTTTTTGAGAAACTCCGGCACCTCCTCCTTCATGAATTCCTTCTTCCGGATGGCGTGGATTTTTTCGGGGGCGTCCTCATTGACGAAGAAACCGATACCGCGTTTGTTGGTGATGATCTCCTGGTTCTGAAGACGTTCGTAGGAGCGCATGACGGTGTTGGGGTTCACCTCGAAGGCGACGGCCAGCTCGCGCACGGACTTGGCTCGCTCGCCCGGCTTCCACGCGCCCGACAGAATCTGCTCGTAAACCCAATGCTCGATCTGCCGGTATATGGTTTGTGTGCTCTTGAAATCCATACTATGCCTCCGTTTCTCTCATTCTCAGAAAACTCATCGCGTAGAAATAGACAATTGACACACAGCAGGCAACATACGGGAACCATTCTTTGGATGTTGCAATGTAATGCTCTGTTTTATAATAGTTTCCGTTGCGAATCTCCGCCGGAACCACCGCCAAGGCATTCAGCCATTCAGTACCCGCCATGAGGGCTCCCAAAACCAACGATACGACGAAGCCCGTCAGCATCAACTTCCAAAATGGACTTTTCTTGAAATAGATGGCAGCAAAGAACATGGTGGAAATACTGGTGAAGAATATCAGAATGTTCAACCCATGGGTGGGAATCTGAACTTTTATGAATTCACCTAAATTGTGGATCCCGCATGGCGCAAAAACACCCGGATTATACACATTCACTATACCATAACCCAAAACCTGTCCAATCAACACAGACAAAACAATGCCTGCCACGAAATAGATGTTGGACAAAAACATACCTGTCACCACTTTTTCGGCGTTGGTCGCAGGTGTCATCAGGTAGTGTATCCTGCTTGAAGGTTGGTGCAGCTTGGAAAAGAAGCGACATGGGTAATAGACCATAAACACAACTGCCGCTATTTTTATTTCCGTCAGATAGGGACTGCTGGACATAATCGTCATGAGTAGCGATAATGCCGCCATGATGCCAAATGAATAGATGACATCATTCCGCCAGTTTTCATAAAAATAGGCCTTGATTAATTTGATTATATTGTTGATATTCATAATTTTACGATTTTATTGGTGAGACGTTTCGGGTTGATTTTCGGATATGGAATCGGCGTATGCCTCTATTTCATCCAGACCATTAAAGTTTAGCACATTTGTCGAATCCTTTTCAATTTTCTCATATTTGATTCGGCCACTGCGGTAGCCAGTCTGGAAATCGATGGTATAACCGATGATTATGCCTAACACCAGAACTATGGCGGTGATGATTAAGATTTTATTCGTGTATTTTTTCATAATGCTCTGATTTTAAGGTTATTTGAATAATTCTGTAAATTCCTGCTTGTTTTGAACAGCGGCATTGAAGAGCAGTTCCAAATCAAGGGCGGAATCAATGTGGTTGACATTTTCCTTTACCTGATAGATGCCACGCGGGGTCTCCTCGGTATAGAACACCTTGCCATCCTGTGCCTTCTGGTCATCAACATCGAAGAGCAGCTTATCGGTAATAACATCGCTGGATGCGTTTAGAATCATACGGCCATTGTCAAGGATGGATACCGCATCAATGAGACTGTGAAGGTCGCGCACCTGATGGGTGGAGATAATCACCGTCTTCTGCTCGTCGGCGTAAGCGGCCATGATTTTGCGGAAGATGCTCTTGGTCGGGATGTCGAGACCGTTGGTGGGCTCGTCCATGATGAGCAGCGGCACGTTGGTGGCCAACGCGAAGGCAATCATCACCTTCTTCTTCTGCCCGTGCGAGAACTTGTCGATGAAGCCCAGCATGTTGTCCATTTCCATCTCTCTAAGGTATTCCACGAACTGTTCGTGGCTGAAGTTAGGATAGAACGGCGCGAAAGCGGCCTCGAACTGTTTGATTTTCAGATGAGGAACGTAAATCTCCTCTTGGAGGAAATAGATGTCGCTCAATTGTTGTGCGGTGCGTTTATGCGCGGGTTCACCATCAATGAGGGCGTCGCCAGCCTGCGGGAATAACAAACCCGTCATGATTTTCAGCAGGGTGGTTTTGCCGGCGCCGTTGCGGCCGAGCAACCCGTACAGGTGGCCAGGCTCCAACTGCCAGTTCACCCCGTTGAATAACTTGCGGTTTTTGTCGTACCCGAATTCTACATTACTTAACTGTATCATATCGTTAAAATTTAATTAGTGTATTAGTGAACTAAAACACCGCAAAAGTAATACACTAATCAATACGATGAACACTTTTGGAAAAATTTTTTCTTGTTGATATTCAACACATTACGTTAATCGGCGAATTTTTTCCGTGAAAAAAGGGTAACTTTTTCGCAGAAAATCGGGATTAATGACACAAAAACGTGTTTATTTTTCATCGTCACTCTTCGTTCGTCATTCATCGTCATTCATTACAAAAATAGGGGCGTATGCGATACGCCCCTACGATTTTGTCATAAATAAATTCGTTAAATTCGCAAAATTCACCGACTATTCGCCGACTATTTGCCGTACGCCACCTCAAATTCCTCGTAACCTTCAATGATGTCGCCGACCTTGATGTCGTTACAACCATCGATGTTCAAACCGCAGTCCTGACCGGCAACAACCTCCTTGACATCGTCTTTGAAGCGACGCAGGGAGCCGAGTTTGCCGGTGTAGATGACGATACCGTCGCGGATGAGGCGAATCTTGGTGCTACGCTGCAGTTTGCCGTCGAGTACCATACAGCCGGCCACGTTTCCAACTTTGGAAATGTGGAACACTTCGCGAATCTCGATGTTGCAAACCACCTTTTCACGAATCTCCGGTGAATGCATACCGGCGATAGCGTCCTTAATCTCATTAATAGCGGTATATATAATAGAATAAGTACGGATATCAATTTGTTCGGCCTCGGCCATCTTGCGGGCATTGGCTGACGGACGCACTTGGAACGCCACAATGAGGGCGTTGGAGGCGGTGGCCAACATCACGTCAGTTTCGGTCACCTGACCCACGGATTTGTGGATGACGTTAACTTGAACTTGCTCTGTGCTGAGTTTCAGCAACTCACCGGCCAAAGCTTCCACAGAACCATCGACATCACCCTTGACGATAATGTTGAGTTCCTTGAAGTCGCCAATGGCAATACGGCGGCCGATTTCTTCGAGCGTGACGTGTTTTTGCGTGCGCAGACCCATTTCACGAGCCAAACGGGCGCGTTTCGTGGCGATACCACGGGCTTCCTGCTCAGACTCACAAACTTTGAACGTATCACCGGCCTGTGGAGCGCCATTAAGACCCAACAACAACACGGGTTGTGCGGGACCAGCTGATTTCACGGGCTGATTACGTTCGTTGAACATGGCTTTCACCTTGCCGAAGCAGCTGCCGGCGAGAATCGGGTCACCAACAGAGAGCGTGCCGTTCTGAACAAGCACTTTCGCGACATAACCACGTCCTTTGTCCAAAGCGGACTCAATGACTGCACCCACGCCAGGACGGTTCGGATTGGCTTTCAAGTCAAGCAAATCGGCTTCTAACAGTACTTTTTCCAAAAGTTCCTGAACATTGGTACCATGTTTGGCATCGATTTCCTGACATTGGTACTTACCACCCCACTCCTCCACGAGAATGTTCATGTTGGCCAGTTCCTCACGGATTTTATCGGGATTGGCATTGGGTTTATCAATTTTGGTAATGGCGAACACCATCGGAACGCCAGCGGCCTGAGCGTGGTTGATTGCCTCGACCGTCTGCGGCATCACGGCGTCGTCTGCGGCGACCACAATAATACACAAGTCTGTAATCTTGGCACCGCGGGCACGCATAGCGGTAAACGCCTCATGACCAGGAGTATCCAGGAAAGTGATCTTACGACCATCTGGCAGACTCACCTCGTAAGCACCAATGTGCTGGGTAATACCACCGGCCTCACCTGCAATGACATTGGTCTTGCGGATGTAGTCCAACAGAGATGTCTTACCATGGTCAACGTGACCCATAACGGTAATAATAGGATGGCGAGGCTGCAGATCTTCTTCGGCATCAACATCTGCCGAATTGTTCATATTTTCTTCTTCTTCAGCATCAATGAATTCCACATTAAAGCCGAACTCTTCAGCAAGCATGGCGATATTTTCAGCATCAAGTCGCTGATTAATAGAAACGAAAAGACCAATACTCATACACGTGGAGATAATTTTGGTTACATCCACATTCATCAGGGTGGCTAATTCATTGGCCGTGATGAATTCGGTCACGCGCAAGGTTTTTTGATCTTCAATAGCCTGAAGCTCTTGTTCCTCAATACGTTCGTGGATAAGCTGACGTTTTTCTTTTCTTCTTTTCGCTGCAGTGGAAGTCTTTTTCGTATTGCTTTCGAGACGCATTTTGGTCTCTTTGATACGACGATGGATGTCTTCCGCGGAGATTTCAACTTTTTCAGGCTCTTGTTTTTGTTTCTTCTCTTTATCCTCTTTACCGCTCGGGAAATTAGAGGCTTTCACAGGTTTTGCAACCCGTTTTCTTTTCTTTTTCTTCTTTTCTTGATTATCGCCGTTACGATGTTCTTCTTTTTTACCGTTTTCCTTATTATTTTGGATAAGAGACAAATCTATTGTACCAAGAATCTTCGGTCCTTTAATCGGATCCACAACCGTTTTGATATGTTCTGGCGCTTCCTGAGCGGGAGGCGTAACAACAGGATTCTGAATATCTTCCTTTGGTGTTTCCGGTATGGTTTCCTGAACTTGCTGTTTAGCAGGTTGTTTCTCTTTCTTCTGGACTTTCTTTTCTTTTGCAGAGGTTTTTTTCTTGGGTTTTAAAGCCTCCAAGTCCATTGTTCCTATTATTGCAGGTCCAGATATATGCGTAACCGTTTCAATATGTTCTGGTTTTTCCTCTTGTTGCTGAGAATCTGATGCCGGAGTGTCTTGTTCAGCAACATCAAAAATTTCTTCCTGACTTTCGGGAGCAGATATCTCTTGAGGATTTGCCGGAATATCCTGCGGAGTGGCTTCCACCTGCTCTGTTTTTGTCGTGCCGGAAGATTTCTTTTTGGATGTTTTCAACAGGGATTCTGGTGAAACGGAACCAATCACTTTGATTTCAGGTCCATGAACCGGTTGGGCTTCCACGGTCTGAACATCCGATAGTTTGGTCGTATGAATAATGACGTGCTGATTATCTGTTTCTTCATCACGTCCTTTCTCGGGTGAATTGGTTTTTGACTCTTCCTTTTTGTTTTTGGAAGGCAATATCTGATCGGATTTTTCCTTCACCAATTTATCCTTGGCCAACTCCTTTTGCAGGCAAAGGTACATTTCTTCCGACAATTTCGAATTCAAGGTCGGAGAATTGATCTCAAGCCCATTTTTTTTCAGGACATCGACTATTCGGTCCATTGACACGTTAAATTCCGTGGCCGCCTGTCCTAACCTTGTCTTTTTTACTTTTTCTTCCGGCATATTAAGAAATTTTGATGTTATTACTGAAAATGAAAGGTGATAATGGGGTGAATTTATTTGGCCAATTCTTCTTTTACGGCGGCAATCATAGCATCCACGGTTTCCTCTTCAAGGTCCGTACGGCGGATGAGTTCCTCACGACTGAGTTGCATGATACTCTCAGCCGTGTCACAGCCGATACTGATGAATGTATCAATCACCCATTGGTCGAAAACATCATTGAATTCGGACAACGGAATGACATATTCTTCCTTAATGTCATCTCTAAAGACATCTATCTCATATCCAGACAGTTTGCTGGCCAATTTAATGTTATAACCGCCCTTGCCGATGGCCAAGGAAACCTGATCGGATTTCATATAGACATTAGCCGTCTTGTTTTCCTCATCAAGTTCAATAGAGGATATTTTTGCTGGGTTGAGGGCACGGGCAATCAAAAGTTCCTTCTTATCCGTATAGTTGATGATGTCGATATTTTCATTGCGGAGTTCGCGGACCGTGTCATGAATACGGCTGCCTTTCACGCCGACACAAGCGCCCACCGGGTCGATACGGTCATCGTAGGTTTCCACAAGCACTTTGGCCCTTTCGCCTGGCACACGCACGATGTCGCGAATCATGATCACTCCCTCTTCGATTTCGGGGATCGCACGCTCCATGAGGCATTCGAGGAAACGGGGTGATGTGCGGGAGAGAAGGATACGGGGAGATCCGTTGACCACATCCACGGAGGTGATGACAGCCATGATGCTATCGCCTTTCTTGTAATAATCGGTTGGAATCTGTTCAGATTTCGGAAGTACCATTTCCACACGGTCGTCATCGATCACCAGGATTTCCTTTTTCCAAACTTGGCTTACCTCTCCGGTGATGAGTTCGCCTTTACGAGGTTCATACTTATGGAATATGACATCTTTTTCGTGTTCCAAAATCTTGTTGCTGAGATTCTGACGCAGGGCGAGAATCTCGCGTCTCTGGAAATCGGAAAGTTGAATCTGCTCAATCACTTCTTCGCCCACCTCGAAGTCAGGCTCGATCTTAATAGCGTCAGACAAAGCTATCTGGTTAGCCGGATCTGTCACCATATCGTCTTCCACCACCTTGAGGGAATGCTGGATTTCAAGATCTCCACGATCCACATTGACGATGACGTTGAACTCGGCATTCGCACCATATTTCTTAGTTAGAGCACTTACAAAAACATCTTCCAGAATATGCATAAGCGTCTCTCTATCAATGCTTTTTGATTCTTTGAAATCTGCAAAAGTGCTGATAAGATTTATTTGTTCTTCCATCTTAATAAGTATTAATGTAATATAACTTTATAATTTGCAATTTTTGTAAAAAAAACTCCCACCAAATCGGTGAGAGTTTCTTGTTGAGCTAGCAGGACTCGAACCTACACAGGCAGAACCAAAATCTGTAGTGCTACCATTACACCATAGCTCATCCTTTATCATCAATTCGGCGGCAAAAATACATTTTTTTTCAACATACGGCATTATGAATAAAAAATTTTTTTTCTCATGCAATGATATTAAAAAAAGTGTATTTTTGCACGCTTTTTTGAAGCACGGCCCCTTAGCTCAACTGAATAGAGCATTTGACTACGGATCAAAAGGTTGCAGGTTTGAATCCTGCAGGGGTCACAAGATAAAACGCTCAATTTTTTCAAGTTGGGCGTTTTTTAGTTTAAAATCAAAATATGAAAAGAAACAGTTTAACTCTTTTGATTTCAGTCCTTTTTGGATTTCTTTCTGCTCAAAACGAGCAGATTCATTACGATACTCATCCAAAATTCCCGCATCATGCCACTGCGGAAGAGAAAATGATGATACCGTATTTGTCGCAACAAGCGCACTTGCGCGACGCTGTTTATCCCACCGCTCCGGTTTCCGCAATAGCTGAATTCCAGCCCATGGGTGGCGTGATGATTGCCTACCCGCTCGGCATTCCCATTGAGTTGGTGCGCGAGCTCTCGCAAATCACCCAGGTGAAAGTGATTGTGGACACCCCTTCCGACAGTATGCAGGCCAGTAATTACTTCAACGATAATCAGGTAAATATGACCAATGTGCAGTTCTGGTTTATCCAGCACGACTCTTACTGGACTCGCGACTACGGTCCATGGTTTGTCGTTGACGGACAAGATTCCATAAGGGTGATTGATTTCGTCTATAACCGCCCGCAACGTCCGAACGATGACGCGGCTTTGGAATCTGTGGTTGACTTTATGGGTGTTAACCGTTATGAGATGCCTTTGGTGCATACGGGCGGTAACTATATGGTTAACGGCTATGGCACGGCGGCCTCCACCATGTTAGTGTTACAGGAAAATCCTGCCGAAACGGAGTCCTCCATTTTGTCCATGACCCAAAACTATCTCGGCATCGACAACTACATGATTCTTCCTGATCCGCTTGGTGAATACATCGCACACATCGACTGCTGGGGCAAGTTTCTCGATGTTGATAAGGTTCTGATTGGCCAAGTACCAACCAACGACCCGCGTTACAGCAACTATGAAGAAGTTGCCCAGACGTTTGCGGACGCTGTCACACCGTGGGGCAACCACTACCAGGTATTCCGTGTCTATGCCGACCCAAACGCCCATAACGCCACTCCTTACACCAATTCCTTGATTCTCAATGACCATGTTTTTGTGCCCGTGACCGGCAACCCTCACGACAATGAGGCCATTGCCGCCTATCAGCAGGCGATGCCCGGCTACACTATCGTGCCCATCATGCAAAGCGATTACACCCCTTGGCTGAGCACCGACGCCCTGCACTGCCGCACCCATGAATTGGCTGATCCCGAAATGCTCTACCTGAAACATTATCCGATATTAGGTACAAGAAGCATCGGTGATGGATTAAATATCTCTGTGACTATCAAGGCTTTGAGCGGTGAAAACTTAGTAGAGGACTCCCTCTTGGTTTACTTTAGAATCAACGATGGCGAATGGCAGAATGCCCCACTGGATTTGCTATCGGATCACGAATACGGGTATGACTTTTCGCTGCTTAACCTTTCAAATGGAGACAATATACAATATTATATCTTTGCAAAAGATGAGAGTGGCAGACATGAGAACCACCCGTACATTGGAGCTGCCGACCCGCATTCTTTCAACATCGTGGGGGTAGGTCTTGACGAACAAGAGCTGAAGAATGTGAGCGTTTTTCCAAATCCAGCCACCGATTTCATCATAGTGCAAAGTGAAAATTTGGCGAATATTACGATTTATAATGCTTTCGGCCAGCAAATTGACCATATTTCTGTTTCAGGGGAAAACAACGTAAAGATTTCCTGTAGTCAATGGGCCGCAGGGGTTTACATTCTAAATATTCAAGATAACCAAGGACGTATGGCTGTGCGGAAGATTTGTAGATAGAACGTTCTTTTTTTTATTTTTTTTCATAAGGTTATTGTTGGCAAATATTTATTACTTTTGCCACATCATTTAAAATCTAATGCTTATGAAAAAAGGTTTACTTTTCTTTTTGTTAATGTTTGCCGCAACTTCTTTTATGTTTGCGCAAACTGTTGTCTTCAGCGACAATTTTGATTCCTACACGGCTGGCAGTCATCTGGCGCAATCGAATTCGGCTTGGACCACATGGAGTTCTGCGCCAGGTAGTGCTGAGGATGGTGTGATTTCTTCAACACAGGCCTCTTCCGCTCCCAATTCGCTGTACATTACCGGAAGCAACGATCAGGTCTATCCTTTCGGCAACTACACTTCGGGGCACTATACTCTCACTTTCAATTACTATATACCCTCTTCCGGCAGCGGAGCCTATTTCAACATCCAGCACATTTTGCTCAACCAATGGGCACTGCAATGCTATTTCACTAACAGCGGTTCCGGATACCTCGAAGTTGGTGGCGCTGAGTACAACTTCACCTGCCCCTCCAACGCATGGTTCCCGATTGAGTTTGATGTGGATATTGACAACAATTCTGCCTCGCTGACTGTCAACAATGTGGCCGTTCACACATGGCCATTCAGCTACCAATCGGGCAACACCAACGGCACCAACCAGTTGGCAGGTATCAATTTCTATGCCGGCGCACCCAACAATGCTACTGGCACTTACTATGTTGACGACTTCGTTGTGACGGAGGTTTCTGCCGCCTTGGTCGGTCAATTTGCTGTTGATGCCGAAAATCTTACTTTCTCTATGAATCCTAATGGCACTGCGTCCCAATCTTTCACGATGAATAACCCTGGTACAGGCAGCACAGACTACTATGTTGTAACCACCTACGACATTCCCAATCCTAATCCGGCATCCACTGGCATGGTTGATATGCACTACTATGTTGACGACCCCTACACTTCGGTTGGTTGGACTTCTGCCACTGATGTAGATCTCGCTATCTGCTTCCCTTCCTCTGCTCTTCAACAACATATCGGTAAAACCCTCAATGAAATTGATTTCTTTATGGGTGAAGCTCTCCCCACTGCTAAGATTCGCGTCTATGGCATGAACAACTCTCTCCTGCATCCAGGACCCGGTGCTGTAGTCTATGAACAAACATTCACCCCTGACAGCGGATGGAATCACATCCAACTCACAACTCCTTACCTGATTGACGGCAGCGACTTGTGGTTTGGTGTTTGGTTCTCACAACCCGAAGGATCCTACCTCGCTCCTCTGGATGGAGGCTTCGCTAACGACTACAGCTGCTGGTATAAGGTAGGTTCCACCTGGTACAACCGCTTCACCAGCGGCTCATACGATTTCAACTTGTGTCTGGGCGGCAAAATCGACGGAACGCCTATCACCCCGTGGCTGAATGTGAACCCCGCTAATGGCAGCATCAATGCAGGTGCAAATGTTACGGAAACGGTCACGGTCAACTCGAACGGCATGAATGTCGGCGACACCAAAACCGCTAAACTTCACTGCTTCTCCAGCGACATTGAAAACGGTGAAGTCGAGATTCCCGTCTCCCTGTCTATTACCGATGTCGCTGTCAACGAGTACAACCAGATTGAGGTGAAAGTCTATCCGAACCCCGCAACCAACTTTGTGCAAGTGACCTCCGACCAAATCCAACGTGTGGAAGTCTATAACATGATGGGGCAACTTGTGTTCGAACAATTCTGCAATGATTCTCACGTCACTATTTCCACCGCCGGCATGGCTCCCGGCTCCTACGCCGTGAAAGTGACAGCAACCAACGGAACTGTCACCAAACAGGTAGTTGTCAAATAATCCACGACTTATATTGAACTTGCAAAAGGGAATGTCAATTCGATTGATGTTCCCTTTTTTATTACCCGTCGCTTAGTGGCCTGTTGCCTAAAAAATTGTATTTTTGCCCCCTAAAAATTTAAGAATGAAAAAGATACTTTTATTATGGCTGTGCGTAACGTTGGTTTGCGGTTTGTCAGCGCAGGACACGGCCAAAACCTATTGGAAAAACGGCAGACTGATGTCCATTGGCGTACAGAAAAAGGGCGTGGAACAAGGACATTGGATCTACTATCACAATAATGGCGCCAAGTGGACGGAAGGCGACTATCGCGACGGCATCAAAGTGGGTGTTTGGAAAGTGTGGTACGACAACGGCAAGCTCGGTCAGGAGTATCACGCCGACAATGGTCCGTTCAAAAGCTGGTTCCAATCGGGCAAAGTAGAGTCGGAGGGACAGTTCAAAGAGGGCCAACGCAACGGCCAATGGACTTTCTATCACCCTAATGGTCAGCTATACAAACAAGTAACGTATATTGGTGACAGTGTTCACGGTCATGTGATAGAGTATTTCGACAATGGGGAGAAATATTTCGAAGGCACTTACGATATGGGGCTCTTGGAAGGTGATGCCTGTTGGTGGATCCGGGGCGGAAAGAAGGACATGGAAGGCAAACTTGTTCACGGTTTGCAGCAAGGTTTGTGGAAATTCTATGACAATGAGGGGCGTCTCGGCAGTGAGGGCAATTTTGAAAACGGGTTGCAGCACGGCACTTGGACTTATTACTATGAAAACGGAAAAGTTTGGCGTAAAGGTGATTATGTTAACGGTAAACGTGAAGGATTATGGAAAGCATGGTTTGAGGACGGCAAACTACAGCGCGAGGGGGCTTTCAAAAACGACAAAGAAAATGGAAAATGGATTGCCTATTTCCATAATGGAAAAATCAAAGACCAAGGCTTTTTTAAAGATGGCATAATGGATGGTTTTTGGGAAGGTTGGTTCGAAAACGGCTACAAAAAGTACGAAAACAATTATAAAGCCGGAAAACTGAATGGACTTTGCACCATGTTTTGGGAGGAAACCGGAAAAATGCACCGTCAAGGCAAATACACTAACGATACGAAGAACGGTGTGTGGAACGAATACGCGCAGAACGGCCACATTCTCTCCAAAGGCAAGTATTCTAATGATTTGAAGGAGGGTAAATGGGTGTTTTACAATATGCACGAGAAAAAGATCCGGGAACAGAATTTTGTACATGATGTGCCCGAAGGTGCTTTTACCGAATACTATGATAATGGTATGAAGCACACACAGGGCAGTTATAAAAACCGTTTGCGCCATGGAAAATGGTCGAGCTGGACCCCGCAAGGGAAATTGTCTTACAGCGCTGTTTTCAACAATGGCCATAAAGTGAAAGAAGTTTATGTCACCGACCCCAAAAAGACTCCCTTTTAAGCTGTTAAAAAAACATAAATCCCTGCGTGAGCTGGTCGGGAAATCCAAGTTAAAAATAGTGAATATGGAAATCAAGACGTTTCATTTCAATCCGATTATGGTGAACACCTACATTTTGTCGGATGAAACTGGCGAGGCGGTGATCGTGGATCCTGGCAACTGCCAGATGTATGAGGATGAACAGATTCGTGATTATGTTGTCTCCAAAAATCTGAAAATCAAATACCTCATCAATACGCATCCGCATATCGACCACATTGCGGGAAATCCGTGGTGCGTGGCAGAATACCATCCGCAGGTGCTCCTGCACGAGGCAGGAATGCCCATCTACAAAAAGGCTTACGCTTACGCCGCGGCTTTCGGTTTGGACGTTGAAAAAATGCCCGAACCCGATCGATATTTGAAGGAAGGCGATATTGTGACGTTTGGACACCAGCAACTTAAAGTCTTTTACACTCCCGGTCACTGTGACGGCAGTATCTGTTTATACAGTGCTGACAACAAACTGATTTTCACTGGCGATCTGATTTTTGAGTTGAGTGTCGGGCGCAGCGACCTGCCCACAGGAAACGAAGCGTTGCTGCAACAAAGCATCCGCGAGAAGATCCTCACTCTCGATGATGAGGTGACGATACTTTCCGGTCATGGCGATCCTACCACGGTGGGACGGGAACGGAGCGGGAATCCGTATTTGGTGAGATGAATGGGGGAAGAGAGGATAAGAGGATGAGAGGATAGGAGGATAAGAGGTTGTAATTAGGATAAATTAACATTATTAATATGAGTCAAGTTCCGACATTTTCAGAGGAAAATTTAGAAAAATTAGCATTCCATTATAAGGAAATTTTGAGAGGATTGGGTGAAAATCCAGAACGTGAAGGGTTGTTGAAAACCCCCATCAGGGTTGCCAAGGCAATGGATTTTCTGACACACGGGTACCGTCAAGACCCGAAAACAATTCTTGAGAGCGCCTTGTTTCATGAAGATTACAAACAGATTGTGGTGGTGAAGGACATTGAAATCTATTCGCTGTGCGAACACCATCTGTTGCCATTCTTCGGGAAAGCGCACATCGGCTATATCCCGAACGGCACGATTGTGGGGTTAAGCAAGATTCCGCGTGTGGTGGAATGCTATGCCCGCCGTCTGCAGTTGCAAGAGCGTCTCACTTCCCAGATCAAGGACTGTCTTCAGGACGTGTTGAACCCGCTCGGTGTGGCCGTTGTCATTGAAGCCCAGCACCTTTGCATGTCGATGCGCGGCATACAGAAACAGAACTCCGTGACCACCACGTCTGAGTTCACCGGTGCATTCCTCAAAAACGAAAACACCCGTCAGGAATTCATGCACCTCATCGGGGCGGACCTGCACTGATTCAGACTTCTTTTTCGGACTCTAAAGGAGCTTGTTTTTGCTTCCTCCTTTTTTTCTCAACCGTTTCTTTCTCGGTCTTCTTCTTTGTCTGTAACGTGACGCCTGGTAACCGATGCTTTCCTCTCTTATTTCGGAAACAAACTCCGATTCAGTAGGATATGCACCGTTTTCATCGGGATGCCTCAACACACACACCAAAGGCTTGCCTACCCATTCTTGTGGCAAACAGATGGTGACAGTGTCTTTTTGGGGTGTCAAAATCAATTTTTTCATATTATTGAATTTTGGTGAAATTGCTGGTCTGTTAATGTTTTTTATTCAAATTGACATTTTTCCCGCTCTTTTTTTCCAAAGGGGAGTTTTTTGTTACAATCCTTGTTTTTACTTTTTAACATATTTATAATCAATAAGATACAATGCAAATATATATTTTTTCAAGAATGATTAGCGGTTTTGAAAAAAATTTTTCAAAATCACTACTTGTTTGATAATCAATATATTACATAAAACTATTTTTTTCTGAAAAAAGCAGTTTCCATATTAAAAAAAGTGTATTTTTGCAGCCACAAAAAAGATAGGCGTTTCAGTAGCTCAGCAGGTAGAGCACATCCCTTTTAAGGATGGGGTCCTGGGTTCGAGCCCCAGCTGGAACACGAAAAGTCCGAGTCAGAAGATTCGGACTTTTTTTAATCTTTCCTGTTCTCCGCCATCTATGGTGAAAAATTGTATTTTTGCACATTAATTGATAGAACAATGAAAAAAATAATGTATTTAGGGATTATCGTTCTTCTGTTGGCAAGTTGCAAGGCGCAACAAAAATTAGTGGCCATAGACACGGAAACCAACGAGGTTGTGTTGAAACAAGGGCAATCATGCGAAATTGAGTTCATCACCAACGCCTCCACCGGCTTCTGGTGGCAGCTGGTCAACGAAGAGGAAATCAATATCGTGAAAAGCGCAGGGGATCGTTATACAAGCAACGCGCCAAAAGGAATGGTGGGGGCATCAAGTCACCGGTTTTGGAAATTCGATGCCGTTCAAAAAGGCACACAGACCTTGCATTTTGTTTATGCACGCGACAACATCAATCAGGCAGCACGCACACGGGACATTACGATTACTGTAAAATAAATGCCGACTTTACGGATTGCCATACCCGCGATGGACGAGCTGGATTTCCTGCCCGCCACGTTGGATGCGCTCTCCAAACAAGACTCACGCCTTCCTTTTGAGGTATATGTCTGTGTGAATCAACCAGATGAATATTGGAACAATCCGGAAAGAAAAACTGTCTGCGAAAACAACCAAAAACTATTGAAACTTCTTAAAGGTTACAAGTCCCTTACGCTTCACATCTTGGATTTTGCTTCGCCCAGACTTGGTTGGAAAGGAAAGAAAACGGGGGTTGGTTTTGCCCGTAAAGTGTTGTTTGAAAGGATATTATCTGAATGTAATCCCAAAGACATCATTGTGAGTCTGGATGCAGACACAATAACAAAACCTCATTATCTGCAATCTTTGGCAGAACTGTTTGAACAGAATCCCGAAAAGAACGCACTGGCTGTTCCCTACTATCACCAGCTTACCGGTAATGACGAAATCCGCGACAGGGCGATGCTCCGATACGAAATATACATGAGGAACTATGCTGTCAACCTGTTGAAGATTCGAAGTCCATACGGTTTTACTGCATTGGGTTCCGCCATTGCCATGCGTGCGGAAGCACTACAAAAAATCGGGAACATTACCCCTTTGCAAAGCGGTGAGGATTTTTACTTGGTTCAAAAGTTCTGCAAAATGGGTGGATTAAGTCTTTTTAACACAGAATGTGTTTACCCTTCCGGGCGCTATTCCGACCGGGTTCCATTCGGCACCGGGCCGGCTATGTTACGGGGCGCAAACGGCATTTGGGACAGCTATCCAATTTATCACCATTCGTTCTTCAACCCTATTCGGGAGGTCTATGGGAAATTAAAAGAGCTATATGAAAACATGCTTCCAAAAACCGAGAATGAATTCCTGCTTTTTCTACAAAAAGAAAACAAAAAGCCTGATATCTGGCAGGAAATCCGCAATAACGTATCCGATTTTCCTCATTTTGTGAAAGCCTTCCATCAAAAAGCGGATGGTCTCCGAATTTTGCAATATTTGAGAGCAAAACACCGCCAACAGCCTGAAAAAGAAAAAACAGCACTACATGACAACATATATTTTTGGATGCCAGAAAATTGCCCTTCCTGGTTTATCCCCTCAAAATCATGGAACCAATACTCTCTTGAGCAATTAAATACACTTAGAAATATCCTGTTCAAAGAAGAAATGCTTTTAAGAGATGATTACGGATGACGACAGAAGCACTCTCTTAACAAAAGCAACACAACATCAAAAGCTAAAGTTTCGTATAAAGCTTTTAAAATTGCATCTTTTATCACGATATGGGATAGTTCCCGAATAAAGTTACAATTATCGTGTTAAAAATTGCAAATTACAACTTAACTCAACAACTGTTCACTTTTTATCACTAATGATGTTGTTTTTGTGGCAAAACAAAACCACAGGCCATTTTTTTTCATTTATCATCAAAAACAATGGTAAAATTGTTTACTTTTACCAGAAATAACATTAAAAATATGACATATAATAAAAATTTTGAAGTAGTAATTCTTAGTGATAAAGAAGCCAAGGTGGAATTATTAAAAGGCTTATTATCAAAATATTATTCTATGAACATCGCCTATGTTTGCCATCATACTGCTGAAGCGATCAATTATTTGAACAACCATACACCTATGATATTTTTTCTCGACATGGGGTTTTCAGAGGTGCTTCAGGACATACGAAAACCTCCTTTTATCGTTGGTTTGTGCGATATGGTTCATACAAAAAAAGTGAAACAGTTTCTTAAGATGGGATTTTTCGAGGTGTTTTACGCTCCTTATACGGAGAATGAACTCAATAGCATTATGGGAAAGATTTTAAACATCTACGGTACCTATAACAAATTAGACCAGCAGATGATACAACGCGTGGAGGAAGCGAATATGATTTATAACCCAGAAGAAAAATCACAAAAATCCATATTTATTATCGGTACCCGAAACGAGGAATCCGTCCGGATTGTTTTTGACAATGTACTTTATTTTAAAAAAGTGGGAAACCAAGTATGTGTTTATTTTGAAAACGGCTTCAGAAAATATTTTCGAAGCAATTTAAAAATGTTTCATGCCAAGTTCCCAAAAAACAAATTTCTGAAGATAAACCGCTCTGTCGTGGTAAACATGGATAAAGTATCCGGAGTAATTAAAAACCGGATACTCCTTGATGACAACGCCACTTTTGAACTTTCGCGATCTTTCAAAAAGTCATTCAAAGGAAGGCTTTCGATGTGATCTGAAACAGGTTTGTGTGTATGCATAATTTATGTACCTTTGCCGATTAAAATGTTTGTCATGAAAAAATTGTTAATCGTTATTTCTGCATTATTTCTTGCCAATCATAGTCTTGCACAATGGGTTTCTCCGGGAAACGGACAATCATACACGCTTGAGTCGCTATGCTCGGTTGCTCCTTCAGCTGTGCAGGCCATCACTCCGGGGCATTATGTGATTTCACAAAATTTAACCTTATCCGCAGCTGACCTGCTGACTCTGGAATCTTCCGCAATGTCTGTCCTTGTAAACGATGGTGTCACCTTAACCATTAGCGGAAGTTTGCAAACGGCAACAAGAAGTCAAAAACTTGTCTTCCAAGGAGATTCAACTCAAAATAACTGTTTTGAATTCCGTTTTGAGGATGCCTTGCTGAACAGCCTCTCGAAAATCCATTTTCGTCACTGTCAAGGAATCAAGCTGATTAACAGTGATATAACGATCGATTCCTGTGAATTTGACCATTTCTCAAATCACGTCATCAGCTACATGAACTGCAATCCTATTATTCGTGATAGCTATTTTCATGACAACGAAGCTTGCGCCATTCAATCGGCAGTCAATGCTGACGGGTGTCCGAGAATTTTGAATAATGTATTCTATAACAATGTGTTAGCCAACACGAACAATCCACAAATCAACATCGGACCGGGCACAACGGACACGATTTTCATCATTGGTAACCGTATCGAAGGTGTGGCCAGCACTATGTCAGGCGGCATCGGTATCATGAACATGTACAATCCGGCGGTCACAAAAGTGCTACTGAAGGACAATGTAATCAAGAACAACCGCTACGGCTACACGCAAAACGGCTATCGGATTTCCTCTGAAGTTTACGATAACCAATTTATAGACAACAACTTGGAGGTGAATCCAAATAACGGCGGCAGCGGAATCAGCATTTATGGTTACGACACGACCTGTGCCGCCAAGCTGCGCCGCAACCTTATATCCGGCAACCTCTGGGGAGTCACCGCCATCTATTACCATCATTTGGATATGGGCACGGCAGAGGATTACGGTTACAACGTACTGTATAACAATGGAAACAGCGGTGTGGATTACGAACTGTACAACAACGCCAACAGCAATATGGACGCGGTCGGCAACTATTGGGGTTGCGATAACGACGCGGCAGCAGAAGAGGTTATCTTCCATCAGGCGGACAACCCTTCATACGGACTTGTCAACTATTTGCCAATCAACGTGATAGAGCCCGAAATTCTTGCATTTGACTTCTTGTTGGAAAATAATCCCGGACTTGCGTATCCAGAGTATTATAATAATCTGTATGGAACTATTACGGAAGGTGATACTATTCTATTTCACATTTGGGGATGCGTTTTACCGGATTTATCCAATCTGAAACCAACTATTGTCAGACCTATTGGTGTCTCTGTCTCCCCTTCAGAAGATGAAGGCCAAGACTTTTGGTTAAACCCCATTATAATATACACTGCCTCCACACCTCATCAGACTTTTCGGGAATATGTAGTACATTTCATAATCGAAGCGGGAGTCCGCGAAAACGAATTAACGAAAATTAACCTTGCTCCAAATCCTGTCTCACAGGGCTTTTTCACCCTGGAGAACCCAACAGAAGAAAATTTGAATTGGCAGATTATTACCTCAACTGGACAATGCGTAATGTTCGGTGAAGCACAACCTGGAACGAACCGCATCGCCACGAAAAGGTTAAAATCGGGAACGTATCTTGTTTATATACAAAAAGATAACATGTTTGTCACTCGGAAATTAATTGTTCGATAATGTTATGAGAAAAATAATCGTCAGCATCATAGGAATCCTGTTTTCTTGTTGCGCTATCGCGCAGCAGGACTTCCGCAACCCGAATCTTTCCATTGATGAGCGTGCACAACTACTTCTGAATCAGCTCACTTTGGAAGAGAAATTGGGGATGATGGAGCATCGCAATCCGGCCATCGAACGGTTAGGCATTCCTGCATACAGCTGGTGGAACGAGGCGTTGCACGGTGTGGCGCGCAACGGTTTCGCCACGGTCTATCCAATGCCCATAGCATTGGCGGCCACCTTCGACGACAACTCCGTGCAGGAAATGTTCGGCATGGTGGCTGACGAAGCCCGACTGAAATATTTCCGTGCCCAAAAAGCCGGACAATACGATGATTATACCGGACTTACTTTTTTCACACCGAACATCAACATTTTCCGGGATCCGCGCTGGGGACGCGGCATGGAAACCTACGGTGAAGACCCTTACCTCACTGCCCGCATGGGCACCGCCTGCGTGAAAGGGTTGCAACAGCAAGTCAATGGCCGCTATAAAGCTCTCGCCTGCATCAAGCATTTCGCTGTGCACAGCGGTCCCGAAGCCGACCGTCATTCTTTTGACGCAATGGTTAGCGGACGTGCCTTATGGACCACCTATCTGCCTGCTTTCAAGAACATTGTGCAGAACACGGATGTGGGTATGGTGATGTGCGGCTACAACCGGCTAAACGGAGAACCTTGCTGCACAAATGACAATCTGCTGGTGCAGATTCTCCGCAACCAGTGGGATTATGACAATCTCTTCGTCACCGATTGCTGGGCATTGAACGACTGTTGGGAACGTGACACGGTGATTCCTCGTCATGAAACGCATGCGACCGCCGCCGATGCCGCCGCCGATGCGTTCGGCTCCGTCATCGACTTGGAATGTGGCAGCGGTCTCAATGCGCTGAAAGAGGCTGTGGAACAGAAATTAATTTCCACAGACATTATTGACGCACATGTGTTAAAAATCCTTAAGGCAAGGTTGTCTTTGGGTATGTTTGACCCTGAACAGCCTTTCCAACAGATTCCCGACACGACTTCTTTTGAAAGAAAAGCACTTGAAATGGCGCAAAAAAGCATCGTGCTGTTGCAAAACAAAAACAACATTCTCCCCTTGGACGCCAATAAACACAAGAGAATTGCGGTGGTGGGACCGAATGCGGCGGATTCCGTGATGCTGTGCGGCAATTATAACGGCACCCCGCGCCATGCTATAACCATCTATGAAGGTATCGTTAACTATATCAATACGTTGCCAAAAGAACAACGGCCTAAGGTTTATTTTGACACAGCCTGCCATCACGTCGATGGCAAATACATACTTCCGCACAATTTCGACAATCAGATTGCCAAGTGCGACTTGGTGATTTTCGTGGGCGGCCTCTCTCCTGAACTTGAAGGAGAGGAGTTGAAAGTGGAGTTGGACGGTTTCCATGGCGGCGACCGGACTTCCATTGAACTGCCCCGCATTCAAGAAGGTATGTTGATGAAAATCAAGAAGATGGGTAAACCTATAGTGTTTGTTCTTTGCTCAGGTAGTGCGGTAGCGCTGGATTGGGAAGACCAAAACCTTGATGCGGTACTGGCTGACTGGTACGGCGGTCAGGCAGCAGGAACAGCCGTGACCGATGTGCTTTTTGGAAAGGTTAACCCCAGTGGAAAACTGCCTGTAACATTTTACAGTTCCAAAAACGAACTTCCACCCTTTGACAGCTACGAAATGGAAAACCGCACCTACCGTTTTATGACGGAAAAACCCCTCTATCCTTTCGGTTATGGCTTAAGTTACACCTCTTTCGAGTATAATAACGGCCAATATAACCCAGAAGATTTAACCTTTACCTACTCAATTAAGAACACTGGCAATTTTGACGGCGAAGAGGTGGCGCAACTCTACCTGACCAACACTGGAGACAAGCGCAGTCCTGTGAAAACGTTAGTCGGATTCCAGCGGGTTTTCATTCCCAAAGGAGAAACCCGCACAGTTTCTTTTCATCTGGATGAAGAATGCTTCTACACCTACGTTGACGATTATCAACACTTTGAACGGCATTCCGGAACGTTTGTGTTCCATTATGGGGATCAGGAGTTAGAAGTGAGGTATTAGAGATTCAAGGTTCAAAGTTCAAGGTGGGGATAAATTAGGGTTGCGGAGATAATCCAATTTTTAGTACTTTTGCGCCCTCAAATTTGCAGAAAATGAGTGTGAAACCGATTATCGCCCCTTCGTTGTTATCAGCGGATTTCAATCGTTTGGGAGAAGAAATTGAGATGTTGAACCATTCGGAAGCGGATTGGGTTCATTTGGACGTGATGGATGGTGTTTTTGTGCCAAACATCTCTTTCGGAATGCCTGTCATCAAGGCGGTTAGAAAGCTTTCTGAGAAGCCTTTGGACACCCATCTGATGATCGTGCAGCCTGAACGTTACATCCATACTTTCAAGGAGATAGGCTGTGATATGCTGACCGTCCACTGGGAAGCCTGCACACATCTGCACCGCACAATATACCAAATCAAAGAACATGACATGCTGGCGGGCGTAGCGCTCAATCCGCACACGCCGGTTGCTGGATTGGAAGATATTATTCAAGATATTGATTTAGTGCTGATTATGTCGGTAAATCCTGGCTTCGGCGGACAAAAATTCATTACCCGTGCATTGCACCGCATTGCCGAACTTCGTGCGATGATCAAGCGCAATCATTCCAACGCACTCATCGAAGTGGATGGCGGCGTGAACTCGGACAATATTGCAGATATCATCAAGGCAGGAGCCGATGCAGTTGTGGCAGGAAATGCCGTTTTCAAAGCAGAAAATCCCGAAAATATGATTCATCAATTAAAACACTTATAACAATGAAAAAGCTTTTTATTCTTCTTTTTGTAGGATTGTGTTTTTTGTCTAACGCACAAACTGTTACCTACCAAGATATTTTGGAACAAAAGTCGGCCAAAGAGTTGACTGGCAGAAAAGGTGGTGATGACATCACGGCTTACGTAGCATCCGACGGAGTTACGTATAAGATTGGCTCCACCATTACTTACGGTTATCCGACTAATGGCAAGTATTATGTTTATTTTAAGGATGTTACAGGCAGTTGGATAAACGCTTTGGCAGAAGATGAAAAGGCAACAGCCTCTGATCGCGCGGTAAGCCAAGAGCGTGCTGAACGTATCGAAAACCGTGCCGGCGGTGTGGCCACCATTAAGAGAATCCAATGCGTGCCGATAGATGGTTTCAACAAAATGACTTCTGGCTGCAAAATCTATCTCGTGCTGAACCGCGGCGGTCTGGCCTGCACCAACTTTGAAGAGGCCATTGCAACGAAAGAGGTGGTCGTGAAAGCCAATCTGGAAGAGATGGCCTCCGATGCCGCCATACAAGAATTGAAGAAGTGGAAGGAAAAACTGGATCTCCAGATCATCACCCAAGAGGAGTATGATGCCAAAAAGGCGGAATTGATGAAAAGAATCAAGTAAATCCAAATATTTATGGAAGAAAAGAAGAAAAGTACCGCCTATAGCATGTTCGTTATCGGATCGCTGTTCTTCGTATTCGGTTTCGTGACATGGCTGAACAACATCCTCATTCCTTACATGCGCACCTCTTGCGAGTTAACCACGCAGGTACAAGGCTATTTGGTAACGTTCGCTTTCTACATCGCCTATTTTGTGATGTCGATTCCGTCTTCTTTCGTGTTGAAGAAAACGGGCTATAGCAACGGTATGGCGTTGGGGTTGGTCGTCATGGCCATCGGCTGCATGATGTTCATCCCGGGCGCGAAAATGCGCAGCTATCCTATGTTCCTGCTGGGTCTTTTCCTCCAGGGCAGCGGACTTTCGCTGTTGCAGACCGCCAGCAACCCCTTCGTCACGGTCATCGGTCCGATTGAGTCGGCGGCGCGGCGTATGAGCATCATGGGCATCTGCAACAAAGTGGCTGGCATGATCGGCATTCTCGTGCTTTACAACGCCCTGTTCAGTGGCAAAGAGCATCTTTTCGAGAGCATCAAGGAGATGGCACCCGGTCCGGAGAAAGAAGCTATGCTGCAACAACTCTCCAACGGCGTTATCATCCCCTACCTCATCATGACGGCTGTGCTCATCGCACTGGTACTCTTCATCAAAACCGCTCATCTGCCGGAAATTGTGGAAGAGGAGAAGAAAATCGACGGCAAGAAGGCCAGTATCTTCAGCTTCCCGTATTTGTGGCTCGGCGTTTTCGCCATCTTCTTCTATGTGGGTGCGGAAGTCATCGCCATTGACACGCTGATTCCTTACGGCGACTTTTATGGCATTCCTACCGCAGTTTCCCATTATTTCGGTGTTTACGCTTTAATCGCCCTGTTGGTTGGTTATATCTGCGGCATCCTGTTTGTCCCCAAGGTGATTTCGCAACGGCAAGCTTTGATTATCCAGCTGCTGCTCTCTGTCGCGCTGGTTATCGTGGCATTGTGTACAACGGGCATTGTCTCCATCATTGCCATCATCTGTCTGAGCTTCGCGCATGCCATCATGTGGCCCGCCATCTGGCCGTTGGCTATCCATGATTTGGGCGACCACACCGAATTCGCCTCCGCACTGATGGTGATGGCCATCGTGGGCGGTGCCGTGATGCCGCTGATCTACGGCCGAATTGCCGATGCCGTGAACCCGCACTCCGCCTACGCACTGCTGTTTGTCAGCTACGCGTACATTTTGTTCTTCGCGACGGTGGGGTATCGGATGGAGAAAAGAGGATAAGAGGATGAGGGGATAGGAGGATATAGGGTTGTTACAATGTAACAGCCAAAAAGAAAAGTAGGGGCGTATCGCATACGCCCCATTTTTGGAAATTTATGGACGAACAAATTATTGAAACCAAGGTCATAGCCCGTATTCACAGCGAGTTCCCGACGAAGTTCGGGATTCCGAGACAGAGCGGGTTGGTGCCGTCGTTGCGGGCGCGCATCGTGTTCGAGCCCGAGTACCGGAATGCGGAAGCACTGCGCGGCATCGAGGAGTTTTCCCATCTGTGGCTGATCTGGGGATTCTCAGAGGTACAGCAGGAGGGATGGTCGCCGACGGTACGTCCTCCGCGGCTCGGCGGCAACCGGCGCATGGGCGTCTTCGCCACGCGCTCCCCCTTCCGTCCCAACCCCATCGGACTCTCCTGCGTGGAACTCATCGAGGCCGATTTCAACCCTAAGAACCCTACCCTACTCGTGGGTGGCGCCGACCTCATGGACGGCACCCCTATCTATGACATCAAACCTTACCTTCTCACCACCGACTGCCACCCGGAAGCCACCAAAGGGTTCACGCAAGAGCACGAAGATTACCAACTTGAAGTGGAAATTCCCGACGAAATCGCCAAAAAGCTGAAACCCGAAAAGTTGGAGAAGTTGCAGGAGGTACTGGCCCAGGACCCTCGTCCCGCTTACCACCACGACGAAGAAAGAGTTTATGGTTTTCCGTTTGACGGGTATGAGGTGAGGTTTGCGGTGGAAAAAGGGAAGGTAGTGGTGAAAGAGACGAGAAAATGGAGAAGATAAGAGGATAAGAGGATAAGAGGATTAGATGAGAAGAGGATTAGATAAATCATCTTATCATCTCATCATCTCATCATCAGAACTTATTCACCCACTCCGCCACCTCCGTGGCTGAAATGTTCTTCATGCACTTGAAATGCTTCCGCCGGCAGCTGGAACTACCGAATTTGGAACACGGGCGGCAGTTGAGCGGACAGACCTCAAAATTACGAAACTTTTCGCGCTCGCCGGGCATATAGGGATAATATCCGTATTCGGGAATGGTGGAGCCGAAGATGGCTGCCGTGGGCTTGTGTAACGCAGCGGCGATGTGCATCAGGCCAGTGTCTCCAGTAATCACACAATCAGCATGTTGCAGGATGGCCGCCGACTGGTAAAGCGTATATTTGCCGCAGCCATTGGTGGCGCGTTCGCCAAGCTGAGCCACCACCTGTTCACCCTCTTCGAACACGTCTTTGCCGCCTAACAGCATAATAGGCTTGTGCAGGATGCTGCCGATTTCCACCACCTTGCTCACCGGAATGCGCTTGGTGAAATGCTGCGCAGCCAACACGATAGCCACGAAACCATCGTCAAACATCATCGGTAGATCGTCCTCGTCAAAGCCTTGGTTTTCGGGAATATAAAACTCCAAACCCTTGTGATCATTGTGGACGTTCAACTCTTTGACCGCTTCAAAGTAGCGCTCTACGATATGAGTTTCCGGCATACCGTTCATCTTGAGACGGTAGCAAATCCATTTCGAGAGATTATGCTTGAGGAAAGTGTAGGAAGGCACTTTCAGATGACGCACCACTTTGCGGGAACGTAACGTTTTCTGCAAATCAATGACCACGGTGAATTGCTCTCGACGCAACTCATCGATAGTTTGACTCACATTTTCAGGATCATAGATATGCACCTTGTGAATGTGAGGATTGTTCTCAACCACAGAAACTAAATCCTTTCTGACCAAGAAATGAACCTCTGCCTCAGGCAGTTGCTCGTTTACAGCTCTGATTACCGGTGTGGTCAGCACAATATCACCGATGGAGCTTAGTCTGATGATTAGAATTTTCGGTTGCGACGGGGGTTGAATCTCATCCATATAGCGTTAAAAAATATTAATTCTCTTCGGAAATTGCTTTCATATAATTGTCCACAGGGGTGGCGTATATTTTCAGGAGATTGGCGCGCATCTTTTCCTCCGGCACATCACTCGTTTGGGACTGCATTTGCAAATAGGCTTCAAACTTCGATTTCTCTTCCAGAGTGTAACGGTTGGCATATTCCTGATTCTGATGCATCAAATCATGCGCGATGAAATTGTTGGGATACAGCACATAATTCTTATATATCTGTTTGTCTATCAGTTTACAAATAAAATAAAGTTTGTCATTGTTGTTAAGATTTTGCGGCACCTGATCCAGTTCACCGGCAAGCGGATGGCCAATGGTGAGCGCTACCCTACCCTTCTGACCGAAAATGCCCTGTTTGATGCTGTTAAAATCCTCGCCCGGCTCTTTCACGTACGGACCGTTTTCACTCAAAGCGAGTTCGCGGGCTTTCATTTTGTCGCAGGACTCATATTCGTATGAAACCGTCAAAGGGGTGATATTCATCTTGCGGATTGTTTCCAACAAATGCTTGTCGTTGCCCATAGTGATCATCTTCAACAAGCCCTGTTTGGTGAAATCGTTGCCGTCTTTAGTACGGCCATCGCGCTGGGCAATCCACACGGACTCTTTGTCTTCGAAAAGCGAATACTGGATATAGGCAGCCAACTTCTGGAAATTGACCAACTTCTCACGCATAGTTCCTCCCCGCTTCACCTTGATCATTTTGTTCAGCTTCGCAATTTCGCCCAACAATGGGGTAGTGAACAAGTTATCACCCATCGCGATGCGGGAAGTTTTCTTCTTTTCAATGAAAAAATAGTACTGCAACAAGGCAGGATCCAACGTGATGTCACGATGGTTCCCGATAAACATATATGTTTTTTCCTCTTCTAAATTCTCTATTCCCGAAAGAAAAACACCCTTCGTGGATTGGGAAAGAAACACGTCCAGAAAACGCTTGTCAAACTCCACCTGGACCTCTTCAATAGTCTGGTACCGCTCCATATCCTTCCTGAAATCCTCTACCCCGTAATTTTGCAGACAAAGACGCAAAGCATCCTGAAATCGGGGATCCTCCATCAACCGATAATACGCCTCCTTAAATTCAGCGTCCGTATAAGGCCTTATATCTTCAAAATCCATTCTATCCATAATCAGGCCGCAAATATACTATTTTTTTGGGAATTAATACTTTTTAACTTTTTTGAGATTTGAAACGTGGGACGTAACACGTGAAACGTAAGACTTCGGTGATTAGTGGTGATAATAAGTATTATAGGTAACAGTTTAAGTTTAAGTTTAAGTCTAAGTTTAAGTTATAGTCATAGTCATAGTTATAGTCATAGTCATAGTCATAGTCAGTACTCCCGAATCCTGTTCTCAATGGCCACAATGGCATCACGGTACTCGGCAGCCTTCTCAAAATCCAACTCCTTCACTGCCTTTTCCATTTCCTTGCGGTACAATTTCTTCTTTTTCTCTAACTGTTCCATATTATACATGGACAAATCCTCCGCTACGGCAGACATTTTCTTTTCTTTCTGAACATACTGAATCCCCTGTTTTTTCTGCTTGCCATTCTCACCTGACATTCCTGTCAGTAACATCTCATCCGACTTCACAACACCCTTTGGCACAATATGATGTAACTCGTTGTAAGCTATCTGTTTGGAACGACGGCGATTGGTTTCGTCTATAGTAGCTTGCATGGATTTGGTGATTTTATTAGCATAGAAAATCACCCGTCCGTTCACGTGGCGCGCGGCACGTCCAGCCGTCTGCGTGAGCGAGCGCACGTTGCGAAGGAAACCCTCCTTGTCGGCATCCATAATGGCCACTAACGACACTTCCGGCAAATCCAAACCTTCACGCAACAGGTTCACGCCCACCAGCACGTCAATGGCACCGGCGCGCAAGTTCTGCAAAATCTCCACTCTGTCAAGCGTTTCTACATCTGAGTGAATGTAACAAGCTCTTATTCCGATGTTTATAAGGTAAGTGTTCAGCTCTTCGGCCATGCGCTTGGTCAGTGTGGTTACCAACACGCGCTCGCCTTTATCGACAGTATCTTCAATCTCGTTCAACAAGTCGTCAACCTGGTTGGTGGCAGGCCGCACCTCTATCGGCGGATCCAACAGTCCAGTAGGCCGCACCACCTGCTCTACCACAACCCCACCCGACTGCTCAAGTTCGTAGTCAGCCGGTGTCGCGCTCATGTAGATGGTCTGCCCCACCAAAGCCTCGAATTCGTCAAACTTCAACGGACGGTTGTCCAAGGCGGCGGGCAACCGGAAACCATACTCCACCAAGTTGATCTTGCGGGAACGGTCGCCACCATACATCGCCCCGATTTGCGGTACCGTGACATGGCTCTCATCTATCACTAACACAAAGTCTTCGGGGAAAAAGTCAAGGATGCAGAACGGGCGCATTCCTGGCTCACGCTTGTCAAAGTAGCGTGAATAGTTCTCAATGCCGGAACAGTAGCCCAACTCCTTCATCATCTCCACATCATACGTCACACGGTCTTCCAACCGTTTGGCTTCCAAATGTTTGCCGATAGATTTCAGATAATCGCGCTGTTCTCCCAAATCCAACACAATCTGATTGATAGCCTCATTCATCGTCTGTTGCGTGGTAACGAACAAACTCGCCGGATAAATCACGATGTTTTCCTCTTTGGTGATGACTCCACCCGTGGCCGCCTCTATAATTTCCAGAGTCTCAATCTCATCGTCCCAGAAAATGATACGGAAAGCGTGCTCATTGTAAGGCGGGAAAATATCCACCGTGTCGCCCTTCACGCGGAACTGCCCACCTTGCAAATCAAGTTCGGTACGCGAATAGAGGCTCGCTACGAACTTCAGCAGCAACGCGTTGCGGTCAATCTTCATTCCCTTATGCAGATGGATAACGTTCTTGGAAAAATCTTCCGGATTTCCGATACCGTAAATACAAGACACTGAAGCAACTACGATCACGTCACGACGTCCCGACATCAACGCTGCCGTAGTGTGTAAACGCAATTTTTCAATCTCGTCATTGATGGACAGATCCTTTTCTATATAAGTATTAGTGGTCGGAATATAGGCTTCCGGTTGATAGTAATCGTAATAGGAAACATAATATTCAACGGCATTTTCGGGAAAAAACTGCTTGAACTCACTGTAGAGCTGGGCGGCGAGTGTTTTGTTGTGGCTCAACACAAGCGCAGGACGGTTCACCTGGTTCAGCACATTCGCGATGGTAAACGTCTTGCCGGAGCCGGTCACCCCAAGCAATGTCTGCGCTTTGTCGCCATTGTTCAGCCCTTCCACCAACTTTTTAATGGCTTCGGGCTGGTCCCCGGACGGTTCGTATGAAGATGTGAGTTTGAAGTTCATTCGGTTTACGATTTTCGGTTATTGGATCTAATCACTGATCACCATTCACTGATCACTGATCACTAATCACTAATCACTAATCACTAATCACTGATCACTATTCACTATTCACTAATCACTGATCACTATTCACTGATCACTATTCACAATACAACAAAACGCCGATTATAAAAACCGGCGTTTGTTAATTCTGCAAAAGTAAAAATTTTTAGAATCTGTAGCGTACGCCCAGTGCAACACCTGAGAAACTGTACCAGAGCGGATAATAATTGCCTCTAACAAAACCGAGGACATTCACCATAGGACGCCAGTCCAAGCTGAGGTTCAACGGGATGCCGAATTGATATTCAACACCAATTTGTGCACCCACATTAAGGCGGAAAGGAATGTAGTTATAATCATGCCACCAGCGACCAAATCCAAAACCGATACCAGCACCGGGACCCACATACCAATTCCAGCCACCACTGATGTTGAACACCCAGTCAAACATGGCGTTCACGTCAGCGTAAGCCCAGCCGTTCCACACATTCGTGGCACCAGCAGTCAAATCCATCATCATTCTTTCACCCAAAGAGTGTTGATAGGAAAATTCCAAATTGTAACCGATACGGCCACCGATAGCACGAGGCTGTGCCAAACTGATACTCACAAATGCGAGCATAATCATTAAGGTTGCAAATAACTTTTTCATAATACTTGAATTTAAGTTTGAAAATGCAAAATTAGCTTTTATTAACAATTATATTCTGGTCATTTCAAACAAGTTATAAACAGACTTATGTAAATAAGTCGTATTTGAAGATATGTGGCATTGCATGTCACTACAATGAATAATCATCTTCCGTGCATATTTGTAATTTGTGTACATTTGCCGTTTGGCTTTTACAAATATTTATTACGATTATAATAATAACTAAATTACTGATAATATGAAAGATATAAAACGCTACACGGTTACATCGGCTCTTCCATATGCTAACGGTCCCGTCCATATAGGACACCTTGCCGGCGTGTATGTGCCAGCGGATATCTATGTCCGCTACCTTCGCAACAACGGCAAAGAGGTGCTTTTCATCGGCGGCTCCGACGAGCATGGCGTGCCGATCACCATCAAAGCGCGCAAAGAAGGGGTGACACCACAAGACATTGTTGACCGCTACCATAACATCATCAAAAAGTCGTTTGAAGAACTCGGTATCTCTTTTGACATCTACTCGCGCACATCGAATCCCACCCATCATGAAACAGCGGCGGAATTTTTCAAATATCTGTACGACAATGGTAAACTGATAGAGAAAGTCTCCCAACAATATTATGATGAGGAAGCGCACGAGTTCCTCGCCGACCGTTACATCACCGGCACTTGTCCGCACTGCAATAACGAACACGCTTACGGTGACCAGTGCGAAGCGTGCGGATCTGCCCTCAACGCCACTGAACTTATCAACCCGAAATCAGCCCTCAGCGGTAACACTCCGGTTCTCAAAGAAACTAAACATTGGTATCTTCCTCTGAATGAATACGATGCGTGGTTGAGGGAATGGATTTTGCAAGGACACAAAGCCGACTGGCGTCCGACTGTATATGGACAATGTAAATCATGGATCGAGCAAGGACTGCAACCCCGTGCCGTTACCCGCGACCTCTCCTGGGGCGTGAAAGTGCCGTTGAAAGAAGCGGAAGGTAAAGTGCTTTACGTTTGGTTCGATGCCCCAATCGGCTATATATCAGCAACTAAAGAATGGGCTAAAGAACATAATACAGACTGGAAACCCTGGTGGCAGGACGAAAGTTCCGAACTGGTGCATTTTATCGGCAAGGACAACATCGTTTTCCACTGCATCATTTTCCCGTGCATGTTGAAAGCCCATGGCGGTTATATTGTACCCACAAATGTTCCGGCCAACGAGTTTTTGAATCTCGAAGGCGACAAAATTTCCACTTCCCGCAATTGGGCAGTTTGGGCACACGAATACATTGAAGATTTCCCTGGAAAACAAGATGTTTTGCGTTATACATTGACATCCATCGCACCGGAAACCAAAGATGCGGATTTCACCTGGGCAGATTTCCAAGCAAAAAATAACAACGAATTGCTGGCTATTTTCGGTAATTTTGTGAACAGAACAGTGGTTTTGTCGCACAAATACTATGGTGGAATCATTCCCGAATGCGGCGAACTGACCGAATATGAGAAAGAAATCATTGAAAAGATGGCTGAATTCCCGAATAGGATAGGGGAGTGCATCAGACATTACAAGTTCCGTGAAGCGCAAGCGGAGTTGATGAACTTGGCTCGTCTCGGCAACAAATATCTCACCGACACCGAACCTTGGAAAAAACAGAAAGAGAATCCGGAATATGTGAAGACCATTCTGCATATTTCCTTGCAAATTTGCGCTTCTTTGTCCATCCTTTGCGAACCTTTCCTGCCTTTTACAGCGAAAAAGCTGCAAAAAATGCTCAATTTGAACAATAAAAACTGGTCAGACGGTGGCCGACACGATTTGTTGAAAACGGGTAATAAACTCAATCCTGCTGAATATCTGTTTGAGAAGATCGAAGATGAAACCATCGCCAAGCAGGTTAAAAAGCTGGAAGACACCAAGAAAGCCAATGAAGCTGAAAATGCCGATGTGATCCCAGCCAAAGAAGATGTAACATTCGACGATTTCCAGAAAATGGATGTCCGTGTGGTTACTGTGTTGGCAGCTGAAAAGGTGGCCAAGACCAAGAAACTGCTGAAATTGAAGGTTAATACCGGTGTGGATACCCGCGAAATCATATCCGGCATTGCGGAATATTACCAACCTGAAGATTTAATCGGCAAACAAGTTCTGATGCTTATAAATCTCGCACCTAAAAATATCAAGGGAGTGGATTCTCACGGCATGGTCTTGATGGCTGAAAATGCCGACGGCACCCTTTCCATCATGCAACCTCAGAAACGGATGAAAGAGGGAAGTACAGTGAAGTGACAATTAATCGAAGATGAAAAAGAGATGAAAGGGAGATGAATAAAAGATGAATGTTCATCTCCTTTCTCATTTTATCTTCATCACAAAAACGCAACAAATTTATATGCAGCAAATTGAATAAAAATCCCAATAAAATAAGGGTTTTACAAACATATCAACAAAAAAATGAGAATGAGAAAATTACAATGTTACCAACATCAAAATGTTTATAAAATGGATAATTATCCAAATAATGCAAGTTACGATTTTATATCTCTGTGAAAAAAATATTGATAAAAATGAATTTCACAAAAAAACATTTTTTTGAACTAAAATTTTGAACTTTTTCACCTTGTCAAAAACGATAATTTTTTCCACTGAAAAAAAAATAAAAGAAAATGTCCAACATATATCCTTATTCATAATCTGATAATTACAATTAACAATACTTGCTCATAACTGTTTATTACTTTTGATAAATGACATTTCAAAATTTTGCCGCAATTTGTTTTCCACATTTCAACATCCATAATAATCATAGAACTTAAAAATCTTAATCATTTAAAGAAAGCTAAAGCGTAAAAAAATTGAATGGGGGAAGCCTTGAAATCATTCATCTTTTTTGTATTTTTGCAGCCAACATATATTTAGGAAAAATGACGATATACATTGGATCAGATCATGCAGGTTATGAATTGAAAGAGCTTGTAAAAAAGCATTTCGAAGGTCATTTTGAATTTGCTGACCAAGGAACATTTTCTTCGGAAAGTGTGGACTATCCTGATTTCGCCCATGCGGTTGCCGACAGAGTTCTCAAAGACAAAGATGGGGTAGGGATACTGATATGCGGAACAGGAAACGGAATGGCTATAACGGCAAACAAGCATGCGGGTATCAGAGCAGCCCTTTGTTGGGATCCGGCTATTTCGGCTTTGGCCAAACAGCATAACAATGCCAACATTCTTGTGCTTCCTGCCCGCTTCATTTCCTGTGAAAAGGCCATTGACACCATAAATTCCTTCTTCAACGCTGAATTTGAAGGAGGCAGACATCAAAGAAGAATAGATAAAATAAACCTTTGAACATGAAATCTCCGTTTTTAGAAAAGGATTTCGAGAGCATTCGCAAAAAAGCTTACGCCCTTCGTCACAATTATTTTGACGATATGGACAAGCATTTGCTCAGTTTGGAATCTTCCTTGGCGAAGAAGGGACTTGATGTGCTTTGGATTAAGGACAAGAATTCCATATTCGATGCTGTGGAGTCCATTTTGAAAAAAAACAACGCCAGAAGGGTGACATTTGATACACAGATTCCTTTCGAATCACAGTTCCAGTATATGGCGGATGTGGTTCCTGTTGAACAAGCTGAAAACTCTTCTGACGATATAGATCTTCTTGTCGTGAATGCCGATTTTGCTGTTTGTGACAGCGGATCGCTTGTTTTTTTGGACAAAAAATCGAAGCTTTGTTTCAATAAAGTTAAAAATCTGGCTATAATTGTCAATATTGACCAGATTATAACCAGCCAGCAGGATCTTTCATTCTTTATTGCGCTCAAATATTATTCTAAGGAAAAAAAGATGCCGATGGATGTTAAGATCATCCAAAAGCAGCTCCAATATGTGTTTCCTTCCCATCTCTCCTTTATGTCTGAGCAGGTGATATCACAAGAGGATATGAACATTTCTGTTCTTCTCTATCTGAATGATATAGAGGACATTCTGTCTTCGGAAATTATGAAGGAATCACTCTATTGCATTCAGTGCGGACGCTGTTTGGAAGTTTGTCCCGTGGCTTCGGCATGCGAGAACATTTCCCCGATTCAGCTCATTAAGATGAACTGTCTGGACAAATACAACGCTTCCCAACATCTTTTCTCGCATACTACCTTATGCGGATCGTGCGAGGCGGTGTGTCCTGTGAATATTCCACTTGTCAGACTGATGTTCTCTGAAATGCAGGCGTCCAACATTGTCGTTAAACCCTCGCGCTCCAAGCAACTCTATTCTTTGTTTTCCAAAAGAAGCAAATTGAACAAATTGAATCATTCATTTTTCCGTTATTTCTTTGTGAAGCGCTTTTTCGGTCAAAATAAATTGCTCAGTCGTTATTTTCAGAACCAGAACGCGGATTTTTTCAATGTAACTTATCAGCCCCCTTACGAGGATAATCCCAATGAGCTCATCAAAGATACAGATATTGAACGATAAGGTAAGGCAGTTTCTGAAGAAATATTACCTGAATAAATTATGCAAAGGATTGGCATTCTTTGTCATCATTATGTTGTTGACATTCATTGCCTTTTCCTTGTTTGAGTATTTTTCGTATTCAAATACGATTGTACGTTCCATACTCTTCTATTCTTTCATTCTTCTTTCGATTGTCACTGCCATTGCTTACATTATCATACCGATAATGAAGATAGGCGGACTTGGAAAACAACTTACCAATGAGGAGATTGCGAAAATAGTAGGAAAGCATTTTCATCAAATAGACGACAAACTATTGAATGTTTTCGAGTTGAAAAAACAACTTGAAAGGGGAGATTATTTGAGTTATGATTTGCTTTCCGCCGCTATTGACCATAAGATAGATTCATTCAAGGCGTATTCATTTGTTCAGGCAATCCCTGTGCAGAAAACCAAGCGGATCGCACTTTGGATGATTCTTCCTATTGTCGTTTTTTTCCTTCTTTTCACCATTAAAAAGGATCTTTTCACCGAACCAACGAAACGAATCGTTCACTATACTGAAGTGTATGAAAAGCCGGCTCCTTATGCTTTCATTATCACTAATGATTCTTTAAAAGCATTTCAATATGAGGATTTTACGGTAAATGTGAAGGTTGAAGGCAGTGAAGTTCCTGATGAAGTTTATGTAAAAATAAAGAACAGAAATTACAAATGCGAAAAGAATAGTAATTCAACTTTCTCCTATACCTTTTCAAATCTTAAAGAAAATACTGATTTTCAAATTATTACAGACGAGGTTCAGTCTTCTTTATATGAAATCAATGTTTTACCCAAACCGGTAATGCTTGGGTTCAACATAACATTGCATTTTCCATCGTATCTGAACAAACCTGACGAGGTTTTGGAGAATGTCAGCAACATTACAGTTCCCGAAGGAACGCATATAACTTGGAATTTCATTACCCGAAACGCAGAACAGCTGATTCTAATTGTTGACGACCATAAAAAAGAGATTTCTTCTGAAAAGGATAATTATTTGGTTGATATTGTCGCAAGGAACTCTTTCACTTACTCTATTTTGAATAAAAACAAGTATTCGATAAGCAAAGATACGCTTACTGATGAGGTGAATGTCATCAAAGACATGTATCCGGACATTGTAGTGCAATCACAGCAGGATTCGGCTTATCATGACAGGATTTATTTCAAAGGAAACATAAAGGATGATTATGGTTTTTCAAAATTGCAGTTTGTATATAACAAGCTGGATAAAGATGGAAAAATAATATCTTCAGGTAAGGCGGTTCCCATAAAGATTCAAAATAATGTTACCATTCAGGATTTTTACTATTATTTTGACCAGAATATGTTTGAATTGAATCCTGGAGAAGAAATTGAATATTATTTTCAGGTGTTCGATAACGACGGTGTAAATGGGGCTAAATCCACGAAATCATCGGTTCAATCTTATCGTGTGCGCACGATGGATGAAATTGAAAATGACCTGCAAAAGGACGAAGAGCAGACAAAATCCGAATATACTGATTTGCTGAAAGAATCGAAAGATTTGGCGAAGGAAATTGAAAAGATGCAACAAAAAATGATGCAGCAGAAAGAACTTTCCTGGCAAGACAAGAAAAACCTTGAGAAATTGATGAAAGAGTATCAAAAACTGCAAGACAAAATCAATGATCTCAAAGAAAAGCAGGAAAATCACCAGCAGGTCGAGAATCAGTATAAGGATGTGGATGAGGATATATTCAAGAAACAACAAGAGCTGCAAAAACGCATGGATGAGATTCTTACGGACGAGATGAAGGAGATGATCAAAGAATTGGAAGCCATGATGCAAAACATGAACAAAGATCAGATCCAGGAGCAGATGGAGAAAATGAAAATGTCCACGAAGGATATCAATGAGTCTTTGGATCAACAATTGCAGCTTTACAAGCAGTTGGAGGTGGAGAAGAAACTTAATGAGGCGGTGAAGAACATGCGCGATTTATCAGAAGAAATGAGAAAAAATGCGCAAAAAACTGAAAACAAACAGAATTCTAAAGAAGAATTACTCAAAAAACAACAAGAATTACAGGATAAATACAATGAGATAAAGAAAGACATTGATGAACTGAAGAAACTGAACAACGAATTGGAAGATCCTACAAAGTTCAAAGACACGCAAGAATTACAAAAAGATGCTGAACAGAATATGCAGCAAGGTCAGCAGAATTTAGAGAAGAACAACCGTTCCAAATCTGCGGATAACCAAAAAAAGGCGGCGGATGACATAGACAAGATGGCTGAGCAGATGGAACAAGACTTCAACGAAAGTGAATTGGAGAACATAACTGAGGATATTGCAACAATTCGACAGATATTGGATAATTTGGTGAACGTTTCCTTTGATCAGGAGACAGTATTAAAAAGAACGCAGAAGATGAATGCAATGTCTTCTTCATACACGGATGTAATGAAGAAGCAGTTTGAGGTAAAACAGAATATGGGTCATATTGAGGATTCATTGAATGCTCTTGCACGGCGTCAGGCTGCTGTAAAACCGTTTATTCAAAAAGAACTTTCAAAAATCCAAAACAATATAGAGACATCTCAGACGGAGATGCAGAACAGAAGGGTGTCTTCGGCGGCTAAAAACCAACAGTTTGCTTTGACTTCCATGAATAATCTTGCTTTGATGCTGATGGAGTCCATGAAGGATATGCAACAGCAGCAACAAAAATGTAAGTCAAAATGTAACAAATCCGGAAATGGATCGTGTAATAATCCTGGAGGGAAGGGAAAACCGAAAAAAGCCACTGCAAGAGAATTGCAACAGCAGTTGAATCGCCAGATGGAGGCTTTGAAGCAGTCAATGGAGCAACAATCGAAGCAGGGTCAGACGGGGAAGCCGCAACAGAATATGAGTGAACAGTTCGCCAAAATGGCGGCACAACAAGAGGCTATACGGAAAATGTTGCAGGATTATCAGAACGAGCAGAAATCGTTGAATGGGGTAGGGGACAAGTCTCTTGACAAGATTATTGAGGATATGCAGAAGACGGAAAAAGAGTTGGTCAACCGTCAGATCACGCAACAGACTATCAACCGTCAGAAAGACATAACTACGCGTCTTTTGCAGAGTGAGAGGGCAGATTTGGAGAGGGAAAAGGACAAAGAGCGCAAATCCAACGAAGCGCGTCAGATTCCTAATATGAACCCGCCCAAAGAATGGAATTTCGACAAACAGCAAATCCAGCAAAATGAAATGCTGCGGTCAGTTCCAGCTAATTTGAATTATTATTATAAGTCAAAGGCAAACAACTATTTTTATAACATTGAATAAAACATCGAACTATGATAGAGATAACGCTTTCCGATTTGAACAGAGGCAGCTTTTACGAGCAGACGCTGCAGACTATTGAACAAATTTGCGATGATTATGGAATAACCAATGAGTTCGGCACCTTGTCAATGGCCAACCAAATGGTGCTGGACTATTTGGAATCTTATCATCCTAATTTCATAGTGGATGTTTCATATCAAATAGACAATAGTGAGGTAGGCATGAGCTATATTTTGCAGACAGGTGATTTCAATCAACTTTCCCAGAACACTGAAGGACAGAACACCGCATTGTTTGTCCTGCAGTCATTGGCCGATGATATTACATTCTCCACTGGTTTTGATTCACTTACTGTTACTTTTCACGTGAAAACCAAGATTAGTATTCAGCGTTCCATGCAACGTCAGGAGGTTAGACAAAATATGTTCAGATAGAAGATGAAAAATACTATCCTGTTTTTTCTTCTTCTATTTGTTTCGTTGTTTGCTTCTGCTCAACCGAGCAAGGTTTTATTCATAGGAAATAGTTATACATACGTCAATAATCTTCCGGAACTTGTTTCTACGATGATGTCTTCGATGGGAGAGGGTATCGAATATGAAATGAGTGCTCCCGGAGGGTGCACTTTCCAACAACATTGTACAGTTTCTTCCTCTTATATTCAACAAGGGAATTGGGATTATGTGGTTTTACAGGAACAGAGTCAGCTGCCTTCTTTTCCGGAAGAACAATTCATGCAGGATTGTTATCCGTATGCCACATCGTTGTGTTCTATGACACAAGAATACAACACGGATGCCCGCGTCGTTTTTTATATGACTTGGGGAAGGAAGAACGGCGACCAGCAGAATTGTCCCTATTACCCGCCATTATGCACTTATCAGGGAATGGACAGTCTTTTGCATTTGCGTTATATTAGGATGGCAGAGGACAATCATGCATGGGTGTCACCCGTAGGCGCTGCTTGGCACTATATAAGGGATCTTTATCCTGCTGCTGAGCTGTATCAATCTGATGAAAGCCACCCTTCCTATTTAGGCTCATACGTTGCCGCCTGTTGTTTTTACACGGTCTTTACAGGGCTAAATCCATGCCAAATAACCTGGAATGGTCTTTTGGACGATGCGACTGCTTCTATGGCGAAAAACGTCGCTAAAACAGTGGTTTTTGACTCTCTCTGGAAGTGGACGTTTCAATCAGAACCTATACAAGAGGATTCTACAGCAGTAGTTGATTTCCTGTTGTTGGAAAAAGGGATTACGATTTACCCGAATCCGGTCAGTAACACATTGCATTTTTCTGTGCCGGAATTAGTGAATAGCCCGATGGTTTGCATATTGAATGTGGATGGTCGTGTGGTTTATTCTCAACAGGGATTTTCGTCTTGGAAAGAAAATCAAAATCAGTTTGACCTTGATATTTCTTTTCTGAATAACGGGATTTACTTTTTATCAGTTAATACCGGATCATATAAATCAACAAAAAAGTTCACGATAGTTCGCTAATTATGGTTAGTTTTGAGTATAATTGTGAGATGCCGTTCAAACTATCCTTGAAACACAAGGTTTGGCTACAACAAGTTATTCGCAAAGAAGGAAAGGTTACGGGAGATATCAGCTATGTCTTTTGTGACGATGCATATATGATACAACAGAACAACGCCTTTTTGCAACATGACACTTATACGGATATAATCACATTTGACGAATGCGTCGGGGATGTGATTTCGGGCAGTATTCTGATCAGTGCCGACAGAGTTGCGGAGAATGCGTCCAAGTTCGGGAAGACGTTTGAAAATGAATTGCTCAGAGTAGTTGTACACGGGACGTTGCACTTGTGTGGGTACAAAGACAAGAGTGATAGCGAGGCGAAATTAATGCGCCAAAAAGAGGATGAATCTTTAGCTCTGTTTACTCAAATGGCAATTTAAAATATTGTCAATCAAATATTTTTATAAAGTTTTCACGTGAAAAGATGGATAGTCAATACGATATTATAGTAGTGGGTGCGGGTCATGCCGGATGTGAGGCTGCGGTGGTGGCCGCCCATCTCGGGAATCAAGTGCTGTTGATCACTATGAACCTTTCACTGGTGGCACAGATGTCTTGTAACCCCGCCATAGGGGGTATTGCGAAAGGACAAATTGTGCGGGAGATCGATGCCCTGGGAGGAATGTCGGGAATTGTCACCGACCACACTATGATACAGTATCGAATGCTGAACCGATCCAAGGGACCGGCCATGTGGAGCCCTCGCGCGCAATGTGACAAAACCGCATTTTCCATCTATTGGAAATATGTTCTTGAACATACTGATAATCTCCACCTCCGCCAAGATACCGTAACCGAATTATTGATGGACGGTCAATCTGTATTCGGAGTGAAAACCCAGCTTGGAAAATCTTTCCAAGCTAAGAAAGTTATTTTGACCAACGGGACTTTTCTCAATGGGAAAATCCATGTTGGCGAAGTTAATTTTTCCGGTGGTAGGATAGGGGAGAGCGCCTCCTTTGTACTGTCTGACCAGTTAAGAGAATGTGGTGTGAAAACAAACAAACTCAAAACAGGTACCCCTGTGCGTATAGACGGACGAACGATAGACTTCTCCAAGCTGGAAGAGCAGAAAGGGGAAGACAATCCCGGACGATTCTCTTTCACCGAAACTCCGATTCTGCGAAACCAGTTGAGTTGCTGGATAACTTATACTAACGAAAAAGTTCATGAGATTCTTCAGCAAGGGTTTGACAAGTCCCCAATGTTCCAAGGACGCATTCAGGGAGTGGGTCCCCGTTACTGTCCTTCCATAGAAGATAAGATTGTCCGGTTTGCGGACAGGACCCGTCACCAACTTTTCCTCGAACCCGAGGGGAGGAATACCAACGAATACTACCTTAACGGTTTTTCCTCATCCCTGCCGGAAGATATTCAGGTGGAAGCCATTCACCTCATTCCCGGTTTGGAGAATGTGGAAATCTACCGTCCAGGATATGCGATCGAATACGACTATTTTGATCCCACCCAGCTGCATTACACCCTCGAATCCAAAATAATCCGGAACCTTTATCTGGCCGGACAAGTGAACGGGACAACTGGTTATGAGGAGGCGGCGTGCCAAGGATTGATGGCCGGTATCAATGCGCACCTCGCCATCAAAGGGGCCGGGCCTTTGGTGCTCGCACGCTCACAAGCTTACATCGGAGTCTTGATTGACGACTTGGTAAACAAAGGCGTTCAGGATCCGTACAGGATGTTTACTTCTCGTGCTGAGTATCGTATTTTGCTTCGTCAGGACAATGCGGATGCGAGGTTAACCCCGATTGGACGTAAATTAGGTTTGATCGATGATGACCGCTATGCGGAATTTCTCCATAAATACGAAAACCAAAATCTGATTGTCACGTATTTAAAACAACATACTACTCAGTATCAGAAGATAAACGAGTTGTTGGAGCATAAGGAAACGAGTTTGCTAAATCAGAATGTGAAGCTGGAGAGTGTGTTGCTCCGACCACAGGTTTCAATACAGGACATTATTGATTATGACAGTGATTTTTCCCGTTATCTTCAGGATATTGCCGCAACGTCGGAAGAAATAATCAATGCTGAGACTTCTATAAAATACAGCAGTTATATCCAAAAAGAAGAGGAATTGGTGCAACATCTTTCCAATTTGGACAATATACGTCTGCCGTCTGATTTAGATTATAACAATATAAATTCCCTGTCAAAGGAAGCGAGGGAAAAACTGACGAAATTGCAACCAATGAATTTAGGTCAGGCATCACGCGTGAGTGGTGTCAGTCCTGCTGACATCACTGCGTTAATGATTTTCTTAAGAAACAATCAATAGAACAAATATAACTATTTGAAAATCAACATACAAAACAAAAAATCGTCAAATTTTGACATGTTTTGACAAATATAGAATTTTCTATTCCTGGTTCTGTTTTTTCGCGTAAATTCTGAAATTTTAATAATACCATCTGATTTTCAGTTATTTGATATAAAGACTTACTGATAGAAAAAATTTTTGTGTTTTGGATTGATGTCAATAATTTGCTTATTTTTGCGGATGCAAATTTTTGCATTGTATTTATAAAGGAAAAAATTATAATCAAACAAAAATTCAAATAACATGGAATTAAAAGGTTCTCAAACAGAAAAAAACCTGCAAACAGCATTTGCCGGTGAATCCCAAGCCAGGAATAAGTATTCATATTATGCCTCGAAAGCAAAAAAAGACGGCTATAATCAAATAGCGGCCATTTTCGAAGAGACTGCCGCCAATGAGAAAGAACATGCCAAAATTTGGTTCAAGTTGCTTCACAACGGATCGGTTCCAGATACTATTACGAATCTGAATGACGCAGCGGACGGTGAAAACTACGAGTGGACAGATATGTACGCCGGTTTTGCCAAAACTGCCAAGGAAGAGGGTTTTGACCACATCGCGGAGCTTTTCACCATGGTGGGTGAAATCGAGAAACATCACGAAGAGCGTTATAGAAAATTGTTGGCCAACATTGAAGGCGGCCTTGTTTTCTCCCGTGATCAGGAGATGATTTGGCAGTGCAGCAACTGCGGCCATATCGTGATTGGCAAGAAAGCCCCCGATGTGTGCCCGGTTTGCGACCATCCGCAATCTTATTTCCAAATCAAAGCCGAGAATTTCTAGCTTTGAACCTTGAACTTTGAACCTAATTGTTCTACTTAGAATTAGAATTAAACTTAAACATTATAATTAAAACAATATTTCATCAACAATCAATTCAATTATTATGAAGAAAAAATTCGTTTGTACCGTGTGCGGTTATGTACACGAAGGAGATACTCCCCCTGAAAGATGTCCTCAATGCAAGCAACCGGCTTCCAAGTTCAAAGAACTTGTGGAAGATGGAGCTTTGTCATTTGTCACCGAGCATGTGCTTGGCGTTGCCAAAGACAGTGACGAGGAGATGATTAAGGATTTGAACGCGCATTTTATGGGCGAGGCCACGGAAGTGGGCATGTATCTGGCTATGAGCCGCCAGGCAGACCGCGAGGGTTATCCTGAGGTGGCAGAGGCATTCAAGCGCTATGCTTTCGAGGAGGCCGAACATTGCGCCAAATTCGCCGAATTGCTGGGCGAAGTGGTCTGGGATACCAAGACCAACCTGGAAAAGCGTATGATGGCCGAAAGCGGCGCTTGTGCGGACAAGATGCGCATCGCCAAACGCGCCAAAGAGATGAACTGGGATGCCATTCACGACACGGTTCATGAAATGGCCAAGGACGAGGCCCGTCACGGACAAGGTTTTGAAGGGCTCTTTAATCGTTATTTTAAGAAATAACAGATTAGTAATCAATAAATTGACACCTTGGTTTGAATTTTCAAGCCAAGGTGTTTTTTTAGTGCCTTATTTCAAATAAATTTTTAAGATTTTTTTTAAAAAAAACCTCTTGACAAACGCTCAAAAATATTGTATCTTTGCGCGCCAAAATTTTATTTAATGAAATTATCCGAATTTAAGTATTATTTGCCTCAAGAACTTATTGCTTTACACCCTGTGGAAGAGCGTGACGAGGCTCGTATGATGGTGCTCGATAGAAAGACGAAAACCATTGAACATAAGTTATTTAAGGACATTATTGATTACTTTGACGATGGTGATTTGTTCGTGATGAACAACACCCGAGTGTTCCCTGCTCTGATGTATGGTGAGAAAGAGCAGACCCGTGCGAAAATCCGTGTCATTCTGCTGAGGGAGCTGGATGAGGAAAGCCGTCTGTGGGACGTGCTTGTGGATCCTGCGCGTAAAATACGCATTGGTAACAAACTCTCGTTCACTGAGGATGACAGTCTCGTGGCCGAGGTCATTGACAATACCACTTCTCGTGGCCGCACATTGCGTTTCCTCTTTGACGGAGACCACGATGCCTTCAAAAAGAAACTGATGGAAATAGGTACCACACCGCTGCCCAACAATATCAAACAGTTGCGCGACATTGAGCCGAGTGATGAAACGGATTATCAAACCATTTATGCGACCGAAGAAGGTGCTGTTGTGGCTCCTGCCGCCGGTTTCCATTTCAGCCGTTTCCTGCTTTCCAAAATGGAAATCAAGGGCATTGAGCGTACTTATATCACGTTGCACGCTGGATTAAGTAATTTTAACGATATAGATGTGGAGGATTTGTCCAAGCACAAACCCGATTCCGAACGGATGATTATCCGGTCAGAGGTGGCCGACAAAATCAATGAGACCAAAAAAGCCGGTCACAAGATCGCCGTGGTCGGTACCACTACTATGAAAGCCCTTGAATCTTCCGTCTATGATAGCGGTATGGTGAAAACTACCGAAATGAACGGCAAAGAGGACATGTGGACTAATAAATTCATCTATCCTCCTTACCGTTTCAAAGTGGCCAACGCCATGGTTTCCAACTTCCATGCCCCGCAAAGTGCCATGCTGATGATGGTGGCTGCGTTTGGTGGCTACGAATTCGTTATGAAAGCCTATAAAGAGGCTGTTGCGGAAAAATACCGTTTCCTTACATACGGTGATGCCATGTTGATTATTTAACGTTTTTTAATACGATAAAACTATGTCAAAAGCTTATCAGGAAGCAGGCGTACAATTGGAGGCTGGCTATGAGTCGGTGCGCCTTATCAAAAAACATATTTCCCGCACCAACCGTCCCGGAATGATGGGTAATATCGGCAGTTTCGGCGGTATGTTTGACCTTGCCTCTCTTGGCTACAAAGAGCCTGTTTTGGTCAGTGGAACTGACGGTGTGGGCACTAAGCTTAAATTGGCGTTCATGATGGACCGTCACGACACCATCGGGCAGGATGCCGTTGCCATGTGCGTGAACGATGTGCTGGCGCAAGGGGCGGCCCCTCTCTTCTTCCTTGACTACATTGCCGTAGGAAAGAATCATCCTGCCAAGATTGAAGCAATTGTGAAAGGTGTTGCTGATGGTTGCGTGCTTTCCAACTGTGCCCTTATTGGTGGCGAAACAGCGGAAATGCCCGATATGTACGATGAAGATGAATACGACATTGCAGGCTTCACCGTAGGTGCGGTGGAAAAATCAAAACTTATCGACGGGTCTAAGGTTAACGTCGGCGATGTGCTTATCGGTTTGGCCTCCTCAGGTGTCCACTCCAATGGATTCTCGCTCGTGCGCAAAATTGTCTTCAAAGATAATCAGTTGGACTTGAACACGAAGTATGAAACGCTGCCAGACACGCTTGGCAATGTGCTGCTCACCCCTACACGTATCTATGTGAAACCGGTTCTTGAAGTGTTAAAAAATGTTGATATTCATGCCATCTGCCATATCACTGGCGGTGGTTTTGATGAGAATATTCCGCGTGCACTGCGCCCAGGACAAGGCATTTTTGTTGATGAGCACAATTGGGAAATGCCCGCCATCTTCCCGTTCCTCGAAAAATACGGCAAAGTCGATCACCGTGAGATGTTCAACGTCTTCAACATGGGTGTCGGCATGGTGCTGATGGTGGATCCAAAGGATGCCGACCAGACAGTGAAGATGTTCAATGAGTTAGGGGAGAAAGCGTATGTTATCGGGAATGTGACCGATAAAGAGGGCGTTGTCGATATCAAGTTAAGATAATAGTAGAGACGTATCGCATACGTCCACATCAAGGTTCAAAGTTCAAGGTATGAAATATATCGGTCCTCACGTCAGTGCATCGGGTGGGGTGGAGAATGCCCCTTTGAACGCCATGCAGGTCGGTGCGACGGCTTTCGCCCTGTTCACCAAAAACCAGCGCCAATGGTTTTCCGCCCCGTTGAGCGACAAATCCATCGTTTCTTTCAAGGAAAACCTTGCAAAATCGGGTATTTCCACAGATTATGTGCTTCCTCACGACAGCTATCTTATTAACCTTGGTAGTCCGGAACCGGAAGGACTGGATAAATCGCGTAACTCCTTCTTGGAGGAGATGCAGCGCTGCGAACAACTCGGGTTAAAAATGCTTAATTTCCATCCGGGCAGCCACCTGAAAAAGATCACTCTGGAGGAATGTTTGGCACGCGTGGCCGAGAGCATTAACTTCGCTTTGGACAAAACGAGCGGTGTGACTGCAGTGATTGAAAATACGGCAGGACAAGGCACCAATGTGGGCTTTAGCTTCCATCATTTGGCGTATATTATTGATAAAGTGGAAGATAAGAGTAGGGTAGGGGTTTGTTTGGACACCTGTCATACCTATTCTGCCGGTTATGACCTCAAAACAGAAAGCGGTTACAATGCCACATTCGAGGAGTTTGAGGAGGTAGTCGGATTCAAATACCTGCGGGGCATTCATCTCAACGACACGAAAAAGGAGTTCGGCAGTCGGGTGGATCGCCACGACAGCATCGGTAAAGGATTGCTGGGTATGGAGTTTTTTGAGCGATTCATGAAAGACCCGCGTTTCGACAACATGCCGCTCATCCTTGAAACCCCGGACGAAACCCTTTGGGCGGAAGAAATAAAACGGCTATTGGCTTTTAGCTATTAGTTTCAGGTTCCAAGTACTTGAAACTTGAAACTATCTAAAGAGTTTTTTTCAAAAAAAGTGCTGGCGTATCAAAAAAAAGTGTATTTTTGCCGCCGATTTCAACTGCTGCGTTCTTCTAACGGTTAGGAATCAAGATTCTCAATCTTGCAATACGAGTTCGATTCTCGTACGCAGTACAAAAAGCCACCTGTTCGTAAGAGAGGTGGTTATTTTTTTGTTATTAGCTATTGGCTTTTAGCAAATAGACCCCCCTGCTAATAGCCAACAACCAACAGCCAACAGGAATAGAGATAACTGGCAAGTCAAGATTAAAGTCAAATTAAAATGAAAAGATTAATATACTGGATCCAGAATGCGCGGGCGTACGCGTTGCCGCAGAGTGTGCTCCCGGCTTTGGTGGCTGTGTTTATGGCAGCTGGAAATGACGGTTTCTCCATCGGATTGAGCATCGTGGCGGTGCTTGGAGTGATGCTGGCCCATCTTTCCGTCAACCTTTTCGACGACTACTTTGACTATCAATTCAACAGTGAAGAGGTGCGGCAACAGGCGGCCTCGGAGGGTTTACGCGCCCGCATTGCCAAAAGTCCGTATTTGACATCAGGAGAGGTGACCACGCGCCAGCTTTTCATCGTGGCCTCCATGTTTGCTCTCGCTGCCATATTGCTGGGTTGTATCGTTTTCATCGAGCGAGGACTCATACCGCTATACATAGCTTTGGCGGCCGGATTTCTGGGGTTTTTCTACTCGGGCAAACCCATCAGGTTCTGTTATCGCGGGCTTGGTGAGTTGGTCACAGGACTCATCTTCGGTCCCTTGCTGATGGCTGGCGTACACTATGCCGCATGCGGTGATCTGAACACCGGCGTTTGGGTGGTAGCTGTCGCAGTAGGTCTCTGGGTCATCAATATCTTATACACACACTCCATCATGGAGATTTCCACGGACAAAAAAGTGGGGAAAAAAACACTGGCTGAAGTATTGAAAACCAAGCCTTTACAATTGGCCGCATCTGCTGTCTTCAACTTCACCCCGTACATGATCTTGTTGATAGCACTCCTTTTCGGGCACTTGCAACTTGTGTTTGCCGTTATCTTTCTGGTGCTGCCGAGATCTATCGCCTTGTTTTATCTGGTTTGGCAGTTCTGCTATCATCCTGAGCGTGAGTTCAAAAGAAAGTGGTGGTATGGTCCAATTGAACATTGGGATGCCATTTCGGAAAATCATTTGGAATGGTTTGCCATCCGTTGGTTTTTGGCCCGCAATATTTTGCAGTCTGCCAGTCTCGGTTTCATTATATGCTCGCTAATTATCCTTTAGTCACTCTTTTCCTGAGCCTAAAAAAATCGTCTGACAATCAAAAAAAATCGTACCTTTGCCGCCAAAATCCGGCCCCGTAGTTCAGCTGAATAGAACGTCAGATTCCGGTTCTGAAAGTCGTGGGTTTGAATCCCGCCGGGGTCACTAAAACAGTCCGTATGAACATCGAAAAATACGACGAAATCCGGGCTTCCTTGCCCGCCGGTGTGCGCCTGGTCGCCGTTTCCAAATTCAAACCGGCGGAAGACATTTCCGTGCTGTACCAACATGGGCAGCGCGTTTTTGGTGAGAACCATGCGCAGGAGATGAAAGCCAAGCACGAAATTCTCCCCAAAGACATAGAATGGCACTTCATTGGCCATCTACAGACCAACAAGGTCAAATATATTGCCCCGTATGTATCTCTGATTCACAGTATTGACAGTCTTGATTTATTGAAAGAGGTCAACAAACAGGCGGTCAAAAACAATCGAGTGATTCCCTGTTTGCTGCAATTCCATATTGCCGATGAGGAGACCAAGTTCGGATTCTCCTTGGAAGAATGCACGGCGATGCTCGGCAGCCCCGATTTCCAAGAGCTAAAAAACGTTAAAATCCATGGTGTCATGGGGATGGCTACCTTTACCGATGATCAAGAGCAAGTACGCCGGGAATTTCAGCATCTGCATCAGATTTTTCAGGAGCTAAAATCTATATATTTTGCACAAAATCCTGATTTCAAAGAAATATCCATGGGCATGAGCGAGGACTATCCTATTGCCGTAGAAGAGGGCAGCACGTTGGTGCGCATCGGTAGTGCCATCTTCGGACCGAGGGATTATTCGATTTAGAATTTGCGGTTTACGAATAACTAAATATACCAAAAATGAAGAAGTTAATACCCTATTTTTTTGCTACAATATTGATAATCAGCGGATTATCAGCTTTTGCTAATGGAGGCGATGACGGTGTATCCCGTGACCGCAAACCCAAGAAAGAGAAACCCAAAAAGGAGAAAAGCGAGGTGCGCACAGGTTGGACCTTTGGCATTCTGCCCAGCGTGGCGTATGATGCGGACAAAGGTTTTCAATATGGTGTGCTGGCCAACGTTTATGATTTTGGCGACGGTTCCGTCTATCCCGACTATTTCCATTCGCTCTATTTTGAGGCGGCATACACCACCAAACGCTCTGGCCTGTTTCGCTTCTCATACGACTCCAAATATTTGATCCCGAACCACCGTTTCTTCATAGATGTGTCGTATTTGCCTGATGCACTGTGCGATTTCTATGGTTATAACGGTTACCAAACAGTTTATAATGGAGGTTGGGCAAAGAAAAAGAGTGAAGATTACATCTCCCGTGCTTTCTATAAATCCCAGCGCGATCTTTTCCGTTTCGTAACAGACATTAACGGCAACATCGGCTCAGGGTGGTACTGGAACGCGGGACTTGGCGTTCTTGGTTACAAAATAGGTCCCGTGAACCTCGACATGATCAACAAGGGCAAGAAAGAAGAGAACCGCTTGCCTTACGTGGACGGTTTGTACGACAAATACGTGAAATGGGGTATTCTTTCCCCTGCCGAGGCCAACGGTGGCTGGCATCCTTTCATTCACGGTGGCATCTCGTTTGACAACCGCGACCGCCAGCAAAACACGAAAAGAGGCTTGAATGCAGAAGCTTTTCTGACTTATTATGCTGGATTTGGAGAAGATAAAGGAGCCAACAGCTTGATATTCAATGCTAATTTCAGACATTTTGTTCCCGTTTATCAAGATAAAATCACCTTTGCCTATCGACTCGCCGCCCAGTTGAATGTGGCAGGTGACGCGCCTTTTTATCTTAACAACTATTACAACAACTTTTTTATACAGAGAGTTTTATACGAGGGACTTGGTGGCGGGAACACAAATCGAGGTATCCTTCGTAACCGCATTTCCGCGAAAGGCTATGCCTTTGCAAATGTGGAATTTCGCTTTCAAATCTGTAAATTTGACATAGGAAAGGAACATTTTGCTATCGGTCTGAACCCCTTCGTGGATATGGGTATGGTGTTACAACCTTATCGCCTTGACAAACAAACGATTATAGAGAATATCAAACAGAATGATCCTGAATTTGACCTGAATAATCTGTCGGATTTCATTGTTTTTGATGAAAGCAAAAACATTTATCGTCCGCACTTTTCCGGCGGTTTAGGATTGAAAGCGATGATGAACGACAATTTCGTACTCTCTGTGGATTGGGCGGTGCCGTTTGACAAGCGGGACAATCACAGCCTGGCGAATATCTATGTCAAAATAGGGTATATGTTCTAAAGCATGAAACTGTTTGAAAATCACAATCTCAAGTCTTACAACACTTTCGGAATGGAGGTGTTTGCGCGACGTTTTGTGGCGTTGGAAACAGTGGAGGAAACCCCTGCGGTGGTGGCCGAATATCTCCAGCAATGGCCCTATTACATCTTGGGAGGAGGAAGCAACACTCTGTTTACCAAAGACTTTGACGGAACTATTGTGCATCCGGCCTTTCAAGGTATTGAACGGATGGAAGAAAACGGAGACAGTGTGTTGCTGCGCGTGGCCGCCGGGGAGCCGTGGGACAACCTCATCCAATATTGCATCAGGCACGAGTATTATGGTTTAGAGAACCTTACAGCTATTCCCGGATTGGTGGGAAGTGCCCCGGTGCAAAATATCGGCGCGTACGGGGTGGAGGTCAAAGACACGGTCTATAAAGTGCAAGGATATATCCTTTCGACCCGCAATCCGTTTGAATTGTCTAATGCTGATTGTCGGTTCGGATACCGTAACTCCATTTTCAAACAGACGCTGAAAAACGATTGTATCATCACTTTTGTTTGGTTTCAACTATCTAAAAGAAAGCATTTTACACTTTCCTATCAAGGCTTGGCGAAAGCATTGGAGGAGCGGGAATTGCCGTTGACGTTGCACAGTGTTTCCGATTGTGTGCGAAAGATTCGCGACGCCAAGCTTCCAGATCCTGAAATCGTAGGCAATGGTGGCAGCTTTTTCAAAAATCCGGTTGTTTCGGATGGGCAATATCAAGAATTGTTGAAGGAATATCCCGATTTGGTAGCTTACGATGCCTCTGAAGGACTGAAGAAACTCTCTGCTGGCCAGCTGATTGAAAAGGCTGGATGGAAAGGCAAACGGATAGGCAACGCCGGCACCTGGAAGAACCAAGCTCTGGTGCTGGTGAACCACGGTGGTGCGACCCCCAAGGAAGTACTACACGTGGCTGACAGCATTATCCGAGACGTTAACAACTTGTTCCGCATCACGTTAGAAATGGAAATCAATCGGATTTAAACAAAAGAAAACAAACAGCGTCTCGCGGTAGAGACATTTCTGAAACGTCTCTAAAAGAACAAAATCGGTTTTTGGTTATATCCGAAATTTTGTACTTTTGCCCGCAAATTAGCAGACATTAATGCTGCGGTTTTATACGATTATAAAATGAAAAAAAAGACTCCTATTATCCATAATATTGTGAGGAAAAGTGTTCTCGGACTTTGCTTCTGCGTTGTCGCGCTCTTAGTGACTGGCTGCGACTATTTCAACCACAAGGAAAAGTTCGACAAAACCCTGTTAAGCGGCTATTGGGTAAGCGGCTCGTTGTACGAGTACTACAATGCAGATGGCACCGGCTACACGTGGGATTTCTTGGATGATGTGACCGAAGAGGAGGCCCAGCATTTCACCTGGACGTTGGAAAAAAGTACATTGACCCAAATTCATCAAATGGAAATGGGCGGTAATGTTCCTAAAGTTTATACCGTAACCAAGCTGAATGCCACCACTTTGGAATACCACGACGATTACGGAAAATATTATACTTTCACTAAAGAGAGATGAAAAAAGCCCTGAAAATAACGCTGATTTCTTTGGGATCACTTATTTTGGTGATTGCCATTGCTATATCTATTGCGCTTTTTAGCATTTTTTCACCTTCCAAACTGGCAAAAATCGTCAACAACCAAGCTGACAAATTCCTTACTTGTGATTTCCACATTGACAAGGTAGGGCTCACGTTTTTCAAAACGTTTCCTAAAATCGGACTGGATTTGGAGAATGTGGTGCTTAAAAATCCGCAAAAAGCAAATATTTCCGACACTTTATTGTATGTAAACGACTGCGTGGCCGCCCTTGATATCCAAGAACTCCTGAAAAACAAAAACATCATTATTCACGAATTTTCACTCAACAAAGGTCTCGTAAATCTCTATATTGATGAAAACGGGAACGGCAACTATAATGTTTTCAAATCCGAAGACACAACTTCTTTCGACTATCGGGTTGATTTACAGAAGATTAAAGCAAAAAATCTCGATATCCGTTACCTGAATGACCAGGCGAAGCAGCAAGCAAGGGTCAAAGAAGCTGATCTCACGGTCAAGGGATCGTTCGAAAAAAACGACATAATAGGGGAAGCGGAATTAGCGGCTGAATCGTTGGCTTTTGAAATCAAAGACAGTTCACAGCTTCACTTTTCCAGCGATAATGTGAAGGTTTCATACGACGGCTCTTTCACAAATTTTAACCTGCTTGACGGCGAACTCAACGCGGATCTTCAAGATGCTGTTTTGCGCATTGATACCACCCATTATATCAACGAGATGGATCTTTCTCTGGCTTCTGATGTGCAAGCTGATTTGGAAAATCTGCATTTCAATCTCAAAAACACCAGTTTGAGCATTGATAAACAGGAATTTGCGGTTAATGGTATCATTGACATGGATACTGCCAGTCACGATATTCATACGGACCTGCATTACAAAACCGGCGATTGGAAAATCGAAGAGATTCTGCCGATGATTCCCCGTGCGGTTATAGGTAACAAACTGGATGACATACAAATAAGTGGTGATATTGCTTTGGAAGGTGATGTGAGGGGAACTTATAGCGACACGCGAATGCCGACCATCACCTCCGATGTTGCTTGGCATCACGGCCGCATGGCCATGAAGGATCTGCCGCTCGATTTTGAAAAGACAGACGGTCTTTTTAATCTTCGATTGGACTTGGACAACCAATCAAATTTGACGGTGAAAAATCTTTCGGCTACTACAAGAAAACGTAACAAAATTACGGCAAAGGGAACAATCAAGAACTTGTTAGGCAAGATGTTACTGGATATTTTCGCATCAGGAAATCTCCACATCACCGACTTCAAAGATTTTCTTCCCGAGGATTTCACCCAATACGAAGGTCAAGCGGATATTAAGGTAAACACACAGTTAGAATATGACCCCGATAAGGATTTTTCTGTTGAAAACGTAAAAAAAGCAAAAGCCAATTGCATCTTTAATAATCTTTCGCTTCTCTATCACGACACCATGAAGGTTTCTTCTCCCAAAATGCTGGTAGATCTGGATTTTCCAGTCAAAGAAAAACCGTATAATATTGAAGAATGGATGAATGCGAAGATAGAGGCGGGAAGTTTGACTGTCTCGAATCCTGAGAAAATCACCATATCGGGCAAGGATATACAACTTGATGCATATACTAACAATCTGTTGGACAGTACGATAGATTTTAAATTCGCAACTACATACCAGTTTGACCAGCTTCATGTTTTAGTTGACACTATTTCTGCGCAATTGTCTCAGCCAAAGGGCGTTTTTGTTCTTCGCAATACAGACCAACTGCAATTAGACTACGTAGGAGGCTCTATTGCTGCCAATATGGGCAACACCATCAAATTCCATACACAGACGTTGAATTTGCATGCCAAAACCGACTATAAGGAAAAAGAGGACAATCTGCTGTTGCGATGGTCACCCACTATTCAGCTGCAGCTGAGTAACGCCAAAGCCAATATACAAGATGTGGCGCACGCTGTAGAATTCCCATCCCTCAATGTCGATTTCAGTCCGAAAAAAGCAGTGTTAAAAAAGGCTAATTTGAAGTTTGGCCAGTCAGATATTAACCTTACGGGAACCATCACGGGAATCGAGTCTTATCTCCACAACAAAGGTCTTCTTAAGGGAAATCTTGATCTTGTTGCCAACTATCTGAACCTAAATGAATTGATAGCGTTTATTGATGGATTTGGTGCTCCAGATTCGCTGTTGGAACAAGCGGAGGCTATTGAGCAGCAGAGCACATCGTCACCATTTATCGTTCCGTTTGGTGTGGATGTAAACATGAACACCAAAATTCAAAAAGCATTGTTTGAGGAAGCCGAGTTCCGCAACATTGCAGGACGTGTATATGTGAAGGACGGTGTGTTGGTTTTGGAGGAAATGGGTCTCACCAACGAGGCTGCGAGGATGCAGCTCACGGCCATGTACCGTACCCCGCGAATGAATCACCTATTTCTTGGTTTTGACTTCCATCTTCTTGACATCAAGATAGATAAGCTTATCGCCATGATTCCTGAAGTCGATACAATCCTACCTATGCTCAAATCGTTCAGCGGCAATGCGGAGTTCCATTTCGCCGCCGAAACATACCTTAAGTCCAACTACGACATCAAATTTTCCACCTTGCGCGGTGCCGCCGCTATCAACGGACATGACCTTGTGGTCCTTGATAGTGAAACCTATAGGAATATTGCCAAAAAACTGATGTTCAGCAAGAAGACGGAGAACAAAATCGACAGTTTATCCACAGAGATCACCATTTTCAGGAACGAAGTTGATGTCTATCCTTTTTTGCTTTCCATTGATAAATACAGTGCAATTATTTCTGGGCGCCATAATTTGGACATGACCTACGATTACAATATCTCATTGGTGAAACCTATACGTATAGGGCTGGATATCATCGGATTAGAAGACAGATTGAAATTCAAAGTCGGGAAAGCGAAATACGCTACAATGTTCAAACCCGAGAAACAGAAAGTGGTGGAATCCAATGTTATGGAATTAAAAACTTTGATTAATAAGACGTTGCAGGCGAACGTGAAAGATGATGTGCCGAAAGATTAAACAGTAAAAACGAAAAAAGACGCAAATGTTTGCGTCTCTTTTCGTAAATGCAACAAAATGGTTGGATAATTATCCCAACATGGCGGTGTAAGCGGCAGCATCCATGAGGTCAGCCACTTGTGCGGGATCCGTCATCTTGATTTTGATGATCCAGCCCTCGCCGTAAGGATCGCTGTTCACGAGGGCGGGTTCGCCTTCGAGAGCCTCGTTGAATTCAACGATTTCGCCGCCAACAGGCAACAGCAGGTCGGCAACAGTCTTTACAGCTTCGATAGAGCCGAAAACTTCGTCTTTGTCCAGCGTTTCACCCACAGAAGGGATGTCGAGGAACACGATGTCGCCTAATTCGTTAGCGGCATGAGCGGTGATACCCACCAATGCAAATTCACCATCCACTTTTAACCATTCGTGGTCTTGGGAATACTTCAAATTTTCAGGAATATTCATACTTTTAGATTTTATAAATGAAAAATTAAACGGTCATAATTTCTTTTTCCTTGGCCTCCATGATTTTATCCACCTTGCTGATGGCTTCATCGGTTGCCTTCTGGATGTCGGTTTCCAGTTTTTTGATGGCATCCTCTTCCACGCCGTCGTCTTTCAGCTTTTTGGCGTCATCGTTGGCGGTGCGGCGGATATTGCGGATGGCCACCTTGGTCTGTTCGGCATCTTGTTTGGCCTTCTTTACCAGCTCTTTACGGCGCTCCTCTGTCGGGGCGGGAATCACCAAACGGATAAATTCCCCGTTGTTTTGCGGAGTAACACCGATGTTGGCGGCGAGAATGGCTTTCTCAATCACGGGTAGCATGTTGCGCTCCCAGGGTTGGATGACGATTTGATGAGCGTCAGGGGTGTTCACATTGGCCACCTGGTCGATGGGCGTGGGATTGCCGTAATAATCAACCTTGATGCCGTCCAGCATTTGCGGGGAGGCCTTGCCGGCGCGCACTTTCTGCAGTTCTTTGTCAAAATGCACCACTGTGGCGGTCATGTTATCTTTTGCTTGTTTCAAACAGGTTTGTGTATCCATAATATTGATTTTTTAATCTATGAAATTACTGTTTTTATCTTCGTTATCTTCCTCTTCTGAGGTATCCTCGGAATTATTCTCTTCAGTCTGAGCCATTTCCGCTTTGAGGTTCTCTATTTCGCGAAGCTGCATCAGACGCATTTTTTTCAAAGAAGTTAATTCTTTTTCCTTATACGATTTTGTCCACTTATAGACAATCATATAATGCAAAATAATCGCCAACAACCAAACAATCAACAAGAAGAGGATAGCTTTCAAAAAAGTGATGTCTTCACTGTCTTTGAATAGAAAATACCATACCACCCATAAGAATGCGTTAGAAAGAATAAAAATGGCAAGATGGATTTTGAACGAGGTCCTTCGTGCCGCCATTTTCGCCAATTTGGCTTCCTCTTCGGGCGTGATTTCAGGAATATTGGGATTATTTTCTGCCATATTATTTAGTATAAGAGGGTTCCGATGGGTTCGCCATTGAGCACTTTCAAAAGGTTGCCCTTGGTGTTGGCATCATAGACATAAATGGGCATTTTGTTGTCCTGGCAGAGTGCAAATGCCGTCATATCCATGATTTTGAGGTTTTTCTGATAGGCTTCTGCCAAAGTTATTTCGGTGAATTTCACCGCATTGGGATCTTTTTCAGGGTCGGCGGTATAGACACCGTCCACGCGAGTGCCTTTGATGAGCAGGTCGGCCTTGATTTCGAGCGCGCGAAGTGCAGCGCCTGTGTCCGTGGTAAAGAACGGGTTACCCGTACCACCACCGAGGAACGTCACATAACCGGCCTCCAAGGATTCGATGGCTTTTCGCCATGAGGTTTTCTCGCACACACCTTCAATGTTGACTGCTGACAACACTCTGGCTTTCACGTTCATGGATTCCAGCACACCTTGAACGGCAAGCGCATTGATGATCGTGGCCAACATGCCCATCTGGTCGCCCTGCCGACGCTCGAAACCGGCTGACGCTCCCTGCACGCCACGGAAGATGTTGCCGCCGCCGATGACCACCGCCACCTGCACGCCCGCATCCACCGCAGACTTGATTTCATTGGCATAATGCAGGATGTGATTGTAACTTACACCATATCCATCATCGCCTGTCAATGATTCACCGCTTAATTTCAGTAGTATGCGTTTATATTTCATATTCTTAAATTTCAAGTTGCAAAAATACAAAAAATACAATAATCTCATTCGCTCTATCGTTGTTGGTTTTCGTAAACAAAATATAAAACTATGAAACTGATAGATAATTTATTATCCCTGTTTTATCCGCGATTGTGCGTGGCTTGCGGTGATGCCCTTCAGCAGAATGAATCCTGCATTTGCCTGAATTGCATGTTGCATCTGCCTGAAACCCAATTCCATAAGGAACATTTCAATCCCTTGAGACAAGTTTTTGACGGACGAGTTCCCGTGGAGGAGGTAACGGCTCTGATGAGTTATAAAAAGTCAAACCGCACGCAAAAAATCCTTCATTGCCTGAAATACAAAGGGCAGAAAGAAATCGGAGCGGTATTAGGTGAATATCTTGGTGGTCAATTAATTACAGAAGAACGTTATCAAGGCATCCAATACATTTTACCCATTCCGCTGCACCCGAAGAAATTCAGGAAAAGGGGTTACAACCAGAGCGAATGGATTGCCATGGGGCTCTCCAAGGGAATGGGAATCCCCTATCTGACGGACGTGATAATGCGCACGCAATTTACGGATACACAGACGAAAAAAAGTCGCTTCGCCCGTTGGCAGAATGTCAAAGAGGTGTTTGCGGTACAGAATCCCGAAAAGGTGGCCTACACGCACGTGTTAGTCTGCGATGACGTACTCACTACCGGTGCCACCATGGAGGCCGCCATCCGGAAACTGCTGGAAATAGAAGGCGTCAGGGTCAGCGTCGCCACCCTCGCCGCCACCACGCTATGATTTGGGATGTCAAAACCAATAACCAATAACCCATAACCATTAAAAATGTATTTTTGCCGTATGAAAAAGAAACTGACATTTATCCTTATTATCTGCGCAATAATTTGCATATCAACATCTTGCGCAAGAAAAATCAATGGTGCCACGCCGCACCGCCGCGACCGCAACTGCGGATGCGAGAATATTTACACTTCCAAACCGGAATGTGAGTTGGCGATGTCTGACGATGAGGCGATGAAAAACGATGAAATGATAAAACGATGAAAAAGATTGTATTATTGATGTTTATGGCCATGATTTTGGCCAGCTGTGCGGATCGCAATGTTTCGGTAAAAATAGAAGGCGATATACAAAATGGAGGCAACCAGATGATTCGTCTCGCGCTCATCACGGCAGAAGGGATGGACATGATTGATTCCGCGAACTTGCACGACGGGCATTTTTTATTTAAGATTTCTTCTGAGAATGAGCGTATTAAGGAACGTGAAAATTCTCCGATGATGTTTCAGCTTTTCCTTTCAGAGGACAACAGTTTAGCTACGATGGCCAAAAAGGGTGACCGTCTGAAACTTACTGCCGACGCACAGGACTTGACTCGCACTTACAAAATCACCGGTGGTGAAGAGGCTGTGCTTATGTATCAATTGGACAGCTCGCTTACGGCATTTGTCATCCCTACAGAGAAATTGTATGAAACTTATCAGAAAAACAGTGAAAACGACACCATCCGTGCTGAAATAGAGGCACAATATGTCAATATGTTGCAAAACCATCAAAAATATTTACAGGATTTTATCAAAAGCCATCCGAACAATATGGCTTCCTACATCGCTTTCTTCCAAAGCTATAACCGACGGAATTTCTTCGATATTTATCAGGATTTAGACATATTGAAACAGATAAACAACAATCTTTCAAAGGTATATCCAGAAAGTGAGTATGTAAAAGCCATGAAAAATATGGCTGATCTAATAGAAATGCGCATTTCTGCAACCGAAAAAGAAATTTCTAATCCGACAGAATAGTTGTTAAACTTTTTGAAAGAATCTGAGTTTAATGCTCTGAATCATAAATAATAACAAGATGAGAAACACACTGAAAATGTTTGGAATGGTGATGCTTTGCGTCATCCTTTCCTGCGGTGCTTTCGCCCAGTCCGCTGACATGGACAAGCTGTTCAGCAAATACGACAGCAAGCGCCATTTTGAGAAATTCGAATACGGTTCCCAAAAACCGGTATGGCTGAACCTCATCGCGCACAACGCCTCCTTCGTGAAAATCCTTTCCTGCGATGCCAACCCCAAATCTCATAAATACAAGAAATTCAATCAAGACATCCGCAAGTCGATGGAGAATTTCAACATTGTTTTTGAGTTCAACGAGTCGGATTATTTGTTGAAGGTTTGTGCTTCTGAAAAAGACCAAAAAGGATGTTCCAACTTTGTGGTTGTTTCGAGATTAGGGGACAAAGAGCGGGTAATATGGCTTTATGGGAGAACCAATCTGAAGAAGTTTATCGACTACGTTAGGGATGCGTTGATGTAATAAAAAATCCCCCTCATGCGAGGGGGATTTTTTAATGCCGTTTGCCATTCAAGAAAATCTGTTCCACCTTGTTCGAGCCGAAGGCGTAATTCATATAATAGAGAGTGTCCATCGGCTTGGTGATGAAGAAGTTGGCGATTTTGCCTTTCGTAATGGTGCCCAGCTCGCGCCAGACGTCCATGGCATAGGCCGTGTTGATGGTGGTGGCGTTGACGGTCTCTTCGGGCAGCATCTTGTACATCACGGAACCCATGGCGAAGACCAACTGCATGTTGCCAGACGGGCAGGAGCCGGGGTTGAAGTCGGAGGCCAAAGCAACCGGCAGACCGCCCTCGATCATCTTGCGGATGGGAGCGCATTGCATTCCGAGGAAGAAGGCAGCGCCGGGCAGCACCGTGGGCATCGTCTCGCTCTTGTAGAGAGCCGCAATCTCCTCATCGCCCGTGTATTCCAAGTGGTCAACCGACAATGCATTGTATTTCACGCCGACTTGGATACCGCCGGAGCAGGCCATCTCGTTGGCGTGGATCTTCGGGCGCAGACCATACTTGATGCCTTGCATCAGGATGCGCTCGGTCTGCTCGGTGGTGAAGAAGCCCTTGTCGCAGAAGACGTCCACGAAGTCGGCGAGCTCCTCGGCGGCCACCATCGGAATCATCTCGTTGATGATGAGATCCACGTAGCCGTCGGGATTGTCCTTGTAGAGCAGCGGTACCGCGTGCGCCCCGAGGAAGTTGGCCTTGATGGTGAGTGGGGAGTTCTCTTTCAGCTTGCGGATGACGCGCAGCATCTTGAGTTCATCCTCGGTGGTGAGGCCGTAGCCGCTCTTGATCTCGCACGCGCCCGTGCCGAAGGAGGCCATCTCCTCCAACCGTTGCCAGGCCTGGTCGTAGAGTTCCTCTTCGGAGGTCTCGTGCAGCCGTTTCGCGGAGTTGAGGATGCCGCCGCCGCGTTTGAAGATCTCCTCGTAGCTCAAGCCCTTGATCTTGTCGATGTACTCGACCTCGCGGCTGCCCGCATAGACGATGTGCGTGTGGGAGTCGCAGAAGGAGGGGAACACGAACTTGCCCGTGGCGTCGATCTCCTCGATGGGCTCCTTGATTTTCTTCAGGATGTCGGGGTTGAAGTCCTCCATCTTGCCGAACTCCTTGATTTTGTCGCCCTCGGTGAGGAGGTAGGCGTTGTCAATGACGGGGAGGTTCTGCATCTCCTTGCCGGCGCGGAACTTGATAGATTTGGGCTCCGCCTGCACTAATTGCTTTATGTTTTTTACTAATATAGCCATAGTTGGTAGGTTTTAATTTGATGCGGCAAAGATACGATTTTTAATGGTTATGGGTTATAGGTTATGGGTTATAGAAGCTGGGTTATGGTTTATTGGTTATGGGCGATGGAAATAGGGCCTTGAAAAAGCGGGTATGCCGTTTCAGGTCATTTCCGTTTGGTTGCGCCGCGAGCGTTCCTGCGAACAGTAGCAATGTCAGTATTATACAGGTCTTTTTCATTGTATCTCAATATCACAAAACAGGTTTTTTCATCGTCGGACAGCCGTTTGTCGGCTAAGGCAATCCCCTTCGGCACCACCATGAGCTCATGCTTGCTCAAACAGTCGGGTATGTCCATCTCCGCAATCTGCCGGAAAGCGGAGTCCAGCACCAGCAGCGACCAAGGTTTGTCTGCAGCATCATTCCGGCGTCCATCTTTATTATCTGCCGGCATGGCCCGCGCTACAATTACGTAGTAGAGGTCGCGATAGGTGTCATAATAGGGCTTTAAATAAGCGGTTTGGGTGCAGCGCATCCGGTTGAGAGCCGGGTAATCGTACAGGATGGAAACATCAAACAGTTCGTTAGTGTGTTTTTGATACTTGCTTCGAAAATAGTGACTTTTCTGCGTCCCGTCGGGATGGACGACGTAAAGCGTGTCTAAATACTCAAACAAAGCTATAATATCCAGATTCTTATTGATAGTGCAGGTGTAGTAGTAATTATAATGCAGCGTATCTTTCGAGATATGGCGGGAAGGATAATGCCCCAACCCATGTCCTTTAGAAATCATGTGATTTGATATGGGCAGTCTCTCCAACAGCGGACGGGTGAACATCCGTATGCGGTTGGCACGGTCATACCCTCGAACATTTTCCAAAAAGGAGTTGCAGTAAAGCAATCCGGAATCTGCTGTTACGGGAATATAGTAATGCCATAGCGAAGTCAAGAGACAGACATCATCGTCATGTTCCTGCCAATGCTCCATATTAATGATGTCCAGTTCCCGTCTTGCGTTATCGATCACGTGAAAAGTGGAATCATAGCCGATTTGATAAGCCAGTTTTGAGCGGTCAAAGAGGATATATTGTGAAAAAAGGCTGTTAAATTCAAAAGTGGATGTCGGAGACAATCCGTCCACACAGTAATTCAACACAGCAATGTTGTTACCTTTTGAATAGAACCAAGTATTAATCTGAGTCTGTTCAGCAGGTGAATAAAACGAATGTATCTTGCTGATTTTATGTGGAATAACAAACACTTGAGTTGTTGCATTATTTTTAGAATCCGTCCTTTTTTCCTTTTTCCTGAAGGTGTGATATCGGACAGCCACGGGTTTTATCTCCGCCCCGTCTTGCACGCAGCGCACGCTGTAGCCGTTATACACCTTCCCGAAACAGACGTACGGGCAGGGGTAGTTGAAGTTCTCCAGATAGCGGCCCGTGGCGGTGCCGTCGCTTGAGGGCGTGGAACTCCACCAGAAGGACTCTTCGCCCACTTTCGAGTAGTTGCCGGGATAGCGATAGCCGCTCCGGGGCGGATGCACAAACCGTTTGATAACACGCATATTCTTGGTTGAGAAGGGAATACGATATTGGTAGCCCTCCGCGACACAGCCCCGTGTCATGGCCGTCCATTCCGCGTCGTCCGGCAGGTGCCAACCGTCGGGACAGACCCCTTGCACGATCGTGGAGGTCGTTCCCGTATCGCGCACCGCTGCCGTCCAGGTATAGAGTAGCCCGTACTTCCGCACGGAATCTTGGCTGTTGCCGTAGTCGAAATAGCAGGCAACAGTCGTGTCCTTGTCCGCCACCTCTCCCCGTACAATCGGGCTCCCGTCAGCGTAATGGGTCGTCCGCAGGTTCTCCGCCATCCACCGCATCCCGTTGATTTTCAGCGTGCGGTAGCGGTTCCCGTCGCAGTCGCGCACGGTCACGCACGCGGGGAGCAGGAGCGCCAGTGCGCAGAAGAAGGCGAAAAGTTTTGCGGTGGGGTTCATAATAGATGATGTTTTTCGTTTGCAAACATTGTTATCTCCGCGTATTAGCTTTTTCTATACATCAATTAGATTCGGATCTGCCAAAAACTCATAGATGCCCATCAGTACGATGCCGTTGTCGTCGCGACGCAGTTTCATACGCTCGCCCACAATCACAATCTTTTTGAACGAGTCGCCAATCTGTTGCAGCGAGCGTTTCTCCTGTTGCATCTTATCGTCATCGGGCAGTCGGTAGGCCGATTGCAGGTAGTAGCGGCGTGAACCAAGGTTGCAGACGAAATCCACCTCCAAGGTCACCCGCTGCCATTTGCCCTCTTCGGTCTTGACACGGATATTGACATTGCCCACGTCCACAAGAAATCCACGATAACGCATCTCGTTGTAAATCACATTCTCCATCAGGTGATTTTCTTCAGTTTGGCGGAATGAAAGAATGGCATTTCGCAATCCTAAATCCTTAAAATAGTATTTAGGCGTGGTGCCGATATATTTCCGGCCTTTGATGTCATAACGGTCGGCCTTTTCAATCATATAGGCGTTTTCGAGATAACTGATATAGGTTTCGATAGTCTTGTCTGTAATATTGTTCAACTTTTTCACGCTTTTGAAGGTGTTGGCCAGGTTGGTGGGATTGACAGGACTGCCCACACTTGATGCCAATATGCGCACCAGTTCTTCGAATTCAGCCTTGTTTTCAATCTCGTACCGTTCGTAGATGTCACTCAGATAAACCGTGCGATAAAGATTTCTGAGATAGGCCGCCTTTTTGTCGTCGCCTTTGATGGAGAGAATTTTTGGTAACCCGCCGTAGGTGTAGTATTCCTGCCACCCATCAACGATGTCCCCCTCGTAGGCGGTCATAAACTCTGTGAAAGTCAGCGGCCACACATGTATTTCGTCACCACGTCCGCGGAACTCGGTGGCGATGTCGTTTGACAGGAAATGCGAGTTGGATCCGGTTACATAAACGTCGGCATTTTCCATTCCTACCAGTGAACCCAACATATCCTCAAATTCATCCACTCTTTGTACCTCGTCAATAATGATGTAATATTGCCCGTCGCCCCTCATCTGTTCGTCCACCCAACTCAGCAGGTAGTCTGGGTCACGGAAAGCTTTTTTGCGCCGGTCTTCTAAGTCAATGATGAGGATATGGCTCTTTGGGACTCCCGTTTCTAATAAGTACTCTTTGAACAGCGTCTTCAACAAATATGATTTGCCCACACGTCGCAGTCCGGTCACCATCTTGATTAGCCCATTGTCTTTTGAGTCAATGAGCCGCTGCATATATATTGGTCTTTTTATCTTCATTACTTACAGTTGTTTATCTCCATTATATAGTATTTTCATTCCGAATTTGTGGCAATATTTCCATTTTTTCGGAACGCAAAAGTACAAAATATTTTGAAGCTCCGCTATTTACCGCATGTTCTCCTCTATCCACTTCCCGATTTCCGATTCCGAGAGGCCACCGCCCTCAAAGCGGTTGACCTCCACGCCGTCCTTCAGCAAAACGACGGTCGGCACTACTTTCACGCCAAAGCGGTTTGCGGTCACGGGGGACTCGTCAATGTCGATTTTGAAGAAGGAAACCGTCTTGCGGTGCTGGCGAGCAAGGTTCTCCAAGCGTGGTTCCAGCAGCCGGCACGGACCGCACCATCTCGCCCCGAAATCCAACAGCACGTATCCCTTCTTCACCTTCTTGTCGAAAACCTCATCGGAAATCTTCTCCACATACTTTCCCTCTTTCTGGGTGAGCATCTCGTTGATTTTCAAGCTGTCGCATTCACGATAGACAATGTTGCCCTCCTCGTCCAGAGTGATGACAATGGCCTTCTCCTCGTCGGGAAGGGCGAACAGCGCCATATCCACATCTCCGTAGCGCCCGCCGCCCCTGCTTCGCTCGAAATGGCCTGTAATCTGACCAACTGCATACTCAGGCTTCTCGGCCACAATACGCTCCGTCCGACGAGGGTCGGTCCAATGGTAGGCCACATAAGCCACACCCGCAACCATCAACACCCAGAAGACTATGCGCTGTCGCCTGAGCAGATAGGGTTCCTTGTTTTGCTGCTTCGCCATTGACTTACTATTAACGCTTTGTAATTGTCAGTTTGTAGTACACCGGCGTGCCATCTGGAGCAAGGGTTGTCGGCTTATATCCGCCTACCCATCCCCACTCGCTGTTGCCATTGGAGACTGCCGCCACCAGCAGTTCATTGTCGCTAATCCAACATATGTCGAACCCTTGCTCCACCCCGTCTTCGCTCCAACGGTAGTCAACGTAGTGGCACAGCGGAACCATGTGATGCCGCTGCTCGTCGTACCAGTAGAACCACAGGTCGCCGTGGAAGTCGCAGTCGTGCCCTTCCTGACCGACGTAAATGCCATTGGTTCCGTAAGTGCTATACTCCGACAGCATGAAAGTAGAGTCGATGATGCCGTCCTCGGTCATCATGAACGACTCGTAGGTCAGCGGAGCCCACAGGGCATACTCGTATTGCCTTGTCGCAGGATAGTGGCGGATGTAGATATTATACCGATAGTCGCTTCTTCTCTCTTCGAGCATCTCATCTTCTGCTTCCATGAGATCGTGCACGCGGTAGTATCGTATTGAGTTTTGCAGACCTCTCGCGTACAATTCCGCATAGAGCGCCGAGCCTGTGTCGACAACCACGGGTTGCACCGTGTACTTGTATGTGATCAGCTTGTTATATTGTTCCTTGTTGATTTCCTCGGGGATGACAACAATATTGTTTTCTGCCGAAAATGTTGCATATCCATTAATGGAATCAGCATAGTATTCCATACTTTCAACGGGGATGAACTCTTTTATATGCTGAAAGTCCAATTTTGACACAACCTTCGTCCCGCTCTTGCATGCGGTCATCATTCCGAGGGCGCACACCATCGCGCCGAGTAAGAAGTTTTTCTTCATATTCATTATAGAGACTTCTATTTTTTACTTATTCACTTTGCCGCCGATCTTGATGCGAAGTCCGTTAAACATCAAGGTAAGCGTACAACGCTGTGTCTTCTATACATAAGACGCAAAACTTTCAAGAGGTTGCACCTTGTCCTTCATCCCGAACTTCCGTATCACCCTCTTCGCCCCTTTGACGATGCAGGCACTGTCGTCGTAAAAAATTCAAAGAAGGCCACTTGGCCAATATGGGGATTTCAGAAGTCTTTTTGGCGGAGGTGTGGTCTTTAATTGCGTTTTTATTCTTTCAGCAATTCGTCGATTTCTTCGCTGAGTTCGTCGAAGCGTTTCTTTACCCGCTTGGAGGTTTTGATTACGACAGGAATGGACAAAAGACCGGAGACTAGTAGAGTAAAGAACATTGATCTGTCGTAGAAAAAGAGGTAAACGTATATCAACAATGATATTATTATGCCAACAACCTGTATGACAATGCGTTTACGCTTCGAATAGGTCGTGCTCTTTTGAATACTATCCCGCAGCGAAAGGAGACCTTCGCGACTCTGCGCGTCGGCTTTTCGGAGACCGTTGGTGGCGATAAGACTGTCCAACGTAATCCAGCCAAGAAAGAGGTCACTGGGGAGTAAAAGCCACCACGGCCAATAGTCACAGAGGATAAAGTTACTGGCGGTTATGATGACTACCAAAAGTATGACGGAAAGCAAGTTCTGCCAATAGAGATGTTTGCTGTATCGTTTCACCGCACGTTGCCACACTTCCCTGTTGAAGGTGCTGTGCTGCTCCACATTCTGCTGCAGGTCGTGCAGTTCCTGCTGCAGTTCGCTTTTGATGTCTTCGTACTGTTCCATATCTGTTTTGAGGTTTAGTCGGTGAATGATTTGAGTTTCTCGCGTATGCGCACCAGACGCACGCTGACATTATCGACGGTGATGCCGAGGATGGCGGCGATCTCGTCGTAGGGCAAGTCTTCGAGCCAAAGCAGAATCAGTGCGCGGTCGAAGGGATGCAGTCGTGCGATGCGCTTGTGCAGTCGGCTGGCGGCAGGACAGGCCTCCTCGGCGGCGAAAAGGTCGATGTCCATTTCCAAGGGCATGCAGTCGGGACGGCGGCGGTTGCGTTTGTCGAGGGTCACGCAGGTGTTCAGGGCCACGCGATAGACCCACGTTTTGGCCGAGCTGCGCCCTTCGAAACTGTCGATGCCCTGCCAAAGGCGTATCAGCACCTCTTGGGCGAGGTCATCCGCTTCCTGTCGGTCGTTGGCGAAGAGGTAGCACACCGAGTAGATGGTCTGCCGCTGCTCCTGCACTAACCGCTCGAAGTCGCGTTCTTTCTGTTCTTTGTCTTTTTTCTGCTTCATCTGTCAGACGTTGTTTCCCTTTTGACTACGAAGGGGGAAGAAAAACTACACCCTAAATCTCAAATTTGTTATTATTTTGGTGAACATATTATCATTTCAATCCTGTCAGGTTTATACGATAGGTCAGATCTTCGTTGCTATCGTGTTGGAAAAACATCAACATATAGATAGGCAAATAGACTAATCGGGCTTTTGTCTGAATGTTATCCTGACAGAAGACAAACGCCTTTGGAATGGCATATTCGTCATTATCCATAATGTTGCTCAGCGCGCGATGCCGTTCGAAATCCTTTCCCGATTTCACCTCAATGGGCAGTGCTTCACCCTGATGTTCTACCACAAAGTCAAGCTCTCCTTGCTTTTTGCTGTTAAAATAGAACAAGTCATGGGCGATAGCGAAACCGTGGGCGTATAGTTCCTGGGCGACGAGGTTCTCGAAAGCTGCTCCATAGTTGACATTCATGTTGCTCAACAGACGGACTTGAATGTCACCTCCATACATGGCTGCCAATAGTCCCACGTCGTTGAGGAACAGCTTGAAGAGGTTGCGTTGCTTGTTCAGCAGCAAAGGCATCTGCGGCGCTTCCACATTATAAGCCGGAATGGCAACGCCCGCATCCTTCAGCCAAAGGAAACCGCTCTCATAGCGGGCAAAACGAGCTTTCTCTTTCAACTCCTTTAGGATGAAGCGTTTGTTCTTGGCGTTCAATTCCGAGGGAATCAGATTATAGATTTCTTCAATTTGAAGCTTACGCCCCTTGTCATACTTCGTGATGTCACGTTTGTAGGTCCGGATGATGTCGCGCTGCTCGTTGAGGACATTCCTTAAATTATTGGTGTCCAAATATTTTTGCACGGCAGCGGGCATTCCGCCAACAATCATATAGAGCGTGACCACTTCCAGCATTTTTTGATGGACAAACTCATCAACTGGGATAAGCCCGTCATAACAGTCTTTAAGATGACCGATTACTTCATCGCTGATTCCCAAAGCCTCGGTAAATTCCTCCAAATCAAGTGGATACATCTCCAATTCTCCCATATATCCCACCGGAACACTACGTAAGTCTTTGAGTTCAACCCCTAAAAGGGAACCGCTCATGACATATTGGTAGCTTCCCTCTTCCACGAGAAACTTGATGGCTGTCACGATTTCATCGCATTCCTGAATCTCGTCAAAGAAAATAAGGGTTTTGCCAGGAACCAGTTTCCTGCGTGTGAAAGCCGAGATGCGCATCAGCAATTCCTTGGCACCTCGCGGACGACGGAACATCTCCACAGCATTGGGTTGCTCAATGAAATTGATTTCAACCATGTGTTCAAATAGCTCTTTGCCGATTGTCCGAATGGCAAAAGTTTTGCCAACCTGTCTTGCCCCAGTCACCAACAATGCGCGTTTGTCGTTGGAAAAAAAGTCTCTCAAGAAATGATATGCTTTTCTATTAATCATAACACTCAGTATTTCAGACTGCAAAGATAATATTTTTTTCATTATCCAAGAAAAACACTATCTATTTTTGACACTTTTCCAAGGTTAAATGCTGTCATTTCTGACACTTTTCCAATATTTGCCCACATCGCCTTGGGCGGAGATTGAAATTAATACCTCGGATGGAACAGCGCGATATTCGTCCGCAGGTAATCCTGGTCCAGATGCGTGTATATCTCGGTGGTGGTGATGCTTTCATGGCCGAGCATTTCCTGCACGGCGCGGAGGTCGGCACCGCCCTCGATGAGGTGCGTGGCGAAGGAGTGCCGGAACGTGTGCGGACTCACTGTCTTGTCGATGCCTGCCGCTGCCACCCACTTCTTGACGAGCATGAAGACCATTTCGCGGGTGAGGTGCGCCCCCCTGCGGTTCAGGAAGACGTAGTCCTCTTCACCTTTCTTGATTTTCAACTCTTTACGTTTTCCGTCAACGTATTGGTTCACAGCATTTATGGCCGTTTTCCCGATGGGAATCAGCCGCTCTTTGTTGCCTTTGCCCACTACTTTGATGAAACCGTCGTCGAAGAAAAGGTTGGAGAGCCGCAAGGTCACTAACTCGCTGACACGCAGCCCACAACCGTACATCACCTCCACCATGGCGCGGTTGCGGTGACCTTCTGGGGTGCTGAGGTCAATAACCGCTATGATGTCTTTGATTTCCTCAACAGTCAGCACGTCAGGGAGATGCATTCCGATTTTGGGTGCGTCCAACAGCTCCGTGGGATCGTCTTCCCGCATGTTGGCGTAGATGAGGTAGCGGTAGAAGGCCCGCATTCCGGAGACAATCCGCGCCTGCGACCGCGCGTTGAAGTCCGATTCGTAAAGGTGTTTCAGAAACTTCTGTAACTCCTCGAAAGTGGCATCGGCTATCTTGTCCTCGCCCAAAAAGTCCGCCAACAGCTGCACATCGTGCAAATAGGCCTCCACGCTCTTGGGCGAGAGGCCTTTTTCATAGACTAAGTATTGCCGAAAGCGGGCGATTTGCGCGTTCATCGGTGGAGGTCTTTCTCGATTTCAATGCGCAGCATGTTGAGGGCAGCATGGGCGGCCCGCTCGATAATCTGCTTACGACCGGTGTGCTTGCCGAAATGGAACTCCTTGGTCGTCAGTCGGGTGGGGGTGGCCACGGCCATCCAGACGGTACCCACGGGCTTTTCGGCCGTGCCGCCGTCGGGACCCGCGATGCCGGAGGTGGCCACGGCGTAATCGACATCCAGGAGATCCATCACGTTGAGGGCCATGTCGCTGACGACCGGCTCGCTCACTGCGCCGCGTTTCTTGAGGTTGTCCTCCCGAACATTGAGGATGTCGCGCTTCACCTGGTTACTGTAGGAGACCACGCTCCCTTGGAAATATTCGGAACTTCCTGGTACAGAGGTAATCAAATGCGCGATAAAGCCGCCGGTGCAGCTTTCGGCGGTGGCCACGCGACGACCGCTCCCGCGCAGTAACTTGCCGATGACGGCTTCCATCGGGATGTCCTCGTCGGCAAAGGTCAACGAGCCCACCTCGGCTTTGAGTTTCTCAAACTGCTGGTTCAGAGAAGATTGCAGTTCTTCGTTGTTGGTACCCGAAGCGGTCAGCCGCAGACGGATGATGCCCGGTTTCGGCAGGTAGGCCAACTTGATGTTTTCCGGCAATTGCGCCTCGAAGTCGGTGAGTTGGTCGGAGAGGTTGCTCTCACTGATGCCAGTGCATTGCAGTACTTTGTAGAGCACCGCGTGCTCGTGGTGGAAAATCTCCTGCAATCTTGGCAGAACCTCCTCACAGATAAGCTTTTCCATCTCGAATGGCACGCCGGGAAGGGCGACGAGGATCTTTCCGTCCTGCTCTATCCAGAGTCCCGGGGCGGTACCCAAGGTGTTTTTCAGTACGGTGCAGCCCGAAGGCACGTCGGCCTGGTGGCTGTTGGTCTCCGTGAGTTCCATCCCGCGGGCGGCGAAAATCTCGCGCACCCACTCCAAGGTCTGCTCGTCCACCACCAGTTCGCGGTGGAAGTAGTCGCAGATGACCTTTTTGGTGATGTCGTCGCGGGTGGGTCCGAGCCCGCCGGTGACCACAATCAGGTTGGTTTTCGCAAATCCGTTCTCGATGGCGCTGCGGATGGCGCTCTCGTCGTCGCCGATGGTGACGCATTCTGTCATTTCGATGCCCGCCAGGGCCATCTGTTGCCCGATGAAGGCGGCGTTGGTGTTGATGACTTGTCCTAAGAGGAGTTCGTCTCCGATGTTGATGAGGATCATTGGTTATTTTTTCTGATTATTATTTTCTGCAAAGATACAACTTTTTCGTGTGTCCTTGAATAATTAATCACGCTATCTTCTTTCCCTATGGAGCGGGCAGATTAACTGCGGTTTCAATCTTCCTTGAATCTTATCCTTTCCGCCAACTGCACGAAATAGTCGTTTGACCAAATGGTGGTTTCCTCCCGGTTCTTCATAAACGGAATCACATCCTGTTTCACCTGTTCGATGTTCGTGGAGGACAGTCGTTCTTTCAATCGTTCCAAGAAATCTTCCTTGCTCATTTCCAGTCCGTTGAACTGACGAGCTCGTTCTTGCAGATGGGCGAAATTCAACGGGACGCCATGGCGCACATACCACTCGAAGTCATACCAGTCGCGACCTTTCACGCGCTGTTTCCAGCTGCGGAAAAGCAGGGCATGAAGTTTTCCGGCATACAGGTCGGACAATGTAAAACAGCGTACCATGAAGGAGAATGGTAAGAGCAGCAGCTTGTTCTCCGTCTGAAAATGCAACGGAGGATCGGTGTCCACCTCAATCTTGATTTTGATGCTCTTCTCCGTTTGAAAGGAGATGTCCACTACTTCGGTGTTGTCTTTTAGAAATGCGGACTCCACCTTGCCAAAAGTACGTTTCTCCTTCTTTTTGATTTCCACTTTACGGCCGAGTAAGGCAAATTCGTCCTCTATATAAGGCAAATACTTTTCGAAGCAAAAATTGCTGTCGGAGGCTGTCAAGGAGAAATCCATATCTTCGCTGAAGCGGTTCAGGCCATGGAAAATCCGCAGGCACGTGCCGCCGTAGAACGCGGCCGTGTCAAAGAAACCTCCTCTATACAATCCGGCCAGCACCACTTGCTGGTTGATTTCATATTTGGCGTTCCGTTGTTGCTGGTCGGTGGTCAAGTCGTATTCCGAGAGCATGCTTTGGTAGATATCATTCATTTTCAAGAATTTTTGCAATGAGATTCAATGTATTGGTCTTCTTTCCAGTGGCAGCACACTGGCGGATTATGTCGGGATTCATTTCACCGAAAGCTTCCATGTCGAGGCGAAGATCTTGTTCGAGAAACCCCAAGCACTCTTTCTGATAACGGAGGTTCAATCCTGAAGTGTGCACAATCAAGTCGCAAAGAGCTTTCTCGGGAGATGCCACTACAAAGTATGCCTCACCCGTCTGCTGTTGGGTGAGTCCGATACTGAAATAGTCTGCTGGACAATTAAGGTAGCGGAAAACGCCAAAACGGTTCTCGAAACTCCGGCTGTGCTTGACTGTAAACGACTGCATTTCCTGAACGGCTTCGGGGATTAGTCCATAATAGCGCAGCGCAGAGAGCATCGACACATAGGATGGACCATACAAATGATTGGCTATCAATTCGGTGGAAATTGGTACATCGCTTACTTGCGGGTTGACGACATAAAGACCGCGCTTAAGACGTATAATTTCCTCCTTCTTTTCCAACAATCTGATTTTCTGCGATTTGCCTACAACATTGGGATAAAGGTTTCCTATCACAGTGCTGCTCACAGGGATATTTCGTAAAACTTTCAAATGATTCATGCCGCAAAAATAGAAAAATTCGGAACACTACGGCATGTTTCATATATTTTTCTGTACGAAATTTTGCATTACAAATTCCATCACCTCCTCACTATCTTCCTCACCACGCTCACCCCTCGCTCGAAGTTGATCTTCACGAGGTATGTGCCGGAGGGATAGGGCGAGAGGTCGATTTCGGGTACGTCCGTGCCGTGGGGCGAATCCAGGAGGGTGGCCAGTTTGCGGCCCTGGAGGTCGAGCAGCTTTTGGATTGAGCTTTTTCTCCATTTACTCCAACAATGGTTTGTTTTTCTCACCAAAAGTACACATTTTTATTTTTATATATCTTCGGTGTGATATTCAAAATTATTTCTCCACAAAAAAGACCCCAACGGATTTCTCCGAAGGGGTCTCTGTGGCAAAGTATCAACTTTCCCCATTTCTATTCCCACTCGATCGTTGCGGGCGGTTTCGAGCTGATGTCATAGACCACGCGGTTGACGCCGCGGACCTTGTTGATGATGTCGTTGGAGACCTTGGCGAGGAATTCGTAAGGCAAGTGCGCCCAGTCGGCGGTCATGCCGTCAGTGGAGAGCACGGCACGCAGGGCCACGGCGTTCTCGTAGGTGCGCTCGTCACCCATCACGCCCACCGATTGAATCGGCAGCAGGATGGTGCCCGCCTGCCATACTTTGTCGTACAAGTCGTTGTCCCACAATCCATTGATAAAGATGGCATCGGCCTCTTGCAAGATCCGGACCTTCTCGGGGGTGATGTCGCCCAAGATGCGCACACCCAAACCGGGACCCGGGAACGGATGGCGCTTGATGAGCCGCTCGGGAATGCCCAGGGCCGTGCCAATACGGCGAACCTCGTCCTTGAAGAGCAGCTTCAACGGCTCGATGATCTTCATGTTCATCTTCTCCGGCAGACCGCCCACGTTGTGGTGCGATTTGATGACCATGCCGGTGATGGAGAGCGATTCGATGCGGTCGGGATAGATGGTACCCTGCGCCAGCCACTTAATATTGTCCAACTTACGAGCCTCTTCCTCGAACACTTCGATGAAGCCCGCACCGATGATCTTGCGCTTCTTCTCGGGATCGGTCACGCCGCGCAAAGCGTCGTAGAAACGCTGGGAAGCGTTTACGCCTTTGATGTTGAGTCCCAAGGTTTTGTACTGCTCCAGCACGGAGGTGAACTCGTCTTTGCGCAACAAGCCGTTATCCACGAAGATGCAGTTGAGCTGCTTGCCGATGGCTTTGTTGAGCAATACGGCCGCCACGGTGGAATCGACACCGCCGGAAAGTCCGAGCACCACGTTGTCGCTGCCGACCTCCTCGCGAAGTTCGCGCACGGTGCTTTCGATGAACGATTCGGGGGTCCAGTCCTGCTTGCAACCGCAGATAGTCTGCACAAAGTTGCGCAGGATAGTCGTGCCGTCGGTGGAGTGATAGACTTCAGGGTGGAATTGCACCGCCCAAGTGGGTTCCTCCAGAATGTGGTAAGCCGCCACTTTCACCTCCTTGCTGCTGGCAATAATATGGTAGTTGTCAGGAAGTTGCAGGATAGTATCGCCGTGCGACATCCACACCTGGCTCTCTTGCGGAACGCCTTTCAGCAGCACATCGTCGGCCTCCACGAAGGCGAGGTGGGCGCGGCCGTATTCGCGGGTGGAGCTTGCCCCGACAACGCCGCCGCCAACTTGCGCCAAATACTGCGCACCGTAGCAGATGCCGAGCAGCGGATAATGGCCTCTGATTTCCGACAGATCCGGTTTGAAGGCGTTGGCGTCGTTCACCGAGAACGGACTTCCCGAAAGGATAACGCCCTTGATGTCAGGGTCTCCGAACGGGAACTTGTTGTAAGGCAGGATTTCGCAATAGGTGTTCAGCTCGCGGATGCGACGCGCGATGAGCTGCGTGTACTGGGAACCGAAGTCTAAAATAATGATTTTCTCCATCGTTATATTTTCCAAAAATGAGGTGCAAAAATACAAAAAAAGGCGGTGCAATTTGTAAGCACCGCCTAATTTTCTTAGAATTGACTATTAATGTTGCATCGTGGTCGGATGCATGTCAGCACGGGTGTAGATTTCGGGTTTGAAGTATTTCTTCATGAACTCGACCATCTCTTTCTTAGTGACCGAATTGACAATATTATCGTATTCGGAAGGATTGACAATAGGATCGTCTTGGGTGACCTTTCCGCTGATGAAGCTGAGCCAGAAGCGGTTGGTTTGGATGTTCTTGGCGCGGGTGCTGAGCATCTGCTTCTTCACCAGTTCCATCGTTTTCTTATCCGGACCTTTGGCTTTGAAGTCGTTGAGAATCTTCAAGCTGGCATCGGCGAGCTTGTCGGTTTTCACAGGATCGCAACCCAGGAGAATCATCAAGGTCATCTCAGGATGAGGGAGTTTGCTGGCGCCCATCTGCACCATCGGGGAATAGACATCGCCCATTTTTTCGCGCACGATGCGCACAAATTGGATGTCCAAAGCCTCACCGATCATGTCGGCGATGATGGAGTTGCGGTAATTCCAGTCAATCGGGTTGGTGATATACATGCCCATCCAACCTTGTTCCTCAGTACCGGCATAAACGGTTTGCGTGGTGGCCTTGTCGGGACGCGGTTTCAAGACGCTGAGGTTGAATTTTTCTTTGTTTTTCGGATCGGTCTTCATTGAACCGAGATAGAGTTCCACGAATTCCTTCATTTCCTTTTCGTCGTAGTTGCCCACGAAGAAGAAGTTGAAATCGGCGGGATTGGAGAAACGTTCTTTGTAAATTTCAACGGCACGATCGAAGTTCGCTTGGCTCAGATATTCGTCATCAAAGGAAAACATCTGTTTCATGTAAGGATCGTAGTTATAGGCTGCTTCCAGGAATTTGCCCAAATACTTGTACATCGGCTGTGCGGTGATCATCTTGAGCTGCTCTTTCGTCTCTTGCATCACCAATTCAAAAGCGTTCGGATCGATACGCGGGTTGGTGAAGAAAGCATTGAGGTACTGGAAGAAGAACTCCAAGTCTTTCGGAGAAGATGAGCCGGAGAAACCTTCGCTTAAGAGATTGATGTCAGGAGAAACACCCACGTTTTTACCTTTCATCTTCTTCATCAAGGAGTTGTAATCAATATTAGCGATACCGCCACGGTCAATGATTTCAGCGGCGAAATCGGCGGAAGCAAGATCCTTCACACCATAAAGTGATTTACCGCCCTTACTGCTGGCACTGAACAGGATTTCATCGTTCTTATAGTCGGTTTTCTTCAGATAGACAGTGATGCCATTGGAGAGTGTCCACTTTTCGGCACCCACAGCCTCGATTTTTTCCACTGAGGTGATTTTGCCGGGTTTCAGGGATCCCTTTTCCAAAATTTCCTGATCCTTATAGGTGTCAACGTAAGGTTTCACATTGGCTAATGATTTGTCTTTCAGGATGGAAAGAATCTCGTCCTTGGACGGAACTTTCACACCGTCTTTTTCAGGAGCGGTGATGATGGCCACCATATTGTCTTCCGTAACCCAATCCTTGGCCAATGCGTTGACTTCATCCAAAGTGATGCCTTCAATCAGCTTCTTGGCGTAGGTGTTCTCACGTTTTGCACCCGGGATGGGGTCTTGACGCAGGAAGTTATTGATGTATTGTGAAGCAAAACGGGCGGATTCAGTTTTATCGACCTCCTTGGCTGCCTTGTCATAATTCTCTAAAAGTTCCTCTTTGGCACGGTCAAGTTCGGTTTGCAGGAAACCATGTTTCAGCACGCGGTAGTCCTCTTGCAGGATCACACGCAATGCCTCAGGAATGCGGTTTTCCTTGGCCATGGCTTCCATGGCATACGCATCGGTGTTGCCAATGAAATCGCCATAACCGCCACTAGCACCCAAGAACGGGCATTTCGGATCTTGCGTCATTTCAGAGAAACGGGCATCCAACATGGTGTTGTAGAGATCAATGCAAAGTTGCTGACGGAAATCACCAATGGTCTTCATCGGGGCGTGTTTGTGCTTGCGGATGAGCTCCACTTGGCTACCAGTAGCTTCCTTATCGGTGCAGACAGCCACAAGCGGCTCCTTGTTGGCACCAATGCCGTAAATCTCTTTCTTGCGAGGGTTCTGCTTGGCGGGGATGTTGCCGAACATCGTCTTGATCTTGTCTTCCACAACTTTCACGTCAATGTCACCAACCACGATAACAGCCTGCAAATCAGGACGGTACCAATCATGATAGAAATCCTTGATCACTTGGTAGTCAAAAGTTTGCAGAATATCGAGCTTACCGATAGGCATACGGTCGGCGTAACGGGAGTCCTTCATGAGGATCGGCCAGTACTCCTTGCGCATACGGTCGTCGGCACCGAGACCGAGGCGGTATTCCTCGATGATGACACCGCGCTCTTCGTCAATCTCCTTGTTGTCATAGAGCAGACCGGCGGCCCAGCCACGGAGAATCTTGAGGCCGAGGTCGATGTTGTTGGGATCGTCGAGCGGCATGGGGATCATATAGACTGTCTCGTCGAAGCTGGTGTAGGCGTTGAGGTCGGCACCGAACACCACACCCTTGCTGCGCAGGTGGTCAACCACGCTGTTGCTCGGGAAACCTTCGATACCGTTGAAAGCCATGTGCTCGGTGAAGTGCGCCAAGCCCTGTTGGTTGTCGTTCTCCTGGTTGGAGCCGGCGTTCACGGCGAGACGGAACTCCACACGGTCCTTCGGATAAGAGTTTTTACGAATGTAGTAGGTCAAGCCGTTGTCCAACTTGCCAATGGTCACATTGGGATCCGCTTTGATGGGATCGTTCAGGTTCAGGTCGCCTTTCTGCTGCTGTGCGAAAACGGTCAACGCACAAGCCAAGGCCATCAAAAACAAAAATACTTTTTTCATAAATGTTTGTTTTATAAATAATTATAGTTTATCCTTTGATGATTTTCTTTTTAGACGCAAAAATTGCAGAATAACTACAAAATTTTTAAATCGGCGGCAAAGATACTATTTTTTAGGCAATAGCAGTATAGAGGTAATTTTCAAAAGTACAATAGTTTAAGTTGAAACCTGAAACCTGAAACAAAGGCATCGGGAATTTTTATTACTTTTGCCACCGAATTTAAAACAAATAACATGCAACCTATTGTAAGTATTATCATGGGCAGCACCTCCGACCTTCCGGTGATGGAGGCCGCCTGCAAATTTTTTGACAGTCAGGAAATTCCGTTTGAAATGTTGGCTTTGTCGGCGCACCGCACGCCCGATGAGGTGGCCGAATACGCCAAAAACGCCCATCAGCGTGGCATCAAGGTGATTATCGCCGGCGCGGGCATGGCCGCCCACCTGCCGGGTGTGATTGCCGCCATGACCCCGCTGCCAGTCATCGGCGTACCCATCAAGTCGTCGCTCGAGGGCATGGACGCCGCCCTCGCTATGCTGCAGATGCCTCCGGGAATCCCCGTGGCCACCGTCGCCATCAACGGCGCACAAAACGCCGCCATCCTCGCCCTGCAGATGCTCAGCGTCAACAATCCCGAAATGCTGGATAAAGTGCTGGCATTCAAACAGAACCTTAAGCAGAAAATCGTAAAGGCCAACGCCGACCTGTCCGAAATCTCCTACAAATTCAAAACAAATTAGCTATTAGCTATTGGCTATAAACCATTAACCTACTAACCCTACCATGCTCACGGTCTATTCCGCCTCTGCCGGCTCCGGGAAAACCTACAACCTGGTGTTCGACTATATCGCCACATGTCTCAAAAATCATGTGCCCGCATTCCTGCGCGACAAGCAGAACTACTCTTGTCGGTCTTGCACGGGTTACAAGCAGATTTTGGCGATAACGTTCACCAACAATGCCGGCTCGGAAATGAAGGAGCGCGTGGTGAGGCAGCTAAACCGGCTCGCCTTTGCCCAAAGCGTGTCAGACCTGAACGCCAACGACTTCAACAACCTCTGTAACAAAATTTTCGGTGAAGACAACATGCTTTCTCCGGAAGAGTGTTTCACGTTTGTCCAAAAGACTTCTAAAGCTCTGCTCTACAATATTTTATACGATTACGCCTGCTTCAGCATCACCACTATTGACAGCTTCATCCAGCGCGTGATCCGTTCCTCTGCCCTCTACCTCAACCTCAGCATGAACTATGCCGTGCAAATCCACCTGACGGATTTCTTCCGCATGGCTATCGAGCAGTATATCTGCGATTTAACCAACAATAACCAACAACTCAACGTGGTGGTGAAGGAGCTGGAGCAAGAGATGGAGGATAAAGGCAATGCCAATATCAACCGTTTCCTGATGCAGGGACTTGGCGTCCTTTACTACGATACGGAGAAAAGCCATCCCCACATCAAAAACATTCCGGAAATAGAAGAGTTGGAAAAGGTTGTGGATCAGTGGAAGCAAAACTGCCGACACATTCAGGAACAATGTAAAATCGACACAAAAGATCTTGTAAAACAAGCACTTGCTATTTTTGAAGAAGCTGAAAAAGAGGATCTTCACCCCAATGGGACGTATAATTGGGACAAGCATATTGCGCGCATCGCGGAAGATCCGTTCAACTTGGAAAAAGGCTTTGAAACAAGCAAGTGTTTGCAGGAAATGGACGAAAAGAAAGTCTTTTCCGCGCCCAAAAAGGGTGGAAAGGCCGAGAAAGAGAGAAAAGAGAGTTTGAGGGCAGAATTTTCCGAACAAGTGAAAGATGTTTTCTCGCAAATCCAAAAAATCGTAATAGATTATGCGAAAGACTTTTTCACCTACTATGTTTTGGCTAAAAACGCTAACCGCCTTTTGGTGTTGACCGCCTTGCAGCAGCATATTGAAACCATCAAGGAACAAACCGATTCCTTCTTTCTGTCGGAAAGCAACCCGCTGTTGAACGATGCCATTTCCGATTCCAACGGGGATCCGCTTTTTGAGAAGCTGAGTTTTTTCCGGCATTTCTTCATCGATGAATTCCAGGACACCTCCCTGATGCAGTGGCAGGACTTAAAGCCGCTGATTTTGGAAGCTTTGAGTGAAAATGGGAATGTCATCCTTTTTGGCGATGTGAAACAGTCCATCTACCGTTTCCGCAACGGTGATGTGGAACTTTTCTACCATCTGTCGGATTATGACCGAATTGAGAACACTCCTGCGGAAAGGGATATATTCACCCTGTTGAAAGGCAAGTCGGATTACCGCTCCATCCCTTTGAAAACCAACTACCGCTCACAATCGTCGGTGATAGAGTTCAACAACCGATTCTTCCAATTTTACGCGGAAACGTTGGACAAAACCGACTATTACAGAGATGTGGAGCAGTTCGTCAATCCCTTGAAAACTGGCGGATTGGTTCAGATTTTTGGTTATAACAAACAGGATTACAAAGACATACATCAAGTTTGGCCAGAATGCTCTGAGGATTTTTTTGAGAATGTATATAAGAAATTGAAACCGGAGGAGGCGGAACTGCTGTATGCCGTCAAGGATGCGAAACAGCGCGGTTATGCTTACGGCGATATGGCGGTGCTGCTCAGCGGTAGGGCGAAATGCAAAGCGTTTGCACAATGTTTGCTCCAGGCGGATGTCCCTGTTATCACCACCGAATCGCTCCAACTCTGTGATAATTTGAGTGTTAACTTGCTAATCAGCACATTGCGATTGATGATAAATCCGAAGGACAAATTGGTGCAAACTACCATTTTACACTTCTTCTGCACCAAGTATCATCAGGATTTTCATGCCGCATTGCTCAAAAACACAGAAAGCGATTTTCATGCTGTTTTGAACGAACTGTTTCCGAGTCAGGACTTTTCGCATAATTTAGCAGGTTGGGCACAGAGTCCGTTCCTTTTAACCATGAAAGACATGGTCCGATACTACCAGTTTGACGACAGCGAAGATCCTTTTATTGCGGATTTTCTGGATTTGGTACATGAATACGGGAAATCCCAGACGGCTTCCGTTTCAGCTTTTTTAACATGGTGGGATGATTTAAATAGTTATAGTGAGACTATTCCGCGACTCACTCTTTCTGGAAAGTCTGATGCTGTGCAACTGATGACCATTCATGCTTCCAAAGGAATGGAATTTCCTGTGGTGATCACCCACTGTAGCGCATCCAATTCCCGTGAATCCTATTACTGGGTGAATGATGCACGAAGTCAGAAAAGCTGTTATGTGAAGCATGAAAAAAACATGAAGTACTCTGATTTTCAAGAAGATTATGATGCTGAAGAAGATAAGAAAAACCTTGACAGTCTTAATCTCTGGTATGTGGATTTCACTCGTGCCCGCGATATGCTCTACCTTTTAGTCGAATTCCCCGAAAGTAAGGACAACAAGAAGAAAGAAGACGAAAAAACGAACATCAAAAATATTTTACAGAAATTTGTAAAAAATTCTGAGAACGCTATTTCCGACAATCAAAACCACATTTTCCATTACGGTGATTTTGAATGGCAGAAACCGACTAAAGAATCTAATAATCAGCCTAAAAACTCAAACCTTCAGGTATGCTGTTCTAACTTGACTTTCTGCGAGAACGAGTCCATCAATGTCAACCTTTCAGCAACAAACACCGAATCGCAAGATCTCGGTACGCAGATCCACGAATTTTTGCAAAAATTAACACTCTTTCCCGCTACGAAAGAGGAGCGAGATGAGGTGACAAGCGGATTGCCGGAAGAAATCCGCACACGGCTGCTCCAACTGTTCGAGCGTACGGAACAGGATTCCCGTTTACGTCCGTATTTCTACCTCAACGATGGCGACCAGGTGTTGAACGAGGTCACCATCCTCACGAAAAACGGCGAGGAGAGGCGTCCCGACCGTGTGGTCATCAAGCCTGATCATGTCATGATCATCGACTACAAAACCGGTCAGGAGCATCGTCTTCAATACGAAGCGCAACTGAAAGATTATCAAGAATGTATGCAGGAAATGGGGTATCAAGACGTGCGAACGGAAATCCTGTATATTGGCTATTAGCCTTTGGCTTTTGGCTATTAGCTTTTTGCTTTTGAATACAAAACAGGCCAGCTAATAGCTAATGGCCAATAGCTGAAATTTTTATCATCAACACACAACAACATATTATCATTCTGGTTCGAGAAAAAAAAATAATTCGGGCGATATTGAAAATTTCGTATTTTTGCACGAAAATAAAATATAGTCATTATGTCCTTTATTACAGAAAGAATTGCATTAGAAGGGTTGACTTTTGACGATGTGCTCCTGATTCCGGCATATTCGGAGGTGCTGCCCAAAGAGATTGATTTGCGGACGCGCTTTACGCGCAACATTCATCTTAATCTGCCGTTTGTGTCTGCGGCCATGGACACCGTGACCGAATCGAAGATGGCGATTTCCATTGCTCGAGAGGGCGGTATCGGTGTGATACACAAGAACATGAGCATTGCTGAGCAGGCCAAGCAGGTGGCTTCCGTCAAGCGTGCCGAAAACGGCATGATCAACGCGCCGGTGACCATCACGCCCGACAAGACCGTGGGCGACGCCCTGCGCATCATGGCCGAATACCACATCGGCGGCATCCCCGTGGTGGACGAAAAGAACATCCTCGTGGGCATCGTCACCAACCGCGACCTCCGCTTCGAGAAAAACTTCAACCGCAACATTTGCGACGTAATGACTAAGGACGACCTCGTCACAACCTCCCGTGACACGGATCTCTACCGCGCCGCCGACATCCTGCAGGAGCATAAGATAGAGAAGCTGCCTGTGGTGGCCGAGGACGGAACTCTCATAGGATTAATCACTTACAAAGATATCACGAAAGCCAAGGACAAACCATTCGCATGCAAAGACGCGCAGGGGCGCTTGCGTGTGGCTGCGGGTATCGGCATCACCAACGATGCTGTACAACGCGCCGAAGCCCTTGTGGAGGCTGGCGTGGACGCACTCGTGCTTGACAGCGCCCACGGCCATTCCAAAAACGTAATCAACACGCTGAAAGAGATTAAAAAGCTTTTCAACAATGTGGATGTGGTGGTCGGTAACATCGCCACGGGCGAGGCGGCCAAGTTGCTCGCCGACAACGGCGCCGATGCCGTGAAGGTGGGTATCGGACCCGGCTCCATCTGCACCACCCGTGTGGTGGCCGGCGTGGGCGTGCCACAACTCAGCGCGGTCTATGGCGTCTATAAAGCCTTGCAAGGCTATGACATCCCGCTTATCGCCGACGGCGGTATCCGCTACTCCGGCGACATCGTGAAGGCACTTGCTGCAGGCGGTGACTCCGTGATGCTCGGCGGTTTGCTCGCCGGCGTGGAGGAATCTCCCGGTACCACCATCCTCTTCAACGGACGTAAGTTCAAGACCTACAGGGGAATGGGCTCATTGGAGGCTATGCAGCACGGTTCCAAAGACCGCTATATGCAGAGCGATGTGGATGATGCCAAGAAACTCGTTCCCGAAGGTATTGTCGGTCGAGTCCCTTACAAGGGCGACCTTTACGAAGTGGTCTATCAGATGGCCGGCGGTCTGCGCTCGGGTATGGGCTATTGCGGTGCCAAAACTATCGAAAAGCTGCACGAAGCCCGCTTCTGCCGCATCACCAACGCCGGGGTGCTCGAAAGTCATCCGCATGACATTACCATCACCAGCGAAGCACCTAACTATTCAAGCGAATCCAAATAATTCAATCATCATCAAAAATAAACTGTTATGAACAATAAGAACATCATCGTAGGTGTTGACTTTTCCAACAGCTCCCTCAACGCCTTTCGTCACGCAATTTCATTGGCTCTGAAAACAGGTGCTGATTTGCACTTGGTATGGGTGAAAACCCCAGGTGTAACCAAGAACTCCGAAAATGGGGAAGACAATTATATTCACAAACTGCAAGATTCTTTGGAAGAGTGGAGAGATATGTGCAGAATGGAATCACCTAATACAGAAGTAAATACGGTTATATTAGAAGGAAAAGTGCATGTTGAACTTCCAAAATATGCCGCTAACTTCTCCAACCCCATAATCGTGTTGGGCACGCATGGCACTTCCGGTTTTGAGGAAGGCTATATCGGCAACAACGCCAACCGTCTGATCAAGGCCGCCAAAGTTCCGATCTTGATCATGCGTGAAAATATCGAGATCAAACGTGACCTGCATAATATTTACGCTCCTATCGATTTGAGCTTCGAGACGTTGCAGAAGATGCGTTACGCCACTTATTTGGCTAAACGTTTTGCCGCCAAAATCACTATCGCGGGGGTCTATTATCCGAACAATGCTGACACGCGCCACATCATCAACGTGCAGATGCGCCATGCCTCAGACATGTGTGAGGATGCCAACGTACGCCACGAGATGGTTCCGTTGACTGTGCAAAAAGACTATGTGCAGACATTGTTGAACCACGCTCACGAGATGGATGCCAACCTGATTGTCATCATGCGTGAAGAAAGCGAAACGGACTTCACCTCCAACTCGAACATGACGGAAATCCTCAGTACCTCAAAGATGCCGTTGCTAATTGTTCCTAACGTACAGTCCGCAGGTCTCGGCAGATAATGGCAAAAACAGGCAAAAGGACGTTGCGCGGAGGCAACATGCTCAACCCCACACCTGTGGTCATGGTCTCCTGCGGCAGCACCCTTGACGAATACAATATCATCACCATCGCATGGGCGGGAACGGTTTGCTCCGACCCGCCTATGTGTTCTATTTCTGTGCGCCCCGAACGCCATTCCTACGGCATCATCAAAAAAGAAGGAGCTTTTGTTATAAACCTGGTTAACAAACAATTGACCCCATACGCTGATTGGTGCGGGGTTCGTTCGGGTAAAAAATACAACAAATTTGTGGAAACAGGGTTGACCCCGATTCGTGCTACGAAAGTGAACGCACCGATGATTGAGGAATCGCCTGTGAATCTGGAGTGCAAGGTGACGCAGATCATCCCGCTCGGCAGTCACGACCTGTTCCTTGCCGAAGTTGTGGCCGTTCATGTCAACGGGAAACTGTTTTCGCCGAAAACGGATGCCATAGACCTTCGCCGCGCCGATTTAGTGACCTATTCTCACGGGCATTACTACACTTTGGGGGATATTCTCGGCAAGTTTGGGTTCTCGGTGGAAAAGAAGAAATAACAACAACCTGTCCTAAAAATTCTTAAAACCGCAAAGCCGCCCAATAGAATACAAAGAATTGTTATTTTTGCAGTTTGATTCCGTATGAAACGGCAATGGTATATATGGGTATGTCTGCTGATGGCCACAGGGTTACAGCTCAAGGCGCAAACAGGAGGGAGGTTTGTATATAACTTCTTGAAATTCAACTATTCCTCCCGTATTATGGCTTTGGGTAGCAATTTGATTTCTGTACACGATGATGATCCGTCCTTGATATTGGTCAATCCTTCCTATATCAGCGAACGCCACCATAACAATCTTGCGCTCAACTTTACGGACTATTTCACGAAGAGTACCGCCATCGCTGCCTCGTATTCCTATACATTCCCGAAAGCGGGCAGCTTTGCCATCGGCATCTATGGTCTTAACTACGGTTCTTTCCGGGGGGCTGACGAGAACGGAAATGAAACAGGACAATTCTCCGCCGGCGATTACGCTTTGGTTATTGGCTGGGGTCGGGAACTTTCCCCGAATTTCTCTGTCGGTGCCAATTTGAAGACGATATTCAGCTTCTACGATTCCTATTTCTCCGCTGGCATGGCTGTGGATCTGGCCGGGAGCTATTATAATGAAAAAAAGAAACTCTCCCTTACCTTGTTGGCCAAGAATATAGGTGTGCAGTTGAAAGCTTATTCACCAGGAGACCATGAATTGTTGCCTTTTGATCTGCAGCTCGCTTTTTCCCAGCGACTCCAACACGTCCCCGTTCGCTACCATATCACCCTTCACTCATTGTACCGTTGGAATATGAGCTACTATGGGCTGGACAACCCGTTCATCCAAACGGATGCCATCACTGGCGAACCGCAATATCCCTCCAAAGTGGCACAGTTTGCTGATAATTTTTTCCGCCATTTTGTGTTCGGTTTAGAAATTGAACCTTCGAAATATTTTTCCATACAATTGGCATACAATCACAATGTTCACCAGGAGATGAAAGTGATTTCCCGAAAGTCAATGGCAGGTTTTTCATACGGTATCCAATTGGATATCAAAGGTGTTCGTGTAGGATTCTCCAGACAGCACTATGCAGTGGGAGCTACACCGAACTGTTTTGATCTTGCTTTTGACTTTGGAGAATTAGCCCGGACGAACAAAGAGCGTAAAGCCAGAAAATTAGAACGAATCACCCCTTAAAATGAAGATACCCTTTTCACCACCGCATATTGATGATGCGATAATCGATGAAGTTGTCGCCACCTTGCGCTCGGGTTGGATCACCACCGGGCCAAGGACGAAACTTTTTGAGCAGAGACTTGCAGAATACTGTGATATTCAACGTGTTGTGTGCGTTAATTCCGCTTCTGCTGGTCTGGAACTGGTTCTGCACTGGTTCGGCATAGGTCAAGGTGATGAGGTAATTATACCCGCTTACACCTACACTGCCACGGCCGCAGTTGTCTTGCACTGCGGCGCAAAGCCCGTCATGGTGGATGTGAACGACGAGCTGCTCATGGATGTGGAACAGCTTGGCAATGCTATCACTTCCCGTACCAAAGCCATCATTCCCGTGGATATTGTCGGACTTCCCTGCGATTATGACCGTCTCATGGATTTTGTCCAACAACCCTCCGTAAGGCAAAAATTCCAGCCGAACAATCCCATTCAAGAAAAACTGGGCCGTATCTTGATCCTCTCTGATGCCGCCCACTCTCTCGGTGCCCAATACAAAGGGAAAAAGACCGGCGCTTTGACTGATATTACCGTATTTTCCTTCCATGCTGTCAAAAACCTGACCACGGCAGAAGGCGGTGCTATTTGCCTCAACCTTCCCGCCCCCTTCAATCCCGATGAATTGTATCATGACTTTTGCATCTACTCTTTACACGGTCAATCTAAAGACGCCTTTACCAAAACACAAGCAGGAAGCTGGCGTTACGATGTCTGTTCCATTGGTCACAAATGCAACATGACAGACATTGCCGCCGCTATGGGTTTGGTGGAACTCGCCCGCTACGACCAGCTTATCTTGCCACGGAGGAAAAAGATTTTTGACGCTTATTATCAAGCGTTTAATGGTGACCGTCGGTTCAGAATGCCTGTTTATGAAACGGCAGAAAAGGTATCCTCTTATCACGTTTTCACCTTGTTCCTGAACCATACCACGGAACAACAGCGTGATGAGGTTATCCAGAAAATTGCGGAACACGAAGTGGCCACGAATGTGCATTTCATCCCGCTGCCCTTGTTGACAGCGTATAAAGCATTAGGATACCGTATTGAGGATTACCCTAATGCCTATAATAATTATGCTTGTGAAATCAGTTTGCCTGTTTATTTTGACCTGACGGACGAGCAGGTGGATGAAGTTATCCGTGTGGTGAAAGCGTGCGTTCCTGACAATTCCGCCTTATAGTTTGTACCATTCCGGATGAGCGTGAGGCTTGTCCTCAAGATTGAATTTTCCTTTGTGGTAGCCCTCAAGGCCGTAATATTGCGCTAATATTTCCTGCATGTCCTTTTCATAATCGCCTGTGGGGTGAAATATGGACATGATGCCGCATGTTCTGGTCTTGTAGTCGATGTATCCCAAACTTATGGGCACACCGGCCTCCATCGCGATCTGATAGAAGCCGCGTTTCCATCTTTCCACTCTTTTGCGTGTGCCTTCCGGACAGATTATCAACGTGATGCGTTCCCGTTCCTTAATGACGTTTGCGGCATATTCCACAAAATTCCGGGCATGTTTCCTATCTACGGGAATACCACCTAACTTCTTCAATAATAGGTTTAAAGGGAAAAAGAAAAACTCCTTTTTGATTATGGTGTTGGCGTGCAGGTCATAATACTGCATGGCGGCCAGCCCGATGACGAAATCCATGATGGAGGTATGCGGTGCCATCATCAGCACACTCTTGGGAATGGTTCCTTCGGGATTCGGATACGGTATTGGCTTTACACGATAAATATATTTGAAAAGGAAGGTGCTAAGCATGATTCAAACTATTGATTATAAATTTATTGTCTTTAATAAAACCTTCTATTTGACAACCCATGCGAAATGCGCGGTTGTCTGGCAGATGTCCGGCGGGAACGTTGAATATCAGCGGAAAATCAAACTCTTGACAATGGTCAGCCACAATTTCTTCAGCCGTTCTCCCGAAAGGTACTGTATTGTCGTGCATGTCACTTAAATGCCCGACTAATAAGGCTTTAATGTGCGAAAGTTTTCCACTTCGTTTCAGATTGAGCATCATTCGGTCTATGTGGTACAAGTACTCGTCCAAATCCTCGATAAACAGCACTTTATCGGTGGTGTCTATATCCGAAGGTGAACCAATGAGAGAATACAGCATCGACAGGTTCCCTCCTGTTAAAATTCCTGAAAACGGTTTTGTTCGCGACAATGTATGAGGGGTGATTTCATACGTTAGCGTTTTGCCTGTCAATGCATCCAGAAAAGATTGACACGCAGCTGATTGCGTATTGTTTTCCTTAATATTGATGGGCATGGTTGTGTGCAGTGTGGCTGTATGGAGATTCTGCTGCAAGTGGTTATGGAACACGGTGATGTCGCTGTATCCGCATATCCATTTCGGATGATTACAGAATCGCGAAAAATCCAAGCGGTCGATGATGCGTGCAGAGCCGTAACCACCTCTTACACACCAAATTGCGTTTACTTTTTCACTATCCAAAAGATCTTGGAAATAGTTGGCTCGCAGAACATCGTTGCCAGCAAACTGATGATCTTCGGCAAAAAGTCTGTCATCATAAAAAACGTTAAAACCGACACTTTTCAACCATTGCTCGGCCGGAAAAATTTCCTCTTTGGAGATTTTCCGGGCGGGAGCAGCCAGTGCGATGGTGTCACCAATGGTCAAAAAAGGCGGAATTATCATAAGCGAATTTGGTTTTCTTCAAGCAGCTGCGCTGTCAGCGTCCTCAACAACTGACGTTGCTCCACGTTGTTATAGAATCTCTTTTTATGTTTTGCCACCTTGCGGTTCTTGAAAATCATACCCGTCACCCCTTTGTATCTGGGATCTATTGCCGCTGTCATCATGGTGGCGGAACCTTGTTCCGGGGTGTTGATGAACGGACGGAAAAACCAGTCGCAAAGTTTGTCAACCACAATATTGTCCATTCGGATAATATTGGTGCTCACAATGAACGGATCGGAAACGTTAAAACAGATACCTTCCTTTTTCCATGCTTCTGAGGCATCGAGCATAAAATAGTAGAGGGCCAACTTGGAGCTGCCGTATGCGTTGAACCGGTTGTACTCTTTTTCGCTTTTCGGGGTGAAAAGATCCGGAGTTATTTTACCGAGAAAATAAGACAGGGAAATCATACTCACAATGCGAGTGCCATTGCCCATAATGGGATGCAAAAGATTAGTTAACGTATAGTGTCCCAAATAGTTGACTGCCATCGTTAATTCTATGTTGTTGACACTCTTCTTGGGTTTGCTGGGCAGTACTCCGGCATTGTTCAACAAGACCTGCAAAGACGGGAACCGGCTTTTAACTTCATCGGCAAAGCGCACGATATCCGCCAAATTGCCAAGATCCACCGTCATCAAATGCAAATTTCCGTTAGTCTCCTGACGGATTTCCTCCATTACAGGGCGTGCCGCATTCTCGTCAATTACGGCCATTATCACCTCATAACCGGCTTTTGCCAATTCTCTTACATGGATGCGACCCATACCGCCGTCCGCACCAGTCACCAACGCCACTCCTTTACTCTCCATATAATCTTACTATCAAAAAATCACGCTTTAATTTTCCTCACACAACAGCGTATGATGAATCGTAGTAAGCGAATCAACTTCTATTATCTCGTCTTTGTTGAACTGCTCACAATTTTCCCGGGTATAATTATACACGGAATCGTATGTTATGCGGACAATGCTGTCGTTTTGTACTGCTTGGTTTGAGGAAAAACATTTGCATTCTTTCATGCTACAACCGGTCAAGGCAAGAAGTCCGGTTAAAATCAATAAATTGAACAATAGATTTCTCATTTTCTTCATGATTATTGTTTTGTTGAATAGGCTAACGCATATAATTTTATCTGTTTGATCATAGAAGCAAGTCCATTGGATCGGGTCGGGGAAAGATGGTTTTTGAGCCCGATAGCGTCAATATAGGACAAATCATTGTCGAGAATTTCCTGCGGAGTATGTCCGGACAAAACTTTAATTAACAGATATACAATGCCTTTTGTGATAATCGCATCGCTGTCGGCGGTGAAATAAAGCAAACCGTCCCGCATTTCTGGATGGAGCCAGACTTGTGACTGGCAGCCGCTGATGAGAAATTCCTCGGTCTTATATTGCGGGTCAATCATCGGCAATTCCTTTCCCAATTCAATAATATAGTTGTATTTGTCCATCCAGTCGTCGAACATTTCGAACTCCTGAATGAGTTGTTCTTCCGTTTCTTTCATTGTATTCATAAAACTAAAAACCTTTTTGTCGTCAAACGCGGGAGCGATAACCGGATTTATCGGTTAGGAATATTTTCTTCTCAACAAATCGCAGAATGACAAGTATGCGTCAGACTTTGAATCCCAGAAAAATTTCTGTTTCAGATTTTCAAGGCAGTCAAACGCTTCTTCCAGGGTTTTGCATTCATTCAACAGCCTGATGGAGGAGCTGAAATCTTCGCCGCGGTTGTGGAACAACTCCTTGATATAGATGAATTTATCGTTAATGGAGATGGCTTTTGTCAAATCGCCGACTTTGGCACGCTGATATTGGCTGCTGATGGAGTGGTCTTCACGTTGCTCATTGAAAAGGTCGTTGAGGGAACGTTGCTGCGGTTTCTGAACGGGATTCTCTTTTGTGAGTTCCTGTTTGGGAGCGGAAGGTTGCGGTTGGGCTTGTTTTTCTTCGACAACAGGTTTTTGCACCTTAGCAATGGTTTTTTCCTCCTGTTTAGGGACTTCTGGAGTCGTAGTTTGTTTCGGAGGAATGAAGTTCAATATATCATCTTCCTCATGCAGGTCTTCCTCGGAAGAGGTTGTAATATCAACATCAGGTTCAATGAAGAGTTCTTCGGCGTTATCATGTATCTCTCCATCGATAACAATTTCTTCTTCAGGATCTTCCAGATGCTCGAAGACGTCAGCGGCTTCCGTTTCAACATCCATTTTTTTGTTAGAATCTTGAGCAGGCTGTTTCTGTTCATGAGATTCGATTTCTTCGGCAATCTTTTGCAACTCTTTTTCTGCAGCGGCTTTGTAGCTTTCATGTTCCGTATCGAAGAACAAATCCACATCCTCTTCCAACGTCTTGGCAGGGGAGAACTCTCGTTTCGGTTCGGGTTCGGTGGTTGTTTCCGGTTTTGCAGTCACCTGTTGCGGGGCACTGTATTCCTCTGTTTCTATGGCAGAGACGCGAACGTACAGATTTCGGATTTTCTCCAACAGGATTTCTTTCTCGATGAGAGCGATTTTGATTTCTTTTTCATTGTCAGATAGCCATTTATCCAACATTTCCGACATTTGTTGATAAGCGTCGTTCATTTTTTTCGATTTTCTATATCAGGTTAATGGTTTTTATTATAATTTTGCGCTCGAAAAAAGCGCACAAAAATACGAAATTCTTTTATACAGAATAAGGGAAATGTTTTTAGAAAATAAGGCGAGTAGAAATCATAAAAAAGGGTGGATAGAAGTCATCTGCGGATCCATGTTTTCCGGAAAAACGGAAGAGTTGCTGCGTCGCATCCGTCGGGCTGAGTTCGCCAACCAGAAAATCGAACTATTCAAACCGGCGATAGACACACGTTATGATGAAACGGAAGTGGTGTCGCACAACGAAAACTCCCGGATTTCGACTCCGGTTAACAATTCTTCGGAAATATTGCTCTATATCAATATGAATGATGTGCAGGTTGTTGCCATCGACGAAATCCAATTTTTCGACGACGGAATTGTGGAGGTTTGCAACCAGCTGGCCAATGCCGGTATCCGAGTGATTGTCAGCGGGTTGGACATGGACTACAAAGGAGTGCCCTTTGGCCCTATGCCGAAGCTCATGGCGGTGGCGGAGTATGTCAGCAAACAACACGCCATCTGCACGCGCTGCGGCGACCTCGCCCATTTCTCCTACCGCATTGTCCCGAACGAGCAACAAGTCCTCCTCGGCGAGAAAGACGCCTACGAGCCGCTTTGCCGCCACTGCTACGAGGAAATGAAAGCCAACAGCCAATAGCTAAAAGCTAATAGCATAGTCTAAGTTTAAGTCAAAGTTTGAGGGGTGTTCCAATCGCTTCCCGTCACCGACTTTCTGGCAAGGTTCTCCTCTTGACATCACATACGGTTATTACCGCCATGGCCGCCCAGACGATGGCTGAAAGTTTGTCTGTGTCCAAGAAATTGTTGAAGACCCCGTGGGTATAATAGGAAACAAGAGAAATCACCATACATAAAGACAACAGTTTCAATGTTTTGTCTTCCGTATAAATATACGTTTTGATTCCTATGATAAGGAATGTGAAAACGATGGCAAAAACCGTCAACATACCGGGAATTCCGCTTTCAGCGCAGGGTCCGATATATTCGCTGTGGGCATTGCCGCCGTCGCCAAAGTCAGTGGAGATGATGGTGCGGTAATAGCCCTTCTGGAAAGGCGCATACTCAAACTGGTAAGTGCCAGGACCCCAACCGAATACAGGTTTCTCCTCAATCATGCCGAACGCAGCCGTCCAGCGGTTGATGCGCTCCATGTTGGAGGCGTCGGTGCTGATGTTCGACATGGACTGTACGTGCTCGATAAAGTTGCCGGAGGAATCCTGACTGTTGCGGCTCATCTTGTAGAGGATGTCATCCGCGTAAAAGAACAGCAGAAGTCCTAAAATCAATCCGCTACCCAATAACCATGACAGTTTGATACGCAGTTTGAGGATAATCAATACCCCGATGGCCACAACAAGACTGATCCATGCAGCACGGCTGAATGACAGGTAAAATGCCATCAGCAAAATCAAGGTAATGACCACGTAAAAGATCTTTTGCGGTAATTTGTTGTCAGGCAGGAAGAAAAAGCCGGCGGTGATGGGTATCATGAAAGCCAATGCCGCGCCGTATGCCGTGTGGTCGTTGTAGAATGGTGACATTACATAGTGGGCGTAGTGCTCGTCAAAACCGCTGAGAGCATGAAGATAAGTGGTGATGCAGACGATAATGGTTAACCCAAGCGCATAACAGTTGAAGTATCGGACGGCATTCTTCAAATCATCTTCCACCAATTGCATGAAAAACCAGTAACAGGAGGTGATGAACCAGAGTTTGGAGGCGAAAGCTTTGAGTGAAATGACAGGGCGCACGCTGGTCAGACAGGTAATCAGCATCCAGCCGAGATAAACCATGATCGCGATGGATATGGGATGTTTCAGGAAGGCATGGTTTATGCGCAGGTCGTAAAGAATCCGTGCCAAGAAAATCATCGTCAGCGCAATCATCAGTCCTTCAGAGGGTAACGACAGTCCGAGATGGATGTTTTTGCTGCTGATGATGACCGAGAGTGGGGTAGTGAAGGCAATCAGGTACATGGCCACATCAGCGTGGAAAAGCAGGACATACACCCCCACTGCGGCAACCGTAATCAGGGGAACCACTTGAGTTTCTCTGATTATGGCGAAGCCGTTGGCCAGCACAAGCGCTATGGCGATTACAAAGCCTATAATCTGCCGTTTAGTGATCTTGTGTGTCTGTTGCCGGATCTCTTCTAACAGGTTTGTTTTCAATCCTTTCAATCGTTAACAGAACAATCAAAGTCAGAATGAAAGCACAAAGCGTGGAAATAATTACGATGAGGGACTTCTTCGGGTAGAATTTCTTGTCAGCAGGGAACGGTTTGTCAATTACAAACTTCACCGGCATGATGGTGGTCATGTCCATTTTGGCATCCATCATCTTCTGTTTGCACAGAGCGTGATATTTGCTGAAATTAAATTCAAGATCCTGATATGAAGTGAGTTGAGCACCATATTTGGCTAAAGTGTCCTGTTCCCTTAGGATGCGCTGCATGGCAGCGGTGTTCCCTTGGGCGGCGGCGATAGCATATTGCTGCGTGAGACGTTCGCTCTGCAGTTTCACGTCGAAGACGCCATGTGCCATGAGTGCCCGGATGGAGTCGTTGACGATGGCGATTTCGCGTTCAATGGAATCCATCTGGTTTTGCAGAATGATGCAAGCGGCTTGTGCGCGTTCGTATTCCACAGCGTTCTTGATGGTGTCCAACCAGCGTACCACATCGAGAGTCATCTCGTATGCGCGTTGCGGGTCCCAATCGCTCACCGACAGCGAAATGGCACCGTAATCTGTGCGTTTTATGGTCAGATTGTTGGTGATAGTCTTATAAAGTTTGGTCATCCCGCCCTTTTTGTTCACATCGATGTTGTAGTATTCGGCGAGTTTGTATTTCTCAATCAGCGAATCCTTGATGGCCACGGAGTTCAGGAACGGCAGCATCTGCTCGGTCTCGTCAACGGTGGCCAAAGCCTTGATTTCCAGTCGTTCGTTGTAGTTTTGCTCGTTCAGGAGGATTTTGGAAACGGAGCTGGTCCGGGGCGCGTAGAGTAGGGCGGTGGATTTGTAGCGCGGTCGCACGAGAAATGAGCAGGCCGCCGACACGAGAAATGCGGCAACACACACAATCAACAACCATTTCCGCCATTTCCACATAAACTGCAACAAGCTGAAAGCATTGTACTTGTTTTGATTTTCCATTCGGTATTTTTTTGTTTGATAATGATATAAAATTCTATTTATCGTGTAATATTAGCTACTAAAATAATACTAATCACTGTTCACTGATCACAAATCACTATTCACAGATCACTAATCACTGTACACTATTCACTAATTAATACAGCAGCCCCAGTTCCATTTTGGCGGCATCAGTCATGCGGTCCATCGTCCAGGGCGGGTCGAACGTGACATCGACCACCACTTTGTTTACGCCGGGGATCATGGACACGCGGGTTTGCACCTCCATCGGCAGACTTTCCGCCACGGGACAGTTGGGCGCGGTTAGCGTCATCAGGATATAGACATCGTTGTTTTCGTTCACCTCTAACTTGTAGATAAACCCTAATTCCCAGATGTTTACAGGGATTTCGGGGTCGTAAATGGTGTTGAGAACCTCGATTATTTTACTCTTCATAAATGTCTCTTTTTAAATTTTGCAAAAATATGAAATCTTAACGTATTGTTGTCGTTTTTAGTTTGGTTTTAAAGATATTTTTTTAGGTTTGCCATTTTCTACTTGCTTTTTCCATAGGTACTCAGGTCTGAATCTTCAACAGCGAACGACCAAAAGCCAATAACTATAACTGATTAAAGAAAAAGCGCCATTGTATTTTGCTTTTCGTTTTATAACGAAAAATTCGTTATCTTTGCCGCAGTAAAATAACAGGTATGGTAACATTGAAGAAATTAACCGCCTCGGAGGAGGCTATTATGCAGATAATCTGGAAGTTGGGAAAAGGTTTTGCGCAGGATATCATGAGCGAGATTATGGAGCCGAAGCCGCCGTACAACACCACGCTTTCCGTTGTGAAGGCACTGGAACGCAAGGGCTATGTCGGGCACGAGACTTTTGGCAAGGCGAACCGTTATTATCCGCTCATTTCCAAAGAGGACTACTCCCGCAGTCTGCTCGGCCGCGTGGTCAGCCACTATTTCAACAATTCCCTCTCTTCGCTGGTCTCCGCTTTCACGGCCGACCACCCCATCTCCGACAAAGAGTTGCAGGAGCTCGAACTTCTGGTCCAAAAGGCGAAACAAAATCCAAAGTCGTAAATTGTAAGTCCATGTTCAAGCTGGTAGATTTCGGAGTTATAGTGTTTTCGAGTGGGATTTTTCTGCTCTGCTACCTGCTCTTTTTGCACAAAGAAAAGAATCATCAGCTTAATCGTTTCTATCTGCTGTTTTCTTTGGCGTTCTCTTCGTTGCTTCCTTTTATAAAGTTCAGTATTCCTGAACAACACCTAATACCGAATACTCAATTCTTTCTGACAATGGTTATGGAAGCTCCAGCCATTTCTTTTGGGATGATATTGTATGTGGCAGGGGCTGTTTTTTTCTTTATCTTGTTCCTTTTGAAATTCGTTAAGGTCTTGAAGCAGATTATAGGAAAACATTACATCGAGATGAATGGTTTGAAAGTTATGGATAATCCAGAACAGAAAGTGCCCTTTTCCTTTTTCCATTACGTTGTGGTAGATTTTACCACTTTTGAACCTGATGAGTTGGATATGGTGTTGCGTCACGAGGCGGCGCACGCCCAACAGTGGCACACGTTGGATATTCTTTTTGTTGAGCTTGTCGGAGTAATATGCTGGTTCAACCCTTTCGTATGGGTGTATAGTTCCGCGCTCAAGTCACAGCACGAGTATGCGGCCGACGCTGCAGTCATCCACTCGAATGTTCCCCGTAATGACTATTTCGATCTGATTTTGAAACAGATTCAACATCAAAACCGTCTGGTTCCCGTCCATTCGTTCGGTGCCACTGCTGTCAAAAGCCGCATTCGCATGATGATAGCTCCCGTTCACGGTCGCCACCGTTGGATGCGTTATCTTTCCGTGATTCCGATGTCGGCATTGCTTGTTGCGGGCAATTCGCTGCTCGCCTCCTCTAAAAACGTTCCTTCGTTTATGGAAAATGTGGTGGTTCCCGCTGCGGTTTCGCAGTCGCTTTCCGAATATTCTGATAAGGAGGAGACAGTCCCAATGGAAAACATCAAGGCAAAAAGGACTGTCCGTCAGACCAAAACGCATCCCCAACATACGGAAGAGGTTTCCCAACCCAACGTATTCGAGTCCCAGTCCTGGCTTTCCACACAATATGGGGATCCCGTGGAGTTCTATGAAGAAACGCCCGACGCAAAGCAGGAGGAGCATTACAATGTGGTTGTGACGGGCGATGCACCGCAAATCTATCAGGTCAGCGTTTCCGAAACACCATAATCTTTCCGTAATTTTCCATAGTATCGAATTTCCCCAAAGTCTTACGTCTTACGTCTCACGTCCTATATTATAACGAAAAAATCATTATATAACGAAAGTATCATTAAAACCCAAAGCAATGAAAAAGATTACAAACATTCTGGTTATCACAATTTTGTGCTTGGTCGTTCAGGCACAGGAACCCGTTCTTTCACCGAGGTTGAAAGAGTATTACCGTATTAAAATGGAGATGAACAATCTTTACAGTGAGTTCAGTTGGGCGGAAAATCGGGCAAATGACACGGTGTCGATGCGGGAGTTTCTTGCCCGTTACGAGGAGAACAGGCATCGGTTGCATCAGTTTTCCGAGTATTTCCGCCCTTCTTGGGATGCGCGCAACTATGCTGATATGCTCGCTGTATTCGGCCGTTATGCGGAAGCGGTCGCCCTTTACGATACGGCGTTCTACCATCGCCAAATGGAGGCTTACGACTTCAACCTTCCTTACCGTCGGGCCTATTTTGCAGGCGACACGCTGTTGCACCAGCGCAAGCTGACCGAATACCAACAAGCGGAGTGTGGCCTGTATTCATACAGTGAGTGGCAGGTGCGCAGAAAGCTGTGGGAACTGCAGCAGATGGATCAGATGGCCATCAAGCTGTCTGATATGCCAGGACTTGACCACGAGTTTGAGGTCCGGATGCTGGCTTTCAAGGATTCCATACTGAAAGCCTCCATCGCGCAGCTTCGAGCGGACTATCCGGAAATAGAGGACGTGCTTTCCTTGGACTTTTTCGCCAAATTTCTCTTGGGCCGCCACCTCTATTCGGCCGACCCGGATTACTGGTTCGAGGTGGAGTATCTGCGTTCTCGTAAGCTTTTGGAGAGCGGACAGGGCAGTCCGGAATCGTACGCGCACACCTACGACTTCTACCTGGTGCGCACCGGCAAGGGGAAGAGCTATTATGGCCAATATGGTTGTTCGGACGACTTGACTCCTGCGGACACGGCGGAGATCAACCGTCACCGCGCCGACATCGGTCTGGAACCCCTTGAGGCGGAAAGGCGCGATAAGAATGTGATTTATATCACGTATTGAAAGAATGTTAATTTTCAGATTATCAATGATTTGCCGAAAACGAAAGTTAGCGGTAACCTGTTTTTTTTACGGGTTACCGCTACCTAAAAATCAAGAATGTCTGCGTCAATTTTTTAAATATCTGATTTATAGTTGTTTGTTACACTCTCAAATCAGCGTGCCGGAGGCACGATATTTTAGTAACCCCACACGAAACGAACGGAGTGAGTGTCGTGTGGGGTGGAAGTGCGGTGTGCGTGCCTGCGTGTTGAAAACACGCTACTAATTCTTTTTTTGGAATATACTTTTCCGGAACGGATCGAACCGCTCTTTCATAGTGATGGCGATAATCAGCTCCTCAACAGACGCGATGAGGTAGATGAGCCAATAGATGCCGATAAGCCCCATATCTATTGAATATTGAAACCAATTCTCGAAAGAGGTGGAGTTGTTGATCCGGAATGCTTGTATTGCTAATGTTTTTAGAGGAATGTAAAACAGTAAGGAGCAACCGGCTATTTTGTTCAGCGCGGTATGTATTCCAGTGAATTTTCCCCAACGTGTTTCACAGATGGCTCGCGTAATAAACCGGATGAGCAATATGAAAGCAAAAGCCACTCCTCCTTCCCACCAAGTTTCTCCAAGCACTATCTGTGACAAATAATGGTCTTTCACTAAACTGCATACAATAAGGTACCCGATAATTCCTGTTGCAAACAACCAGTTGGCTATATTGTTTTCTTTGATAGCGTTATCGTCAACTATTTTCCATTTTGTTCGCAAAAAGTCTCCGCAAAAGATGCTCAAGCAGCCCAATGTGTATAATGTCACGGCGGCAATACCCCATTTTGACAGATAAACTGAAGGATCCTTGGGCGTCAGCAATGCGGCAAGCGGCAGCAGAACCGCCAAAGCCATACGGAAATGGTTCAGCCAATGGGTTGTTCGTGATGCGGAGCTTTCGGTCATTGTTCGTGAATTTGCGGCAAGGATACTATAATTATATGATGCAAAATAACGGTGTGATAATCTGCGTTAATCTGCGTAGTCTGCGGGAAAACTATATGCCCGCGGAACTCGCAGAAATACGCAGACAGGATATTTACAAGATTCAAGGGAATAATTCAGATTTTTTTAAAGTCCGCGGTAACTATCAAAAATCGAATTTTTATATCTCTGCGCCAAGATTTGAACATTTCGTAGGATAGATTTGAACATTTTGTAATGAAGATTTGAATATTATGGAATACAGAAGGACACAATTTTCAGAGGTTTACGAGCGAAATACACCTGCTGAAAGGAGCAGAAGAGGGTGAATATCAGGTCTTATTGGCGAGCAATTATCCTCTGACAACATTCATATTCCCTTTGATTTTGGCTGTCACTGCCTCCTTCGGAAATGACATACGGGCAGTATTCCTAGAGTTTGATGCTAATGATACACAATATTTCTGAATCAGCGTGTTGACAAACGCATCACCGTAAATCAACTTGTTTTCAGCCAAATATTCGAGCATGATGCTGTTTTCATTCTCCAGAAAAGACAATCCGGAGCAATCCAAATTCACTTTGTCCACATCTGTGCTATTCACGGTGAATTTTTGGGGCAAGTCCGAAAAATGGATTTCGCCATCATCCGTTACCATATAAAGCCTCATCGCACCGGCAGATTTGGCAAACTCGAAAGAGTAGCGATCGATAGGGTAAGACGATGTGGTCATCCTCCGTACAATCAAGTAGTTCGAGCCATAGTAGAGGGGCTCCAATGATATTCTGCCATGGGGTGGGATTTCATACGTGTGTTGCACTACCATCTCGCAGCAACGCATATATTTCGTTTTTCTTAAAGAGTAAATACGATTGCCTGAAGATGGATGACAAGACACTATGCCGATTTGTGGCATTTTTTCAAATATAACAGTCGTATCGCTATTATTCACAATGTCCGCATAGACAACCAACGTAGGGGTCGTATAGAATATGTCGTAATTCAGAGTGGTGCCAATTTCACAGTTTAGCGTTCTGAACTCTATGGAGAGCTGTGCTCTGAGGAGCGCTGGCACCAAACACAGGGTGACGACAATGACGTAAATATTCGGTTTCATCATAATTATAGTTCTATTTTTACTTCTTCGCGTTACCGCCAACCAAGATGAGAAGTCCGATAAATATCAAGATAAGCAAATAACGCTGCAAAATTATTACTTTTATCTATTAATATGACGCAAAAAAACCAAATGGTTGCAGTTTATCGATAATTTTTTTCATTTGCCGAAAACCCTCTTGAAAAACGCCACCGTGCTCGCCACCACCTCTTTCCGGTGACGCGTGATGGTGTGGTTCTCGCCCTCCACCACCTGCAGGGTCGCGTGGCTGCCGTACGTCTCCAGGAACTTTTCGCTGCACCACATCGGCACGATTCCGTCGCGGCTGCCGTGCAGCAGGAGTACAGGCCCTTTGTAGGCGGCCGCCGTCCCGTAGATGTCCAACTGTTGCGTGGTCAGCAGGTATTCGCGGCCTAACTTTATGAAAACCAGGCAGCGGACGAACTCCGGCGGGTCGGCGGGGTCGAAGCGTGCGTTGAAGAACTTACCGTTCTGGCAAGCGTCTTTGACTACGGAGCCCGGGGCGATGAGCACCACCCCGTCGGGAGCATGACCTTCGTTTGCCAACCGGCCCGCCGTCATCGAGGCGACCACTCCGCCTTGCGAATGGCCTAATAGACCTATGTTTTCCACGTATGGGAGTGACGAGACATAGTTCCAGACGGCGCGCGCGTCGGCGAGTTCTTTCCCGATGGTCATGTCCTGCATACGCCCATCGCTGCTGCCGTGTCCGTCGAAGTCGAAGCGGATGGAGGCGATGCCCGCGTCAGCCAGTTTTCTCGCGAGTGCCGGCATCGGATTGATGCCCTTGTTGGCGAAGATCCCGTGCATCAGGATCACCATCGGACAGTGGTCCTTTTCCGGATTGAACCCTTTCGGCATGGTGATTTTGTAGGAGAGTTCGCCTTCTGGTCCTTTCACGGGAGTTTTTTGTGCTGATGTTTCATAGAAAGTCATGCAAAAGAAGCCAGAAAGGATTATGCAAAGTATAATATGGAGCGATTTCATCATTTCGGGTTTGCTGGTGACTATTAATTTGCGGCGAAGATACAAAAAACGCGTTTTTGGCAGTCTAAAGTCAAAAATAACAGAAGAATAAGCAAAATAATTATTATTGTATATATATTAAATTTGTATAACGTACGAGAATTCAAAAATCGATTTATATAATCGCTTAATCGTCTGAACCACAACAATATATAAATACATAAAAGTTGTATTGTACAATAAATCAATAAGTTACAAAAAATTACACAAAAAATGAAGCCATTTAGAGGCTGCTGAAATTCGGTTTTGGCAGAAATTTTCCGAAAATCTGCGAAATTTTCCGAGCAGTACTACTGAAAAACGCCAAAAAAACGGTTTTTTTAGGCCAAAAAAGTGTCAAAAATCTGGAAAAATGCAATTTTATTTCATTGTCAATCAGCGTGTTACAAAGAAAATGCAGAAAAAGTAAAAAAAAGTTTGCAAGGGTGTTGGAGTGAATACAAAAAAATCTATTTTTGCAATCCCAAACGACAACGATACGGGACGGCACGAGAGAGGGGGTTGTCAACAGGGGAATGTTCATTGAAAGAATGGAAGAATGTAGCAAATACTCAAGAAGAGGAATTTGAGATTCGCAAGCGATGAGGCCAGGACAGACAAAAAATAAAAGACAT
>OMYJ01000004.1 GCA_900315245.1 uncultured Bacteroidales bacterium
ATGTACAATGAACAATGTACAATTGGAGGGTATCGAGGTAATTGATGTGTACGGAAAGGTTGTCCGCACCGTTGTAGGGGCGAATAATTATTCGCCCATCCGCATCAACGTCAGCGGTCTCGCCAACGGCATGTATTTCGTGCGCGTGACCACGGATGAAGGAACGGTGACGAAAACATTCATCAAGAAGTAGGATTTACGGTTTGCGAATATCGTAAACTGCAAATCTTAAATCGAAAAACGAAAAAAGGCCGTTGCCAACTATGGCGACGGCCTTTTTGTTTGGACTGAGGACTTAAGAATTAAGAATGGCCTAAGTCTAAGATGAATGATGATTCTTGCCAATGCGGAAAAAGCCAATAGCTAAAAGCTAATAGCCAATAGCCGAAACATCCAAACAAAAAAGAGACGGAATAACCCCGTCTCTTTCTGTTAGTAAACGCCAGTACCTCAAAGGTTACTCGCAGAAGTGTTCGTAAAAGTGCGTGATCACCTCGATGCCGCGGCGGAAGTGTTCGAGTTTGTAGTTCTCGTTTGGGGAGTGGATGTTGTCCTCGGCGAGACCGAAGCCGCAGAGGATGGATTTCACGCCGAGAACCTTCTCGAAGTGCGCGACAATCGGGATGCTGCCGCCGCTGTAAGTCGGGATCGGACGCTTGCCATAGACATCTATGTAGGCCTTTTCAGCCGCTTGGTAGGCGGGCACATCCACGCCGCAGCGGTAAGCTTCGCCGCCGTGGGCGGAGATCACCTCCACCTTCACATAGTCGGGCGCGATGTTCTCGAAGTGATTCTGGAAAAGCTCGGCAATCTTGTGGGAATCCTGGTTGGCGACCAAGCGCATGGAGATGTTGGCGGAAGCGGTGGCCGGGAGCACGGTTTTGAAGCCCTCGCCGGTATAGCCGCCCTCAATGCCGCATACGCCCAAGTTCGGACGGATACCTGTACGCTCGATGGTGCTGTAGCCCTCTTCGCCATACAACGCTTTGACATCCAAAGATTTCTTGTACTCTTCCTCGTTGAACGGGGCTTGTGCGATGAGGGCGCGTTCCTCTTTGGAGAGCACCACCACGTCGTCGTAGAATCCGGGGATGGTGACTTCGCCTTTGTCGTTGATGAGACCGCTGATGAGGTCGCAGAGCACGTTGATGGGGTTGGCCACGGCACCGCCGAAGATGCCGGAGTGCAGGTCGCGGTTCGGACCTGTGACCTTGACGATCATGTTGCAGAGACCGCGCAGACCGGCGGTGATGGATGGCGTGTCGGTGGCGATCATGCCCGTGTCGGAAACGAGGATGACGTCGCACTTGAGCAGGTCTTTGTGCTGCTCGCAGAAGCTGTAGAGCTGCGTGCTGCCGATTTCCTCCTCGCCCTCAAGCATGAACTTGACGTTGCATTTCAGACTACCGGACTTCACCATGTACTCAAATGCCTTGGCGTGCATGAAGGATTGTCCTTTGTCGTCATCGGCACCACGGCCCCAGATTTTGCCATCCTTGATAACGGGTTCGAAAGGCTCAGTGTTCCAGAGATCAATAGGATCCACAGGCATCACGTCGTAGTGGCCATATACCAATACGGTCTTGGCGGCGGGATCCACGGTCTTCTGACCCACCACGATGGGGTTGCCCTCGGTGGGATAGACTTCGCACTTGTCGGCGCCGGCGGCCATAATCAGCTCTTTCCAGCGCTCGGCGCAACGCACCATGTCGCCCTTGTGCTCGCTCTCCGAGCTGATGGACGGAATGCGCAACAATGAAAAAAGTTCGTCTAAGAAACGGGGTTCGTTCTCTTCAATGTAATTTTTGATGTTCATATTTTTGGGGTTAAAGATTAATGTTCAAAGTTCAAAGTTTAGTGGTCAAAAGTCATAGTTATAGTCATAGTCATAGCCAATAGTTTCTCGTAAGTGAACAGCCGACAGCCAAAAGCCAACAGCTAATAGCCAAACGCCGTTTGCGCCTCGTCCATCTTTTCTCTCACGGGCACGCCGAAGGGGCAGCGGTCTTCGCATTGGCCGCAGCCGACGCAGTCGCTGGCATGGTGCTCGAGTTTCTTGTATTTGGCGGCGATTTCGTCAATTACCACACCGCCGTTCTGTTGCACCTCGTCGAGCAGCTCGTTGACGGCGGCGATGTCAATGCCTACGGGGCAGGGGGCACAGTGTTTGCAGTAGGTGCAGCCGGTGCTTCCGCCTTCTGCTTTAGCGGTTTGCTTGCTGAGGACGGTGTTGTAGTCCTTCTCCTCGTCGGTGGCCTTGAGGTAGTGGAGGTCGGCTTCGAGCTCCTCGATGTTGTCGGCTCCGCAGATGGCCACGGCCACGCACGGTTTTGCGAGTGAGTAGGCGATGCACTGCACAGGGGTGAGGGCGACTTTCAGAGGCGACTTGTCCGCTTCGAGCAGCTTGCCGCCGCCACCGAAGACCTTCATCACCGTGATGGCGATGTTATGCTGGGCGCAGTAGTCGTAGAGTTCCACGCGCACGGGGTCGATGCCGGGCAGCATGTGCTCGTAGCTGGCGGGATCCCACGGGTTGTTGCCCGAGAGCACGCGGTCGAAGGCGGGGTTGAGGCTGAACATGATGACCTCGAACAGACCGCTCTTGGCGGCTTGCAATGCCACTTCCGCATTGTGGCTGCTGATGCCCAAGTGCTCGATTTTGCCCTGCTTTTTGAGACTCTTCACGTACTCAAGGTAGGGACTGCCTTCCAGGGCGTTCCAATCTTCCATATTGTCGATGATGTGGACCATACCCACCTCAATGTGGTCGGTGCCGAGGCGTTCAAGCAGGTCGTTGAACCCGATCTTGCACTTTTCCACATCGCGGGTGCGTTCGTAGCTTTCACCGTTCCACCAACAGCCCACGTGGCCTTGGATTACCATCTCGTCGCGGCGGCCTTTGAGGGCGTAACCGATGTTGCTGCGCACCTTGGGGTCGGCGTCGTAGATGTCGATGTAGTTCACGCCGTGGTCAAGGGCGTAAGCCATCAGTTTGCGCGACTCGGCAGTGTCCAATTTGCCGAAGGCACCGCAGCCAATACCGATTTCGCCCACGCGGATGCCCGTGCTGCCGAGTGTGCGATAGTTCATGTCGGGGTTCTCTTTGAAAGCCTTTTTCTGGTTGCAAGAGACGACGAAAGCAGCCAGAATGACAAGGATAACAGGGATGAAAAATTTCTTCATAAGAATCGTTTTTATTGAATGGGCAAAAATACGAAAAATATGGAAAAAAATGTATTTTTGCACTCTTATTTGACCGCGGATAAATGACGGAAAATCAATCCAGCCAGACCACAAAAAAAGGGCTTGTCCTCCTGCTCGGCATCATCATCGGGCTTCTGCTCGGTGTGCTTGTCGCTTTTGTGGTGGTGGAAAAGTTCAACCTCAGATCTCCCTCTGTGGTCAAGTTGCTCCCTACACCATCGTCATCTTCTGAAAAAGATACTGTATATCAGTATATTGAGCATCAACATAAAAATGATAATGGGGATGAAAACATGTATTCCATTGCGGATTCTCTTGAGACAGATTCAATGTATATTCAAGAGAATACGATGGATTTTATGTTGGAAGAGGAAGATTATCAGGCATATAGCAAGGTGGAAGAGACAAATGTCACTTCTGAGAAGATGATTTCCAAAGTTGAAGCCCCCGTCCTGTACTTCGATGCCGGCAGAAATGCCATAGCAGCCCCGCCAACGGCTCCCAAATTCATGGAGGTGCAGTTCTGGAGCACTCCTTTCCAAAATAAGATTGTATATCAGTTTGATAGTAATATCCTGAAGATAAAAGGATTAAAACCAGACGAGGTCTATCTGATCCATTATAACAAGCACTATTATCTTCAGAATGACAGGCATGTGTATCAAATTCAACCCTCATCGGAGTACATAAGGTTGGTTGAAATTCACGATGTTTCATTCTTTTGATTAGGTTTTGCGGTGCGGCCATGGAGGTATCTTCGGGACGCAGATGGTCGTAAGCCGTTTCCTCCTGCTCTTGCGAGTCCGAGGTTCCGTTTGGCCAGTCAAAGCCTGCCTTTTTCGTTAGGGCGGTGGTTATCGGAATTGCGTGCTGTTTTCGGTAGGGGAGGGAGGCCAAACGGAATGGTGCATTTGCTGTTCGTTAATGTTTGCCCTTGCGGGTTACGCTGAATCTATCCTCTTTAATTTTAACAGTTAATTATTAAATAATATTCGTAAAAAATATTTTAATTTTTTTTGATTAAACGTATCTGAAAAAGTGTATTTTTGCGGCGTTGAATTTATCGTTTATCAAAACCGACGAAGATGAAAGAGACTAAAAACACCTATTCAATCGAGGAGGCCCGGCGATACGTGGCCAACGCGGAAGATGTTATCAAAAAGGCGAAGTATGACCCTGAAACTAAGTCTTATATAGACAGCAAGTACGTCAGAACGGCTGGCAATATCCTATGGAGCGGTTGTCTCATTGCCCTCGAATCAGTCTTCCATTTGCGCAAAGGCAAAGGCCGTCCGTCAATAGAGAAGTATCGTGATGCTGTTGCAAAAAGGGACGGAAAGTTGCTGAAGTTTTTGAATCTAGGCTATGAAACTATGCATCTGTTTATGGGCTACGACGGTAGCAGGGAGAAAAAAGTCTGTGATGCCGGTTTCGAAAGAGCCAATGCTATCATCAACCATTGCGCCACGCTGATGCCGAAGCCTGTGTGTGCGTGATTAGTAACGGTTAGTAGTTTGTGATTACGGGCGTGGTCGGAGGGGGTTTTTCAATTATGAATAATGAATTATGAATAATGAATGATTTTCGATAATTCGTGGTTGATTCATGGTAAGTTGTGTGCATTTCAGGGTTGATTCCTGCGCTGCCGGGGAGGTGCAGAGACGCAAAATTTTGCGTCTCTACGGGTCGGGGAACGTTATTCTGTGCCGTGGCCGGGATCTGCCTGACATTGGAACGGATAGCCGCGCCGGGGCGCCCAAATAAAAAAATCCGAATGCCAAACAACATTCGGATTTTAAGTCAATCACCTACAACCAATATCTGTAGGGGCGAATAATTATTCGCCCCAGGGACGAATGGTTATTCGCCCCTACCTGACAACCTTCAGCGCTTTTTCCGTTGCGTCGAGCAGCGGCTGGGCGGAGAGTTCGCTATCCAAGGCGCGTTGCATCCACAGTTTCGGAGTCACGCGGCCCTGCTTGTACATCCGGATGACTTCCGGACCGATGGTTTTGCCGTTGAAGTAAGCCTCCAGCTGATAGTCAATAAGATGGCCGATGGGGTAGGCGGCGAGGTAGAGCGGGTCGATGACCGCGTGCGAATAGACCGCTAATATGGTCTGGTCCGACACTTTGAAGACTGGCGCGTAATACTGGTTCCAAACCTCTTTGGCGATGCGGATGTTTGCCTCCTTGAGCTCGCCGACAGAGGTGCCTGGATGGTCATAAAGCCATTGCCAAACCTTCAGCTCCGTAAGGGCAACACCCATGATTTCGTAACAGCTCCAGAAGAGGTCGAGCGCAGCCAAATCCTCGCTGTTCCGGTCGGACTGTTGTTTGACCCCCAGCAATTCCACATCTTTGCCTTGGAAGACGAAAGCCAGCGCCTCGGTGAAGGCGGTGTTGGGCACGCCGCTCAGGAAATAGTTCGGAACGTTGTAGAGCGTGATGGTCTGCTCCACATTGTGCCCGAACTCATGCACGCCGATATTGTAGCCTTTGTAGTCCATGCCGTTTTCGCCGATGCGCGTGCGCAACATGCAAGGGTCGCCTTTCATTCGCGATTCGATGGCGTGGCCCGCACCCACGGAGGCATCCACGTGCACGTTGTTGCATACTAAGTCGATGGTCTCCTTAGGAAAACCCAATTTCTGCATGATATTGGGCAAATCTTGTGCAAAAGCCTCCTTCGTCGGGTATTTTTTGCGGACAATATCATCCAAGTAGTTTTGGTCGAGGTTGCTGCGGCTCTTGAAACCGTCGTACCAGATGTCAAACGGTTGCAATTTCCTTCCCAACCGTTTGGAAATCAAATTGCCCACCTGTTTGACCAGCGGTGAGGAAAGAAGGTCGGTAAAGAGCTTTTCGGCCTCCTCCACGGTGATTTCGTAGTCGTCCTCAAACCGTCGTTCGATGAAGTTGCGCTTGCCGAGACAGTACTCGTCAGCCGCCTTCTCAGCACGGAAGAAATCAAGGATGTATTGGTAGCGCAGTGGTTTTTCTTTTCCTTCGGATAAATATTCTATTGTGTTGAGCATAAGTTGGTTGGTGGATGGATGCCAATTAAAGGAGATGTCGTTTGCGATAACTTCTTTAGGAACTTCACATGCGATGATGCGGGTCATGGCATCATAAATCACCTCCTGCTTCTTTACCCCGTTGACTGGGTCGGCGTAGGCAGCCTTCAGTTCGTCGCGCAAGCCCCAGTGGGTGATAAGGGGTAGGGACGAGTTCCAGTAGAACTGGTTGGTGAAGCTGCCCACTTGCTTCATATTGATGTTGTAGTTGTCGATGTATTGGTTGGCGGCGGCCGCCACGTTGCTGATCCGCTGCTGCACCTCGGCGGGGATACGGGAAGTGAAGAGGTCGCCGAGGCGTACGAAGCCCCATTCCAGCTCCGACCATTTCTGTCCGTTGTTGTTCTTCTCCTTCAACGTGAAATGCGGGAAATTCAGCATGATGACAAAGGCGGTCTTGCTCGCGAACATGTCCTCTTCAAAATGGGCCATGCTGTTGTAGGCGCTGAACATGTCGTCCACCATCGTCTTGGCATAGCCTGTCACCTGGTCGGGACGTTGCAAGTCGATGGAAATCCGATTGTTATGGCCGTAGATAATTTCAAAATCCTGACACAGCCGTTCAAAAAGAGCGGTTTTCTCATTGAGGTCTTTGCAGTAATGCTGCTGGCAGAATTGGGCGAACTCCTTGGCTGTCCCGTCCTTCTCTGTCCAGAAAGAGGCTGCCTGCTGCACACCGCGTTCGATGATGTGTTTCGGGATCGAGGAGTGTTGACTAAGATACTGGATGGTCTCCTGTCGCGCCGCCTCAGGCACGTTGCTCTGTTGTGCCCAGGCCATGGCGCTGACACCAATGATGCCGAGCATAAGGAATAGGTTTCTTCTCATAATGGTTTTGGTTATTAGAATTTGACTAATTTCTTGTTGAACACTCGGTCTCCTGTCGTTACCCTGACAAGGAAAATGCCTGCGGGTAAGTGGCCGATTTGCATGGAAACCTCCTCATTGTCAGTTTTTTCACGGTATAGCAACTCGCCTTCTGTCGAGAAGATTTCCACCTGTTGGATGGGAACTGAGTGCGAAATGCGGACTTGGTCTTTTGCGGGGTTCGGGAACAAACGCACCGCCTCGCGGGACAAGTCTTCGATGCCCACATGCCCGCCTTCGTAGTCGAGGGAGAACCCGTCCGCCGTTCCTTCCTCGTCGGTTTCCAGAACCATCAGTAGGCGTCGGGTTTCAAACATGTAGGCGGAGTTGGACATGTTGCCTGTCAGTGTGAGCAGGTGGTTTGTCTCACTCACCAGATTGTCGTAGAAATGGAGAAAGTCTTTGCCCTCTTCCAAATCCAACGTGTTGATATTGACGTGTATGACGTAATTCGACCCTAACACAATCTTGTATTTGCACGTTGTCAGATTGTTGTAGTTGTTTTCGCCGCTGCCATCTTCAATTTGCCCGGTTACGTTGGTGAACAGTTTCGTGCCGCTGCAAAAACTGTAGCGATGAGCCGTGTATTGCGCTCTGAAACCTTCGCTGGTCGAAGAATGGGTAATGAGGTGGACGGTCAGTGTTGGCGTTCCCCAATCGACAGCCAGCATGCCCGTGTCAGCCGTCCGCATCTCGAAGGTGTTCACGGTGGGATTGGTCACGTAGAGCGTGTCGCCGGCGGCGAGGCTGAAGTTGATGTTGAGGGTGACTTTTTCCAGATTGGTCGGCTCTGGCTCGATGTTCCAGGTGAAGTCCATGCCGGCAGCGCAATGCTCGTAGGTTGGACTGCCGTCGGTGAAGGTGCCTTCGTCGGCGGTCAGCAACATGTTTCCGGTCAGCGGCTGCGGGGTAGGGTAGATGTATTGTGTGGTATCAGGATATGCGTTGATGATCAGCTCCTGTGCGAGGTTGAAGTTGCTGCCGCCCACAATTAGGGAGTTGGTGTAGAAGTAGTTGTCCATGTAGCCGCCCCACCCGAAGTTGAAATGGAAGTAATAGCTGCTGTCCATCGTTTTATATCCGTCGCAGATGAACCCGTGCCCATTGATGTCTGGGAGGCTCCAGCCTGCGTAGTACAAAGGCATCCTGCGGTTCAAGTGACTGACTATCACGCTGTCCCAGTTGAGGTCGGTGGAGTCGCGGTAAAGATATTCGGTTTCGGGGGAATACTTGAAGTAGGTACGGAGCACTTTCGCTGCGCTGTGGTTGAACATGCCGGAACCATCGGGACCGTAGTGCATGTCCACGCCCACGCCAAAATGGTAAATAAGCTTGGAAATCTCTGTGTTGATGGACGTTGGGACGTCGCACATGGCATTATAGTTATAGGTGGCGTTTCCGTAATCCACCGACTGCACACCATAATTCTCGTCGGTGTAAGAATAGCAGCCAATGCCGGTTTCTGGGAATCGGTAGTAGTAGATGAGCTGTGCCATGGCGGTGGCCACGCAGCCCGTCACCACACGGCCGTTGTCGCCACCAGGGTCCCGCGGGCAGTAGTAGTTGTAGTACTCGCCTTGGTCCCATTTCGACAGTATCAGCGGCTCCACTTCGTCGCCCGAACGGAAGACAGGAGCACCCGACAGGAGTGCTTCCCACTGGCCGACATATTGCGGTTGAATAATTTGTTGCTTTTTGATCTCCTTTATCTGGTCAGCATAATGATTGATCCACATCTCAAAGGGAGGAATCACGTCGCTATCGTTGTAGAGCTGTTGGTCGGAGAAGGAAAGCACCGGCGGCGCACTCTTGTCACCAGCCACCACCACAAAACCGTTTTCCGCGTTGAAGATATATAGCAACGGGTCTTGCCCGTTTTGGATGACTTTGGCGCAACGTTCTAACGTTTTTCCTTGTGCCTCGAAAAAACGGTTGGCGGCACGGGCTGCCTCTTCTTGGGAAACCGACTGTGCCCGTCCTATGCCAAAAAACGAGATGAAAACAACAAACAGGTGTATTTTTCTCATAAGAATGATTATTAAAACGGCAAAGATACATTTTTCTTGATAAAAAATAAGTGGAGATTTCGGTAATTTTGCGTATTTTTGCCGCTGATTTTGGATAACTCTATTGTCAATTATAACTGATTGTTTTTGAAATGAATAGAAGCGAAATAGAAGAAAAAGTGAACGCCTTTTTGGTGGAAGAACTGGAAATTGACGAGGAAAAGTTGAAACCAGAGGCGCGCTTGAAAGACGATCTGGGTATCGACAGTCTCGATTTTGTTGATATTGTGGTGATTGTGGAGAAGCTTTTCGGCTTCAAGATCAAACCCGAAGAAATGAAATCGGTAAAGACCCTCGCCCAATTCTATGATTATGTAGCCTCCAAGGTGGCGTAAAACCTCACCCATGGCGCAGGAACGGTCTTGGCAAGGCGGTACCGACGGAACCTCGTGGATGCACAGGACGCTCGTGCGTATCGTCCGCCACGTGCCGTTGCGACTGATGTACGGTTTTGTGGCTGTTTTTGTAGTACCATTCTATTTCCTGCTTTCAAAGGGCTACAAGCCTATGTATCACTATTTTAACCGTCGCCTTGGCTACGGGCCTTTGAAAGCCTTTGTCGGAGTTTATCGCAATTTCTCCCGCTTTTCGCAGGTCATCCTCGACCGTTTTTACATGTTCGGCGGTGGCAAATTCGATGTGGATGTCGAAAACTACCATCTTTACCAGGAATTGGCGGAGGGAGAACCCGGTTTCATGATCTTGAGCGCCCATGTCGGTAACTACGAACTGGCCGGCTTTTCGTTGGTGGCGACGAAAAAACGCTTCAACGCGCTCGCTTTCGGCGAGGAGGCCGAAGCCATCGTGGAAAACCGACAGAGGCTGTTCAACGACACCAATATCCGCATAATCCCCGTGAAAGACGACCTCTCGCACCTCTTTGCCATCAACAACGCCCTCGACAACGGTGAAAGTGTCAGCTTCCCGAGTGACCGGCTGTTAGGCAAGCAACGGACAGTTGAGTGCGAGTTTCTGGGTGCGCCCGCGAAATTCCCGATGGGCTCTTTCGCCCTCGCTGTGCAACGCGACCTGCCCGTCCTCACTGTGAATGTGATGAAATCCTCTGCCAAACGCTATAAGGTGTATGTCAACAGGTTAGAAAAGGATGGCGCGACAAAAGAGGAACGCATCAACGCTTACGCCCGTCAGTATGTCGGGCACCTGGAGGAGGTGTTGCGCCTCTATCCCGAGCAATGGTTTAACTATTATGAATTTTGGGGTGAATAGTGATTAGTGAATAGTGATAAGTGAATAGTGATTAGTGAAATAGACATACAGGAACTTTTGCCGCAGCGGCCTCCGATATTGATGGTCGATCGTCTGCTGTCTGCCGATGACAAACAGGCGGAAACCGAGCTGCTTGTCCGGGCTGACAATATCTTCGTGGAAAACGGTATGTTGAAAGCATACGCGATTATCGAGAATATGGCGCAAACCTGCGCGGCGCAGTTGGGATACGCGGATGTCTATGTCAATGGGAAGAAAGATGTGAGAATCGGATATATAGGTTCCGTCAAGCGGATGCAGATTGAAGCTTCCCCTCGTGTAGGGGAAACGTTGCGCACCCGCATGGAGGTGGTAGAGGATTTTGGAGACCTGAAATTGGTGACCGCAGAATCGTTTGTGAACAATCATCGGATTGCAGTGGCTGAGTTGACGATAGCCTTGTCAGGAGAAAGGAGAGAAGCATGATAGTCAAGAAGATAGGAGAAAGCATCGTGTCACCACTCGGCTTTTCGGTCGAGGATAATTTCTCGGCAGTGATGGCCGGGAAGTCAGCTCTGCGTCGTTATGAGTCGCTGTGGGGGATGCCATTCCCCTGCTTTGTGTCGCTGATTCCCAATGAACGGTTGGATGCGGAATTGAAGCAAGAAGTGAACGCATCCCAGCTCCCCTCATTACGCACAAAATTTGAGAAAATAGCCTTCCTTTCTGCTTTTAAAGCAGTGAAACAGAGCGGTATAGATGCCAAGTCAGAGCGCGTTGTCTTCATCCTTTCTTCCACCAAAGGCAATGTGGAATTGCTGGCGGAGGAGAATCCGGATTTGTCGTATGTAACCCCTGCGTATGGTGCTCGGATGATAGCCGACTATTTCGGGAACCCGAACATACCTTTGACAATTTCAAACGCCTGTATTTCAGGATTATGTGCGCAGATTGAGGCGTTTCGTTGCCTGATGTCCGGACAATACGATACCGCTGTGGTTATCGGAGCAGACGTGCTGTCACCGTTCATCGTGGCGGGATTCCACTCGTTGAAGGCTTTGTCGGACGAGCAGTGCCGACCGTTCAGCGCGAACCGCAAGGGACTGAATTTGGGCGAGGCCGCCGCCACTGTGGTCTATCAGGTCGCGGATGACCATACCGACGGCTGGCGGATGTTGGCCGGAGCTGTCCGCAACGATGCCAACCACATCTCCGGACCGTCACGCACAGGCGAGGGCAGCTACCGCGCCTTGATGACGGTACTTGCCGATAGTGGCTTGACCGCCAACGACTTAGCCTGCCTCAACGTACATGGAACTTCTACGATGTACAACGATGAGATGGAGGCTATTGCTATCAACCGTGCGGGTTTGAACGCTGTGCCCGTGAATGCCATGAAGGGCTATTACGGACATACGCTCGGTGCAGCCGGCGTTTTGGAATCGCTGCTCACGATGCGTGCTTTGGAGGACGGTAAAGTACCCGCCACCCGAGGCTTCGACGAATTGGGTGTGTCCATGCCGGTGCAATTGTCATCTGAATCCATTGATACCCAGAAGAATGCTTTTGTGAAACTGTTGTCGGGTTTTGGAGGTTGCAACGCGGCCGCCGCTTTTTGTAATGGTTATGGGTTATAGGTTATTGGTTATTGAGGGTTATAGGTTATTGGTTATTGATGTTTTTTCCTTGAGCAGTCCCGGTAGGGACAAGAGCTCGGTAGCAAAAAAAGAATGTTTATAGAATATAATAGATCAATGTACGGAAAGAAAGATGGAACCGAAGGTAACACATAGGGTTAAATTGACGCCGAGGAGCTTGATGCTGGACGGGAAGTGCGTGGCGGAGGCCGTCGCGGGGGAATCGTTTTTGACACACCTGTACCGCAAGTACAAGATGGAGTACCCGAAGTTCTTCAAGATGGATGTGTTGTGCAAGATCGGGTTCATCGCGTCGGAGATTCTGTTGGATGCCGAAGGTGCCGAACGGTTCATGCCTCGTGCCGACCGTGCCGTGATCCTCTTCAACCGCCACTCTTCGCTGAATGCCGACCGCACGTTCCAGCGGACAATCGCCGATCCCGAGGAGTTCTACCCGTCGCCTTCGGTGTTTGTCTATACGTTGCCCAACATCGTCACCGGCGAGATTGCCATCCGCAACAAATACCATGGCGAAAGCAGCTTTGTCCTCCTGCCTGAGAAATCAAAAGAGACAATGAACCAGGCAATTGACCGTGCTTTCCTCGATTCCGAAACGACCAGCGTGCTGACCGGCTGGATAGAGGCCGTTTCGGAAACGGAGTATGAAGCGGATTTTTTAATTCACAATGTAGAATGAAGAATGCTGAATGCTGAATGCTGAATAAAGGTGCGAAAGGCCCCAATTCCCCTTCTATTTTAGAAGGGGTGCCCGAAGGGCGGGGTAGTAATATAAAACCAAACAATATGGAACTGATAGAAGAATTAAAGACCAAAATGATCGAGGCGTTGAACCTCGAAGAGATGACACTGGCGGACATCGACGACAATGCGCCGCTGTTCGGCGACGAGGGCCTCGGCCTCGACTCCATCGATGTGCTGGAGCTGATCGTGCTGTTGGAACGCAACTACGGCATTAAGATCGCTGACCCAAAACAGGGCAAGGAGATTTTCGCCTCTGTGCGCACGATGGCTGACTACGTGGCCGCAAACCGTACGAAATAATGCGTCCGAAAGTCGTCATAACCGGTATGGGAGTCGTTTCCGCGCTCGGAGTGGGTGCGGAGGCGAATGTAGCAGCCCTGATGAACGGGATTTCCGGCATCAGAGAGGCTCGCTATCTGCCTACGGAACATCGTGAGTTTCCGGTTGGCGAGGTACCGGTGTCTAACGAAGAGCTCTTGCAAACGTTAAGGCTGCCTTCCGGACGTTTGTACTCGCGCACGCATCTGCTCGGTGTGGCGGCATTACGGGAATCATTGGCACAAGCCAAGTTGCTGGATTACAAAGGTCTGGCGTTGATTTCCGGCACCACTGTCGGAGGTATGGATGTCACCGAACACCTTTATCCTGAGCCACTACCCATGGGAATGCCTGATGTTCACGATTGTGGCGCATCCACGAACGATATTGCCGACTGCTGTGGCGATTTCGACTTTACCAGTACCGTTTCCACGGCTTGCTCGTCGGCCATGAACGCGCTGATAATGGGCAAGTTGCTGATAGAGAGCGGGGAACGGGATGTCGTGGTGGCGGGCGGCTCGGAAGCGCTCTCGCTCTTCCATCTCAATGGCTTCAAGTCGCTGATGATCTTGGACCGTGAAAGGTGTCGTCCGTTCGACCAGAACCGGGCGGGACTGAACTTGGGTGAAGGCGCAGCCTATTTGGTACTGGAAAGCGAAGAATCGGCGTTGCAGCGCGGCGTGAAGATCCTTGCGGTGCTCAGCGGGGTTGGGAACGCCTGCGACGCGCACCACCAGACGGCGTCCTCAGAAGATGGGGAAGGAGCTTATTTGGCTATGACACAAGCTATTGCAGATGCTGGGGTGTCCCCATCCGACATCGGCTACGTGAATGCGCACGGTACGGGAACACCTAACAATGACGCTTCGGAGAGCACTGCGCTGAGACGCATGTTTGGCGAAAAACTGCCGCCTGTCTCCTCCACGAAATCCTATACGGGCCACACGACCAGCGCGTCGGGCTCCATAGAGGCCGTTTTCTGCCTGTTGGCGATGCGCAACGGTTTTCTTCCGTATCAATCTGAATACCAAAATCTTGACGAGCAATGCGTTGTTCCTGTTTCCGGAAAGGAATGCCCGCGAGCCGATCTGCGTCACGTGATGTGTAACGCTTTCGGGTTCGGGGGCAACGACTCGTCCATAATCCTGTCTCGCTATGAATAGAGTGTATGTCACCGCTATTGTGAAAGATGTGCCGGCGGAGGAATACAGCCGTTACATACCGCCGATGAAGGCGCGCCGCATGGGCAAGTTGCAGAAACGGGCCTTGGTGACTGCGCTCAAAGCGATGGAAGTCAGCGGGATAGGGGAGCCTGATGCCATCCTCAACGGTACGGCGATGGGCTGCATGGAGAACACTGTGCAGATGCTAAACGGTCTGGCGGCGGAGGGCGAGGCGATGAACATGCCCACCTGTTTCATGCAATCGACTCACAACACCGTGGCCTCGATGATTGCGATTTACACGAAAAACCACGGTTACAACACCACTTACTCGCATCGTACTGTTTCCTTCGAACTGGCGTTGCAGGACGCTTTCCTGCGGCTGCGAACGGGCAGGCTGCGTACCGCGCTCGTATGCGCGAACGACGAACTGACGGAGTTGCAGTTGCAGTATCCGACCTTTTTCGGGCAGTTGGAAGTCCGCGACCGTTCCGAGGCGTGGATGCTTTCCGTCGAACCGGGCGAACATCCGATCTATGAGATTGAAAACGTGAGAGTTATTCACCAAAAAGGCATGGAGGACCGTGCCGAAATCATCAAAATAACGCTATGAGACTAATCGTTTTGGCTGTTATCCAGTCGGTTCTTTTATGTTCCGGACAGGTGTTTCTGAAATTCGCGCTCCAGAAGATGGGCACATTCGCATGGAAGGGCTCGTTTTTCCTGGCGCAGCTCACCAATTGGTGGTGGCTGGGTTGCGGCGCGGCCTACGGTGTCGGCGCCGTCCTCTGGATGTACATCCTCAAGAACTACCCGTTTTCTCGCGCCTACCCGCTCATCTCGCTGAGCTACGTTTTCGGGATGATTGCCGCCGTGCTCATCTTTCACGAAACCGTGCCCGCCACCCGCTGGATAGGGGTCCTGCTCATCATGGCAGGATGTTATTTTGTGGCGCAATGATGAATTATGAATGTTGAATGCTGAATTATGAATAAGATAGACGAATCTAACGATCGAAGCACCATTCCCCCCTTTAGGGGGGATGCCCGCAGGGCATGGGGGTATCAAAACATATTCCTTAAGCAGCCCCGGAGGGGCAAGACGCGCGAAGCGCTAATAACTACACACAAGCGCAGCGCAGTGTGGGGCTTGGTGCTAATCCTGCTTGTTAACTCGGCTTCCGCCCAAACCCCCAAGAAGGCCGCCCCCGAACAAGCCAAGAAGATGGTGGAGACGGTGGGAAAGGCCACCGCCGCCGTGAAGTGCATCCAGTGCGACTTCACGCAGATACGGCAATCGACCATGCTCAAGGAGAAACAGACCTCCAAAGGACAGATGTTCTTTGCCGGCAAGAACCTCAAATGGGCCTATACGTCGCCCAACAAATACGCCCTCATCGTGAAAGCCGATGGCCAGGTCTATATTCAACAAGATGGCAAAACACGGAAGGCCGACGGCCAAAGCGGACAGCTTTTCAAGGGCATCGCGCAGGTCGTCATGAACAGCGTCACAGGAGCGGCTTTGTCCGAAAATGGAGACTTCACCGTCGAGATGTACACTCAGGGCGACCAATGGGTAGCCAAACTTACCCCAAAGCAAGCGAAACTGAAGAAGATGTTCACGAATATCTACCTCTATTTCAATGACAAACACAACGCTGTGACCAAAGTGGAAATGAAAGAGGCCAACGGCGACACCACCACGATCACGTTTGCCAACACGAAGTTGAACGAGAAAATTGCGGATTCAGTGTTTAACTGATGTGATGAAAGAAGATGAAATTGCAAGACGAATTATATACGGTTGTTGAGATAAACGATAATGTCGCGAGAATCCGGTTGTTGCCGGAGTGCGCGATATACCAAGGCCATTTTCCTGGCAATCCGGTGACGCCTGGTGTATGCCAAGTGGGAATCGTGGAGGAATTGGCCGAGAAGATTTACGGATTTGGTTTGGTATTGCATGAAGTTAAATTATTGAAATATACTGATATATTACGTCCATCTAAAGAAATAGTTGAAGTGTGTTTTGACAAGATGGAAATGGATGGAGATGCAGTGATTGCGAAGGGGACGCTTGTGTCAGGTGGACAAATATTCACGAAGTTCTCACTTGTTTTTGGCAAAGAAGCTTAATGGAGTGGCAGAAGGTTTTTGAGGATGAGCGCATCTGCGTGATCGTGCCGACGTACAATAACGAGCGGACGATTGTGGACGTGCTGCGCCGTATTCGAGCCTATACCCGTAACATCATCGTGGTGAACGACGGCAGTACCCCTGAGACGTTGGCGGCCCTTACTGCCGCTTTCGATGCTTCGGAACTCCCTGAAATCGTGGATTATACACCCAATAGAGGTAAGGGTTACGCGTTGATGCGAGGCTTCCGGAGGGCATTGGAACTCGGCTATCGCTATGCCGTCACCATCGACTCCGACGGACAACACTTTCCGGAAGATATTCCTGCTATAATGGATTGTCATTCAGTAAATAAGGATGCTCTTGTGGTCGGTTCCCGCAACCTCACCGCCGACAACATGCCTTCGAAAAACACTTTTGCTAACAAGTTCTCCAATTTCTGGTTCCGTTTGCAGACGGGCATTCCTTTGGAGGACACGCAGAGCGGCTATCGGCTTTACCCTTTGGAAGCCATTAATTTACGTTGGCCCATCACCCCGCGTTATGAGGCGGAGCTGGAGTTGCTGGTCTTTTCGGCGTGGCGGGGTGTGCCGGTGATTTCGGTGCCCGTACGTGTCTATTATCCGCCTGAGGGCGAGCGCGTGAGCCACTTCCGGCCGTTCTGGGACTTCTTCCGCATCAGCGTGCTCAATAGTGTGCTTACCTGTGGAGCTCTGTTCTACTATCTGCCTGTACGGCTGTGTCGAAGATTGACGATGAAACGATGAGATGCGCGGGTAGAGCTTCTCCACATTTAGAAATTTTGTGTATGTTTGCAGCCTTTTTTGAGAGAAGGCTGTTTCTTTTTAAATGGCTGTGGTTTAAGCAGATATCATTGTTGAAAGTTTAATGACTGGATTCTTTTTGCGAATATACGACTTTCTGGAGAAGCGACGCGGGTTGACCGTCGCTTTGGCGTTGACTCTCACTGCTGTTTTCGCTTTTCTCGCTTCCCGCGTGCGCTATGAGGAGGACATCGCAAAGTTTCTGCCCCGCGATGACGAGAGCAGGAAGTATCAGGAAGTGTATCAGCAATTTGCTGCGCAAAACCGCGTCGCTGTGGTCTTTTCCGCCACCAACGATTCCATTGACACGGAAACCCTCCAGACCGCCATGCAGCAGTATGGGGATCTTCTTTCTGAAAGTGATATGGTTGATAATCTGAGTGTTACAGTTGACGAGACTCAGATCTTCGACCTTATGGATGCGGTATATGCCCATCTTCCATATCTTCTTGAAGATGAAGATTATGCACGTGTGGATTCGTTGTTGCGAACTCCGGGGTTCATTCAGGAACGGTTGGCCCAGGACAAGCAACTGCTGATGTTCCCCGTGGCGGGCACGGTCATGCACACTTTGCCTGTGGACCCGCTGCAGCTGTTCACGCCGTGCCTGCAGCGACTAAACTCCCTCAAACTCAATGATGCTTTTCAAGTTGTTGATGGTTACCTGTTTACCGCTGATGGCAAGCATGGCATCATCACTTTTGACAGTCCCTTTGGGGCGAATGAAAGTTTTAACAACGGAAAATTGTCTGAATATTTGGAGAATAAAGCACTGCAAGTAGAGCAGGAGATTCCTGAGGCGGAGATTGTTGCCGTGGGTGCGCCGTTGATTGCAGCCACCAACGCTGCCCGTATCAAGCGGGATTCCATCACGGCGGTGGCCATCGCTATTGTGCTGATTCTGCTCATATTGTTGTTGCACTATCGCCGGCTTTCGGATATTTTATGGGTGGGTGGTTCCATCCTTTTCGGTGCGCTTTTTGCCCTGGCAGGGGTGTTCGTTTTCCGGGGCGGGATTTCGATCATCGTCCTGGGTATCGGCTCCGTCATCATCGGCATTGTGGCGAACTATCCGCTGCACTTCCTCGATGAATACAAGGAGGTGGGTGACCGGCGCGAGGCCCTCCGCGAGATGGTGTTGCCGCTTTTCATCGGCAATCTCACCACCGTTGCCGCTTTCTTCTGCCTTCTATGGCTCGATGCTCGCGCCATGCAGGATCTCGGCCTTTTCGCATCCCTCATGCTGCTCGGCACCATCCTCTTTGTGCTGGTTTTCCTGCCGCAGTTTATGCGCAGCCGGCCGTCACCATCAGAGCATTTGTTGTTCGAGAGATGGACGGGCCGTCATCTGTCGCGCAGCAAAGCACGTCCGTGGATTCTTTGCATCGGACTGATAATCACAATAGTACTGGGCTATTTTTCGCAAAAGATCTCCTTTGACAGCGATTTGTCGCATATCAACTACATGACCCAAACCCAACGCGACAATCTGGAGATTTTGTCGCAAGTGCAGTCCTCCGACCAGATGTATGCGGTGGCGGAAGGGCGCACCTTGCAGGAAGCGGTCAACCGCAACGATTCGCTGGTGACGATATTGCAGTCCAGCCCGGTGGTGAAGGCTGTGAGCGGGGTGGGAGAGATGCTGCCTTCGCAAGCCCGGCAACAGGTTGCCGCTGACCGCTGGAACGACTTTTGGAAGGAGGAGTCGCGTCAGACTTTCCTGCGTGATTTCCTGCGCGAGGCGAGTGCGCAAGGCTTTGCCGATGAGGCTTTCAAACCCTTTTTAGATCTGATTAATCAAGATTGTGGAATTGCTGATATTGAGGATTTTGTCGATGTTATCGAACCTTTTACTTTAAGGTATATCTATCCTCTGGATGAAGGATACAGGATAGTGAATTATGTGAAGACAGACGACCAGGAAGCGGTACATGCTTTGTTGGATAATGGCGATGCGAGTACCTTCGTCTTTTCCGGAAATGATGTGGGAAACCAACTGGTGAATATGCTGCGCGGATCTTTCAACTATATCGGATGGGTGTGTGGTTTGGTGGTGTTCGTTTTTCTGCTGATCTCTTTCCGCCGCATTGAACTGGCGCTGATGGCTTTCCTGCCGTTGGCAGTCAGCTGGATCTGGATACTCGGATTCATGCATCTCACTGGCATCCAGTTTAATATCGTCAATATTATCTTGGCTACATTCATCTTCGGTCAAGGCGATGATTATACGATCTTCATCACGGAAGGATTGTTGTACGAATATTCGACGGGCAAACCGCGCCTGGCCTCCTACAAACACAGCGTGGTCATATCCGCGCTCATCATGTTTGCAGGCATCGGCTGCCTGATTGTGGCTAAACATCCCGCCTTGCGTTCGCTCGCACTGGTCACGATCATCGGCATGGTCACCGTGGTGATGATGGCCTCTTTCCTGCCTCCTCTCGTTTTCGACCTGCTGACTAAGAAGAGCGGGAAGCTGCGAGAAACTCCTGTGACACTCAAACGGTTTGCGTACACGTTATTTTGTGGCTTCTGTTTCCTGTTGCTCTTCCTGTTCCTGATACCCTTCACGGCTATTTTCTTTTTGATAGGCAAGGAAACGGAAGAAAAGCGACTTCGTTATCACACGTTTTTGTATAAAATGGCGGTGTTCTTTGTGCACCATCTTCCTCATATAAAGTTTGTTATGAATAATACTTCAGGTGAAAATTTCAAGAAGCCTGCGGTTATTATTTCGAACCATCAGAGCCATTTTGACTTACTGTGCATGATGGCGCTTTCACCGAAGATAGTTTTCTTGACGAACGACTGGGTGTGGCGGAATCCTTTCTACGGACTGGTCATCCGCAAGGCCGAATATTATCCTGTCAGTGATGGGATGGAGCGTAACTTGCCGCGTTTGAAGGATTTGTATGAACGAGGCTATTCCGTCTGTGTGTTTCCTGAGGGTACGCGCTCCCCGAATTGTGAGATTCTGCGTTTCCATAAGGGTGCCTTTGCTTTGGCCCGCGAGCTGGATGCCGACATCCTGCCTGTGTTTCTGCACGGAATCGGCCACGTGCTGCCCAAGGAAGAGTTGATGTTCCGCGCCGGCGAAATGTATCTCGAGGTGGGAGAGCGGATGCGCCCCTATGAGGAGGTGCACGCGGATACCGATAGTGAATGTGACCGTCTGGTTACCAAACAGATGAGGCACTATTATCAGGAGCACTACGCCGCATTATGCGCCAAGATTGAAACCCCGGAATACTGGCGCTTCATCCGGAAATATCAGGAATACTACAAAGTGACGTCCGATGTGTGACTTTAGGTGTTATACGAGTGTTTAACGCCTAGTTATAGTCATAGTCATAGTCATAGTTATAGTCATTAGCCTAAGCCAAATCTTGCCGCGATTGATGTAACTGTTCTCTGTTCACTGCTCACCAATCACTGTTCACTAAAAAAGTGTACCTTTGCGCCCCGAAAAATTGAGACATTATGATGAAGAAAGATGTGCCGGTGTTACTGCTGACGGGCTATTTGGGAAGCGGAAAGACAACGTTGGTGAATCATATTCTGACGAACCGCAAGGGTATCAAATTTGCGGTGATAGTCAATGATATAGGTGAGGTGAATGTCGATGCTTCGCTGATTCAGAAGGGTGGGGTTGTCGCTGAGAAGGACGATAGCCTGGTTGCTTTGCAGAACGGCTGTATCTGCTGTACCCTTAAGATGAATCTGGTCGATCAGCTGTCCGATTTGGTCAAAACACAGCAGTTCGACTACATCGTCATCGAGGCCAGCGGTATCTGCGAGCCGGAACCCATCGCCCGCACGATTTCCACGATCCCGAGAATGAACCCGAAATACACAGAGGCCGGCACCCCGCGCCTTGACTGTATTGTTACCGTGGTGGATGCGTTGCGGATGCAGAGCGAGTTCTCCTGCGGTGGCGATCTCGAACGCGAGGATATTGACGAGGAGGATATTGAAAACCTGCTTGTCCAACAGATAGAGTTCTGCAACATCGTGCTGCTCAACAAGGTGTCGGAAGTCACGGAGGACGAGATGGAGCGTGTCAAGGAGATTATCCGCCATCTGAATCCCGGCGCGGAGATTATCGAGACCGACTATGCCCAAGTGGACTTGGACCGCATTGTGGGTACGAAAGCATTTGATTATGAGCGTGTTGCTGTTTCTACGGGTTGGGTGCGCGAATTAGAGCGCGAGACCACAGAGGAAGAGGAACGCGAGGCACGCGCTGACCACCATCATCACGACGAGGACACCGATGACCATCACGAGCATGGCGATCATCGTCACCACCATGATGATGATGAGCACGAGCATCACCATCATGACGATGATGAAGACGAACACCATGGGCATCACCATCATCACCACCACGACCACGAGGGTGGGGAAGTGGAAGAGTACGGTATCTCCACGTTCGTGTATTACCGCCGCAAAGCATTTAAGATCAGTGAGTTCAATAAGTTTTTGTCAAAGAAACGTCCGAAGAACATCATCCGGGCCAAGGGCGTGTGCTATTTCAAGGAATATCGCGACATGTCGTATCTTTACGAGCAAGCAGGCGTGCAGCAGAAGCTCACGGAGGCGGGCTTGTGGTACGCCACCGCCCCGCAGGAAGATCTGGTGCAGCTGATGCAGGAAGACCCCTCCTTCATGCGCGACTGGGATCCCGAATACGGCGACCGCATGATCAAAATCGTCTTCATCGGTCAGCACATGGACATCCCTCAACTCACCCGCGAATTAGACAACTGCCTCGAAGACTAAACCTGTTCTACAGAGCTCTTGCCCCTTCGGGGCTGTTCAAGGAAAATATTTTTATAATGACTTTTGTGTTTTGAAACTTGAAACCTGAAACTTGAAACTTATATCATGAGCAGCATCCTCCTTATAGGCGACATTGTCGGTTACGGCAACTTGGGCATGTCGGTGATGACCCCGATTTTGTCCCACCTTGGATATGAGATATACCGGCTTCCTTCCTCCATGGTCTCCAACAATTTCAGCTACGGCAAATTCGCAGTGCTGGACACTACGGAGTATATGCGCCAAAGCATCGACATCTGGGAGGAGCAGGGCTTCAACGTGGATGCGGTCTGCACGGGCTATCTTGTTTCCGCGGAGCAGACGCGGATAGTGACGGATTATTGCCAAAAACTGAAGTCGCGAGGCACGTTCATCTTCGTTGATCCCATCATGGCGGATGACGGCAAACTCTACAACGGTGCGACAGAAGAAACAGTGGAGTATATGCGGAGCGTTTGCCGCATTGCCGATTTGATAGTTCCGAATGTAACTGAAGCTAAATTTTTGGCAAACAAATATTTGGATAAAGAATCCCTGACCTTTGACGAGGCGGAGGATTTGATACAGACATTACACGAATTAGGGGACAATTCGGTGATTATCTCCAGTATGCTGATGGATGGGCAGACCTGCACGATGCTGTATGACAAAGGATTAGGCAAGACGATAGTGTTTCCCTACCGCCAGGTGGCGGCGCAATTCTCCGGCACGGGCGATGTGTTCTCTTCCGTGACGATCGGTCAGTATTTAAAAGGCAATACATTGGAAGACAGTGTTTTGAAGGCCATGGGATTCGTGGCTCACGTCATTGAAGCCAACCAACACTCTCTCCGGCAAGATAACGGCATTCCCATTGAACGCCACTTTGACGAGCTGTCTCGTTAATTAGTCTATTGCCTTTTGCCTATAACCTATTCCAGCCAAAATTGTTTAAGGTCTGGAATCACCCTCTAACCATTCCAAATTGAAATTATAAAACACCATTTCGTAATGATCGCCGCCCTTGGGGTCTTCTTCCACGTACATGCCGATGGTGCCGTCGGGGAGGAGGCAGAGGGAGGAATAGGCGGAGTTGTAGGGCACGATTACACGCCCGATGGACCAGCTTTTGCCCTCGTCGTAGCTGAGCATCACCGCCACATTTTCCCGTTTGTCGCCTAAAGGCAGGGAGTGGAGCAGTACGCTGGTGCCATCCTCACGGTCATAGCGGATGATGTCACCATTGCAGGCTGGCGATTCGGGAAAATTCGTCGCGAAGGCAGTGTCGCGCCAAGTGACGCCGCCGTCCTCGGAGATGTTGAACCACCGCTCGCCTTGGTGGCGGATGCTCATCAGGATACGGCCGTCGCGGAGTTCCACGACCTTGGCTTCGTCGCCACCTTTGCAGGCGCGTTGCGAGCATTGCCAGGTCTCGCCGTTGTCGTCGGAGTATAACACGTAGTTGTTGGCCGACCAAGCCTCGCCCTCGCGCACGGCAGCCACGAACATAATGCGGCCCGTGGAGGTGAGCAGCCCGTTGCCGGAGGCGCAGAAGGCGCCCCACCATTGTCGGCGGACGGAATCCACGCAATCGGGACCGTAAAGGTAGTGGGTGATGTCCTCGGCCGGCGACCACGAAAGGCCGTTGTCGGTGCTGCGCCGGCAGTAGATGCGGAGCGGCTCATCGGGCCGCGACTGCCAGAAGCCGACACCGCCAGGATAGACGGCGATGAGCCCGCCCTCGTCGCGGGTGCGTGCCAGGGCACAGTCGCCGAACCCTTGCCCCCTGCCTCTTCCCATGGCGAGGAACTGCGGTCCCGTCCACGTTTGGCCGCCGTCGGTGCTGCGGTTGAGGATGATGTCGATGTCCTCGGGCAGGTCCGCATTGCTGTATTTGCGCCGGTCGCAGGCGGCCACCAAACTGCCGTCCTTGGCGGTGATGAGAGCGGGGATGCGGAAAAACTGCGAGTCGAAGTCGCCGGGGCGATAGAGCACAGTCCGTCGAGGGGAACCCGTTGTTTTGGGTTGCGCCATACCGGTCCAGCAGGACAGGATGAGCAGCAGCGCAAGCATGAAAGGGTGTTTCCGATTAGACATTGACATGATATTTGAAAATGCAAAGATAAAGTTTTTCCCGTTGCATAATTTAGCGCCTTCTGCAAGGTCGTGGCGGTGGTAAAACTATCGTTTCTTGGGGGATTCCGAGCTGTTTGCAAATCGCGTCTGCCAGCTCCTCGTCGATGTCGGCATGTCTCGGAAGGGTCGTTTTCACTTTTGTCTCCGTGTTGATGTAAACGTCATGTTTTTTGCCGTGGTTTAGAAATTCGCAATTGTTAGCTTTCAGATGGTTGATGAGAACTTTTCTTTTCACAGTATGGCTATTTTCCTTTGGATGAATTTACTACTCTTTGATGACTTTTGCGTTTCTTCTTTTTCTGTTTCCAAGATGAGGTCAATGGCGTCTTGCAGGTTCTCCAGGGCTTCCTCCTCCGTGTCGCCCTGGGTGAGTGCCGCCGGTAACTGCTCGCATTGGGCTATATAATGCCCACTTTTAGTTTTTTTTACGATAGCTGTATATTCCATATTTTTGCTTTTCGTTAAAAAATATTTTACGGGTGCAAAGATAAGATTTTTTCATTTCAATGCAACGAATCTTTTTTATATTTTCGCCATCTCAAATATCCCGAAACGCAGTGCCCTCGGCAAGGCCGTCGCGGTGGCGGGCATCGCAATGGCGGCGGTGTCGATGGTGGGACAAGAGTACTCCCGTAGAATCTTGCGGTAACCCATTAACCTCCTAATCTTCTAACCTTTAAACCTCTCCGCACCGTTCGTCACGCCCAAAAATCCGCATTTTCAATCTCCAGTTCAGAAGGGTCGAATTTCGGCTCCACACCTTGCTTTTTCTCCTTTTCGTAGTTGCGGAGGGCGCGTAACGCTTTGGGAGAGAGTAGCAAGATGGCGATGATGTTAATCCAGGCCATGGCGCCAACACCGATGTCGCCCAAGGTCCAGGTGACGCCGCTGGTAGTCAGGGAGCCGATGAACACCATTGTGATGGTGCAGATGCGCAGGATCCAGACAACAATCTTTTCGCTGCGGTCATCACCGAAAACCCGGTCGGCGCGCTCCAACTCTGTCTTCTCCTGCTCAATAGCCTCCTGACTCCGTCCTTTTCCCCGCATCCGGCGCAGTTGCCACCGGCGGAAGCGGCTGAAGAGGTATATGAGGTTGGTCTCGGCATAGTAGTAATAGGCCATGATGGTGGTGAAGGCGAAGAAGAAGAGGGCGATGGAGACGATGTCGCCGGCGGCACGCTTGCCGATGATCTTGCTGATGGCGCTGATGGTATAGAAGACGCCAGGTTCGCCGTCGGGCGCGTCGGGGTTCTGTTGAAGGTAGGTGACCGTGGTCTCGCTGGGGGCCGTCACCTGCACGGTGTCGATGATGTTGTAGGTCTGGCAGGCGAGGATCATCAGGGCCGTGGCGGTGCAGACCAGCAGCGTGTCGATATAGACGGAAAATGCCTGCACGAGCCCCTGTTTGACGGGATGGCTTACCTTGGCGGCTGCGGCCACGATGGGTCCGGTGCCCTGTCCGGCCTCGTTGGAGTAGATGCCGCGTTTCACGCCCCAGGAGATGGTGCTGCCGAGGATGGCGGACCCCAACGGACCCGCACCCACCGCGCCGCGCAACATGTCGAGGAAGACGCCGGGCACTAACTTGTAGTGGATGACGAGCACCACGATGGCGAGCAGGATGTAGAGGATGGCCATGAAGGGGGCGACGATCTGCGCCACGTTGGCGATGCGCTTCACCCCGCCGATGATGACCAAGGCGAGCACCAACGCCACCGCGAGCCCCACGATCCACGGGGCGATGCCGAACGACTGCGACATGGACAGCGCGATGCCGTTGCACTGCACCGGCGGCAAGAAGATGCCGCACGCGATGGCGGTGATGACGGCGAACACGCAGCCGAAGAAGGTGCTGTGCAGCCCTTTCTCGATGTAGTAGGCCGGACCGCCACGGAACTGTCCGTTATGGTTCTCCTTGAAGATCTGCGCGAGCGTGGCCTCCACAAAGGCGCTGCCGGCCCCGAAGAAGGCGATGACCCACATCCAGACGATAGCGCCCGGACCGCCGAAGCCGATGGCCGTGGCCACCCCCACGATGTTACCCGTGCCCACACGCCCCGACAGTGCCATCGCGAATGCCTGGAACGAGGTGATGCCCGTTTTCTGCTTCTTGTCGGTGCTGAAGAGCAGCCGGAACATCTCGCCGAAGCGGCGCACCTGCACGAAACGGGTTCTGAGGGAGAAATAGAGCGCCGAAAGGAGGCAAAGCCCCACCAATGTCGGGCTCCACACCCAGCTGTAGATGGTCTCTATGACGGTTGCTATACGCGAAATGTCCAATAATACCATGTAACTGTTAGCTGTTTGAATCAGGGTTTGTCACAGATTCTTCCGAATAGTAACGTTTATTTGAAAATGCAAAGATAAATTTTTTCTGAAAGCGGGATACGTCACGAAATTTCTTTGCGAAAAAAGAGTTCAAAAAGGCCATTCTTGTGTTAAAATCGGTTAAAAGCGCGGTTTGGGACGGTTTTTGACGAGTCCTCAAGATTGTTGTAACGGATGTTTTACTACTTTTGCCGTTAAATATAGTTTTTTCAATAATTGAAAACAATAGAAATTTTGCTATTTTTGCAGCCAGAAGTATGAAGTATAAAGAACTACACCTACGGTTTGTCAAAGCAGGATGGGTTTTCCATCATGCTCAAGGAAGCCACTATTTTTACATCAAGGACGGAAAGTTGACGGAACCCATACCTTATCACGGAGCTCACGAAATCCCTACGGGTTTGGCTAACAAAGTGATTAAGCGTTACGGAGTCTGAATTCAATAAGATAAAAGGTAATAAGACTATGGAAAAGTTAATTATAGTGATAGAGCGATCCAGTGACCATTTCGGAGCCTATTCCGAGAATTGTGACGGAATCTATGCCGCTGGTGACAGCCTTGACGCGGTGAAGACCGACACTTTTGAAGCCATAAGGATTCTGAAAGAAAACTTGCCGGAGACACAATGGCCTGACATCCTGAAAAACGATTTTCAGGTGGAATGGAAAATAGACGTCCCGAGTTTTTTGGAGTACTATTCCAAATACATGTCGTTGGCGGGTATGGAAAAAATGACGGGCGTCAATCAGAAACAATTGTCCAACTATATGAATCACAGATCGGTGCCTCGTCCAAGGCAGACGAAACGCATACGGGACGGCATCCATCGCTTCGCCGAGGAGTTGTTGAGCATCACACTTTGAAGCCCTTTTCTATATTTTTGTATATTCGCCCTTTCAAAAATCCTAAAACTATGTCCCGAGGAAAAGCCACATGCAAAGTGCTGAAGGAGGTGAGGAGGAAGATCGCCGACGCCAACAACATCCCGCTGCAGGGATATTGTGGTAAACCTTCTAATCCTCTAACTCGCAAATCCTCTCATTCTCAAAATCAATTCGAAACAGCTTCCTCTCCACGCCGTTCGTCACGCAGACTATTGGGGCGCGGAGCACGGCGTTGTAGCGGGCGGCCTGGTCGGCGACCTGCTGCGTGAGCTTTACGTGCGGGGCCTTGCACTCGACCACCATATACGGCTGCAGCTCGTCATCGAAGACCACCAAATCGTAACGCTGGGTCATCCCGTTGACCGTCACCGCGTGCTCAACAGAGAGGTGCGACAACGGGAACTTCTTGACATTCAGCAGGTAAAGGATGAAAACCTGCCGCACGTGCTCCTCGGGCGTCATCACCACCCATTTCTGCCGCACAGGGTCGAAAACCTCTTGTTGCGTGCCATTTTCCCGTATTTTCAATGTGAATGCCATTACCTGTTATAATTTTTACCCTTTATTCTTTCCGCTATTCTCTTCATTCAAAACTCAAAACTCATCATTCTCCCCTCTTCCTTTCTCCCTCTTCATTTTTCATTCATAATTCATAATTCATAATTGTCCCTACCCCAATTTCGCCTTGTACGAGGCATAGTCCCCCGGCTGTGCCAACATCTCGAACTGGCCGTCCTGGTGGATGACCCCGATGGCGGGATGCGCCACCCCATTGAAGAAGGTGGTCTTCACCATCGTGTAGTGGATCATGTCATCGAAGACGATACGGTCGCCGATCTCTAATGGTTCGGGGAAGGCGAAGTCGCCCATGCCGATGAAGTCGCCAGCCAGGCAGGAACAGCCGCCCAAGCGATAGACGTGCTTGCTGCTCTCGTCGGGTTCGGTGGCGCCAAGGACCGTCGGTTTGTAGGGCATCTCCAAGCAGTCGGGCATGTGGCAGGCGAAAGAGACGTTGAGCATCGCGATTTTGACGCCCTTGTTCTCCACGATGTCCTCCACGGTGGAGGTGAGCACGCCGGTCTGCCAGCCCACGGCCTCGCCCGGCTCGAGGATGACCTCCTCCAAGTTCGGATAGCGACTGCGGAAGTCCTGCAGTAGCCCGATGAGGTGCGGGATGTCGTAGTCGGAGCGGGTGATGTGGTGCCCGCCACCCATGTTGAACCATCTGCACTGCTTGATGAGGTCGGAGAACTTCTCCTCTGTGGCCTTCAGACAGCGTTCGAGGGCGTAGCTGTCGTTCTCGCAAAGCACGTGGAAGTGCAGACCCTCAATGCCTTCGGGTAGCGTGTCGGGCATATCCTCGCGCAGAATGCCCAAACGCGAGCCCGGCACGGCGGGATTGTAGAGGTCGGTCTCGATCTCTGAATATTCGGGGTTTATGCGCAGTCCGAGCGAGACCTTTTTTGGAAAGGCAGCAGCCTGCCCGCGGAACCGCTCGTATTGCCCTAACGAGTTGAACGTCAGGTGACTGCTGTACATGAGCAGCTGCTCGAAATCGTTGTCGGTATAGACGGGCGCGTAGGTGTGCGCCTCGCAGCCCATCTCCTCGGCGATGAGCCGCGCCTCGTTCACTGAACTGGCGGTGGCGCCGCTGAGGTATTCGTTGATGAGCGGGAACGACGGCCAGAATGCGTAGCCTTTCAACGCGCATATAATCTTCACGCCGGCCTCTTTCTGCACGAGGTCCAGGAGCTGCAAATTCGCTAACAGAGCCTCCTCCGAGAGGATGTAGCAGGGGGAGGGGAGGGAGTCGTATAAATTCATAATTAAGAATGCAGAATTAAGAATTGTGAATTAAGAATTGCTCTCCACAAGCTTTTCGATGATGAAGAACACCATCCAAAAGATGAGGACGCTGCCGCCGGTTATGGTCATGACGCTGCCGCCAGGCCATTTGCATAACATAAATACTATGCCTAACCCGAAGACAATCAATGCATAAATCAGCAGCTTTTTCATAAACGCCTTATACGCGGCGGAATGGATCAAATCTTTAATACTGGCCATAATGATGTTTTTGAAAGCGCAAAATTACAAAAAAAGTGGAATGTCTCCGCGTATCTCGCGTGGTATATTTCCGCGTATCTCACGGATCTGCACGTATATATTTTTCATTCTTCATTCTTCATTCTTCATTAAAAAAGGGGAACCCTTCTCGATCCCTCATGATTGTGAATTGTGAATTAAGTAATCGGATGGTATCCGCCGCTTTTCTTGCTGCCGGTGAATTCGATTAGCCCACTCTTTTTGAGTTCGAAGAGGCAGCGATCCAAGGTGGTTTGCGAAAAGGAGGTGTGGGAAATGAGCTCCGGGGAGCGGCAACCCGGGTGCTCCTGAATGTAGTGGAGCACAGCATCGAGCTTCTCTTTCGGGGGAACAGACGGTTCTTTTTTGCCCTTTCCTTCTTCGCTTTCTGGCTGCACGTCCTCTTTCCCTTCAATATTCCCACGCAGATACTCGTCAATGGCGGTTGCTATCTGAGGGGCTCTTTTGGTGTCCAATGGGAAGGAGAGGGGAGCTTCTGACCGAAACAGGTTCTTCAGGGTCACCGCCTTTCCGTCGCAAGAGGTGATATGCTGGAAAGGAACGATAACAGAAGAGGATATACGGATAAACTCTTTGTTCCCGAAATGCTGCCCCAGGTATTTGATGGTGCAATAGCGCGTGTATTTCATGCCGTCCACCGTATGGATTTCCGTTTCATTTCCGTTTTTCTTGCAATAAAGGATATTGTCAACGGGTATGTGCTGGCAGTTGTTCTTGTCATCGCAAACATCAAGCATTCTGGCAAATTGATAGACAACCTTGCTCTCCGTTTCCAAAGACTGTTGAAGTTGTTTTCTTTCTCTCAACATATAGGGGATGAAATTCAAAGCGAGGTTGCGGAGGAAGATTAGGACCAGATGTTTGGATAAAAGATGGTGTGCTTCAACTTCAGTTGTATGCACTGTATAGCATTGCATAATAAATGAATATCCAAGGGATAGCTCAACCCCTCCTGATACCACACAGGCAATGACAATCGAAAGCCAATATAGAGAAGTGTGGTTCCGATACAGTTTCGGATACAGGATGAAATAGTTTGCATACAGTATGGTCAGCAGTAACAATCCAGAAAGAAACTCTTTGGCCGTGCTACCTAAATAGGGGCGAAGAAATGCATTCCGGGAAAAGAACCATAGTAGTGCGGCACAAAACAGGACATTCAGCAAAAAGATGACAATTGTCTTTTGGTGTTTCATGACATTTAATATTTACCTTGGCAAAAATAGTCATTTTTGCCGTCTGTTATTGCCTCCAAAGTCCGTTTAATACCCCAAAATGCCGCTTTGGGGTATTAAATCCCTTGTTTGTGTAAAGTCTTGATTGTTAGATCTTTGTTGCTTAGTGTAATCATTGCCGTTTTGTTGAAGTGTCATATTTTTGGTATTGTGGGAACATATTTCTGCTGAAAGGGATAAAATGGTTGGGGGATTTGTGTTATTTTTGCCGTTGAAAATAAACAACAAATGCGATGATTTCTGTCGCTTGCTAAATGGAATCTGAATTAAAATCAAAGTATTATGAAAAAAAATAGAATCTTATTCGCTTTGACGTTCCTGTTTTTTATGCTCGGGGGGCGCGCACAAACCCTTGTCCCGAACGGACCGGAAACCGAAATTGAGGACGGCGCACGCCTCACCGTATTAGGTGAAGATGACCAATATCTTTATCTGTGCGGCGTTAAGAAAGGTTGGTACGACACGGATGATGACATGTACATCACTGTTTATGACAAACAAAAGAATGTCATAGCCGTGGAGCATGAAATAGATGAGGATTATGAGTTCAGGACTGCCTATTTGCGGGACAATGACGTGGTGCTTCTTGGCTACAAGTACAACAAAAAGACCAAGAGCGTGGATTATTATGAATCGTCGTTCCCGATTATGGAGAAGAAACATAAAAAGTTGGTGCTTAATACAATATATAGTGTACCTGCCGAAGGGAAAAAGATTGCGACCGCACTCATTTTGCGATCTTCCGGCGATAACAGGACCGTTTTCGTGACATACACCAAGCCAAGCAATTCGAAAACAGACGGTTATAGTCTTGACCTGCAGGTTGTTGATGCGGAGGGAAACACGCTCAATCACGCGCAGAAGGAGTTCTCTGGTCCAAGTCCATACAAAGCGAAAGGGTTCTTGACCAATAACGGAGCCGTTTTTATTGAGGAGTTGGCGCAGAGTGGGAAAAATGTTCATTGGGGTGTGGGAATGGTGGCCTTCTCGTCAGGTGTGGCTCATCGCTATCTTACTGTAACTGCAGCCGGAAATGTGGTCCCAGTTGAAATGACTGATAACAGCCGTGAAATCTCCAATCCTTGTGCGAGGATGTTGCCCGGCAAAAACGATCGTTTCTTCATCTTTGGCGAGACGAAAGAGGGTGTGGCGACCATCTTGGTTGATGAAGAAGGGGAACTGCAGAGCGAAAATTTCTTTGAATCGGAAAAACCGTTGGTCCCTGAAAACATTTCATACGAAGCGGAAATGAAGGATGTGGGTTTTGTACCCGGCACGGTGTTGCCATTGCAAGATGGCCGCGTTATGGTGTTGGCGTACAGTTATTTGCAGTCAATGTGGTCAGATGGAAGAGCTGTCCACATCAACAACTATTATCAGAATATTTATTTGTATCTATTTGACAACAAGGGCGATATGCTGAATTCCACCGTTTTGCCTTACTCCTGTGTCGATGGTGGCGGCAACCATCAGGATATTCCTGTGGTTTTCGAGTGGAAAGGGGAAATTTGGTTGTTGTATAATGGGAATAAGGGAAACTATGGGACAAAGAAACCGAGCAAGTGGCACCGGTTGGTCTTCACGAAGCCTGAACCCCGTTGCATCGTAATGGGTCGTTTGGAAGACGATTTGAATTTCGAACCCAAAATCCTTTACGCACCAGCCAATCCGAATAAGACCATGTCATACGGAGAGTATTTCGACCAATTGATCAAAGTGACGGACGACGCGGTTTATTTCCTGATGTATCGCAAATCGGACAATTTTATTGACAAAATCACGGAGTAGGACATAGATAGGGGTTACGTATCGTGCAAACTGCATAATTACAAAATTATTTTTGTATCTTCGCGGCATCATTGTTGATTAAACCTCGTGTTATGAAAAAGTCTCTTCTGCTCCTTTTTGCGCTTGCTGCGCTTGCCCTTCAGGGACAAACCCTCACCGAAAGGCTTTTGTGGGAGGACACCACGGGCACGTATAAAATAGAACCGTATAGTTATACCATATCGTTTGACCGTGACGGAAATTACTGCTTCTGCGTGAAGAAAGACGGGAATCGAACGGCGGTCTCGAGCAAAGTACCGATAGATGGGCTCTGCTATGCCGGAGAAGGTTATTCCAAGTATGGGAGCAGCCGTTTTTTGCGCTTGTGTGATTCCGAAAACGCCGATCCTCTCTATGTTATGAATGGAGATGGAACGAATATCTACGGTCCGATAGCCGGCCCTGTGATAGGGTATCGTTCGGGAGGAACCCGTCAACATTTCGCCAACACTTCGCTCCGCAATGACACCGCTTTTTTCTATCTTGACGGTCGTTTGGTCTATTCTACTCCCCAAGAAACCATCAAAAAATTCAAGCTAAAAGACGAAAACTGGGTGGATTTCAGCGACAACGGCAACGCGATCTATTACTTGGAACAGAATGAGCGTTTCGTGCTGTATGTCAACGACCAACCCGTTGATACTTCCGAACTTCATTTTGACGCATTGGCTATCAACGACAAAGGCGATTATCTTTATGCTAAACTCGTTAAGTTTGATATGCCGATTGAGAAATACGATTATGCGTACTTCATTCATACCAAAGACACTGTGTTTGACTATGTCAGAACCACTTGGAAATATGCCTTGAAAGAAGATGGAGCCTACTATTGCACTGGCGATGATTGCGGACCGGACTATCTTGTGTTGAACGGACGAATGCGCAAGGGCATCGAGGATTTCAGCAACATCACACTGCTTGACAGCAATAATGCATTCTATACTTTTGAAAAAGACAATCATCTTTATCTGAATGTGAATGAAAATGATTATTTGGTTGATTTTGAAAGCCTTTCCAATCCTTCAATGGACTCAAACGGTCATTTTGCCTATTACGGGCTGAAAGATTATTACCTGTACAAGGTGGTAGATAATGTTATAATTGAAGAGCCGCTCTCAAAATACGGTGTCAGGGCCATGCCCCTCTATATTTCGCCTCAAGGCAGTTCAGTGCATTATTTCAAGACGGATGATTCTGTTTATGTATATAAAGACGAAGAGTTGTTATTCAATCCGATACGTAGAACAGAGGAGTTCATGATATATCCTTGGGACGAGGTGTTGCCGAAGATGTGGGAGTATGGAAAGCCTTCGTATGGTCATTCCCTTTTCTGTATGAATTACGAAGACAAGGGCTATTTTGTTTATGACGGTCAATTCTCCGAAGCATTGTTGCCTCTGTTTAAGCAATACGGGGATAATCCGAAACCGGGCGGTGTCGTGGACGGGCTTTTCAATGGTTATGGTTATTTTGCAATCCTCAACACGGGTGAAAAGGAATATCAGGTTGTTGTCAATGGCAGGATTTGTGCTGAACTGTATAATGTGGACAGCATCTTTTCTGAAAAAAGCTATTTTGACGGTCGGCATGTGACCTTTTATGGGATGAAAAACAATGCTGTTTATCAATTTGTTGTGACATTATGAAAACCAGACTAATACTATTGTTGCTGCTCTCGTTTAGCGTTGTCGCTTTCGGACAGAAAATGCCTTCCGACTATTTCCAGGAGGCGCACGATTATTTTGAGGAAGGCGAATTGGACAAGGCGTTGGCCGGATATATGTACATCGTGGAGAATCATCCCCGCAACGAGTTGTACCCGAGGGCATTGAACAATGCCGGATATATCTGTTTGCTACAGAATAATTATAAGAAGGCAATAGAAGTGTTCACCATAATCTTGGAAGGAAATCAGGACGAGCGTGAACCGTCGGGCGGAGGCATTATGGCATCCCCTTACGCCAATTATTGCCACCGAGCGGCCTCCCAAATCAGTGATTGTTATTATGAGTTGCGACAATATGATTCTGCGTTGCATTATCTGGCTCTCTCCGACACTGTTTACCCCTTTCTGAGCGACTGCGGCAACGCCTACGCTGATAACGACATCCAAACCGCCTTGCGTTACGCAGACATCTATCAAAGACTCGGGCAACCCGACAAAGCCATCGAAAAACTCCTTCCGCAGGTTTTCAACACTGAATTGGCGGACAATTCGAAGATTATCGCAAAATTGGAAAAACTGCTGAAAGGTAAACCGAAGTTGCTCGAACAGTTGGAAAAAGCCATTGAGGGTGTCTATCTGAAAACCTTCACCTCTGATTACGGCGACTACGAACGTTATTGTATCAAGTGGCTTGGCGTTGAAATCCGTTATCCTAAACGATCATTCAACAGCGCAGACTACAACAAAGAGAATGTCATGAAATGGATGCGAGAGAGCGAATTTTACCAGATGGTCGCGCAAATGAAACGGTAGTGATCGCTTTTTGTCTCTACAAAGTAGTATTTATGTTTTCATATCGTGCCGCCTAAAATTAACAGTTAATTGTAAAGAAATGAAAATAAAAAATATTTTTCAAATATGATTTTTGTATTGGAAAAAATATTATTATTGCCGCTGTATTAAATTTCAAAAATTATGGAACAAAATAACCCCATCGAAGAGGCCCGGCGTTATGTGACCAACGCGCAAGAGATCATAGAGAAGTCCAAGTATGATCCAGTAACTAAGTTTTATTTAGACAAGAAGTATGTACGAATTGCGGGCGACACGTTGTGGAAAGGCTGTCTGATAGCATTGGATGCTGTGCTGAATGTGCGTCAAGGGAAAGGCCGTCCGTCGATTGAAAAATACAGAAAAGCCGCCGCCCAGCGCGATGGAAAACTGTTACAGTATGTTAACACGGGCTATGAGACCATGCACTTGCACATGGGCTATGACGGTACAAAGAATAAAAAGACTTGCGAAAGCGGTTTCGACATAGCTAACAACCTTATTAATTATTGTGCGAAACTCTATCGCAACGTCGCCTGTGCGTAACTACTAGCTGATAACTAAAAAGGGGAACCCTCCCGAGCTCCCCTTTTTTTTTATTCAGCATTCAGCATTCATAATTCAGCATTGAATTAGTGGTTTTCCTTGAACAACTTCAGCCTCTCTTCCAGGATCGGGAACTGGCTGCGCGGGGTCAGGGAGACGCAGGCGCGCAAGCCCTCGCTGCGGTCGCTGCCGCAGGTGCTCAGCGAGATGGCGCTCACACCGTAGTACAGGAACTCGTGCAGGAGCTCTTCGCTGCTCATGCCGGGATAGGCCACGGTGAAGTAGAAACCGTCGGCAAGGGGCTTGTCGCCGTCCTTGTCATAGACAATCTCGAAGCCGTTGTCCAGGAACATCTTCTTCATGATGGAGGCCTTTTCGCCGTATTCCTTCACGTCTTCGATATAGTTGTAGGTACCGTCGTTGCAGCCCTTGAGGATAGCGGCCATGGCGTATTGCGCCGAGTGGGAGACACCGGAGCTGATGGCATAGACCGTGCCGTAGATGATGGCGCGGCCCAGCTTCTTCATCTTGAAGTAGGGTTCCAGATCGTCGAACTCTCTGTTGTAGAGCTTCTTGGACATGATCATCAGGGCGATACGCTCACCAGCGTAGCTAAAGGCCTTGGAGCCGGAGATCAGCAATGCGTAGTTGTCGGTGTATTTGCCTACGCTCGGCTGATAAGGCGGGATGCCCGGCGCTGAGATGTTCTGGCGGAAGTCCATGCCGAAATAGGCGAGGTCTTCAAAGACAAACACGTCGTACTTGTTGGCCATGTCGCCGATGATCTGCAGCTCTTCTTCAGTGAAACAGATCCACGACGGGTTGTTGGGGTTGGAGTACATGATGGTGTGGATGTTGCCCTTTTCGAGGTAGCTTTCCAGTTTGGCTCTCAGCTTGGCGCCGCGGTGCTCATAGACGTCGAAGGTCTCGTATTTGAGGCCCATGACACGGTGCTGTTGCTTCTGCACGGGGAAGCCGGGGTCGATGAACAGGGTGGTGTCGCGCTCTTTGCGGCAGCGCACGAAGGTCATGAAACCGGCCATGCCGCCCATCATGGAACCGACGGTCGGGATGCAGTTCTCGGGTTCGACTTCCAGGTCGATGAAATTCTTGACGAAGCGAGCAGCCTCTTGTTTCAGAGCGGGAATACCCTCAATGTCAGGATAGATGGCGGCGACACCCTTTTTCAGTGCCTCGATCTGCGCCTCCACGCCTACAGAGCACGGCGGAAGACCGGGAATGCCCATCTCCATGCGCACAAACTCCTTGCCGGAAGCCTGCTCGATTTCGTTGATCAGACGTTTCACCTCACGGATGGAGGCCTTGCCAACGCTGCTTATGCCGCTTTCAGCGACTTTCTTGTCCACAATTTCTGCGGGAATTGGTGTATTTTTCATACTGATATATTGATAGTTATAAATTCGGTGAATTTTCGGCAAAGATACACATTTTATGGATATATGTGTACGAATATATTTCAATAACTTAGACTTAGACTTAAACCTAGACTTAGACTTAAACCTAGACTTAGACTTAGACTGTGGTCTATGTTTATGTCTAAGTCTAAGTCTATGTTTATGTCGATGTCTTGACATGAGGGAGAAGACACATATCTCCCCAAACTCCTACGTCTCAAATCTACAGATTGTTCGTGAAGTCTTGATGCAGGTTCAGCTTCAGCACATCTTTCAGCGTGGAGGACTTCACGTTGATGGTGAACTGCCAGCCCTTGCGGTAGCCAAACGGGATCCAGTTGAAGCTCATCTCCCAGCAGTGCATATCGCGATAGAAGTCCAACGATGTGTACGACAGTGACTTCTGGACGAAATCGTAGCCCGTGGTGAAGCCGATTCTCCACTTTTTGGTGACTTGTACGTCGCCGGCGACACCAAGCGTATGCACCATGTTGAACTTGTAGGGTTTCAGCTCCTCGCCCGTGAAGAGGGGGCGATAATAGTCGAGGTTGTCGTTGATGCCATAGGTGAACGAGTAGTTGAAGGTCAGCGACCACGGCAACCGGTTGCGCTGGCGCTCCTCATCCTTGGACTTGAATGTGTTTTGGTCAATGCGGTAGTTGAGGGAGACACTGTAGGTGCCGGAGGAGAAACGCAGGAGACGGTGGTTGGCTTTCCACTCGGTGACATTCACGCGCCGGCCCTGCTCGTTGATGCTGTAAGGGTCAAAAATGAAACTGTAAGTCAGATACAGTTGCTTGAAAAGAGTGCTGCGGCCTGACATGGTGAACAATGACCATTTCATGGAATCGGCGGCAAAATCGTAGTACATGGAGATGTTGAAGTTGTCAATGAGCGGTACCTTTTTCAATCCCGTGATGGTGTCCTTTCGGGAACGGACCTTGATTTCCAGGTTGTTACCGAAGGATACTTGCGCACGTGCCTGCATGCGGTTGCTCCCGGGACCGAAGATGGAGTTGTCGTAGTAATTGTACTCGACCAGGTCGCCGGTCATGGGATTGACGTATGAGGCGGTGTGGCGTCCGTTTAGCAGCGGTTGAAAATTGAAACTCAGTGTCGGAGTGATGATGTGGCGGATGGCATTCAGACCGCCTTTCTTGAAGAGGTACATGAAGTAGATCTTCGTGGTTAGATTCGAGGAAATCATAAGATCGTGTACGGCCCCGAACTTGCGGTGGAAGTCCGTCTGCATCGTAGGAACGGACTCCTCTGAACCATTCCAAGTCATGTGGCGGGTGTAATGTTGCAGGTACCACTTCTCGGTCAGCGTGATAGATGTGTTCCAGTTGATGGTTTTGGCAATCTTGATGGGAATGGTGATGGGCACGGTGTGCATGATGCCGGTCTCGAAATGTTCCCAAGTGATGGGTTTGAGGAACAGAGAATCGAGGGTGTTGACCTGCCCGATAAGCTGGGACGACCATTTCATGGAGATGTTGTCATACCATTTCAACTTTCCGGTTTTGTTTTTCTTGCGGAATGGATAGAATTGGGCCACAGACATATTGATGTTGGGCAGTTTCATGTTGATGGTGTGGTTGCCGGTGTTTTGCGAGTAGGAGATGGTGGCATCGAAGAAAAAGAAGTCAGCGGCCGAAGTGGAGAAGTTGACGGTGGAGGTGAACTGGTTTGAGAGGTAGTCGTTTGCTGGAGTCATGTTGTAGCGGGCGTAGTTGGCACTCTGGATGTCAATGTGCGCGTTGAAACGGGTCCGGGGATGCGATTTGACATCCTGCTTGTGGTCCCAATAGATTTTGTAGTTGTTCGTCTTCCTGAAATTGGCCGTGTCGATGCGGATGCCCGTGAGAGAGCGTGCGTAAGCCAATTCAACGACGCCGCTGCACATGTAACGGAACACATAGTTCGACTTGGCTTTGATGGCCCAGCTTCCACGGGTGTAGAGGTCGGCGGACAGCAAAAGGTCGATGTTGTCGTTGATGGCGAAATAGAAGCCGAGATCTTTCAAATAAAAGCCCATGGAGCCGGACTGCCCGAAAGAGGGCATCACCAGTCCGGACTTGTGACGGGAATCCAGCGGGAAAAAGGCGAACGGTAAAGCCAATGGCGTAGGCACGTTCGTGAAACTCAGGTATGCGGGGCCGATCAGGATCTTGTCGTGCTGGATGACCTTGGCTTTGGAAAAAGTGATCTCGTAATGCGGGTCGCCGAGCTCACAGGTGGTGTATTTCCCTCGTTTGATGTACGCGACATTGTCCCCGATCTTCTTGACCTGCTCCCCGTGGATGAAGCCGTCGTCCTGTGTGGTGATCACATGCGAGATTTTGCCCTTTTGGGTGTTGAAGTTGTACATGATCTCCCTGGCGTTGTAGTGCGCTTCCGCTTGTGAAAAGACGGGGAAACCGTGCATGTTCCCGTTGGAATCGGCCACCCCGCAGGCATACAACTCGTTGTGAATGAAGTCAATTTCGATATAGTCGGCACGCAGTTCCATGTCTTCGTATTGCACCATGGCATCGCCGAACAGGTATGTGTAGCGGTTTTGCAAATCGTTCACCACCGAGTCGCGGGCACTGTATTTGACGATCGAGGTGATGGCGTTTGGGGAGATGATTTTAGAGGATCGGAGGGAAATCGCTGCCGAATCTGCGTATGTCGGATTGGAGATTTCGACGACGGTGGTGTCCGTTTTGGCCCGCGCCGGCCTCCGTGGTTTTACGCCCTGAGGGAAAACTTGAAAATATAATACACTGAATATGAATACCATAAGGAGCTTATGGAAATATGAAAAATCCAGTGTGTATATTTTTTTAATCAAAGGGAAAAACCTTTAGTCAATAATTATATTTTTGCAAGAAAAAATCAGCAAAGATAATTAAAAAATCGCAATCCGATGAACTCGAAATTTTTTTTCTTATTATTTCTGTTCATAACTTTTTTGACATTCCCGGTGTCCGCCCAAAAAGACGGGAAAACGTTCAAGGTGGTGATTGACGCGGGGCACGGAGGAAAAGACCCCGGCTGCCTCGGCGCATATACCAAGGAGAAGGATGTAGCCTTGAACATTGCGCTGAAGACGGGCAAGCTTATAAGTGACAACTGCCCGAATGTCAAAGTGATATATACGCGCAACACGGATGTTTTCGTGGAACTCTATCGCCGCGCCAAAATCGCCAACGACAACCATGCCGACCTCTTCATATCTTTCCACTGCAACGCCAGCGAAAACAAGTCGGCACACGGCATAGACACTTGGGTGATGGGCCTTCACAAGAGCGATGCAAACCTCGCAGTGGCCCGCGCCGAAAACTCCGCAATGCTGAAGGAGAAGGACTACGAGCAGAATTATGGCGGATTCAACCCGAACTCCCCCGAGTCTGCCGTCATGTTCTCCCTTTATTCAGCCGCATACCTCAACAATTCCATTCTTCTGGCCGACAAAGTCCAGAAAAACCTGATCAACACCACACATCTCCGTGACCGCGGGGTCAATCAGGCTGGCTACTGGGTGCTTTGGGCCGTCTCCATGCCCAGTATCCTCATCGAGATGGGCTTTCTCACCAATCCTACGGAAGAGCAATACCTCTCCGATGAAAAACACAAACAAGGGATAGCCGATGCCATCTATCGCGCTTTCGTCTCTTATTATTCTCAGGTGACAGGCAATAAAGTCACCATCCCTGACGTTATAGCTTCTGATAATAGTCAAACAGAGTCATCCAATAAATCCGAAGCAAATGATCACAACAATAATAATTCTTCTGATAATCAGTCGGATAAGAAAGTGGATGACCAAAAAGCCACAGTAGATAAATCGCCGGCAAAACCCGACGAAATCCGTTTCATGGTACAGTTTATGGCACTCCCGGAGAAAATTTCACTGAATGACAAACGTTTCAATGGTCTTCCGGCAGTGAACCGTTATAATGAGGGCGGTTTGTGGAAATATACCGCAGGAAGCGAGTCCGATCTGCAGTCGGCGAAGAATATTCTCACAGAGGTGAAAAAGAAATATCCCGACGCTTTTGTCATTGCTTTTAAAGGAGAAACTAAAATTCCTGTCTCCGAAGCTGTGAAACTTGCCAAACATTAATGTTGATGGAATGTGAATAAATTATTTCCATCGGAGATGAAAAAATGGTATTTTTGCAGTTTGTAGAGATTATCATCCGATGGACAAAAACAAGCAGAAATCCTATTCCGACAAAGAGGTTAAAAGCATCAAGGTCGCGCTTTTTTTCATTGCGGCTGTGCTGATCTTTTACTTCGGTTCTGTATTTTTGAAGGGAATCAATGTTTTCGGCAAGAAGAATTACTATTATGCCGTGTTTGAAGATGTCGGCGCCTTGCATGAAAGCACGAATGTGGCGTTGAATGGATACGAAATCGGCAAAGTTACCGGTATCAAGTTGTTGAGTTCCAATCCCGTGCGTATCTGCGCGGAGATTCTGGTTACGGAAGATTTGGACATTCCGGAAGATTCAAAGCTGGAAGTGGCACAAAAGGATGTCCTTGGCGGCATGATTGTGAACCTTCATTTGGGACAATCCTCTAAAATGGCCCATCGTGGCGACACGCTCGGCTGTTACCTCGCCGGCGGTATGTTGGACGGGGTGGGCGATCTGGTGGCGCAACTCCAAAGTGTGGTCGCCTCGGTCGATACCATCGGGCAAAACCTCAAACTTGCCTTCCGTACCGAAGACTCCCTCAATGGTGGTACGATGATTAAGAACACGCTGGAGAACCTGGAACACACCACCGCAGACCTTTCCAAACTGTTGGCTCACAATGGCGGCAAGGTGACCAATGTGGTTGCGCAGCTCCAGACCCTCACGAAAACACTCAGCGATGCCAGCCCCAAGATCGACGCAATTGTGGCCAATGTGGACAATATCAGCGATTCGTTGGCGAAGTCCAATATCCGCACGCTCGTGAACAACGCCCAAAATACGCTCGACAATGCCAACCAGATTCTCGCCACCGTGAAAAACGGCCAAGGCACTGTCGGCCAGCTGGTGAACAATGATTCGCTCTATAGCAACATTAACAAGACAATTGAAAGTTTGGATTTGCTGATCAAAGATCTCAAGGCAAATCCCTCAAAATACATTAACGTCACCGTTTTCGGTAAGAGAGAAAAGAAAAACAAAGAGTAAATATGGAAGTTACAGGAAAATTAATTCAGAAATTGCCCGTCCAGTCGGGTGTCAGCAGTTCAGGAAACAATTGGTCGAAGGCCGAGTTTGTCATTGAGACCGTAGAACAATATCCCAAGAAGATATGTGCCAATTTGTGGGGTGACCGTGCCCGTGCGTTGGACCAATTCCAGGAGGGCAGCCTTATCACGGTTTCCTTTGATTTGGAGTCCCGTGAGTTCAACGGCCGTTGGTACACGGATGTGAAGGCCTGGAAGGTGGAAGCCGCCACTCCCGCCGCTGTCACCGGTGCGCCCGCGCAGGGATATATGCCGCAGCAGCCGCAATATGCACCGCAGGGTTATGCCCAGCCGCAACAGCAGATGTATCCGCCTCAAGGTTATCCTCAACAACCCCAGGGCTATGTGCAACCTCAACAGGCCGCCTATCCGCCTCAACCCCAAGGGTATGCTCCGGCTCCCCAACAGGGCTATCAGGCACCTCAGCAGCCTTCCTCTTTCGCCCAACCTCAGCCCGATATGAACACACTGCCCAATATTCCTCAGGAAACGTTCACCGACGAGGGCGGTGCAGATGACCTGCCGTTCTGACGATGAGACGATGAAACGATGAGGCAATGAATTCGGGTATATGTCATTTGACGGTGATACCGATGCGGGCGGAGCCGTCGCACTGTTCCGAGATGGTGAGTCAGTTGCTCTATGGCGAGACTTACCGCGTGCTGGAAACTTTGGAAGAATGGGTGCAGATAGAAACCCATCATGACAATTATTCTGGTTGGATTCAACGGAAACAGTGTCTCAAGGTTTCTGATGATGTTTTTGACCGTTATCTGAAGGCAGACAAATTGCGTTTGAGTCTGCCTTTCGTATCAACGGGAATGAAACTGCCTAATTTGTGGACTATGGGTGCACTGATTGTTGTCGATTCGGAAAAAAGTCCCTTCCGGATCTGCTCTCCAACTCCGAATGCGGAGAATTGGTGGCCTGCAGACGGTGTGCCTGACATCTCCCATGTCCAACGTATGGAACTGCTCCGAAAGACCGCTTTTTCGCTGCTCGGAGCCCCCTATCTCTGGGGTGGCCGCACTCCGCTCGGCATCGACTGTTCCGGCTTCGTTCAGCTGTTGTATTCCCTTGTCGGCATCCAACTTCCCCGCGACGCCTCCCAACAGGTGCTGTGCGGTGAACCGCTCGACTTCGTCCATGAAGCCCGTCTCGGCGACCTTGCCTTTTTCCACAACGAAGAAGGGAACATTGTCCATGTCGGCATGATGCTCGGCGACGGCACCATTATCCATTCAAGTGGCCGCGTCCGCATCGACCGTGTTGACGAAACAGGTATCTTTAACGAGGAAGTGCAGCGATATACGCACCAGTTACGGGTGATCGTGCGAGTGTGAGGCGATGATAAGATGATAAGATGATAAGATGACAAGATGAATGGACGATTAATGAATGATTGTAGGGGCGTATCGCATACGCCCCGTTAATCGGTGTCGCATACGCCCCGTTAATCGGTATCGCGTACGCCCGTTAATCAATGAATATTTTCATGAAAAAGAAGAAGATTCTCATAATTATTATATTGTGCGCCATTTTGTTGGCGGGAATGGCAGGGGGCGTTTTTTTCAAGACGTTCTTTGCTGAGAATGTGCAAAATCGGGAGACTGTCGTGGTGGTGCCGCCCGGTGCTACCTTTGAGCAGGTGATGGACACTTTGCGAAAGCACGAGGTGCTGAAGTCCGAGGCGAGTTTCAAGAAGACAGCGGAGGCACTGAAATACAAGACGATAAGGATTGGCAAATACGATATTTCCACCTGTAGAACGAACCTGGATTTGGTACGGTTGTTGCGTCGGGGACAGCACTATCCCGTGAAGTTCACCTTCAACAACGTGCGCACGGTAGATCAGCTCGTCGAGAGGGTGGGGCATAAGTTCTTTTTCGAGCCGGAGGAACTTTCCGCGCTGCTTCAAGACAGAAACTATATGCAGAAATACGGGTTGTCGGATACTACAGCCGTATGCCTTTTTATCCCAAATACTTACGACATCTATTACGACATCACGGCGGAGGATTTTCTCAATCGGATGAACGATTATTATGGACAGTTTTGGGACGAAAAGCGCAAGCAGGATGCCGATGCCATCGGGTTGACACCGGTGCAGGTGGCCACGCTCGCCTCTATTGTGGAAGAGGAGAACATGCGTCCGTCAGAGAAAGCGATTATCGCTGGACTCTACATCAACCGGCTGAACAAAGGGATGTTGCTACAGTCGGACCCGACCGTGAAGTTCGCCATCGGGGATTTCGCCCGCAAGCGCATCCTGAACGCGGATTTGCAGATCGATTCACCGTATAACACCTACAAATACAAAGGGCTTCCTCCTGGTCCGATCCGCATTCCCGAGGCCTCCACGATGGATTCCGTGTTGCATTACCGTCATCATAACTACCTCTACATGTGCGCCAAGGAGGATTTCTCTGGTTATCACAACTTTACCGCCAGCGCTGCTGAACACGCCCGCAACGCAGCCCGTTATCGCGCCGCCCTCAACGCCAGGAACATCAAACGCTAATTCATCTTCTTTCATCGCCCATAGGCAACAAAAAAGGCCGCACTTTTACGTGTGGCCTCTTCTAACTTGGTGATCTGTACTGGATTTGAACCAGTGACCTCTTGCCTGTCAAGCAAGCGCTCTAAACCAACTGAGCTAACAGATCGTCTGTCTGAAATCGGCGGCAAAAATACACTTTTTTCGGACACCACCAACAGTTTCCGAAATTTTTTTTCTGGATAACTTGGAATGCGAAGTGATTTGCTCTTTGTTGAACGAAAACGACGCTGTTTTTTGCAAAGTCAACATATAAAATTAACAAATAATTATAAATTGATTTCTTCGTTTTCTGTGTAACTATCTTGTTTTCAGTAATAAAAAATATTTTCCAAAAACTCTTGACAAACGCTTCTTTTTGTTGTATTTTTGCGAACGGAATATATACTATAAAATACCACTAACCTAAAAATCAAAAATAATGGAATATCAAAATCCAATTGACGAGGCCAGAAGATATGTGGCCAACGCTGAAGAAGTCATTAACAAAGGAAAGTATGACCCTGAGACAAAATTGTATAAGGACAAAAAATATGTCCGTATGGCGGGTGACACGCTGTGGAAGGGGTGTCTGATTGCATTAGATGCTTTGTTGCAGGTGCGCAAGGGAAAAGGCCGTCCATCGGTCAAGAAATATCAGGAAGCCGCTGCCAAGCGTGATGGGAAATTGTTGCAGTATCTGAACACGGGATATGATCTTATGCATCTTACAATGGGATATGACGGTTGTAAAGAAAAAAAAGTCTGTGATGCGGGGTTCGAGAGGGCTCGGGCAATCATAAATTATTGTGCCAAACTGATGCCGAACCAATTGTACGTGGTCGGGTAGGTCCTCATGTCAATCGATTGTCCTGAATAGGACGAAAAAAACACCTCAGAATCAGTTCCGAGGTGTTTTTCATCATAAATCTAACGTCTAACGTCAAACGTCTTACGTCTCACGTCCTACGTCTTATCTCTTCTTCAGTCCGAGAATCTCGCGGGCTTCGTCGGAGGTGGCGACGGGACGGCCGAGCAGTTTGGCCATGCGGACAACCTTATCGACGAGTTCGCCGTTGCTCTTGGCGAGCACGCCGCGTTCGAGGTAGAGGTTGTCTTCGAAGCCCACGCGCACGTTACCGCCCATGACGATGGTGGGGGCGGCGAGGGTGAAGGCGTGGCGGCCGATGCCGGTGCTGGTCCAGGTGCTGCCGGCGGGGATGTTCTTCACGAGCCAGCAGAGGTTGTCAACCGTGGCGGGCGTACAGCCGGGGACGCCGAGCACGAAGTTGAACTGCATTGGGGCGCCGGGAACCTCGCCTTTGCGGGCCATGGTGAGGATGGTGTCGAGGTGACCCATCTCGAAGCACTCGTATTCGGGCTTGATGCCGCGCTCGATCATGCGTTTGCCGAAAGCGCGCATGGTCGGCATCGTGTTGTCGAAGATTTCGTCACCGAAGTTGCAGGTACCGCAGTCGAGGGTGGCCATCTCCGGAATCGGGGTGGTGTCGGTTGATTGCAGACGCTCGTCGGGGGTCATGCCCACAGCACCGCCGGTGGAAGGGATCAGGATGACGTTCGGGCAAGCCTTGTAGATGGCGTCTTCGCATTCCTGGAAGCGGGCGCGGCTCTGCGTTGGCGTGCCGTCGTCCTCGCGCACATGCAAGTGCACGATGGCGGCGCCGGCATCCACGGCGCTCTTGGCCTCGCGCACAATCTCCTCAACGGTGTAGGGCACGGCCGGATTCTGTTCTTTCGTTACTTCTGCACCGCAAATTGCGGCGGTAATAATGAGTTTATCCATTTTTATTCGTTGAATTTGTTATTATTTGACTCTTTAGTTTTGGCTATTGGCTTTTGGCTTTTAGCTATTAGCTTTTGGCCAACAGCCAACAGCCAATAGCCAATAGCCAATAGCCAATAGCTAATAGCTAGTTGTTCTTTCTCTGGCATTGTTTCGGAACGACGCAGGTGCCGGAGGCGCGGCAGACCACGATGGGCTCTTCCAGCACGTCGGCGGCGGAAGCGCTAATATCGGGACGAGGACGCACGACCTTGCGGGCCTCGAAGACCATCTTGCGGGAGGTGTTGCCCACCTTGGTAATCTCACCGACAGCCTCGATGTAGTCGCCGGCATACACAGGGGCGAGAAATTCCACATTGTCGTAAGCGCAGAAGAGGCCTTCGTCGCCATCTTGCATAATCAACAACTCCGTGGCCACATCACCGAACAAGGCGAGCATGTGTGCACCGTCAACTAAGTTTCCGCCGTAATGGGCATCTTGAGAACTCATTCTCAAACGAATCATAGAGGTTTTCTTTTCTTCCATAATGTATTGTCTTTCAATTTGTTTGTAAATTATTGACCGTTTATTACGATTCGGCAAATATACGCATTTTTCGTTGAAGATGTATCAACGGATTTATCATGGGTTGATGACAATCACTTTTTTTGTGAAAGAACCCATTTTGATGAAATATATTCCCGAAAGAAAATCCATGTTGACTTGTACCGTGTTGTCTCCCTTTTGCAGGAAAAAATATTGTCCGTATGTGTATTGTCCATTCATATCATAAACGGAAGCCCAGACAGAACAGTCTTCATCCGTCGATATTTGCAAGTTTAAGTTCCCTCCTTGCCGTATCGGGTTAGGATAGCAGGTGACGGAGGAAATCTCATCTTCTTTCAGATGGAAAAACTCCTTGGTTTCAATCCAGAACCGATTTTCCCTTTCTAACAAGAATAGGTCAATCTCACGACAATACCTTTCCCACTCTCTTTCGTTTTGGGGATTGTTGAAACGATAAGCCTGTTGAGGTATTTCGTCCTTCAGAGCACTGCATATCTTGTTTAAGTAGGGTTTTGTGCGTTTGTAGGTGAAATACTTTTTGTTCACTTCCTCCAGCCGGGTGAGGTACTGGCTTTTGAAAGTCTCATTTTCCAGCAGTTTCCTGAAGACAAGGGTTGCCCATTCGCTTGTGCTCCAATATTCACCTGTGAAAGTGGCCATCATGTAAACATCGTATTTAGGATTGTCAAGGCAGCAGTCTCCGTCGTAGAAAACCCACTGCCAAGGTCCGTCGTCCATGGTTTGCCAACACCGCACGTTGTTGTTGGGCCAGTCCCAATTGGCGGAGTAAAGCTCAAAGATGTAATAGTCGATGATGTTGGGGATGTCGATTTTTTTCGTGAAGTAGGCGTATTGGGCAGGATCCGAGAGGTCTGCTGTCATTAGCCAGTAGTAGAGGGAAAACCAGGAGTCGGAGGTGCCGGCCTCAACGGTGCCCCAGGAACTGATGATATTGACGCTGTCGGGGTTGACTTCGAAATGGCTTTCCAGGTAGCGCTCGTCAACCTTTTCCTCCAAGAAATAGACACCCCAGTACTCGCCGTTGAGAAACAGGACGGCTGGTTGTGAAGCCGTCGTACCCATGTTGAGCGGGGCGGCGATGTGATTTGCCAGCCAGTCGTGTATGCCGGCGGGGGTACATGCGTTTCTGAACGGCCTGATAATCAGGTGTTTGAACTTTGATAAGTCGGATTCCTCGAAGATTTTGTATTTGAAGTTCTTTTTTCCATATTCCTCACGAGCGTATATCTTGAGCCCTTTTTGCTGTGCGCGCCTGGCACGGATGCCACCGTGAGTGCGCAACCCCGCGAGTTGGTTGAAGCCGTTGTTCCCTTCCGCATAGTACTCCACGTTCACAAGCCGCTCCCATTCCCGGCCCGATTGTGCGTAATTCCCGGAGTTGTCTAGATCATCAGGGTCGAAAAGGTCTCCCGGCACCAGAATGCCCGTGTCGTGGGCGAAAAGTGACAACGAGTCGGCACAGATGGAAATGACAGGGAGCTTGTGGAGGTTACAGCCGAGGGATTTGAAGAAGTAGGATTGCGTGACCACTGGCGAGACACGGTTCCCAAAGTCGTCGAAGGCGGCGGCACGGATTACGATGCCCTTCACCACCGAATCCGGAAGATAGAATTCGTTTTCCGGGGAAATCGGGATCTTGTAGATGTCGGACCGGGAACATAAATCGTTATTCAGCACGAGAGGATTAGTATATAGCAACGAGTTTTGATCAGGGGTGGACCCGTTCAGCGTGTAACGGATGTGGTGACTGGAATTCTGACATTTCAAGGTCAACGAAAACGCTTTTGAATAGACTCCTCCATTCGAAGAAAACCTCACCTCATCGCTCTGTGCCCACACCGGAACAGAAAAACAAAAAATAAGTATAATGTTGATTATTAAAATCTTAATCTTCATTATGGATTTGTACGTTTACTTCAAAGATACATTAACTTCACCAATCTCTCATCGTCTCATCGTCTCATCGTCTCATCGCCTCATCGTCTCATCGCCTCATCGTCTCATCGTCTCCGCGTCTCATCGTCTTCGCAATAACCTCCGCCGCATGTCCGTCTCCGTAAAGGGCGATGGGGAATACTGGTGGCACATCCAACAGATTCTGGACGGTTTGCAGAATATTGGCGGGTTCTGTCCCGACCACGTGGTTGTAGCCGCAGCCCACCAGTTCCGTCCATTCGGTCTCGTTGCGGAGGGTGATGCAGTATTTCCGCATGTAGTACGCCTCTTTCTGCAGTCCGCCGCTGTCGGTCATCACCAACATACAGTGATTCAGCAGGTAGAGCATTTCCAAATAGCCGACAGGCTCGATGAATTGGATGGGTGACCGGTCAATGGGGTAGCCGATGGTTTCCAAGCTCTTGCGTGTGTGCGGGTGCAACGGGCATACGATGGGGATATTATTGCAAGTTTGCTCAAGTGCGTAAAGCAACTGTTTGATTATTTGCGGATTATCCACATTTTCGGCACGATGGAAAGTGCAGAGGGCGTATCGGTCGGGGAGGGTGGCGGCGGGCTTTCGCATGAGCGGGGCGAACTGTCGGGCTGCATCCTTCATCACATCGCCGCTCATCACGACTTGCGCGCCGTGTGCTAAACGCCCTTCGTTGCGAAGCTGGTTCATGGCAATTTCAGAGGGACAAAACAGCAGATCACTGATGCGGTCGGTGAGGATGCGGTTTATCTCCTCCGGCATGGCCTCGTTGTAGGAACGCAGTCCCGCCTCGACGTGCGCCACTCGGATGTGCAGCTTCTTGGCGGCCAATGCGCCCGCGAGGGTTGAATCTGTGTCGCCATAGACCAGCACCCAATCTGGCTTTTCTTGCAGCAGAACCTCTTCGATTTTCTCCATCATGCGGCCAGTGAGTGCTCCGTGCGGAAGTCCATGGATGTCAAAGTGATACGACGGTTTTGGAAGTAGCATCTCTTCAAAAAAGAGCTGCGACATGTTCTGGTCAAAATGCTGGCCTGTGTGTACGATGATTTCCTGAATGTCAGGATATTGTGACAAAGCACGGGATACGACAGCGGCTTTGATGAACTGCGGCCTCGCTCCGAGGATGGTGACTATTTTGAGGGTCTGATTATTCAATGCAACAATAAATTAGATGGCAAAAGTACAATTTTTTCGGATTATCGTTTTCATCGTTTTCATCGTCTCATCGCTTCATCGTCTCATCGTCTCATCGTCCCAATGAGCACTCCGGACACGTTCCATGCGCTGAAGTACGAGCCCTCGCGCTGTCCTTGCGGAATGGCGATGGTGATGGTGTGTTCGCCGGGAGTGAGACCAGTGAGGTCGAAATAGACTGGCTGCGTGGCGGTTCCGGGGCACCAGCCTGAACGGGAATAATCGGAGGATGACAAGCCGTTCCAGAAGTTACCGGAGGCGGGGTTGAAGACCCGGAAAGTGCCACAGTCGCTGCGCCACGGGGTGTGGCGGAAGCGCGGCTGCCCGTCGATGAGGATGACGTTCTCCTTCGGCACGAACTCGTCGCCTGTGTCCCAGCCGCCATGACCCGTACTGATGTAACGCAACCGCAGCGAGGAGAGCCCTTCGGGAACGGTGAACGTAACTGTAAGAGAATCCGTACCAAAGAGAGTGCCGTAGTTTTGTCCTGACATCTCCATTACGTTGCAGGTGTTGAAGAGTGGAAGCGTCCAATATTCTTTGTTGATATCACCTGACCATTCGTAGCCTTCGGGATATGCTTTGAGGTCAAGGGAAATCTTGTGACCGCCGGCATCGTAGTTGCCGATGAATGCCCCGATATAGACATTACCTTGCAGATATTGGCGTAAATCGCTGATATCCTGTTTGTAGTAGGCGGCATCTTCCCATTCCTTGTTATTCAATGAGCGGTACTGGTTGAAGTGGTGTACACCAAACGGGGTAAAAAAGCGGACAAGCTCCACTAACGGTGTGTAGTCTTTCTCCAACTTAATGCCTTGATACTGCTCCCCGTTTTTATTGGTGATGGTAGGCAACACACCCACGCTGTCAATCAAGGCGTTCAGGAAGCTGATTTTTGAAGCGGGGATGACGAAGATGGAGCCTGTGCGGTCATAGGCATCGCCGTTCGACTGTTCGGTGAGCTCTGCAAATATCTGGTAGTGAGCAGGTAGTTGCTTAAGGTTGAGTCGTTTCAGAATGATGGTGCCGTTTGAGAAGGGTAGGGTAGTGTCGTAGGGAATCGTGGATGCTTTCGGAAGTTTTGGGTTGAAGCAGATTTGCGCGTCACGGAAAACGGGGATGTTGATGACGAGTTTTTCTTTCTCAAGATTGTTGAGGGCGCGACTGTTCATGTAAGTGCCGAGGTTGGCGGGGATGACGGTTTTCGAGTCCATCATCTTTCGCCTGGAGGTCTCGAAGGATTCGGACACGAGGCGTGTGGTGGCATTGCCGTTGCGAGTGTATCGCACGAGTACGCCCGGCAGGTCGGCGAAAGTAGTGGTCGGAGTGGCGCGGTACTTTAGATCCTCTGTCATCCAAATCTCCATACGGTTGGAAAAAAGGGAGGTGGTGTATTTCTTGCACCTGTAGCCATCGACTATTTCAACTTTCTCAAACTCATAGTTGTTGCCAGTACGAAGAGAAATGCCGGTAAAATACTGCTCTTTCTCCGTGTAATAAAGCTGGTGGAAGGCAGTGTCATGGGCGAAGTCGATGTAGGTGTAGTGCTTCGCGATTCCGGGAATGGGGTTGGCCTCTTCAGGGTCGGCGGAAGCGATGCACAGCTGTTCGTTGGCAACCGTCACCAAGGTGCGTGACGTGTCGCCGCTGCCATCAGTGAAAGATTCGTAGAGCAGTTGGTACTGCGCATTTGCGGTGCAGAGTGTTAAGATTACGGTGACAAGAAAGATGAATGTTCTTTTAATCATTGTATTTCTGTTTGTAATATTGAAAGTGCAAATGTACATATTTTTTGCTAACATTCGGAATAGTCCTAAAGCGGCTAACTATTAACAAAAAAAGGCGCGAAAACTCGCGCCTTTCGTATTAGGAGTGTTTTTGGATTACTCGCCAATCTGTCTGCGGACGAAGCCGACACAAGCCAGGTCTTTGTCCATTCTCTTGATATAGTCGCCGACGCTCTCTTTACCGTCGCTGCCCATCACGAGCGCTTGGTATTTGAGGGTGCTTTCCTTGAAGAACTTCACCAGACGGCCTTGGGCGATTTGCTGGATCTGTTTGTCATTGAGGTTAGCAGCAGCTTTTTCAGCTTCTTCAACCTTGATTTTGCGGGCGAGTTCGGCCTGCTCTTCGGTGATCCAACCCTTAGCCATATTGGAGTTGATATGGTCGTCGCTATCGACGTGAGCGGGGTTGATGCCTGCTTTGTGGAGAGCGGAATCAACGGCTCTTTGGATCATTTCGAGGCGGGTCTTCTCAATGCCGACGGCAAGTTCGCGGTCTTTCACCTCTTGCGGGATGGCGTTTTCGTCGAGGGCGACGGGAGCCATAGCGGTGATGTGAAGGGCGACGTTGTGAGCGGCTTCGGCAGCTTTCTCACCGGGCTTGTTGAAGCCCACGAGGGTGGCCTTGTGGTTGCCCATGTGGTTGTAAGCCTCCACGTAGGGAGCTTCCAGCACGAGGTAGTCGGGACATTCGATCTTCTCACCGGTTTTGCCGGTCATTTCGACCAATTTCTCGGCGACGGTCATACCGCCACAGTCCATGTTCAAGAGGTCTTCTTTCGTCTTGATGTCGGCAGCCATAGCCTTGTCAAGGACGCTGTCGGTGAAGTTGACGAATTCTTCGCCTTTACCCACGAAATCCGTTTCGCAAGCCATGACGAGCATATAACCTTTGGTTCTGTCGGCATTGGTCTTGGCGATGATGCGACCTTCGTTGGAGGAGCGGTCGGCGCGTTTGGCGGCTACTTTCTGGCCTTTTTTGCGGAGGATGTCGCGAGCTTTTTCGAAGTCGCCTTCAGCCTCGACGAGGGCCTTCTTGCAGTCCATCATACCGATACCGGTCTCTTGTCTCAGTTTATTAACATCTGCAGCTGTGATATTAGCCATATTGTTGTAAGATTTTCTGTGATTAAATTATTCGTTGTTCTTGCGGGAGACTCTTCTGCGGCGGCCGCCTTCGCGATCGTCGTTTTCGTTCTCCTCGTTTTCGTTCTCGGCGTTCATTTCAGCCATTTCCTCTTCCATGCGGTCCTTGTTCATCTCGCGTTCGGCCTGTCCTTCGCGGATGGCGTCGCAGATAGCTTTGAGGATCACAGCGATTGACTTGGATGCGTCGTCATTTGCCGGGATGGGGAAATCAACCAGATTCGGGTTGGAGTTGGTATCTACGATGGCGAAAGTGGGGATGGCAAGTTTGCGGGCCTCAGCCAGGGCGATGTGCTCTTTCATGATATCCACGATGAAGACGGCTGCGGGGAGGCGTGACAGGTCGCTGATGGAGCCCAAGTTCTTCTCTAATTTGGCGCGTTCACGGCTGATTTGCAGGCGTTCGCGTTTGGAGATGTTTTGGAATTGGGGGCTTTCGATCAGACGGTCGATGTCGCTCATTTTTTTCACAGCCTTGCGGATGGTGAAGAAGTTGGTGAGCATGCCGCCGGGCCAGCGCTCGGTCACGTAAGGCATGTTAACCTCCTTGACCATGTTGGCGACGGTTTCCTTGGCTTGTTTCTTGGTGGCCACGAAGAGGATTTTGCGGCCGGAGCGGGCAATGCTCTTGGCGGCGCTGCAAGCGTCCTCGATCTTGTCCATCGTCTTGTTGAGATCGATGATGTGGATGCCATTCTTCTCCATGAAGATGTAGGGAGCCATGGCAGGGTTCCATTTTCTTTTCAGGTGTCCGAAATGACAACCAGCTTCTAATAATTCTTCAAATTGTACGTTTGACATGTTGATTTTTTTAATTGTTTACGTTCTTAAAAGCAACGGAGGAGTAGTCCTATGCAGGAATCTTCCCCGTTTCGATACTAAACACTGTCCAAACAAGATTCCGACTAACGTTTGGAGAATTGGAATCTCTTACGGGCTTTGGGCTGACCGGGTTTCTTACGTTCAACCATACGCGGGTCGCGGCGCAGGAAGCCTTGGGCTTTCAATGCCGGGCGCAGTTCGGGGTTCACCTGGGTGAGGGCCTTCGCGATAGCCATGCGGAGAGCCTCGGCCTGACCGGTGACGCCGCCGCCGTCTAAGTTGGCCTTGATGTCATACTGACCCATCAGGTTGGCCACTTGGAGGGGTTGCTCGACCTTGTACTGCAGGGTGGGAACGCAAAAATATTCCTTATAGTCACGGTTGTTGACCATGATTTGGCCGCTGCCGGGTTTCATATACAAACGGGCGACGGCGGTTTTTCTTCTGCCTAATGTATTGATCACTTCCATTGTTACTTAATATCCTTAATGTTAATTACTTTGGGTTGTTGAGCTTCATGCGGATGGTTCGGACCAACATACACATGGAGGTTGCGGAACAGCTGGGCGCCGAGTCTGTTTTTCGGGAGCATACCTTTGATGGCGTGTTCCAGAATGCGTCTCGGATCCTTGCGCATCACTTCCCTCGGAGTGGCGAAGCGCTGTCCGCCGGGATACGTGGTGTGGTGGACATACTGCTTGTCCGTCCACTTGTGGCCCGTGAAACGCACCTTCTCCGCGTTGATGATGATCACATTGTCGCCGCAATCGAAATGAGGCGTGTAATAAGGCTTGTTCTTGCCTTTCAGTATGCGCGCCACCTGCGAGGCGAGGCGGCCCACAACCATCTCCTGGGCGTCAACGACTACCCATTCTTTCTTGACGATTTTCTCATTCGCCGAAATTGTTTTGTAACTTACTGCATCCATTTTTTCAGTTTTGTCATTTTTTTGCGAGAGATATCTTCACCCATATCTCTCTGATTTCTAATTTTTTTCCTTTGCTAACTTAAGGATAATAATCGAGAATTTTTAAGCGCGCAAAAATAGACTTTTTTTGGATATTGTCAAGAGGTGTTGAAAAATATTTTTTCGCTAGCTGCCAACCGCTGTCAGCATCATGAAGATGCCTATCCCCAAATAGTTGCCGACGGCATACCCCAGCAGCCCGATGGCGATGCCCGGGAGAATCACCGACTTGTCGTGCAGCACGGCGGCCACCATCGGCACGAATGGCGGCGAATTGATGAGGGAAATGGACGACGTGAGCGTCATCGCGCCGCTGATCTTGAAAATGCGGGCCAACAGGATTTGGAGTGCCAGCGACCCGAAAACCACAAAGGCGATATAATACAGTATATATATGTATTTCGAGAATTCGAGTTCGTGGATGTTCACCATGGTGGCGACAGCGAGGCAGAAGACATAGACGAAATAGAGGCCTGTGTCGAAAGTGCCCTCCAGCTTGCGCACTGGTTTCCAGAATGAGAGTAGGATGGAAAGAGTGGTGATGACGATGATGATGATGGCCGTCGTGTTCTTCACCGGGATAAGGTAGGTCAATCCGACAGCGAGGGTCACGATAGCAACGGCACCGAGGATGGATGCGGCGCGGTTCAGTATTCTTTGCTTTACCGGTTTGGCAGAGGTTTCCGAAGCGGGCTCTGACAAATTGTCTGTGACAGCTTCTGTGGAGGCTGTCGGGACACTTTTTGTCTTGGGGAAGAACCATCGGACGATTTTGCCGCCGAAGAAGACGATGACCAGCAGATAGACGGCGGTGACAACCAAGTCATAGCCGGAAACGAGGAGGAAGAGATTGTGGGGCAGGTCAACGGCTTTGGCCACGGGCGCGAAGTTGGGGATCCCCCCGGTGTAGATACCGGTCATGGCTGCGGTTACCTTCGCGAAATCCTCGATGCTCACTCCCGACGCCAACGCTTGGGAACGGAACAGGAAGAAACCGATGATGTTGACGGCCATGATGCTGACCAGTCCGACAAGGAAGGCCTTGAGCACCGCCTTTGCCGACCATTTCCGGAAGTCGCAGCTGCACAGCATCAACGGGATGGAGGTCAGCACGGCCATGTTGGAGATGTTCTCGAAAAGGTAAGTGGATTCTTTCCCGACAATGCCGATGTTCCCTACCACCAGCCCGATGACATAGAGAATGACCATCGGGGAGATTTTCTCGATGACGGGCCACTTCTTCGCCGCAAGCATGACGAGCAGCGGGACGGCGTAGAGGTACAGTATGGCGATGATCTGAGACATTCGGTTTGGTGGTTTCTTTCGGGCGGCAAAAGTACGATTTTTGGTGATAAGAGGATGAGAGGATAAGATGATGAGAGGATAAGAGGATGAGAGGATGAGAGGATAAGAGGATGGTGAATTGACGCTGACATTTTGACAGGAGACGTCAGGGGGATGAGGTGAGGAGATGATGAGATGAGAAGATGAGAATTTTTTTTTTTTTTTTTTTTTTTTTTGTTGTTGTTGTTGTTGTTGTTGTTGTGAATTAAAAAAAATATTACTTTTGCAGAAATTATTGTAAACAAAATTTTTAAAATAATGAAAACATATTCATTTGAAAATCTTCAAGTTTGGAAAGAATCAAGACAATTAGTTGCTTTGGTTTATGATACACAGAAATTGTTTCCTGCCACAGAGAAGTTTGGATTAGGTAGCCAATTACGGAGGGCGGTTATTTCTGTTCCGTCAAATCTCGTTGAAGGCAATTATAGGACATCAACAAAAGAGCAACTTCATTTTATAGAAATGGCATTTGGCTCGCTGATGGAAGTGTATTGCCAACTGATATTAGCTTATGATTTGAAGTTTATATCATTAGAGCAGTTTGAAGAGTGCAAGCTGAAGATTGATTCTGTTAGAAAGCTTCTCAACGGCCTTCGGTTTCAAAAACTCTCCCTTCTTCCCAAAACTTCTTAAACAACTCGTTATTTCCGATTCCCACCAATCATCTTGTCATCTTGTCATCTTATCATCTTATCATCTTATCATCCAACTCTGGCACGAAATTTGCAACACTCCCCGCCGTCAACGAAAAACGACAAAGAATTCAAACTTAAAAATAAAAAACAGTATGAAAAGTATCAAACCTTTAGCAGACAGAGTTCTAGTGAAACCTGCAGAAGCTGAACAGAAAACCGCTGGCGGCATCATCATCCCCGACACCGCCAAGGAAAAACCCCAACAAGGAACCGTCATCGCAGTCGGCCCCGGCAAAAAGGACGAACCCATGACCGTCAAGGTGAAGGACACCGTGCTCTACGGCAAATATTCCGGCACCGAAATCCAACTCGACGGCGAGACCTACCTTATTATGAAGGAAAGCGACATTTACGCGATCTGCAAATAGTGAATAGTGATCAGTGAACAGTGATTAGTGATTAGTGAAGGATAACGGAACTAATAACGGGCAACGGCCTCAAATCACAAGTCACAAGTCACAAATCACAAATCACAATAATCTATAAACCTTAAACCTTAAACCTTAAACTAAAAAAAATGGCAAAAGACATTAAATATAACTGGGAAGCCCGCGAGGGTCTGAAAAAAGGTGTTGACGCATTGGCCAACGCCGTGAAAGTGACACTGGGACCGAAAGGCCGCAACGTGATCATCGACAAGAAGTTCGGTGCACCGCAAATCACCAAGGACGGTGTGACGGTCGCCAAGGAAATCGAACTGCAGGAGCCCATCGAGAACATGGGTGCGCAGATGGTGAAAGAGGTCGCCTCCAAGACCAACGACCAAGCCGGTGATGGTACCACCACCGCTACCGTGCTCGCACAGGCCATCTTCAACACCGGTCTCAAGAACGTGACCGCAGGTGCCAACCCGATGGACCTCAAACGCGGTATCGACAAGGCCGTCGCAACGGTTGTCGAGAACCTCAAGGCTCAATCAGTGGAGATCAACGACAGCCATGAGAAAATCGAGCAAGTCGCTACCATCTCCGCTAACAACGACTCTGCTGTGGGCAAGGTGATTGCCGAGGCTATGCAGAAAGTGAAGAAAGAGGGTGTGATCACCATCGAAGAGGCCAAGGGCACTGACACTTACGTGAAGGTGGTCGAAGGTATGCAGTTCGACAGAGGTTACATTTCTCCTTACTTCGTGACTGACACCGAGAAGATGGAAGCCGTCTATGACACTCCTTACATCCTGATTTACGACAAGAAAATCAGTAACATGAAGGAATTCCTCCCGATTCTGGAAAAGGTTGTCCAAAGCGGCCGTCCTATGCTGATTATCTCCGAAGATGTTGACAGCGAAGCTCTTGCAACGCTCGTCGTGAACCGTCTGCGTGGCGGTCTGAAGATCGTGGCTGTGAAGGCTCCCGGCTTCGGCGACAGAAGAAAAGAGATGTTGGAAGACATCGCCATCCTGACCGGTGGTACCGTGATTTCTGAGGAAAAAGGCTACAAACTTGAGGATGCCACCATTGAAATGCTCGGAACAGCGGAAAAGATCACGGTTGACAAAGAGAACACGACTATCGTCAGCGGTAAGGGCGACAAGAAGGCCATCGAAGCCCGTATCGCCATGATCAAGTCCCAAATTGAGAAGACCACTTCCGACTACGACCGCGAGAAGCTGCAGGAGCGTCTTGCCAAAATGGCAGGTGGCGTGGCAGTCATCTACGTGGGTGCCGCTTCCGAAGTGGAGATGAAGGAGAAGAAAGACCGTTTCGACGATGCTTTGCATGCAACGCGCGCTGCTATCGAAGAGGGTATCATCCCTGGCGGTGGTGTGGCTTACATCCGCAGCATCGCAGCTATGAAGGGTCTGAAGGGTGACAACGAGGACCAGCAGATCGGTATCGACATTGTCCGCCGCGCTCTGGAAGAACCTCTCCGTCAGATTGCCAACAACGCCGGTAAGGAGGGCTCCGTAATCGTGAACGCTGTGGCAAAGGGCAAAGGCGACTATGGTTACAACGCCCGTATCGATGAGTACCAGCACATGATCGAGGCTGGTGTCATCGACCCGACCAAGGTTTCCCGCGTGGCTTTGGAGAATGCCGCTTCCATCGCTGGCATGTTGCTCACCACCGAATGCGTGCTCGCCGAAATCAAGGAGGAAACTCCCGCAATGCCTGCTGGCGGCATGAACCCGGGTATGGGAGGCATGTACTAATTCATAATTCATAATTCATAATTCATGATTCATAATTCATAATTTAATTCATAGATTAGGAGTATCGTTAAGGCGATACTCCTTTTTTGTTGAAAAAATGTTGTACTTTTGCCGTTGGATTTTAGTATCCTCGGAAGGGAGTTAAATCAATAGTTATCAAAAAACAATGGACACATACGTATTTAGAAAACAGATACACAAGTTACCTGGAAGGGTGATTCACCGTGTGCCACTGCCGGAGCCGCAGGTTGTGGAGGGACACGGAGCACGGGCGCAAATCGGCGAGATTTGCAAGGAGAAAGGCTACACACATGTCCTGGTGGTTACTGATAAGACCTTGCGTGAGCTTGGCTACGAACAGAAAATTCTGCAATCGCTGAAGGCTGCTGGCGTGAGGCACACCCTCTTCTATGGCATCGATTCCGAACCGACGGCCGCGCTGATCGAAAAGGGACGAAAAATCGCCATGAAATACAACACCGAGTGCGTGATCGCGTTGGGCGGCGGCTCGGTGATGGACACTTGCAAGATGATAGTGGCGGGTGCGCGGTTGCCGCATCTCAGCACCAGAGCCCTGCTCGTCAAGTTCCTGATTGTGCCGGGCAAGACCCTGCCGATGATTACTGTTCCCTCCACCGCAGGTACAGGCGCGGAAATCACTGTGGGCGCGGTGGTAACCCGCACTCGCGGCACGAAAGGCTCTACTGTGATTGTCGGGTTGGACGTGACGCACGTGATCCTCGACAGCGAACTGACCATCCACGCGCCGCAAGTGGTGACCGCCGCCTGCGGCATGGACGCCCTCAGCCACGTGGTGGAAGGGACGGTGAGCGATGTGGCGGTCGATGTGGAGGATGCCTACCGTTCCTTGGAAGGCGTGAAGCTGATCCTGCATCATCTGCCCGTTGTGATACGTGAGCCGGAGAATATCGAATCGCGATTGGCGATGTGCCGCGCCGCGATGTACGGCGGTAACGCCATCAACACGCAGCTCGCGGGCTACGTACACGCCTTCGCGCACAGCATCGGGGCCAAGTACCATATCCCTCATGGTCAGGCCATCTCGCTGATGATGCTGCCTGTACTGGAGTATCAGATGGATGCCTGTCTTAGGAAGTATGCTCTGATGGCCCGTTATTGCGGGTTGGCGGATGTGCACACCGAAGATCGTATTGCTGCTGAGCGGTTCCTGCAGGCCGTCAAAGACCTCATCGTCACCTGCGGCCTCAACACATTGCCGTTGCCCGTGAAAGAGTCCGATTATGAGGAACTTACCCGCATGGTGGCCAAGGATTCCATCAACTATTCCGCCCCGATGACGTTCAGCGAGGAGGATATTCGACGGGTGTTGTTGAGAGTGACTGGGCGATGAAGAATTAAGAATTAAGAGTTAAGAATATAGAATTAAGCATGAAGAACGAACAAATCACCGAAATCGTCGCGGCCCAGCGCAAATTCTTCCGCACGGGCACGACGCTGCCTGTTAAATGGCGGATACAACAACTTAAGAAACTGAAAGAGGCGGTCATCGCGCATGCCACCGAGTTCGAGGATGCGCTCACCGCCGACCTCGGACGCAGTAGGGTGGAGGCCTACCTCTGTGATGTGGGACCCATCATCGTGGAGATCAACGAGATGCTGCGGGGACTGCGCCGATGGGCACGGCCCGAGTGCCACTTCAGCGGTCTGATGTGCTTCCCGAGCACCGTCACCAAAGTCTATAAGATGCCCTACGGCGTGTCGTTGGTGATCAGTCCGTTCAACTTCCCGATTCTATTGACTATCGGGGTGGTGGCGGCGGCGATGTGCGGCGGCAACACTGTGGTGATCAAATCCAGCAGCAAGTCCGCGGCCTGCACCGAAGTGCTCAAACGCTTCTTCGCGGAGGTTTTCCCGCCCGAGTACGTCACCCTCATCGACGGCGGTCACGACGTGGCGGATATGTGCCTCGCGCAGCGCTTCGACAAGATCTTCTACACCGGTTCGCCCGCTGTGGGCAAGCACGTGATGGCCGAGGCCTCCAAAAATCTCACGCCCGTGGCGTTGGAGTTGGGTGGCGAGACTGGCAACTGGTGCGTCGTGCGCAAGGATGCCGACCTCAAAGACGCGGCCCGCAAGATCGCCTTCTTCAAACTCTGCAATGCCGGACAGATCTGCATCAACATTAACCAGATAGCCATAGCAGAGGAGGTCGCGGAACCCTTCTTGGCGGAACTCAAGAAGGCCTTCACGGCGCAGATCGGTGAGCATCCAGTGACCAATCCCGAATACCCGAAACTGATCACAACGGCGGCATACGACAAGTGCGCGGCGCTTGCTGACGAGTACCGCGACCGCATCATTTTCGGCGGCGAGGGCAACCGCGAGACGCAGCATTATGCCCCGACCATCATTTACCCTGTTGATAAGGACGAGCATATCGTGCGGCACGAGCTCTTTTGTCCGTTGCTGCCTGTGGTGCCCTTCAAGGATGCCGAGGTGGATGCGCTGATGGAAACCATCGCCGACCGTGAGCATCCTTTGGCCATGTATTTGTTTACCAAGGATATGCAGTGGGCAAACCGCGTGATGAAGACGCAGCAGTTCGGCGGCGGTTGTATCAACGAAGTCTGTATCCACATGATGGTGAAGGGTGTTCCGTTCAACGGCGTGGGTCATTCCGGCATGGGCGCCTACCACGGTGAGTGGGGCTTCCGCGAGTTCACGCACCCGCAGACCGTCCTCAAAGGCCGCACCGTCTTCAACCTGCCTTTGCGCGAGCACCCTTATACGGGCAAGGCTGGCGAGTGGAAGATGAAGCTGCTGAGGTGGTTTGAGCGGTGAGATGAATTGTTGATATTTCGTTTTTCTCGTTCATTGTATTTTTTTTATTTTTGCAGTTTGTTTTTGGGCGGAAAACAGTGTAAAAAAGAAAAGTTTAATATCGTCTGAAAACAGAATGGTATTGAGGATAAATAATTGAAAATAAGCAATATGGAAGAAGAAAAAACTACGATTGCACAAGAGGAAAACGAAATTAAACTTCCCGAAAACGCGTATCGGGAACTCAAGGAGGGCGAAGAGTACAAGCCTATCTTGTTGAGTGACAAAAAGTATCCCGAACTCAATGCTTGGACCATTTTCTGGGGCATCTTGATGGCGGTCATTTTCTCGGCGGCTACGGCCTACTCCGGACTGCGTTTTGGTCAGGTCTTTGAGGCGGCTATCCCTATCGCTATCATCGCCGTGGGTATCTCCACCATCGCCAAAAGGAAGAGCCCGTTGTCGGAAAATGTGCTGATCCAGTCTATCGGCGCGAGTTCCGGCGTGATTGTGGCGGGTGCCATCTTCACTTTGCCGGCTATATACATCATCAAGGAGACCAACCCGGTGGCGGGTGCGGAAATCCAGGTCAACTTCTTCCAGATTTTTATGTCATCGCTGCTCGGCGGTTTCCTAGGTATCCTTTTTCTGATACCGTTCCGCAAGTACTTTGTTTCCGACATGCATGGCAAGTACCCCTTCCCTGAAGCAACGGCGACAACGGAAATCATCGTTTCGGGCGCGAAAGGCGGAAACCAGGCCAAACTGCTGTTGATCAGCGGCTTGATTGGTGGTTTGTACGATTTCCTGATGACTACGTTCCATTTCTGGGCCGACACCATCACCACCCGCATGACGGGCTGGGGCGAGCAGTTGGCCATGAACCATAAGTTCGTGTTCAAGATGAGTGCCGAGTCCATCCTGCTGGGCACTGGTTACCTGATCGGTCTCAAATACGCGGCTGTGATCTGTGCCGGTTCCGCTCTTTCCTGGTGGGTGCTGACCCCGCTGTTGGGCCATTACGGTATGATCGAAGTCGATGGCGTGGCAACGGCCATGAGCACTCTTGACCCCGATTTAATCTTCTCTGGTTATGTGCGTTACATCGGTATCGGCGGTATCGCCATGGCCGGTATCCTCGGTGTGATCAAATCTGCCGGGGTCATCAAGAAATCCATCGGTGTGGCAGTGAAAGCCGGCAAGTCAGCCGGTGAAAAGAGCGAGGTGGTGCGTACGCAACGTGACCTCTCCATGAAAATCATCCTTTTCGGTTTCTTAGCCGTCATCGTCATGATGGTGCTCTTTTTCTTCCTCGGTGGTATGCAGATGAACCTCAAGCAGGTGCTGATAGCCTTGCTGGTGGTTTTCCTCTTCGCGTTCCTCTTCACCACAGTCGCGGCCACGGCCATCGCCACGGTCGGTACCAACCCGGTGTCCGGCATGACGATGATGACGCTGATTCTCAGCTCCTTCATCCTCGCCTCTGTGGGTTTGAGCGGTGCCACGGGCATCATCACCGCATTGGTGGTGGGCGGCATCGTCTGCTCCGCGCTTTCCATGGCTGGCGGTTTCATCACCGATTTGAAAGTCGGTTACTGGATAGGCACGTCCCCTTACAAGCAACAGGCTTTCAAGTTTGTGGGCACGTTCGTTTCCGCGCTGACCGTCGGTGCTGTAATCATGTTGCTTTCAAAGACTTACGGATATACGGGTGAAAATGCCCTGGTGGCTCCGCAGGCTAACGCTATGGCGGCCATCATCGAGCCTATGATGTACGGTGGTTCCACCCCGTGGATTCTTTACATCGTGGGTGCGGTGCTTGCCATCCTGTTGGATGTGATCGGCGTTCCCGCATTGGCGTTTGCGCTTGGTATGTTCATCCCGTTGCAGCTGAACCTCCCGTTGTTGGTGGGCGGTTTCCTCGCCTGGTTGGTGAAGACCCGCAGCACAGATGAGGCCATCAACAAGAAACGCGCCGAAAAGGGCACGCTCCTCGCCTCCGGTTTGCTTGCCGGTGGTGCTATCATGGGCGTTCTCAGTGCCATCCTCAAATACGCCGGTGTCGAACCTACCTTCATGGCCGACTATATCGGTTCCCCGATGTACAATATCCTCGCTATCGTGATGTTCGTGGGACTTTGCTGCTACCTCGTGATTCACGCCACTCGCACGGAAGAAAAACTCAATAACCAATAACCAATAACCCATAACCTTTAAAAAAATGCATATAGCTGTCGCCGGAAATATCGGATCCGGAAAAACAACGTTAACAGGAATGCTGGCCAAGCATTACGGATGGGAAGCCCTCTATGAAAGTGTAGAGGACAATCCCTATCTCGCCAGCTTTTATCAGGATATGCAACGCTGGTCGTTCAATATCCAGATCTATTTTTTGAACAGTCGCTTCCGCCAGGTACTTGACATCCGTCAGCGAAAGAAAGACGTGATCCAGGACAGAACCATCTACGAGGATGCGTATATTTTCGCACCCAACCTGCATCGGATGGAACTGATGGCCTCGCGCGATTTCGAGAACTACGCCTCGCTGTTTGAGCTGATGAAGAAGTTCCTCCAACCGCCTGATTTGCTCATTTACCTCAAAGCGGATGTGGAAACGTTGATTTCACAGATTCTGAAACGCGGTCGTGCCTACGAAGGGGACATCAGCTTGTCCTATCTTGAGAATCTTAACAAGCTGTATGACAACTGGATAGATGGATACAAAGAGGGTAAGCTTCTGGTTGTTGATGTCAACAAGTTGAAATTCGCGGAACGACCTGAAGATTTCGGGGTGATTATAGAGAAGATAGATACCGAATTGTACGGCCTGTTCAAATGAGGGATTTCAACGTTTTCGGCATCATCCCCGCCCGTTACGCATCCTCCCGTTTCCCAGGCAAGCCGTTGGCTGAAATTCAGGGGAAACCGATGATCCAGTGGGTGTATGAGCGAGTGCAATCATCTGAGGTACACGACCTTGCCGTGGCCACGGATGATGAGCGCATTGCGGACTGTGTGTGCGGCTTCGGTGGCAAGGTGGTGATGACCTCCCCAGACCATGCCTCCGGCACCGACCGTTGCGGTGAGGCGGCAAAGTCAATGTGTCCAACGGATAACGATGTTGTTATCAACATTCAGGGCGACGAACCGCTGATTTCCCCGAAGGAGATTCACCTGCTCGCCAGCGCCTTTGAGGATCGGAATGTGCAAATCGCCACCTTGGTTAACCCGTTTCAAGACAGGAAAATTCTTGAAAACCCCAATGTAGTGAAGGTGGTCAAGGCAAAGAATGGCAATGTGTTGTATTTCAGCAGATTGCCGATCCCGTACTTGCGCGAGAACGCCACTCTTCCCAAGAACTACTATCGGCACATCGGCATTTACGCCTACCGCTATGGCGTATTGAAAAAGATAGTACAGCTTCCGACTTCGGAATTGGAAAACAGCGAAAAACTCGAGCAGCTCCGTTGGCTTGAAAACGGCTACACCATCCGGGCGTTGGAATGTGACTATCAGGGCATCGGTGTTGATACGCCGGAAGACCTGAAGAATGTAGAATTAAGAATGTAGAATAAGAATAAGATGATAGACTTTTTACTGAAAACCTTATTACAAGACCAATATGTGTTTGTTGAACGATTGGGAGCGTTTCGGATACAGCTAAGACATGCTGCTGTTGAGAAGAATGTCATTCGTCCGCCATATAATGAGGTTGTCTTTTCGCAAAATGACAGTGAGGAGAACAATTTCGCGCTCGCCAACCAGATCAGTCGCGAAAAGAAATGCCTTTTTACAGAAGCCAACGAGCAGATTATGAAGTGGGTGGACGAGCTCTTGGCCGCACTCCAACACAACAAGTCAGTGACGTATGAGGATTTCGGTACGTTTATGTTGGACAAAAAAGGTAATATTACCTTCGAGAGCGCTATCATCCCGCAGCTGAACAGCCCGTTTGAGGGGATGGAACCGATTGATATCAAGAGCGTTGGCATTGTCGCTGCTGAGGACGAAGAACCGATGGCGGTTGTGGAGACCGAGAAGGAACCTGAACCGGAACCCGTTGTGGAATCTGAACCTGTTGTAGAACCGGAACCTGTTGCCGAACCAGAACCCGTCATGGAACCAGAACCCGTTGCCGAACCTGTAGGGGCGAATAATGATTCGCCCGCAGAAGAACCGATGGCGGTTGTGGAGACCGTGGAGGAACCCGAACCGGAACCTGTTGTGGAATCCGAACCCGTTGTGGAACCGGAACCTGTTCCCGAATCTGTAGGGGCGAATAATGATTCGCCCGAGGATGAGACAATGAAGGGCGATGAAGATGAAGACGATGATGACGAAGACGATGACGAGAAAAAACACCATAAGCATGCATGGTTGTGGATTCTGCTGCTGCTGTTGATAGCTTTGGGTGCGCTCGGGTTTGTTTTCAAGGATCGTATCTGGAGTTATTATCAACAATGGAAGGATAAGAAACAACCAGTGGAACAAGAAGTCACACAGGAAGAGACGGATGTGGATAATCAGACGGCAACTTTTGATGAAGAACCTGTTGTTGAGGAGGTAGAGGCTGTTGAAGAGGAAACTCGGGAGGTCGTGGAGGAACCGGCACCGAAACCGGTTGCACCAGCGCCTGTGAAATCTACTTCCGATGGCAAGTACGACTATATCCGTTTCGAGCAGGGACGCTACTATGTGATTGTGGGCAGCTTCCCCACCGAAAGCGATGTGGAGCGGCATATCCGCAACAAGAAGCTTGGACAGTATTCTCCTACGATTGTCAAGCAAGATGGCGTAACGAATTTGCGAGTCTGTATCGGTGTGTTTGACACCGAGGCGGCTGCGGAGCAGTTCGCAAAAAGCACTAACCAAAACTACTGGATACTCAAATAGCTCAATTCCAATGTTTAACATTAAATCTCATATCCCCAACACACTGACCTGTCTGAATTTGGTCTGTGGATGTTTTTCAATCCTGTCTGCGCTGAACAGCAATTTGACGTTGGCTGCTGTGTGGATTGTGATTGCTGCCATCTTTGACTTTTGCGACGGTTTAAGTGCCCGCTTGCTGAAGGTGACCTCTGCTATCGGAAAAGAACTGGATTCTCTTTCGGATGTGGTCTCCTTTGGGGTGGCCCCCACAATGATTGTCTATAAGTGGCTGAAGATCTGTTATCTGGAGATGCTTCCGTCTGTCCAGACCACATTCACGTCGTGCTTGGTATATGCTGTTTTTCTGGTGCCGGCTCTTTCAGCGGTGCGTCTGGCGCGTTTCAATCTCGACACGAAGCAGACGGTGAACTTCATCGGAATGCCCACTCCGGCAAACGCCTTGTTTCTGGGTTTCATCCCAGCGGCGGCCGAATATGTCTCAATATTGAACAACTATTGGGTAGTGCTGTTTTTCACCCTCTTCTTCGCATTTCTTTTGGTCAGCCCCATCAACATGATTTCGCTGAAGTTCAAGGATTTCAAGTTTACGCCTATGAATATCGCACGCTATGTGATATTGCTGGTGGGCATAGTCCTGTTCTTGGTCTTTAAATTGGGCGCATTCCCTCTGATTATTTTCGGATACCTGTTGGTTTCCATTTTTTATCACACCTTGACGAATTTGGATGTAATATGAAATATAAGTCATTAGCGTTGTATTGTGGTTCTTCCACAGGGAAAAATCCCGCGTATGCGCAGGAAGCGGTGCGTTTTGGCAAAATGTGCGCATTGAAGTCGTTGACTCTTTATTACGGTGGCGGTTCCATCGGACTGATGGGTGCCGCAGCCAAAGCTTCCTTAGAGCATGGTGGTAAAGTGATCGGCGTTGCTCCCGATTTTTTCACGAAAGGAGAGGTCCTGGCCACCGATCTCACCGAGATGATAATGGTGAAAACGATGAGCGAGCGCAAGCAGCTGCTCGAAGAAAGGGCCGATGCCTTCGTGGTCTTCCCTGGCGGTTACGGCACGATGGACGAACTCTTTGAGATGGTTACAGATGCCCAGCTGGGAATGCATTTCAAACCCATTGCCATTTATAACTACTTGGGATTCTATGACTTGTTGATTCAACAATTGGACAAGTTTCTGGAAGAGGGCTTTCTGCGTCCCTTCCACCGCGATTTGCTGATTCATGCGGAAAATTTGGATGAGCTGTTCTACCGTCTTGACACCTACGAGAATACCAACGACCATACGTGGTTGGAAAAAATCAAACATTAAAATTCCGGTGATATGCAATTCAAGGATGTCTTGGCAGACAAAGCCCTGAAACAGAAACTTATAGACCTCGCACGTGCGGGTCGTGCAGCTCATGCGCAGTTCTTCCTTGCACAGCCGGGCAGCCATGCGCTGGCTCTGGCAGTGGCCTACGGTCAGTATCTTTGTTGCGAACACCCTACGGAAACGGATTCCTGTGGCGAGTGCCCATCCTGCAAACAGTATGCAAAACTGTCACACCCCGACCTCCATCTCTATTTTCCAAATTGTACGACTAAATCGGTGAAAAAGGATCCCGACTCCGCTCAATTGGCCTCCGAATTTAAGGATTTTGTCCTCAGAAATGATTTTCATGTGGAAATACATGATTGGCTGTCTGAATTGGAGGGAGAGAACAAGCAAGCGTCGATCAATACCCGCGACTGTTCGGATATTCTGCGTCATAACAGCATGCGCTCCTATCAGGATGGCTATAAGGTGTATATTTTGTGGTGTGTGGACCGTCTGTATCACGCTGCGGCTCCGAAATTGTTGAAAACGCTGGAGGAACCGGAGAGCAAATCGGTCTTCATCCTGATTTCGGAGGAACCCGACAAGATTCTGAATACGATTTTGTCTCGGACACAATTGGTGAAAATTCCTCGTCTGGCAGATGCGGATATTGCGGAGAAGCTCCATCAAACTTATCCTGAACTATCCCAAGAGGATGCTTCGGACATCGCATTGCTGGCTGATGGCGACTATAACAAGGCAATGAGGATTGTAACGGATAACGAGGGACAGAATCTCTTGCTGCGGCAGCTTGAGGTCTTTTTTGACAGTATGATTGCTTTTGCGCAGAAAAAAAATCTTGCAGTTGTACAGTATGATCAGGTGCAAGTCGTTATCGATGAGGTTGTCAAGCAGGGACGCGAATATCAGAAACAGTTCTTGCTGTTAGTCCTACGCATGTTGAGAAACATACTGATGCAGAATTCCAGTAATTTGGGATTACTGAAGGTGACTCATCAAGAGCAATCCGCAATTGCCAAGTATCAAGGCGCGTTGAATCTGAAACAGATTTCTTCTATGACAGAGTTGTGCAACACAGCAATCTATCATATCACCAGAAACGGTAATTCGTCACTCATTCTCACTGATTTGTATTTCCAGTTGGCGAAGTGCTTATAATGGTTATGGGTTATAGGTTATTGGTTATTGATGGTTATTGATGGTTGTTGGTTATTGATGGTTGTTGGTTATTGATGGTTGTTGGTTATTGATGGTTATTGATGGTTATGGGTTATTGATGGTTATGGGTTAGTGGGGATGATAGGTTAAAGTCAGTTGTTGTACAATATTGGCACTGTTTTTGCGTTATGGCGACTGTAAAAAATTATGGAATATGAGAAGTAATATCCTGTTGTTTTTGTCGCTGTTATTATTTGGTACATTATATAAAACAAATGCCCAAGATGAATCCGTGTGTGTTGCTAAAGCACCAGCGGAAGTTGTTGTGAATCAGCAGTTTCAATATACTGTGACTACGAACGAGAAGGGAACTGTGTTGGACACGGATTTCGGGAAATTAGAGTTTGTGGGTGGGCCAAGTATGGGCTCGAGTACCTCCATCTCGATTGCGAACGGTCATACGGAACAGACTACGCAATACACATACACGTATGTCTTGGTGGGCAAGCGAGAGGGCACGTTCACTATCCCCGGTGTTTCCATTTCGGTGGATGGCAAAGTGTTGCGCAGCAATCCCGTGGAAGTGCGGGTGGTGAAGGCTGGCAAACAATCGCAGCAAGAGGAACAAGGCGGCTTTTCCGATTTCTTCCATTTTGAGTGGCCGGATATCAATATCTTCGGTGGCGACTCGCGTTCACAACAGCCGAAATCAAAATCGGAAAGTGTTGAATATAAGGACGAAATCAAAAAGGACGATATCTTTGTGAAGGCTGAAATCGCTCAAGCGGAGGCTTGGCAGGGTGAGGCAGTAGTGGTGACCCATAAACTGTATATAAAGCAAGATATCCGGGGCTATGACATTGCACGCGCCAACTATGCCGCCACCGATGCACTGTGGCTTGACCGGCTCGATCTGAACTATAGCGACGAATCCACGGAAACCATCAAAGGGGTGAGCTACCATGTTTATACTATCATGCAGACGGCTGCCTATCCGCTAAAAACCGGCAAAGTGACCATCCCGAAATTGGATCTCATTGTCCGCATCGGTGTGCCTGCCGTTGTGAAGAATCCCTTCTGGGGTAACATGACCACCACCCGTGCCAAAGATTTTAGACTTACCTCCAACGAACTGTCAATCAAGGTGAAACCACTTCCGGGAGCTCGCAACGATGGCAAAACGGAAACGGTCGGACATTTTGACCTTTCGGCCTCCATCAGCAAAACAGAAGTGAATGCCAACCAGTCTGTCACTTTGACAGTCACCGTTTCGGGAAATGGCAATCTCCATCACATAGAGGCGCAGGATTTGAACATCGATTTCCCGTCGGATTGCGATATCACCTATCCTAAAGTGTCGCAACGCATTAGTGCAAAGGGCAATTTGGTCAGCGGTTCAAAGACTTTCAAATTCACCTTGATACCCCGTTCTGAGGGTGAATATTTCATCCCCGGTGCCTCGTTCACCTATTATGACGATGAAACCGGGACCTACAAAACCATTACCACGCAGGATTTCCGCCTTGACGTGAAGCCAGGGCGTTCGCTCTTCAACCAAGATGAAGAAAAAACGGATAAACCGAAGGGGAAGGTGTATAAGATTTAGCTTTTAGCTTTTAGCTTTTAGCTGTTGGCTGTTGGCTTTTGGCTTTTGGCTTTTGGCTGAATGAATCTTTTTTGTATTTTTGCCTTTTCAAATTTCAAGAAAAATAGCGTGAAATGAAGAGATTATTTCTAAACATCATTGCTTTTGTTTGTATGGCTTGCCTTCTGCTCTCTGGTTGCGACAAAATAGAAGGTGATTTTTATCAGATTGTTCAAAATGAAGATGTTACAGTGACGTTTCCGGATATAAATCCTGACGAAGTATATCGCAAGATACTCGTGGAAGAGTTTACAGGCCATCGTTGCACGAACTGTCCGCAGGGTCATCAGACGTTGGAAACGCTCCATCAGCAGTATGGAGACACGTTGGTGACGGTCGGCATCCATTACGGGGCGCTCGCCAAGCCATTCGGAAGTGTGTTCAGCTACGATTTCCGCACGGAAGCGGGCAATCAGATTGGTGATGCATACGGTATTGACGGAATTCCTGCCGCTATTGTGAACAGGCAGAATGTTCAAGGCGGGTGGCCGCGCGAACAATGGGCTTCCGTGATTAAAGGACTGGATCGATCGAATGTACGTGCTGCCGTGCAGCTCATCAACGAGTTTGACGAGGCCTCCAAAACCCTCAAAGCTAATGTCAAAGTGACCACGCTGAAAGCCATTGACCATCAGCTCAGAATCGTCCTTTTTGTGTTGGAAGACGGTATTGTGAAACCGCAAAAAGATGGCAATCAGGATATTGAAGATTATGTTCACAACCATGTGCTGCGTTGCGCATTGACGGATGCCTTTGGATATGTGTTGGCCAAGGACTCTTGGAACTCGGGTGATTCTGAGACGTATGCCGCCAGTGTCAGTTTTGACGGACATGATTGGAATCCCGCGAACTGCCAGGTCGTGGCTGCATTGTTTGACCCGAATATTTCTCAGGTCATACAGGTGGAGAAAGCAAATGTTATTAACCGTTAAAATGTCATTAACCGTTAATCAGGATAGTTTGTTATGAAAATAGTTGCAGTAGAACCTATTGGGATTTCCGCAGAACGTGCGCAAGAAATCCGTCAGAATTTGGCTGACAAAGGCCACGAATTTGTCTGGTATGCAGACAGGAAAGAAGACCCTGCCACACTCGTAGAGCGTATGAAGGATGCGGAAGTGGTGATGATTTCCAATATCCCGCTTCGCGAGGAAGTGCTGTCCCAATGTCCGAAACTGCAGTTCCTGAATGTGGCGTTCACAGGGTTGGATCACATTGATATGGACTATTGCGCAACCCATAACATTCTGGTAAAGAATGCCTCAGGATACGCAACTGAGGCGGTGGCGGAGTTAGCCATAGGACTTATGATCGATGTTCTCCGGAAAATCACTAATCTTGACGGAAGCATTCGTCAGGGCGGAGTGCGCGGTGCGTTTCTCGGCAGAGAGTTGCGCGGCAAGACCGTTGGCATTGTTGGAACGGGGGCAATCGGCACTCGCACGGCAGAACTGCTAAAGGCTTTCGGCTGCAGAGTGATTGCCTGGAGCAGAACACATAAGCCCGAAGTGATGAATTTGGGAGTCGCCTACGTCACGTTGGAAGGCCTGATGCGTGACAGTGACATCATCTCTTTGCACGTGCCGCTGAATGACGAAACAAAACATTTGATTAGCAAAGAGATGCTGTCTTTGTGTAAACCAACAGCCATACTCGTCAACACGGCAAGAGGCAATGTGGTGGATATGGAAGCCTTGGCGGATTCTCTCCGTAATGGGAAAATCGCCGGTGCCGGCATCGATGTTTATGAAAAAGAACCGCCATTGTCGCAAGACCATCCGCTCTTAAACGCACCCAACTGTGTGTGCGTTCCTCACGTCGGCTATGCCACTCGCGAGGCGTTTGACGATAGGATTGACATTATTCTTGGGAATTTGGAACTTGGGGAGTAAGGATCAGTTCCTCCCACCGCACTTTAGGCACGATGTGTGTGCCGTTTTTGCGATAGTATGCGTGACTTTCGTTCGCTGAAATCTCTTTCAGCTCGATTTTCTCGTTCCCTTTCCCGATGGCGAGAATCAGCACGGGAGGGTAGGGGAGCGCGAAGGCCTCTTCGATTTTCTTGGCATTGAACGCTCCGATAATCAAGCCGTTATAACCTAATTCCACAGCTTTCAGTAACATGCTTTGCACGGCGATGCCCACATCCACGTGCAGCATCTTGCTTTCGGGAACGGTGGAACAGACGATGATGAACGCTTTAGGTTCGGTTCCCGCAAACGGCAGGTGCAACTCCGGCAGCATTCCTCCTAATTTGATGTTTTCCAAAACGATGTCGTCGCCGTTGCCTTCTGTCACCAACTTGAAGCGCAGTGCCTGCTGGTTCTTCGCCGACGGCAACAGTGTGTTCACCGCCACAATCTTTTCTAATGTGTTTTTGGAAACCGGATATGCTTGATCGTAACCACGATAGCTGCGGTTTGCCTTTAACAGCTGGTCTAATGTCCGTCCGGCGGATTTATAGACCACCTTCTTCTTGCTGTTGTATTCATCGAATTTGTTCTCTATGTAATTGTCGGCCATGGGAAGTACGGTTCAAGGTTTAAGTGGTTATAGTGTTAACTGCTAACTGCTAACTACTAACTAATTAAAGACTCCAGTACGTCATCTCCTTAATCTCTCTCCTATACAGTCCTTTGACGTCAACGAAGATGCCTTTGTCGAGGGACATCTTTTGGAAGTAGCTTTCGGGCAGCTCTTTGTATTGGTTGTGAGCGACGGCGAGGATGATGGCGTTGTAAGGACCTTCGGGTTGGTCTTTCAGTTCTATGTCATAGCATTTCTTCACCTCTTTGGGATCGGCGAAAGGATCGACAACGTCCACGATGACGCCGAAGTCCTGCAGCTCATGGATGATATCGACTACTTTAGAGTTACGGATGTCGGCCACATTCTCCTTGAAGGTGAGGCCCATGACGAGTACGTGCGCGTTCATGGCCGGTTTGCCGGAGGCGATGATTTTCTTGACCACGTTTTTGGCGATGTAGCCGCCCATGGAGTCGTTGACGAAACGTCCGGCGGAGATCACCTGCGTGTGGTATTTCAGCTCGGCGGCCTTGTGGACAAGGTAGTAGGGATCGACCCCGATGCAGTGCCCGCCGACCAGTCCGGGGAAGAATTTCATGAAGTTCCATTTGGTGCCGGCGGCTTCGAGCACGTCATACGTGTTGATGCCCATGCGTCCGAACAGAATCGAAAGTTCGTTCATCAGGGCGATGTTGACATCGCGCTGGGTGTTCTCGATGATTTTGGCGGCTTCGGCCACCTTGACACTCTGAGCGCGGTGCACGCCAGGTTCCACGACCATTGAATAGACGTTCGCGATATTGTCTAACGACTCGTCGTCGCAACCAGAGACAATCTTGACGGTCTTTTCCAACGTGTGCACCTTTTCACCCGGGTTGATGCGCTCGGGTGAGTATCCGAATTTGAAGTCAGTGCCGGCTTTGAGACCCGACAGTTTCTCCAACAGCGGCACACAGTCTTCCTCTGTGCAGCCAGGATAAACCGTTGATTCATAGACTACATAGTCGCCTTTTTTGAGCACTTTGCCTACCGATTGGGAGGCGCCGAGCAGAGGCTTCAGGTCGGGCTTGTTGTTTTTGTCGATGGGGGTCGGCACCGCCACGATGTAGAACCGGGCTTTCGCCAGATCGTCTAAAGAGGAGGTGAAGAGGATGTCTGCGTTCTCGAAAACGCTGTCGTCCAGCTCACGGCACGGGTCCTTGCCACCGCGCATCACGTTGAGGTGCTCCTCGTTGATGTCAAAACCGATGACGGAAGCTTTGTGCGCAAAGGCCATCGCCAAGGGAAGTCCGACATAGCCCAAACCGATCACGCCGATTTTGGTTTGTTTGCTTAGAATTTCTTCGTATATGGTCATTGTTCTGTTGATTTTCGGTTAAATATGCAAAAGTCTATTTAATTTTGCGATCTCTTCTGCTGCTTTCTGACAGATGTTGTCATCCATCGCCTCTTTGGCCTTAAACGGGAACAGGGGATTCGTGTTGCGGAACTCAGAGGTCAAGTCTTTTTTCCTTTCTTCGATAACCCGCTCATAGAAACGGACTTGTGCGTCAATGGCTTCCCGGCAAAGGGATAGGATGCGCGGTATTGTGACCTCACCGTCGCAAAGGTAATCTAAAATGCAAATGGCATCTTGGAGATGAACGAAAGAGTTGTTCTCATCCACAAATTCCAGTTGCAATTTATGGCTCTCCTTCAACGAAGGGGCGTTGCAGATAGCCGTCCATTGTTCCGTGGTCAGAACATTGCCGCCGGCGTTAATCCATTGAAGGCCTTTGTTTTCTGACAACTCTTCTGTTAGAATCTCGGGCTTGTTGTTGAAAACGCCTTCTGCTAAGACATAGCAGAGCAGCATTTCGCGGTAGGCGGCCACAGCTTCCTTCTCTTTTAGGATTCGAACCGGGCGGTTGGACATTTCCATTTTCGGGAGATCTGTTTCGCCCGTGAGATGTCGGGTCAGAAGCCGGTGGTTGTCCATCACGAGGTGTATGGTATCCGGGGCAAGTGGCCGGTAATCATAATATTGCGTATATTTCTTGCGCTTGTCACGGTTCTCGTACTTCCATTCGTTGCGCATCATTGCATAGGCGTTGTGCATCCACCAGAAGGCGGGCATGATCTCCAAACAATCGTCTTGCACGTTGTTGTTAATCAGTGAGAAAGCGAACGGGATGTGCAGCGGTCGCGGGTAAGCCCCTTTGGCAATGAGGGTGTATGGTGCGAAGGAGCAAGGGAAGGCCAATGACGAGCAGAGTCCGGGCCAGAACCCGCGTCCGGCAACCAAATCGACGTCGTTTTTACGGCCATTATGGTTGGAACCGAGGGTCGCGCCTGCGGCGATGTTGCTCTGTCCCTGGATGTGCGCGGCGATCAGGAACGAATTGCTGTGGTGTTGTTCGTGGCACGGGTAGATGAACGAGTGCCCGAGCTCGCAGCCCGAAATATGGCTGTTGTCGCCGATAGCGGACTGATAGACGCGTGCCCCTTCGCTGATGCTGACCTGTTGACCGACAAGGACATCGGACAGAAAAGCGCGGGAGTCGAGGTGCGCACCCCGATGTACAATGGCGTTGCGCAGGATGACAGCGGAACCGATGCGGGCGGGCTCATCCGCCGTGGAGTCGATGTAGGCGTGCTTGATTTCGCAACAACCTGACAGTATGGCGTTAGATTCGATGTGGGTGTTATGGATGGCGGTGACGTTCTCAATGGTCACGTTCTCGCCGATGTGTCCTATGGTTTCGGGCTCAGTGTCGGCGTAAAGATTTGGTTTTCCGGAGTATAAGGCGCAGAAAACGTCCGTGCTGTTCATGCCGGGCACTGCGGTGACGGTGAATCGACCGTCCTCGTTGCAGAGTTCCAGCGGGTAGGCAAAGCGTTCTTCTGTGAAGGTCAGTGATCCGATGTTTGAGAGTCTTGTGTTCGTGCCGATGTGGTAGTTTTCAATGTGTAAAACATTGAACAGCATGACGTTGTCCTCGATTTTAACTTCGCCATGGAAATGGCAGTTGAGTATGTTTAAAACAGAAAAAGTGCAGGCGACTGAAATTCGGGTCCAGTCGTCTGCACTGTTGTTCTGCTGTATCAGCTGGCTGATCTCAGCTTCTGTGAGCGGTCGCCACATAGACGTTATTCTTCCTCATCTTCCCCCAAGTGGAGCATCTGCTTCAGCTCGTCCGGAGCCTCTTTGATGTCTTTCGCATCGGAAGGCAGCAGGAACATGGTGGGTTTAACTTTCTTGTTGGGGACGATTTTGGTGGCTTGGGTGATGAGTGTCACGTTTTCGCCGTTCATTTCGGTTTTCACCTCGGTGCTGAGCGGGTAGCCTTTCAAGCCCGGGTGTTCGAAGAAGTTGATGTCGTCGCCGAGACCAAGTTCGTTAGTCACCCACAGCACGGCGGATTCTTCCTCATCGGTTTCCAAATCTGTGGCCGTCACAACGACTTTCTTGCACTTGTAGCCAGAAATCGTTTTTTCCTCATCGCTGTAGTTGTAGTCGAACTTCGTGGTGGCCATTTTCTTCTTGATGCCTTCCTCGTCTTGTTGGATGTAGTATTTGCCGTAGCCGGGGATACCGAGAACCACCGTGTAGGTCTTGTTGGTGCCGTTGGCGATGGTAATCACATCAATGCCTTGGCTCATTTCCATACGGTAGTTGCTGCCCATAACCGTATATTCCATGGATTGTTCAGCCAGTTCGGCGGCAACGTTTGGATCGGAACAGCCCTCTGCGGACATCTCAAAAGTGATGTTGCCGGCGAAGGGTTTTTGTGCCATCAAGCTGACACTGAAGATCATCATCACGATGACCATTAAAAAGCGGACTTTTCTCATTTTTTTCTTGTATTTTCGTTAGAAATTATTTTTGCAAAATTCAAACGGCAAAGATATAAAAAATATGGAATGGTTTAAAAAGGTCTGCGTTTTTTTGCGATTTGAGATTTGCGATTTGCGGTTTGCGATGATGCGATGATGCGATGATGAGAGAATGAGAGGATGAAGCGATGACTCGATGAAAGACGATGAATAGACGTTGAACAGGGCACCCAAATAAAAAAACAGAGGCGTCAATAAAATAAATCGCCGTTATCGCCGTTATTTTTCCGTTTTTCAAATGAATAGTAGAATATGAATACGAAGATTTTATGGGCGGATGACGAGATTGATTTGTTGAAACCGCATATTTTGTTTTTGAAATCTAAAGGTTACGATGTGATTCCCGCCATGAGCGGTATGGAGGCGTTGGAAATCCTGAAGACGGAGTTTGTGAATATCATCTTTTTGGACGAGAATATGCCCGGACTGAGCGGTCTTGAAACCCTTCAGCGTCTGAAAAAGGAATATCCGCATATCCCCATCGTGATGATCACCAAAAGCGAGGAGGAACACATCATGGAGGACGCCATCGGCTCCAACATCGCGGACTATCTTATCAAACCGGTGAATCCCAACCAGATACTGCTTTGCCTGAAGAAGAATATCGACAACAAAAAGTTAGTGAGCGAGAAAGTGACCAGCAACTACCAGCAGTCGTTCCGCGAACTTTCCATGCGCATTTCCGACCGTTTGAGCGTTTCGGAATGGGAGGAACTGTACAAAGAGCTGGTCAACTGGGAACTGCAAATCGAAAAGATTGAGGATGAGAGTATTACGGAAATGCTTGCGGCCCAGAAGGAGGAGGCTAACATCCAGTTTGCCAAGTTCGTGCAGCGCAACTACCTTGACTGGGTCAATGGTCGCGCCGACGACAAGCCGCTGCAGTCGCATACGGTGCTGAAAGAGAAGCTGTTCCCGAAGCTCAACGACCAGAAGAGCACCTTCTTGTTCGTCATTGACAACCTGCGTTACGACCAATGGCGCAGCATCTATCCGATGGTGCATGACTATTATTATATACAAGATGAAAGTATCTGCTACAGCATCCTGCCCACAGCCACGCATTATGCCCGCAACTCTTTGTTTTCCGGTCTGATGCCGTCGGTGATCGCCAAAAAATACCCTAACTATTGGCTTAACGAGAGCGATTCCGGCAGCAAGAACCAGTACGAGGAGCAGCTTTTGGGCGAATACCTTAAACGTTACGGGAAGAACATCAAGTATTCCTATCATAAGATTCTGAATCCGGATTTTGCCAAAAAGGTGTTCGAGAATTTCCATCAGATGTTGAACAACCCTTTGAATGTTATCGTGTTCAACTTTGTGGATATGCTATCGCACGCGGGCACCGACGTCAATGTGGTGCGCGAGCTTGCCGATGACGAGAAATCCTACCGCAGCGTCACCGCTTCCTGGTTCGAGAACTCTGTTTTGTTTGAGATGATCAAGTGGCTGTCGGAGAGGAAAACACCGGTGATGATTACCACCGACCACGGAACCATCAAGGTCGATCGGGCGTTGAAGATGGTGGGCGAACGCGACCTGAACACGAACCTGCGTTACAAGGTGGGCCGCAGCAGCATGGACTATCCCGCCAAAGAGGTCTTTGAGATTAAGAATCCCGATGATGCTTTCCTGCCCAAGGAAAACATGACCCAGCGCTTCATCTTCGCCACAAAGTCTGACTTTTTCGCCTATCAGAACAACTTCAACCAATATGTGAACCTGTACAAGAATACCTTCCAGCATGGCGGCATTTCAATGGAGGAGATGATGATTCCGTTCGTGATTCTCGCCCCGAAAAGTTAGTTCTGAAAAAAGATTTCTATAGACAGTTGCCTGATATTATTCATGCAACTTTGACTTTGGCTATTAGCTTTTGGCTTTTAGCCATTAGTTTTTTAGCTAATAGCCAATAGCTGTTTCTCCAAAAAACAAATAATGCCGGCTCAGGATTTTTTTGTCGGTTGCCGGTTGCCAGTTGCCTAAAAAATGTATTTTTGCCGTTTGTTTCAAAACGTACTATTATGGAAGTTACGCGATTGTTTGACATGCTCGAACGGGACTTGAAAGAGTTCCCAAAAGAGGATGCCTTGTGCTGTAAAGAGAACGGTATTTGGGTGAAATACAGCACTGCCAAATATGTGGAGATAGTCAACAACCTGTCTTACGGCTTGATGCAGCTGGGCATCAAGAAGGGTGACAGTGTGGCTACAATTACCCCGAACCGTCCGGAATGGAATTTCCTGGACATGGCCATCATGCAGATAGGCGCCCTTCACGTGGCCATCTATCCGACCATCAGCGAGAGCGACTACCGGTACATTTTCGATGATGCCGATGTGAAACTGGTTTTCGTCGCCGGTTGGGACTTGTTGCGCAAAATCACCCAGATACTGGATGACAAGCCAGAACTGAAAGACAAGGTCTATACGTTCCGTAACCTTCGCGGTTACAAGCACTTGAACGAGGTGATAGAGCTTGGACGCGCCAACCCTTCGGCGCAGTATCTGCAAGAGATCAAAGACAGCATACAGCCTGAGGATGTGGTCTCGTTGGTTTACACCTCCGGAACCACGGGTTTCCCGAAGGGCGTGATGCTGTCCCACCGGAATTTCCTCTCAAACGTGGAGGCGGTTCTGCCCATCATCCCCACCACCGAGAACAACCGGATTTTAAGTTATCTGCCTCTGTGCCACGTTTATGAGCGCATGATGAACTACGCTTGGCAATATCTGGGACTCCCGATTTACTATGCGGAGAACCTTGCCAAGATTCAGGAAAATATGGTGGAGCTGAAGCCGGATATCTTCACGACGGTGCCCCGACTGTTAGAGAAGGTTTATGACAAAATTCTGGCTAAAGGTCACAAGTTGAGCAAGTTCAAACAGAAAATCTTCTTCTGGGCGAACGAGATTGCGCTTCAGTATGGCGATAACCCTGGAAAACGTTACGACCGCAGGCTGAAGTTGGCCCGCAAGTTGGTGCTGAACCAGTGGAACAAAGCGTTGGGTGGCAACCTGAAGGTCATCGTGACGGGAGGAGCGGCCATCCAGCCTCGTATCTCCAAGATATTCTGGGCTATGGGTATTCCTGTTCTGGAAGGTTACGGTACCACGGAAACCTCTCCCGTGATTGCTGTGAGCAATTTCTTCGAGGGTGGGGTGGAGATCGGCACTGCCGGTCCGGTGTTGCCCGGCACGCGCGTGCGCATCGCCGAAGATGGCGAAATCCTCACCAAAGGACCGCACGTGATGAAAGGCTACTACAACCATCCCGAACAGACTGCCGAAGTCATTGATTCTGATGGCTGGCTGCATACCGGTGACCTCGGGCAGCTCACTCCGGAAGGCCGTCTGAAAATCACCGGACGTAAGAAAGAGATGTTCAAGACCGCCTTCGGAAAGTATGTGGTGCCCACCATCATCGAAAACAAGTTCCTCGAAGAGTCGCTTATCGACAATATATTGGTGGTCGGCGAGAACAAACAGTATGCCGCCGCACTCATTGTGCCGAATTTCAGCGACTTGCGCTCATGGTGTATTAACAAGGGAATTAATTATACCACGAATGAGGAGATGATTGAGCATCCCGAAGTCAAAGACAAATACAAACGGATTGTGGATGATTTCAACAAGTGTTTTGGTGACACTGAAAAGGTGAAACGCTTCCTGCTGATGAACCACGAATGGTCCATCCAGTCCGGCGAGCTCACCCCCACGCTGAAACTCAAACGCAACGTCCTCATCAAAAAGTACGAAGATCAAATCGAAAAACTCTTCGCCTAACCAACCTTGAACTTTGACCCTGAAACTTGAAACTAAGAATTAAAGATATGAATAAAGAAGACAATAAAGGTAAAGTATTTTTATTCAATACGTTAAGCAAACGAAAAGAGCTGTTTAAGCCAATTACGCCCGACCATGTGGGACTTTATGTCTGCGGGCCGACGGTGTATGGCGAGCCGCATTTAGGGCACGCGAGACCGGCTGTGACCTTCGATGTGGTGTTCCGCTATCTTTCCCATATCGGCTACAAGGTGCGCTACGTGCGCAACATCACCGATGTGGGCCATCTGGAGCACGATGCCGACGAGGGTGAGGACAAAATCGCCAAGAAAGCCCGTTTAGAGCAGCTTGAGCCCATGGAAGTTGCGCAATACTATATGGACAGCTATCATAAGGCGATGGATGCGCTCAACGTGAAAGGCCCCTCCATTGAGCCGCGCGCTTCCGGCCACATCATTGAGCAGATAGAGATGGTGCAGAAAATCCTCGACGCGGGCTACGCCTACGTGTCGGAAGGTTCTGTCTATTTCGATGTCGAGAAGTTCGACAAAGACTTCGGTTACGGCAAGCTTTCGGGCCGTGTGTTGTCCGAGCTTATCGCCAACACCCGCGAGCTGGACGGACAGAGCGAGAAACGCAATCCTGCTGACTTCGCTCTCTGGAAGAAGGCCTCTCCTGAGCACATTATGCGTTGGAACTCCCCGTGGAGCGTCGGTTTTCCGGGTTGGCACATCGAATGTACGGCTATGAGTACCAAGTACTTGGGCGAGCAGTTCGACATCCACGGCGGCGGTATGGACCTGCTGTTCCCGCACCACGAGTCGGAGGTGTGCCAGAGCACCGTTGCCAACGGCAAAAGTTCCGTCAAATACTGGATGCACAACAATATGATCACCATTGAGGGACAGAAGATGGGCAAGTCGTTGGGTAACTTCATCACCCTCAACGAGTTCTTCACTGGAAATCATCCCAAGTTGGAGAAGGCTTACTCGCCGATGACCATCCGCTATTTCGTGTTGCAGGCCTCTTACCGCGGCACGGTCGATTTCAGCAACGCCGCCTTGCAGTCTGCCGAGAAGGGTTTGGAGAAACTCTACGCTGCCGAGCGCCATCTTGACAGCTTGAAGGCCGGAAGCACCTCCACCGAAAACATCGAAGCGTTGCAGGAACGTTGCTACGAAGCGATGAATGATGACTTCAACACCCCGAAGGTGATTGCGGAACTGTTTGACGCTGTGCGTATTATCAACGCCGTGAAAGACGGTCACGCGACGCTCACGGCTGACGATATCGAGTTGCTGAAGACCACCTTCCGCACCTTCTTCTTCGACATTTTGGGCATCAAGCCCGAGCTGGCACAGGGCGACACCCGCGAGCACGATGCTTTGGAGAAGGCCATGCAGCTCGTTTTGGAGATGCGCAAGACCGCCAAGGCCGAGAAAAACTGGGCATTGTCGGACAAGATCCGTGACGATCTCAACGCCGCCGGCATTGTGGTGAAAGACACGAAGGATGGCGCAGAGTGGAGCCTCGCGTAATCCGTTTGCTTCGATAATAAGAATCTTATAGACAACAATAGTAGGGGCGAATAATTATTCGCCCCTACATTATTTTTGATATCCCAATTCAATATTATTAAATCCTCGTTATTCTCAAAAATACTATTTTTGCAACATCATTCGTTTTAGTTATAGTTATAGTCATAGTTATAGTCATAGTCAATAGTCATAATCAATATGAAACGAACCTTAATCACCGCCACCATGGTCATCACCACACTCATCGCCGCCTCCGGGCAGACGCAGGATCCTTCGGAAATCTCCCGCAAATGGAACGAGATCCGTCTGCTTTGCGAAAAGTATGACGACGGCGCGGACTCCGCGTACCGCATCCTCAACGAACAGCTCGCCGCCACGAAACGCGACCCCGTGGCCAATGCGATATGGCACAGCTGCCTGGGGCAGTTCCTGTCGGATTATTGCGACGGGAACCGTTTCCTCCTTCGCGACCGCACGGAAGTTGCGGGCGAGACTCCAACAGACTTCAAAGAGTGGGATATTCGCACTTTCAAGCGTCGCGCCCGAGAGGAGTATCTGCTGTCATTGAAGAATGCCAAGACATTGCAGGCTGTGGATGCGAAATCCTATTCGCTTCTGCTGCAGAAAATGGAAAAACAGCATCCGGTCAAGACGTTGTATGAAGTGCTGGCCTACCGTGCCATCGAGCACTTAGTTTCGGATCTGAATAATGAGGCACCTGACCGTTCGCTTTCCGGTGATGCCCTTTGGCACAACGATCAGTTTTTAAAAATGCCGTTGGCAATCACGGAAGATGCTTCGGTGTTGCGGATGATATTGTCTGTTTATCAAGAAATTATCCGCTACCACAGTGTACAGAACCACGAGATGGATCTTATCATGCTGACTCTTGAACGTTACGATTTTATGCGTGGTCAAGGTCTTGCGCCCGACAATTCTTTGGACTGGTATATCCCATTTTTGGAGAAATGGGCGAAAGAATGCGAACAAATGGAAGGTTACGGCCTGATTGCGTACAAGATAGGCAGTTTGTATTTGGAACGTGATGTTAACAGATCAGGTTATGAAGGAAAGGATGCAGAGAACCCTTATCACGATGATTTGCTCAAGGCGGAATCCTGGCTTAAGATTGCCCTCAACGCTTCGGGCAAATCCTTTTATGAGGTGCCGGTGACCGAAACAATTCAAGGACTGCACTCTCGCACTATTTCGGCTTCCCCGCTTTTTGGTGAGAATGCGATTTTTCCTACGGGTTCTGCCACCCTTTGGCGGATTAACTACTCGAATAGCAAACAGTTGTATGTCAAAGTCGTGAAAGCCACATCCACCTCAAGGGGGATGATAAACAACAAGGTTTTTGAATATGTGACTGCCGAGAAATCAGTATATGACGAAGTGGTGGAACTCCCCGACAAACAAGATCTGATGAACCATTGGGGATTCTATATGTTGCCCGAACTGCCGGCGGGGGCTTATTGGCTGCTGCTGTCAGACCAACCTTCCTCGAAATGGGATAAGAGTACCCCGCGAGAGTGCTATTTGTTCCAAATCAGCGATATTGAGATTTTACCGCGTGTCACGGAGTTTGGTTTGGAAATCCTGGCTCTGCACAGAAAAACCGGCGAACCTCTCTCCAACGCCAAAGTCTCCATGTACAGGAACAAGCAAACTTTCACCCAGACTACAGATGGTGACGGATTCTGTCAGTTTGGGCGTTTGCGAAATGGAGAGTACGGTGGAGCAGACGACTTCACGGTCTCTTGGCACGGGCAAACTTTGAATTATAGGGGATTCAATTGGTGGCAGCATGACCGCACCAGCCCTGAAGACCGCATTTACGGTCACCTTTTTACCGACAGGTCGCTCTATCGCCCCACACAAACGGTTCATTTCAAAGGGATTTTTGAGTTTGTATATAAAGATAACCATTCTGTTTTGCTTGCTGACACTATTGTTAAGGTCACGTTGAAAGATGTGAACTATCAGCAGGTGGAGGAGATAGAACTGAGGACCAATGAATTCGGTTCCATTGCGGGTGAATTTACGTTGCCTGAGGGCGGTCTGACAGGAACGTATCATATTTACGCTAATGTGGGCAACCAATCGTTCAGTCATACGATTTCTGTGGAGGAATATAAGCTGCCGGCTTTTGAGGTGGAGATTGAAACTCCGGAGGAGACCTTCTCTATTGGACAGAAAGTGACGGTGAAGGGCAGTGCGATGGCCTTGGCGGGTTACCCGCTTGACGGTGCTTCGGTGAGCTACCGCGTGACCCGTAACAGTTCTTTCCCGTGGTGGCGTAGTTATTGGTGGCATCCCACCGTTGAACCGCTCACCGTGGCGCACGGCACGCTGGAAACCGATGATGATGGTGTCTTCCAAATCACCTTCCCCACTGAAGAGGACATGACGTTGCGTCGCTACACGCCGCTTTACCGCTACGAGGTCAGAGTTGATGTCACCGACATTAACGGCGAGACCCACAGCGGCAGCACCGTGGTCTATGTCAGCAGTCGTAACTTGCTGTTGTCTTGTGCTTTGCCTGGTGAAATAGACGTGAATAAGTCGGACAATCAGTATCGGATTTCGCTGACCAACACGGCAGGGAAACCGCAAAGTGGCTTGGTCGGATACGAGCTTTTCCGTCTGCAAACGCCCAAATATTATATGTATGAAATAGAGAAGAAGACGGATGTTGTGATCAGTGACACGAATCTGATTCACAAAAAGTTCCCATGGGTTGCCTTCCATGGTGAGACCCAAAAGGAAAACTGGACGGCCGTCTCTCTGCAGAAGGGCAATGTCATGGTGAACAAAGACTCTGCCGCCTATTTCGCATTTCCAGATCTCAATAATCTGCCTGACGGTTACTATAAGGTAATGCTCTACACGGAAGATAATAACGGAAATCGCATAGAATCAGAGAATTATGTGTTGGTTTATCGTGACGACAGCAGAAAATGCAGTGCGTACAAGCCGCTGTGGGTCACGATGGACCATTCCATCAATATCGGTGAGACGCTGACCCTTACCATCGGCAGTTTTCTGCCCGAGGCGAATGTTCTTTGCGAGATTTACTCCCACAACGTAAAGGTGTGTGCCGAGTGGGTGAACTTGAGAGGGAAGACTCACACGATTACCTATCCGGTGACAAAAGACGACATTGGTGGCCTGAGCGTCCATCTGCTGAGTCTTCATCAGAATACGAAGGAGGAGATATCCCAATCTGTCACTGTTACCGATGATACGAAAGACATCCGATTCGAGTTCCTGCGTTTCCGTGACAAGACCCTACCGGGCAGCCAGGAGGAGTATCAGGTTCGTCTGACCGACAAAGACGGGAAACCCGTCTCGGCAGAGCTCCTGTGTTCTATGTACGACATGGCGTTAGATGCTTTGGGAAGCCATAACTACCACGGTATAAATTTCTTCAGCCCATGGAATGGTGCCCGAGGCGACTTCCGCTCACTTTCATGGGGGAGAAGTTTCAGCCAATACAATTACCGCAACCTGTATTTGTACTACTCCATTGAGCCGATTAAAAACTGGTTTGAGTTCTTCCCGAATGCTTGCACGCGCTACTATGGCTTTGGCAAGTCATTCTCTGCACGCAGCAATCGTGGCGAAGTCGTCTTGAATATGGTGGAGGAAGATGCTGTTATGGATTTAGCAGAGGTGGAGGAGGTCGCCATGGTTTACGAAGAATCTGCTTCCGCGCCGATGGCCGCCAAAGCTGCTGGAGATGCTGATGCCGGTGGTGCCGAATCTCCTGTCGAGCAGGTCCGCACCAACTTCAACGAGACCGCCTTCTTCTACCCGCAGCTGCGCACCGATGAGCGCGGTGATGTCTATATCAGCTTCACCATGCCCGACGCTCTCACCAAGTGGAAGATGCAGGGCGTGGCCCACAATCCCGCTTTGCAATACGGCCGTTTCGAGAAACTCGTGCAGACCGCCAAGGATGTGATGATCGTGTCTAACGCGCCGCGGTTCCTCCGCGAGGGCGACACCATGGATTTCTCCGCCAAGGTGGTGAACATGAGTGACCGGAACATTTGCGGCTACGTGACGCTGGAGTTTTTCAATGCGGTGAACAACCAACCGATTGCCATGATTTGTGACGGAGGTTCGGATAATGGGGTTGGTAGAGACGCAAAATTTTGCGTCTCTACGATGACGGGTTCCCAACAATACGAAATATCCGCCGGTTCCTCCTCAGAAATCCATTTCCGCATTGTTGTTCCCGAGGACGTTCCTGCTATCACCTATCGCATCATCGCGCACAACACCGACCCGAAAGACGTGGCCGGCGACGGCGAGGAGAAAACCCTCCCCGTGCTCACCAACCGCATGATGGTGACCGAAACGATGCCGTTCTACATATCGGGAAAGGGCGTGAAGACGTTTACGTTCAACAAATTGCGGGAATCGTTCGGTGCGACGGACGCGATGAATCGGAATTCGGACGCGATGAATCGGAATTCGGACGCGATAAATCGCATTTCGGACGCGATAAATCGCGTCCCTACATTGAAACATTATCGGTTGACCGTGGAATGCACGCCCAATCCTGTGTGGTACGCCATCCAGGCGATGCCCTACATGATGGAATATCCGCACGAGTGCAACGAACAGCGTTTCAGCCGTTATTACGCCAACGCCCTCGCCACGCATATCCTGAAGGCCAACCCCGTCATCGAGGAGGTCTTCAATCGCTGGCAGGTGGAGAGTCCCGACGCCTTCTGCTCCGCCTTGGAGAAGAACCAGGAACTCAAGCAGGTGATGCTGGAGGAGACCCCGTGGGTGCTCGACGCGCAGCGTGAAGGGGCCAACAAGCAGGCGCTTGCCGCCATGTTCGACTTCAAACGGATGGCCAAGGAGGAAGCTTCCACGCTGCGGAAACTGCAGCAGGCGCAGAACGGTGACGGCGGCTGGCCGTGGTTCTCCGGCGGCAAGAGCTGCGACTTCATCACGCGGCACATCGTGGCGGGCTTCGGCCACCTCAAAGCCCTCGGTGTCAGCACCGACGTGGCTAATTCCACGCTTCGCAACGCTGTCTCCTACATGGATGAGCAGATGTACCAGCGCTACCTCGACCGCAAGAAATACCACTACACCTACGTCGATGAGACACACTACCTCTACGCCCGCAGCTTCTACAAAGACAAGGTTTCCGCCAAACACAAAGTCGCCTACGATACCTGTTACAAGGTGCTGTTAAGCGGTTGGAGGTCAGAGTCCTATTATACGCAGGCGATGATTGCGCTGACAGCATGGCGCAACGGCGACCAGAAAGTGGCTAAGGAGATTGTGGCCTACATCAAGAGCATGGCCCAGCACAATGAGGAGATGGGCATGTTCTGGAAGAAGCAGGGTGGGGGCTGGTTCTGGTACGAGCAGCCCGTGGAGCGGCAGGCGATGCTGATCGAAGCGTTCCACACCATCACGCCTGAGGACGAGGAGTCGTTAGCGCAGATGCAATTGTGGCTCCTCAAACAGAAGCAGACCCAGCACTGGAGCACCACGAAATCGACCACGGAAGCCATCTATGCGCTGCTGCTGAACAAGACGCTCGTAGCCGAGGACAAGACCGTGGCGGTCACCGTGGGAAACGTGCGTCTGCCCGACGAGACCGTGCAGACGGAGGCGGGCACCGGCTACTTCAAAAAGGCTTGGACGGGAGAGGAAATCACTGCCGACAAGGCCAATGTGCGCATCGAGAAGGGCACCGACGGTCCCGCGTGGGGCGGCCTCTACTGGCAGTATTTCGAGAATCTCGACAAGATTACCCGCAGCGACGACAAGAACCTCGTCATCGAGAAGCAGCTCTACAAGGTGGAGAATACCGACAAGGGCGAGGTGCTGAAGGCCATCACGGCAAATCAACCGCTGCAAAAGGGCGACAAGGTGCGCGTGCGGGTGGTCATCACCGCCGACCGCGACATGGAGTTCGTGCATCTCAAGGACATGCGGGCCGCCACTTTCGAGCCCGTCAACGTCTTCTCGCAATACAAATACCAGGGCGGCCTCTGGTACTACGAATCCACCAAAGACGCCGCCACCCACTTCTTCATCGACTGGATGCCGAAGGGCAAATACGTTTTCGAATACACCCTCTTCGCCACGCAGTCGGGCGACTTCAGCAACGGCATCACGCACATCGAGTGCATGTACGCGCCGGAGTTCCAGTCGCATTCGGCAGGGGTGAGGGTGAAAGTGCGGTAATGTGATGTGTAGGGGCGAATAATTATTCGCCTCTACCGACGTGATATATACGGTTTCCCATATCGGAAAATTTTGTATTTTTGCCGCCGATTTTGATTATTTATAAAATATTGATTATAAACGAAATAGAAATATGGCATTTATCAAAACCGACAATCTGAAAGGAGATATATTTGGCGGCATCACCGCGGGTATCGTGGCGCTGCCGCTGGCATTGGCATTCGGCATCCAGGCGTTCGGGGGCATTGATGATCCTTCCGCCAGCTCCATGGGTGCTCTCGCAGGTTTGATCGGAGCTACGTTCCTCGGCTTCTTCGCCTCCCTCTTCGGCGGCACTCATTCGCAGATCAGCGGTCCCACCGGACCGATGACCGTCATCACCGCCTCGCTGCTCAGCGGTGTGTGGGCGGCACAGCATTCCATGAGCGCGGTGCTCATCAGCATGTCGCTGGCCGGTCTCTTCTGCGGTATCTTCCAGATTCTGTTCGGCATCCTCAAAATCGGCAAGTATGTGCGCTATATCCCGTACCCGGTTTTGTCGGGCTTCATGAGCGGTATCGGCGTCATCATCATCATCCAACAGCTTTACCCGTTAATTGGCTGTAAATCACCTGTTTTGGTGGTGGATATGATTACGCAATTCCCAGAGCGTGTGGCTGGCGGCGTGTCGCTCACGGCTTTGCTGCTCGGTTTGGGCACTATCGCCATTATCTATCTTTTCCCGCTGATAACCAAGAAGATACCTTCCACTTTGGTGGCTCTCTTGGTGATGACCATCATTTCGTTGATCCTCAATATGGACGAGAAGCTGCTCATCGGTCAGATTCCCGCTGGATTCCCGATGCCCGCATTTGCGAAGGAAGGTTTGGATTTGTCAGGCCTTGATTGGGGGTTGGTACTGAAAGCCTCTGTCATTCCGGGACTTACGCTCGCTGGCTTGGGTAGCATCGACACGTTGCTGACCTCTGTGGTGGCCGACAATATCACGAAGACGCACCATAACAGCAACCGCGAGTTGATAGGGCAGGGCATAGGCAACATGATCAGCGGCCTCTTCTGCGGTATCAGCGGCGCGGGCGCGACCATGCGTACGGTGGTGAATGTGAAGAGCGGCGGACGAACGCAGATCAGCGGAATGGTGCATTCCCTGCTGCTGTTGGCTGTGCTGCTCGGTCTGGGCAGTCTTGTGCGTTACGTCCCGCTGGCAGTGTTGGCTGGCATCCTGATCACCGTCGGTTGGGGAATCATCGACTTCAAGGGATTCAAGGATCTGCTCAGAATACCCCGTGCTGATGCGGTGGTGCTCATCATTGTCTTCCTGCTCACCGTTTTTGTGGATCTGCTCACCGCCGTCGGTATCGGCATGGTGATTGCCTGCGTCCTCTTCATGAAGCGCGCCAGCGACCTCGTGGAGGGTGGCTACAGCACCGCCGAAATGACCAATTTCGACAAGGAAAGTCCGTGGCAGGATGAAGGCGGTATGCCCGACAAAGTGAAGCATAAGATTTACATTCAGCGACTTAACGGTCCAATCTTCTTCGGCACCATCACCAAATTCCAGCAAGTGATGAACGATGTGCCCGAGGATGCCAAAATCGTGATTATCCGGATGCGCCTCGTCAGCTTCATGGACCAGTCCGGTCTGTATGCTATGGAGACGGCCATCAAGGAATTGCAAGATCGCGGCGTGCTGGTGCTGATGACCATCATCCAACCGCAACCGATGTATATGCTGAAGACGATGAAGGTTATCCCCGAACTCGTCCCCGAACAGCACACCTTTGAGACGTTCGAGGATTGCACGGAGTTCTTGAAGAATAGGGTTGAAGGGTGATTTTTAATGCTGAATGCTGAATGCTGAATGTTGAATGCTGAATGTTGAATGCTGAATGTTGAATGTTGAATGAAGAATTAAACTTATAAGGAATAAGTTGGTCAATAATTTATTTGTGACGGGAAAATGTATTTAATTTTATAATACTTCCTTGAGCAGTCCCGAAGGGACAAGACGCGCGAAGCGCTGATAACCCCACACAAGCGCAGCGCAGTGTGGGGCTGGATACCGAAACGGGTTTCGGACTGCGGGAACAGCGATGATGGCAGAGCGAAACGTAGTGTGTGTGTGAAACAAAAACAAACAAACAAATAGTAACAATATGAAAAAACTGATTCTTTTGGCTTTAGTAAGCCTGATTACGCTGGGCGTGAGTGCGCAGCAGAGCAAAACGGCCTCCAAAGGGGAGCAGACCGTGACGATTCAAACCAATGGTGTGTGTCAGAAGTGCGCCGACAAATTCAAAGAGAACGTGCCTTATTTCAAGGGCGTGAAGTCGTACACGTACGATATGAAAACGGCGAAGCTGACCATTAACTATGACGCGAAGAGAACCAATCCCGACCAGTTGCGTCAGGAGGTGAGCAAGCTGGGTTACAACGCCGATAACGTGAAGGCTGATCCAGCAGCAAGAGCCAAACTGCCCGCTTGCTGTCGTGCAGAAAAAGGTGCTGGATGTTGCAGTGGCGGTGCCGGACATGGATGCGGCAACCACGATGCCAGCAAAGGCGGACACAACTGCGGTAACCATCAGGAAGGTGCAAAGGGCTGTGCCGGTCACCAAGATGGCAAGAGCTGTGCCGGTCATCAGGATGGTCAGAAGTGTGCCGGTCACCAAGATGGCAAGAGCTGTGCCGGTCATCAGGATGGTCAGAAGTGTGCCGGTCACCAAGACGGCAAGGGCTGTGCTGGCCACCAAGATGGTAAGAAATGTGCCGGTCACCAGGATGGCAAGAGCTGTGCTGGTCACCAAGATGGTAAAAGCTGCGGCAACCACAGATAGAGGAACGAGAAAAGTGTCTTGGTGACAAGACGCATTCCGAAAAAAAACATTACTGTCGTTGAAGTTTTTCGTGACAGTAATGTTTTTTTTGTTTTATCGGTAGGTGCTGCGCAGAGGTTCGATGCGAGTGTCGGCGGCAAGGCGGTGATGGGGCCGTCTCCCTTGCTCTTGATCAACGAAGATAGCGCCTTTTTGTTTGATAAAAAATGTAACTTTGCACTTTGGTCATTCGTAAACCAAAGAGTTTTGTAATATAAAGTAAATCAAATAAATATAGTTATTATGGCAAAACCTAAAATTGTTATCGGAAACTGGAAAATGAACAAGGACTTCGAAGAAGCCGAAGACCTTATCACCAAAATAGAGGAGGAACTGGCTGACTATCAGCTTCAGACCGAGGTCGTTTTGTGCCCGCCGGCGGTGTATGCCGAACTGGTCACCGACCATGCCAGTTTGGAGGACAGCCGCTTCTACGCCGGACTCCAGAACGTAAGCGAATTCCCGAACGGTGCCTACACGGGTGAGATTTCCGCCGAGATGCTTGCTTCCATGGACGTTGATTTCTGTATCGTGGGACACAGCGAACGCCGCAAGTTCTTCGGCGAGACCGACGAGATTGTCCTCAAGAAGATGCATCGTCTGTTGGACAACCAGATTGTTCCGGTGATGTGCTGTGGCGAGACCCTCGAGGAGCGCAAGGCCGGCAAGCATTTCGAGGTGGTCGGCAAGCAGATCGAAGCCACCATCTGCACGCTTAAGCCCGAGGAGCTGGAGCGCACCATGATTGCCTACGAGCCCATCTGGGCCATCGGCACTGGCGAGACCGCTACACCCGCGCAAGCACAGGAGATGCTCGCCTTCATCCGCTCCCTTATCGAGAAGAAGTTTGGCACTGAACTCGCCGTCTATACCTACATCCTCTACGGCGGCAGCTGCAACGCCAAGAACGCCCTCGAACTCTTCTCCCAACCCGATGTCGATGGCGGCCTCATCGGCGGCGCCTCCCTCAAACCCGAGGACTTCATCAAGATCATCGAAGCGGCCGAAACGGTGATCAAGGATAATTAGACCCCATAATAGTAATGGGCTACCCCAATTCCCCTTCTATTTTAGAAGGGGTGCCCGTAGGGCGGGGTAGTAATATATGCATCAGAATACCTTACAATGAACCGCTTCTCGCTCATATTCCTCCTGCTCCTCATGGTCATCGCCGGCGCGTGCTACGCGCAGGATGATGATCCGTGCAAGCAGACTATGGACAAGAACAGCGAGAAGATTTTCAAGAAAGCGAGGGATTTTCACAAGTCGGGGAAGAAGGAGGAGGCTTACGAACTCTATGAGGAGATCCTTGCCGACCATCCTGAATATCTCGACGTGAATTACTACTATGCTTTGGGGTATTATTTGACGTTGGAGGGTAACCAGTTCATTTCCAAGCGGAGCGACAAGTCCGATGTGACGAAGGCCTTGGCTGCCTTCAACCGCATCTTCGAGGTGTGCCCCTATTTCAGACCCTACTGCAACCTCTACGCCGCCCGCATCGCCTACTTCAACGAGAAGTATTCGGAGGCGGTGAAGTTCGCTGGCATCATTGTGGACAACCCCGACCTGTTTCCCGATGCGAAGGACGCCGACAAGATCAAGGAGGCGCAGCTGATCCTTAGGAAAGCCCGTTTCTATGACAATATCCTCAACCATCCGGTGCCTTTCGACCCGAAGGCGGTGCCGAACATCTCCACCAAGGCGGACGAGTATCTTGGCACGCTTTCGCCCGATGGCCAATACTTCTACTTCACCCGCCGCAAGTACGTGACGGACAATTCCCCGTTTGGGCAAGGCGACCGCGTGCAGAAAGAATTTTTCAGCAGCAGCGAGAAAAAGGGAGGGAATTTCGGAGAAGGCGATATGCTGCCTGCACCGTTCAACAAGGCGGACGGGGAGGGGAGCCCCACCATCAACCTCACCAATGACCTGTTGATTTTTGTGCAACGTCACACGGTGAAGCTTATGAATTCCAACTACCCCAATTATGACCTCTACTATTCCGAGTATGACGGCTTCGATTGGTCGGCGCCAAAGCCATTGCCGGGCAAGATCAACCGCAACGACTCGTGGGAGTCGCAGCCTTCGCTCAGTTCCGACGGGAAGGTGCTCTTTTTTGCCAGCGACCGGCCGGGCGGCTATGGCGGATCGGATATTTGGTATTCCGTGCGCAACAGCGATGGCACGTGGAAGGATCCTGTCAATATGGGACCTGTTGTCAACACTGAGAAAAACGAACGCTCGCCGTTCCTGCACACTGACAGCAAGACCCTTTACTTCTCTTCCAACGGCCACGACGGCCTCGGCGGACAGGATGTTTTCTATTCCAAACTCGATGCCAAAAAGCAATGGACAAGACCGGTGAACATCGGTTATCCTATCAACACGGAAAACGACGAGGTCGATTTCTTTGTCAGTCTTGACGGCAAGACAGGCTATTTCTCTTCCAACAATTACGGCGACCAAGACTGGAACATCTACCAGTTCGAGCTTTACGAGGAGGCGCGGCCGCATACGATGGTGATCATCAAGGGCAAGGTCACCGCCGACGAGGGCGATTTGGAGAACGCTGTGGTCGAGATCCGCGACACCAATGCGAATGTCATCTCCACGGGTGTTGTCAGTGCGGCGCAGGGCAAGTACGCTGTGGCCGCTGAAGTGCACCATGATGATCCGCAACCGCTGATTCTGAATGTGAAGAAGGAAGGATATTCCTTTGATACGCAAATTATTAAGCCAGAAGATATTACAGAGGAGGTTATAGAGAAAGATGCGGAGGTAAAAGCCGTGGAGACCGGCAAGGTGTGCGACTTGCGCGACATCTACTATGAGACCAACGACTACAGTCTGACGCAGGAATCCAAGATGTTGTTGGCTCTCTTTATTGAGTTTTTGAAGGAGAATCCTACCGTGAAGGTGGAAATTCAGGGCCATACGGACAATATAGGCAATGATGCGGACAACTTGCTGCTGTCCGAACATCGTGCCAAGTCGGTGTATGACTATGTGATAGGGCAGGGGATAAATGCTAACCGTTTGAGATACAAGGGCTACGGCGAGTCAAGTCCGATCGCTTCCAATAATACCGAGGCTGGGCGCGCCAAGAACCGCAGAACCGTTTTCCTGATCTATGAGAAATAAAACCATCTACTTTTTGGGAATCGGGGGCATCGGGATGAGTGCCTTGGCGCAGTATTTCCTGCAGCGCGGCGACACGGTTTGCGGTTACGACCTGACCCCTTCCGCCGTCACCGGGATGTTGCAGCGCAAAGGGGCGGATGTTCATTTCGAGGGGGATGTTGCGAAGATTCCGTCCGAGCTTGATTTTGTGGTCGTGACCCCTGCTGTTCCGAAAGATTTTCTTGAGTACCAGTATCTTGCGGATAAGGGTGTGTCGATGTACAAGCGTTCGCAGGTGTTAGGGCACATTACGGACGAGCTGCGGACGTTGGCGGTGGCCGGCACGCACGGCAAGACCACCACCACCTCGATGATCGCCCATCTGCTCTATCCCGAACAGCCGTTGGCCGCTTTCATCGGGGGGATTTCCAAGAACCTGAACGACAACTACGTATGCAGTCCAAATCCTAATACTGCCGTGGTGGAGGCCGACGAGTTCGACCGCTCTTTCCTGACGCTGCATCCGGAAGTCTCCGTTATCACCTCCATGGATGCCGACCATTTGGACATCTACCGCGATGTGGAAGACTTGCGCGGCGCTTTCCGGCAGTTTGCTTCCCAGACTAACCGTGCGGTAATTGTTGAGGAAGCTGTGGCGCAGTTTATCAAACATCCCGGGAAAAGGGTTTACGGCACCAGCGCACAGTGTGACTATTACGCATATAACATTGACTATCAGCAGGAAATATCGACATTCTCATTGCATACGCCCAATGGGGAAATTGAAGGTTTGGCGTTGCCGGCGCACGGACTCTATAATGTGTTGAATGCCACAGCCGCCATCGCCGCCGTTTTGGAAGCTTTCCAGGATATGCCAATTGATCGTATCCGTCAGAAAATCAGTACGTTTGCTGGGGTAAAACGTCGTTTCGACTACATTGTGCGGCGCGGTGATTTCGTCTATATAGACGACTATGCGCACCATCCGAACGAGATGCGCTCGTTTATCACGGCAGTGCGGAAAATTTACACTAACAAGCAGATTTGTGGAATTTTTCAGCCGCATCTGTACACCCGCACCCGCGACTTCGCTGACGATTTCGCCTCTGCGCTGGACCTTCTTGACAGTGCGATACTGCTGCCCATTTACCCCGCCCGCGAGAAACCCATTGAAGGCATCACCTCGGAGTTCCTGCTGCGGAAGATGACCATTCCAGACAAACGGGTGCTCCAGAAAGCAGAGTTGTTACCCTATTTGCAGGCTCACCGCCCCGATGTGCTCCTTACCATCGGTGCCGGCGACATCGACCGCCTGATTCCTCAGTTGGCTGCTTTGTAATCATTCTTGTCACTCCTTATTTTATTTAGGGTGTGTAATTTTTTATCAACGCACCACATAAATTACACTTTCTATTTACAATGTGTAAATCTCTATTGTATAAGTGTCAAAGATCTGTTTTGTGTAAAAATTGAACAGGCTTTGACGATTTTTTTGTCGATAATAGTTGTTTTCATCGAAAAGTGTTCTTATTGTTAAAGAATTGGTGACTAAAAACCGCAAAACACTGATACTAACATGCGTATGTGAACAAAATCCAAGTGTAAAATTGTGTTTTTTAACCGACAAAATGTAAAACGTATTGTAACTTTTTGTATTTTTGCAACGTATATTGTAAACTGCGTATTATGTTGAATAAGAAGGTTTTTTTGAACGGAAAATGCGCTGTTTTTGAAGAGATGGAGGTGAAGGGTAAAAATATGCTGAAAAAATATAAATGTTATAAATATAATAATATGAAAAAAAGTTACAAATTAAATTCATTCACCCTGTGGGGTGTTCTCACCTTTTTGTTGATGATGTTTGGATTGCACATCGGTGCAATGGCTCAAAGCGATGATTGTATCTCCGAGGCGCAACCCATCCGAACATACATTTTCCTCACCACCCAGGATGGCGGCGCACATTGGGATACCGCTGCAATTAAGAACATAAAAGACGGGCAGTCTGTTCCGCGTCCGGAATTCACTGTGATTGATTACAGTACTTTCGACGCATGGCACACAGTGTCGGATCCGGCTTCGTTCTCCGACGACAACAAATTCCCGGAGAGTAACTTCTCCACTGCTCAGTCCATTACCGTCACAGATACACTGAGACTGTATGCGTCTTACACGCTGGAGGTCTATCATGTGATTTTCATGGATGGTGTGTCTGATGAAGCTCGTGTGTTCCGCGTTTGGGAGGTTGTGGCTGGCACTACCGGTTTGAATCCCAACAACGAGACGGTCGTGGTGGACGCCACCACTCGCTCGGTGGGTTGGTATTATGACCCCGCTCTGACCCAGCACGCCACCACCTTCACGATGCCGGCACACGACACCATCCTGTATCCCGACATCAAAACAGGTCACTGGCTGAGGTTTTTGAGCAACGGCGGCACCTACGTGGAGCCTGTTTTCTATCAGGCCGATGCCACTACTCAGGCACCTGCTGAACCTTCCCGTACGGGATACACTTTCAACGGATGGTTAAATGGCACAGAGGGATGGACACCTGGAAGCACTCTTACCGAAGATATCACCCTTACTGCGGATTGGGTAGCCACAGAGGTGAACTACACGGTGGTTTATTGGGTGGAGAACGCCGATGACCAGAATTACTCCTTCAATAACGCTCAGACGGTTGCTGTGGCTGCCGGTACTCATATTACCACGCTTGCGAGCGGATATACAGCCACAACCAACATCATAAATGGCTTGAGTCAGCATGTGACCACTTTCTCATACGACAAAAACACACAAGCTGACGCTACGGATGTCACAGTGGCTGGTGATGGTTCTACGGTTATAAACCTCTATTACAAGAGAAAAACATACACGTTGACCTTTGATCCCAGCAGATACTACAGCAGTAGCTCTTCAGGTACAAGTGAAAACCGTGCAAGCGGTCAAACTACAGCTACTATTACGGCGAAATATGGTGCAAATATTTGGAACCAGTTCCCGATTTCCAGAAATATTAGAGCTTTTCTGTCTTTCATTACCCACAGCACTTCTATGTGGAAGGCTACGAATACGAATGTTTATTCGTATGCTTTGCAGACCATTTCCACCATGCCGGGTGCGAATGTGACGTTCTACCTCTATTATAACGGCAATGAAACTGAGCATACCATATATTATGATCTTGAAAATATTGAGGGAACGGGATATGACAGAAAAGCGGTGAGCACCTTTTTCAACTTTGTCACTTATACGGAAGAATATTGCGACATCCAGGGGTTCTCGAAACAAACAGAAGCAGAAGCAGGTTTTAATAATCAACATAGGAAGGATTTCGGAAGTGACGGCACTGTCACCCTGCTGTATTTCCGTAACTCCTACGCCATCCGATTCTATAACGGAGGCGAGGAACTGAACAGTCTGCAAGAGACCCGTAAATACGAACAGGAGATCGGCACCTTGCCCGTATTGTCTGATGCTGACGCTCCTGCCGGCAAGACAGGATTCACTTTCGGTGGATGGTACCAGAACGAATTGTGTGAGGGCGATTCCATTTCCTCGACTTCCACGATGCCAGCGGCAGAGGTTGTCTTATATGCCAAATGGAATGCTCCGCAATACACCGCGACCATACACCTTACCACCAGCCCTTCTGGTGAAACCAACGACATTTCGGTCGCTTATGGTGAGACTGTTCCGGAATCCGAACTGGCAACAGCACATCCCTGCCCGGGCAGTGAACCGGCTGCGGGTTGGACCATCCTCAATGAAGACGGATCCACGACCGTGTTCGAGGGCGACATGCTGATCTACCGCGACATCACCCTTGTCCCATACTGTCTGCTCACTGGTGAAAGATATACCATCACATATAATATGAACTGCGCAGGAGTGCCTGCGGTGAACGACAACAATGAATATGCTGACGGTTCCAATCCCATGGTGTTGCCTCCTTCAAAGGATTCTTGTGACAATAACACCTTCCTCGGTTGGGAAGAGATTACTACCGATGGCGACTATATTGTCCATTCCCCCTACAACGGCATTTATATGACTGGCGACAAGACCCTCTCTGCTCTTTGGGGCTCCGCCACCGAACACACCGTTGTGGAAATGGTGGAGCATCACCCGACAGACGGTGATGTGACAGCATCCCTCGAAGTGATCACAAACGGTACCACCCTGCTGGAACTGCCTACCACTTTTGAAAGAGACGAGACGGACCGTCCTAACGACTGGTTCATCGGCTGGTCCCAGAATGAGAATGCCCAAGTGGCAGAGTTTGGTCCTGGCGAGTCTGTGGTCCTCTCTTGCGATGCCACCATCTACCCCGTGTGGATGCAAATCACCCCCAATGACCTTAACCGTACAGTCTGTGCCGGCACGGAAATGGATATGAACGAATTTGATGCCTTCAGTATCCATACTGATGATTACACCCACGGTCTTGCATCGAACATAGTGGACTCTATCTGGAGTATCACCAAAGACGGTGAGGAATTCACTGCTCACGAGGACGGTTTGATTACTAACGCCGAACCCGGCATATACGAGGTTTCTCTTACGCTCAAGACTGCCAAAAATGTCGAAAAAACATTCTCCAACACGATTACGCTGTCTGTGGTGGAACAATTTGAACCCGTTTTCAATTCTTTGCAAACTCTTATTTGTCAGGGCTACAGTGTGGACCTTCCCCAAGGTTCTGAAGAAGCGGCAGTGTCTGGTTCGGACAATGTAATTCCTTCCGTGTTGGGCAAGTGGATGGCAACAGATGACTCTGGCTCTCCTGTAGAGGTTTCTCGGGTGCCTACCGATGAAGTAGGTAGAATAACCCTTACATTTGTTCCTGATGAAGGACAATGTGCCAGCGAAATCTCCGTCGATTTCACTGTTGTTGCTCCTCCCGCCGTTGTAATTGAGGGTGATCAGCTGATTTGTTCAACAGATGGTTCCGTGATGCTGACTGCTACGGTCAACCCGCTTGCCAATGATGAGACGTACCAATGGATGAGACAAATGGAAGATGGCGGCAAATGGCAGGTTCTTGACGAAACGTCCGCATCTTACACTGCTACTCAGGCTGGTACTTATATGGTGGAAGTTACAGGCACTGCTGGCTGTATTGTCAACAGCGATCCTTTCGAAATCACAGTGATGTCCGTTCCTACTATCAGAATGAATGTGATTCCTGAAAGTTTTGATCTTGGCTGCAATCCGGAGAATATTCCTGTACTTACAGCTGCTGATTTCACTGTAAATGATGACAGCAATGCTGATGCCGAGGCAGATGTCACTACGAACGGTCCCGAGGGCGAGGGCTGCGCAAAGAGCCAGACTTGGACTGCGACCTACTCGAACGACTGCGGTGAGGCGGATCCGGTGAGCATCACGTATTACTGGAAGGTTGACAATGTCGCCCCCGTGATAGCCACGGAGGCTGAGAACGACAAGTATTGGGGCTGCACCGTGCCGGACGCACCTGAGTTCACGTACACGGACAACTGTGACGAAGACCTTGAGATCTCAGTGACGACGAGCGGTCCCGTGGGCGGGGGCTGCGACAAGACCCAGACCTGGACGGCCAATGTGAGCGACCACTGCGGCAACCCGGCCGAGTCGGTGAGCATCACGTATTACTGGAAGGTTGACAATGCCGCCCCCGTGATATTCACGGAGGCTGGGGACAACAAGGACTGGGGCTGCACCGTGCCGGACGCGCCTGAGTTCACGTACACGGACAACTGTGACGAGGACCTTGAGATCTCAGTGACGACGAACGGTCCCGAGGGTGAGGGCTGCGACAAGAGCCAGACCTGGACGGCCAATGTGAGCGACCACTGCGGCAACCCCGCCGAGTCGGTGAGCATCACCTATTATTGGAAGGTTGACAATGCCGCTCCCGTGATAGCCACGGAGGCTGAGAACGACAAGTATTGGGGCTGCACCGTGCCGGACGCACCTGAGTTCACGTACACGGACAACTGTGACGAGGACCTTGAGATCTCAGTGACGACGAACGGTCCCGAAGGCGAGGGCTGCGACAAGACCCAGACCTGGACGGCCAATGTGAGCGACCACTGCGGCAACCCGGCCGAGTCGGTGAGCATCACGTATTACTGGAAGGCTGACAATGCCGCCCCCGTGATATTCACGGAGGCTGGGGACTACAAGGACTGGGGCTGCACCGTGCCGGACGCACCTGAGTTCACGTACACGGACAACTGTGACGAGGACCTTGAGATCTCAGTGACGACGAACGGTCCCGAGGGTGAGGGCTGCGACAAGACCCAGACCTGGACGGCCAACGTGAGCGACCACTGCGGCAACCCGGCCGAGTCGGTGAGCATCACGTATTACTGGAAGGTTGACAATGCCGCTCCCGTGATAGCCACGGAGGCTGAGGACGACAAGGATTGGGGCTGCACCGTGCCGGACGCACCTGAGTTCACGTACACGGACAACTGTGACGAGGACCTTGAGATCTCAGTGACTACGAACGGTCCCGAGGGCGAAGGCTGCAACAAGAGCCAGACCTGGACGGCCAACGTGAGCGACCACTGTGGCAACCCCGCCGAGGAGGTGAGCATCACCTACACTTGGACTGAGGATAATGACGGCCCTGAAATTGTTCCGACAGAATTTGAAGGTATCCCGTTTGGTAACTGCCAATTTGCGATTCCGGATTTGTTTGAGTCGTTGCTAATTTATGACCAATGCAGCTCTTTCTCTTTCGTGAGCCAAAATCCTGAAGCTGGTACGTTGATTGAGCAAACAGGAGAACCACAGACCATAAGTGTTACAGTTGTTGTGGAAGATGCTTGTGGTAACCCAACGACAACCACGATCGATGTTGCAATTCCTGCCAAACTTGACGTTGTGGCAGAAGCTAATCCTACCACTGTCAATGTTAACGGCAGCGCTGTGTTAACTGCCACCACTTCAGATGAATTTGGAAATGTTACGTATGAATGGACACCCGCTGCCTCTTTGGATGTTGCCGATGCCGCAACGGTTACGGCCACTCCTACCGTGGTCGGCGAGAATACCTATACCGTGACCGCTACTGACGAGAACGGTTGCGAGGCTTCCGCTATGGTAACGGTTAACGCTTTGAACAGAAATGTCACTGTTAGTGCCAGCGCTTCCAAGGTGTATGACGGCACTCCGTTGGAGGTCAATGTTGAGGACATCACCATTGAAGGTCTTAACGAAGGCGACTATCTTGATGCCGGCACTCTCTACACGAACGACTATGTGGTGGGCGTCTATACTTGCCCTGACAACTCCTTCCAGTTCATGGCTGATGAGCAACTCGCTATCAAGAGTGGATTTGTGATCAAGAATGCGTCGGGTGAAGTTGTCACAGCCAACTATACTCCCACTTTCGATGTGACGCTCTCCATTACAGCAAAAGCGGTCACCATCACCGCTGCCAGCGACAGCAAACAGTATGACGGTACCGCGCTGACCAACGCTAACGTCACCGCTACCGGTTTGGTGGCCGGTGATCAACTTGTCGCTCAAGTCAGCGGCTCGCAGACCGAGGTCGGCTCTTCTCCCAATGAGATTGTTGATTACACCATTACCCGCAACGGCAGAGATGTCACGGGAAGCTATAGCGTCACCCCGGTGAACGGCACGCTGACCGTCTTCAACGCTAACATTGAATGCGAGGGTGTCACCTATCAAGGCTATGATTATCCTGCAGTGCAGATCGGTAACCAGTGCTGGTTGGCCGAGAACCTGCGCAATACCGTGTATGGTCCTGAGGAAACCACCGCCATTGCGGACTATGCAGCCTACAAAAATGACGAAGCCAATATGGAGAAATTCGGATACCTCTATACCTGGTATTCCGCAGTTGGCGTGGAGGAGAACAATAACGCCGCTGTTCCTGAAACTCTCGAAGGCACGAGCTTAGTGCAGGGTATCTGTCCTGAGGGCTGGGTTGTGCCGTCACAAACCGACTTCGATATCCTCTACGAATTCACGGCCAATGAGGCGCGTCGTCTCAGAGACATGAACACGATGTACTGGATTCCAGGTGAACAGGGCGTGGAGCCCAACTACCACTTCAACTCCCGTGCCGGCGGTTTCTACAACAGCACGAGCGGACAGTTCGAACGTATGCTCTTCGAAGACTACTACTGGACGAGCACTTCCGATCCGAATACTACGGAAGTCACCACCCCGATGAACGCTTACTATTGTAACAGCATCAACTTCAAGACCTCCAAGAAGTCCGACAAGCGCAGCGTGCGTTGTATCAGTGCTGCCACCGCATACGACGAAAACGCCGTTGAGCCCGTTGAGCCCGTCGAGCCCGAACCTTTCCGCTGCGGCACCACCAAGATGGTTGATGCCGACGGCAACGAGTACGAGACGGTGCAGATCGGCACGCAGTGTTGGACGAAGACGAATCTGCGCAGCACGAAGGACAAAAACGGTAACACTTTTAGAATGGGAATCCCGACCGTGGTGGAGACCATGTGGGGACCGTCTCTGAGTTATGATTTTGATTCAGATGAATCAATGGTGTACATTCCTGATGAAGAGGACTGGTACTACTTTTCTGGTGCTGATTATGATTACGATGCTACTGTCATCGGATACTATTATAATTGGGAAGCGGCCCAGGTTGCTTGTCCCGATGGCTGGCATCTGCCGAGTCAAGAAGAGTGGAATACTCTCGTGAATTATGTGAGCAGTCAGGAGTCCTATGTGTGTGGGGAGAACAACAGTATTTCAAAGGCTTTGTCCTCCGAGGTGACCAATTATTGGCCGAGCATTGACATAGAGTGTGCTCCAGGTAAGAATCCTTCGGCCAACAATGCGACTGGCTTTTCCGGTGTTCCGGCAGGATTGATTCAGGTTCAATTTTCTTTTGTGACAACAATTACCGCGTTCTGGTCCACAACGAACTACGATAACGGTAAACCATGGGCCTTCTCGTTTGGAAATGGTCTCAACCTGATTTCTGGTCCAGTGTATAAATATATAGGTAATTCCGTCCGCTGTCTCCGCGATGCTGAGGAATAAACCTGAAACTTGAAACCTGAAACTAGAGACAAGGGCGTGGCCGTGGGGCTGCGCCCTTTTTCGTTAATGCGGAATGATGAATGCTGAATGTAGAATGTAGAATGTAGAATGAAGAATGCTGAATGCTGAATGCTGAATAATTTTTTGAAAATTCGTGGATAATTTATGGCGATTTGTGTTTTATAGAGAAGAATGCCGATGAATGCTGAATGCTGAATGCTGAATGTAGAATGAAGAATGTAGAATGTAGAATGTAGAATGAAGAATGTAGAATGTAGAATGAAGAATGAAGAATGTAGAATGAAGAGGCGATGACACTCATGGCTCATTCGAGATAGTTCGTGTTTTGGAAAAATATTTCACTTTTGAGTTAAGTTGAAAAATATTTTGTATTTTTGCAGTCTCAAACTCAAAAATCCTCATAATGAAAAAAGCAACATTAAAAACCATTGAAAGTAACGATGCAGTTAGTCTGTACTCGATATGTTTTGACGGATCAGAAAAAAGTGAATTCGAACTATTTTTGAGCAAGTTTAAGCAATCCACTATCAGGAAGATGAGCTTTTAAGCGGGTATGTGATGGATTTACAAAAATTCGATAAACTGCTTAAACAGGCGCAGAAAAAAGGTAAGATTGTCATAGAGAAAAACTACATTATCGGGTTGGAGGGGGCAACCTTTGAGTTATGATCACGAATCCGTTATTCAAAGAGTGCCTCGACAAGGTTTCACCGGAAATAAGAGCCGAGTTTGAACTTTCCTTTGCTATTGCAGACAGGATAGACTGTTTGCTGAAGCAAAAAGGCATGTCACAGCGAATGCTCGCCCAGAAACTTGGCAAAAAAGAATCTGAAATTTCCAAGTGGCTAACAGGCCGGCATAATTTCACGACTAAAACATTGGCGCATATTGCTTTGGCCTTGGGTGAGGAAGTGGTGCATGTTCCGTGAAAAGACTTTCCCAGTCCGCAGCCTCCGCAATGCTGAGGAATAAACCTAAAACCTGAAATTAGAAACTAGAGACAAGGGCGTGGCCGTGGGGCTGCGCCCTTTTTCGTTAATGCGGAATGATGAATGCTGAATGCTGAATGTAGAATGTAGAATGAAGAATGAAGAATGAAGAATGCTGAATGCTGAATGCTGAATGCTGATTAATTTTTTGAAAATTCGTGGATAATTTATGGCGATTTGTGTTTTATAGAGATGAATGCTGCGGAATGCTGAATGATGAATTATGAATGCTGAATGCTGAATGTAGAATGAAGAATGTAGAATGCAGAATAAATGAATTGACGAATTTGAAATTTCAACTGTTAAATATTAATTAAGATTCAGGAAAATATTTTTACTTTTGTTGGTGTGTTTTGAAAGAAAAAATGTAATTTTGCGGCGTTAATTTAAAAACCAAAAAAACGATAAGAAATGGAAATAGCAAATCCAATTGAAGAGGCCAGGAGATATGTGGCCAACGCGGAAGAGGTTATCAAGAAGGCCGACTATGATCCTGAACTGAAACGTTATACAGACGGTAAATATGTCAAGATGGCGGGAAACACGCTATGGAATGGTTGTCTGGTCGCTCTTGACGCGTTGTTCGGCATAAGCAAGCGCAAAGGCCGTCCCGATATTGACAAATATACAGAAGCCGCTCGGAAACGTGACAAAAAGCTTCTGGCCTTTGTCGTGGATGGCTACAGCACAATACATCTCTGCATGGGTTACGACGGCAATAAAAGTAAAAAAGTCTGCGATGCGGGTTTCGATTACGCCAACGCCATCATTGACTATTGCGAAAAGCTGCTTCCCGTGACGGTGTGCGCGTGATGGAAGCGATGAATGAATGATGAAGGGACGATGAAGGACGATGAGGCGATGAGACGATGAGGCGATGATAGGAAAGCCCCGGCCACGGCAGGCGGATGTCTCCCCCTTTTGGGGGCCAGGGGGGTGATGCTGAATGCTGAATAATTTTTTGAAAATTCGTGGATAATTTATGGCGATTTGTGTTTTATAGAGATGAATGCTGCTGAATGAAGAATGTAGAATGAAGAATAAATGAATTGACGAATTTGAAATTTTAACTGTTAAATATTAATTAAAATTTAGGAAAATATTTTTACTTTAGTTGGCGTGTTTTGAAAGAAAAAATGTATTTTTGCGGCGTTAATTTAAAAACCAAAAAAACGATAAGAAATGGAAACAGCAAATCCAATTGAAGAGGCCCGAAGATATGTGGCCAACGCGGAAGAAATCATCAAGAAATCAAAGTATGATCCCGAGACAAAATCCTACAAAGACAAGAAGTATGTCCGTATCGCTGGTGACACGCTTTGGAAAGGCAGTTTGATTGCCCTGGATGCAATCCTTCACGTGCGCACGGGCAAAGGCCGACCGTCCATAAAAAAGTATCAGGAAGCTGCCGCCAAGCGCGACAAGAAGCTGCTGAATTACGTGAACAACGGCTATGAAACCATGCATTTGTTTATGGGCTACGATGGTAGTAAGTGCAAGAAAGTCTGCGATGCCGGTTTCGATTACGCCAACGCCATCATTGACCACTGCGCCCTGCTGATGCCGGAACCGGTGTGCGCGTGAGCTAAAGTGAAGGAATTCTTAAGAGAAGACAATGATTCTTAACTCTTCTTTTCCAGGCTTGTAGATGGCCTGTTTTGCGCGGGCCACGCATTGTTGTTGGATATTGCGGTTCGTGATGGTTGTTTTGTGTTTGGAGTTGTTGATGACGCGTGCGTCGATAACATGGCCGTCGGCGGCGATATGCACTTCCACGCAAACTTGTCCTTCTTCGTTGACGGTGGCGTCGATATTGTTGATCATGCCGCGGTGTCCAGTGCCGTATCCCACGCCTCCGCCGCTGCCGCCTCCTTCGCCAGGTCCGAGGCCGGAGCCGCTGCCGCTACCAATACCGCTGCCGGAGCCGCCGCCACTGCCGCTGCCGCCGCGACCGTGGTACATGGACGACTGGTCGGGTTTAGGTTGTGTGGGGACGGTCTGTGTGGTCGGCTTCGTTGAAGTACGGTCGGAGTGGTTAACCGCGGGGGCATCCTGTGCGTTCTGGGTGGCGTAGTTCTGTCCTGCCGATGGTTTCGGGTTGGAGGCCACCTGAGGGGTACCGCCACCGCCGCCGCCACCCATCGGCGCGATGTCCACATAGACCATCTGCTTGGGTGGTGGCGGGGGGATTTGCGTCTTGAGACTGCAAGCCAGAAGCAAAATCAATAATAATGCCATGGTGCCTATCGTCGTACACCACGCAATTACATTGTCTTTTCTATTCTCGTTAGATTTAATCATTTGGCTTCTGTGGCAAGTACCATTTTATATCTTTCTTCCTCTGGGAAGTTCTCGTTCAATTCGTTGAGCACATCCATCAGGGCGACCACGTTCTCTATCGGGACGCTTTTGTCAGCGCGGAGGATGATGTTCTTCTGTACGGAGGCATCTTTTTCAACAGCACCCATCAACGTGGGGAGCAAGTCCTCGTAAGCGGTGGGTTGCGCGGAAGAGCCTTCAGGGTTCACATAATAGTTGAGATCCGCGTCAATATAGACCTCCAATTGTCTGCTCGAAAGCTGTTTTTCCGCAGTGCTCTTCGGCAGGACGAGGTTGATGGCGTTGGGCGAGATCATCGTCGAGGTGAGCATGAAGAAGATGAGCAGCAGGAACACCAGGTCGGACATGGAGGTCGCGCTGAACGTCGGGTCAATGCGGTTTTGCATCTTGATAGCCATGGCAGCGGGGGCTTAAGCGTTCTCGTGAAGCAGATCCATGAATTCGGTGGTGCGCACCTCCAACATATAGACGACATTGGAGATCCTGGAGATCAGGATGTTGTGGAACACCAGGGCGATGATGCCGACGACCAGACCGCCCACGGTGGTGATCATGGCGGTGTAGATGCCGGATGACAGGGTGCCAATGTTGAAATTGTTGGGGTCGGCGGCCATATTATGGAACGCGCCCACCATACCGACGACGGTTCCCAAAAAACCCATCATCGGGGCGACGGCGGCGATGGTGGCGAGGGCGGAGACCCCTTTTTCCAAGCGGGAAACCTCCAGATTGCCTTCGTTCTCAATGGCGGTGCGGATGTCGTCAAGCGGACGGCCGAGGCGGCTGAGTCCTTTGTCGATCATGCGGGCCGTGGGGTTGTTGTTGTTCCGGCAGAGCGCGACGGCGGAGTCAAGTTTCCCGTCGTGAATGAAGTCGCGGATGTTGTTCATGAAGTTGCCCTCCTCCTGCGAGGAACGGTTCACCACCAGGAGCTTTTTCACGAAAAAGTAAATGGCGAATGCCAGCATCAGAATCAGCGGGATGATGATCCACAAGCTGTTGACCGCAAACACCAATTTAAAATAAGAGGTTTCCTCCACATGGGGCTCCACAGCCGAAGCAACCACACCCATGGAATCGTTTACTGCCGTTAATAACAATGTTAATCCGTTCATGTTCAAAAATTTTATGCAAAAATACGTTCTTATTGAATGTTTTTTTGTTATCTATCTTTTTTTTTCTAACATTGCGATGTTTATATAATGCAGATTGTAATAACTCGTTTTGACGTTAAATATTGTATTTTTGTTCGTTGAAATTTCCCTTCCGGATTTATTTTCAATAACCAATAACCAATAACCCATAACCATTATAAAAGTGGCAAAGAAATCGAATACATCGAATATGCAGCGGCTGGCCGGTTCGCAGAACGGCGGTTCATCGAAAAAAAACAGTCGGAAAAGTAATTCCGCAAAAACCAAACCGTCTGGTTCCTCATCATTTTCCTTTTGGAAATTCATGTCGGGAGGCAGAATGGTGGCGCTTTATGGCGTTTTGCTGATTCTTTTCTCCCTTTTGCTGTTTTTGTCGATCGGGTCGTTTTATTTTAATGCGCATAACAATATCGCTTTTGTGGTGGGCGATCATGTGGAACCCGCCCAGAATATTGCGAAAGGGGTGGGGGCTTCCCTGGCCTATTTCTTCGTCCAGTTTTTCTTTGGCGTAGCGTCTATCGGCTTTCCGTTCCTTATATTATTGTACGGCATAAGGCTTGTCGCCAAAAAGTCACTCCTCCCGCTGGGACGCACCACCTTTGCAGTGCTGATGACGATGGCGTGGATTTCCATCACCCTCGGACTGGTGGGGTATAATTCCAACAGCCCCTTCCTGGCCGGGTATTTCGGGAATTTCATCTGCCAGTTCCTCGTCGAGCATGTGGGCATGATCTTCACCGTTTTGATTGATGTGGCCATTTTGGTTCTGGTTCTTGTCTTCTGCTATGACATCAACTTCTCGGGAATTGCGTCCGGATTCCAACAGGCCGCTGTTAACATCCGGGAGCGCAAGGCCGCCAAACGACAGGAGAAAGTCGCCCAGGCTGTCGGTGCCACCCGCTTCCAGAGAGAAGACCAGCCTGACCTTTACATCACCGACCACGGCTCCCTTAGCGAAGAATACAAGCCGAAAGTATATGATTTGGTGGATAATAAGGAAACAGAAGAGGAACAACCTGTCAAAGAGGATGTGTTCAGCGCTGACCAGTTGTTTGATGACGAGGAACCTGAAACCCCGACGGACGATATCCCCTTCGACTTTGTAAATATGAACGACAAGCCTGCGGAAGAAAAGTTGGCAGATGCGTCAGACGATGAATTAGATAATGAATCTGGAGAAGAGGAAGGGGATGATGGTGAACCACGCGAGCTAACGCCGGAAGAGGTGCGCGAGTTGGAACCCTACGACCCTCGCAAGGAACTATCCCTTTTTGAGTTCCCTCCCGTTGACCTGCTGAAGGATTACCCATATACTGCATCTACAGAGGAACTTATAAGGAAGGAATTGATGGAGAACAAGATGAGTATTGAGAAGACGCTGCTCAGCTTCGGCATCGCCATCAAGAGTATCTCCGCCGTGGTCGGCCCTACCGTAACCTTGTATGAGATTGTCCCCAAAGAGGGCGTTCGAATCAGCAAAATCAAGAACCTGGAGGATGACATTGCGTTGAGCCTCTCCGCATTGGGTATCCGCATCATCGCCCCGATACCGGGTCGTGGTACTATCGGTATTGAGGTTCCCAACAAGAACCCCAACATCGTCTCCATGCGCGAGATCATCAATTCGGAGAAGTTCCGCAACAACAACTATGCTCTGCCCATCGGTTTGGGCAAGACCATCAACAACGAGTCGTTCGTGGTGGATTTGGCCAAGATGCCGCACCTGCTGGTCGCCGGTGCCACGGGCCAGGGTAAATCTGTCGGTCTGAACGCCATCATCACCTCGCTGCTATACACCAAGCATCCATGCGAGATGAAATTTGTGCTGGTTGATCCGAAAAAAGTGGAGTTCACGCTCTATTCTGTCATCGAAAACTACTATTTGGCCACGCTGCCCGACAACGGCGACGCCATCATCACCGACACGAAGAAGGTGGTGCGCACGCTCAACTCCCTCTGCGTGGAGATGGACACACGTTACGACCTTTTGAAGGCCGCCAAGATGCGCAACATCAAGGAATACAACGCCAAATTCTGCGCCCGCGAGCTTTCGCCGGTGGCCGGTCACCGCTACATGCCCTACATCGTGGTGGTCATCGATGAGTTCGGCGACCTGATCATGACGGCGGGCCGTGAGGTGGAGCAGCCGTTGGCCCGTCTGGCTCAGCTGGCGCGCGCCATCGGTATCCATCTGGTGATTGCCACGCAGCGTCCTTCCGTGAACATCATCACCGGCAGCATTAAGGCCAACTTCCCCGCCCGTATCGCCTTCCGCGTGCAGTCGGGTGTCGATTCCAAGACCATCCTCGATGCGACTGGCGCCAACCAGCTCATCGGCAAGGGCGATATGCTCATCTCCACGGGCAGCGACGTGGTGCGTTTGCAATGCGCTTTCGTGGATACGCCCGAGGTGGAGAAGATAGCGGAATTTATCGAGAAACAAGAAGAGGTGCATCCGTTGCTTGAGCCCTACGAACTGCCCGATGTCCCCGAGCCCGGCGATGAAGGTGGCGGACACGGTGATATGCCAGCCAATCCTAACGAGTTGGATCCCATGTTGTTAGAGGCTGCCACGTTGATAGTGCAGACCCAGCAGGGGTCCACCTCCTCGATTCAGCGGAAGCTGAGTCTCGGCTACAACCGCGCCGGTCGCATCATGGACCAGCTCGAAGACCTCAAGATTGTCGGTCCCGGCAGCGGCAGCAAACCCCGCCAGGTCCTCATCAAGACCGAGGCGGAGCTGCGGCAACATTTGGCGGATTTGCAACTCCTGTGAGGATGATGCGATGAATGACGATGAAACGATGAGACGATGAGACGATGAGACGATGAGGCGATGAGACGATGAGGGGAACAGATTCTATTCCCCAAATAATTATCAAATATCCATTATCAATTATCAACTAAAAAAGTGCGATTAGACAAATACCTTACCGACAACAACTTCTTCCCCTCGCGGGAGAAGGCACAGACTGCCATCAAGCACGAGACGGTGATGGTGGACGGGCGCATTGTGACGAAAGCCTCCATGGACATCACGGAGTCGATGCGTGTGGAGGTGATAGACCTTTTCAACAAGTATGTGAGCATGGGCGGGTTGAAGTTGGAGAAGGCCATCAAGGATTTCGGGTTGAATTTTGCGGGGAAGATGGTGTTGGATATCGGGGCTTCCACGGGCGGCTTCACGGACTGCGCGTTGCAGCACGGAGCCGCATCGGTCACCACTGTCGATGTGGGTACAGCCCAATTGGTCGAACAGTTGCGGAATCATCCCAACGTGACGGTCTTTGAAAACAAGGATTTTCGTGATCTTACAATAGAAGATGTTGACAATCAGAAATTTGATTTCATTGTTTCCGATGTCTCATTCATTTCGTTGACCTATATAATCCCCTATATTGATCCTTTTTTGAAACCAGACGGACAGATGATGTTTCTGATCAAGCCACAGTTTGAGGCGGGTCCCTCCTTTCTGAACAAGTCGGGCATTGTGAAGGATGAAAAAGGGTATAAGACCGCTATCCAGAAGGTGGTGAACGAGGCAATGAATTATCGGTATTATCTGCATGGACTCTCCATTTCCACGCTTTTCGAAAAGCATAAGAACGTTGAATTTCTGGCGTTGTTCAGCCGAGAAGTCCAACGTTATATGCCCGATTACAACAGGCTGTTTTTGGATGTGAAGGAGCTCCGGAAACAATGTTGAAACTAATCAGCTATGCTTCCAATAGTTTAAGTCCGTATTTTCTGTAGTGCGGGAATTTTGAATCATGGTTTATGATAGTTGCTTTGTTGGCAATGCTGTTAGCAATTATCACTCTGTCAATCATATCGGAATGTTTCTTCCCGTTGATTGTAAGAATGGGAATCTCTTCCAGCACCTCATAGGTCTTTTCTGAGATATAATCTAATTCTACGTTTATTGAATTAAGGGCCTTGTGCAATGCTTTTACGCCGCCGGGAATTTTGATTTTACCCAACAGATTTAAGTGGGTTAGCTCCAACAGTACAAAATCTGAAGTAAAATATATATTGCCGTTCGGATATAAAATCTCGTCCCTCAAATTAGGGTCTAATTTGGGGTCTTCACTCACAAGCCAGTATGCAATATGGGTGTCCAAAAGGTATCTTGCCATATCAGTTGAGATTGAAAGGGTCTAAAACCAGTTCTTTACAACCTTTGATGAACTTGAATTCCTTTTTTGATTTCTTTCCCGTGTTGTGGGAAATTACTTTTTTTGCTTTCTTTGGTGCCATAATTCTTTAATTATATGATGCGGCAAAGATATAATTTTTTTGATTTAGATTAATAAAAAATTTTATTTTTTTTCTATGCCGTCATACTACCTCACCCTTCGTTAAAAAGTGTATTTTTGCTTTTTCACGGATTTTGTCCTTCATACTAATAAAAACCATTGACTATGAGCAAGTTTACCCACCTGCATGTGCATACGCAGTATTCTATCCTGGACGGCATGTCCGACATTACCGCGTTGATAGACAAATGTCTTGCCAACGGCATGAATTCCTTGGCGGTGACCGACCACGGTGTGATGTATGGCATTAAGGAATTTTCCGATGTTGTCAGCAAAAAGAATGGGAAGGTGAAGGATGAAATCAAGGCATTGGAAAAGCAGTTAGGAGAGTTGACGAATGAAGCGGAAATTGCTGATTGTCAGCAGAAAATATCGGATTTGAAACAGAAAATCTTCAAGCCGATTTTCGGTTGCGAGGCATACGTGGCTCGTAAGACCAACACCAATCCGGAGGGCAGCCGTCTGGTGCATGAGCATAAGGAGAACGGCAGTGGTTATCACCTGATTCTTCTGGCCAAGAATGAGATAGGCTATCATAACCTTTGCAAGATTATTTCACTGGCGTGGATTGACGGAAAATACTACCGTCCGCGCATCGACCGCACCCTTTTGGAGGAGTATCATGAGGGGTTGATTGTCTCCTCCGCATGTCTCGCCGGCGAGGTTCCGAAAAACATCACCGATGGCAATTACGAGAAAGCAAAAGAGGCGGTGATGTGGTTCAAAAGCATCTTTGGTGATGACTACTATCTTGAATTACAGCGACATAAGACGGACAAGCCGGGCGGAGATCGGAGCGTCTATGAGCAGCAGAAAATTGCCAACGAAGGGATTTTGCGGCTCGCGGCGGAGACCAACACGAAAGTGATTGCCACGAACGACGTCCATTTTGTGAACGAGGAGGATGGCGAGGCGCACGACCGGCTGATCTGTCTCAGCACGGGCAAGAAATACGAGGACACCGACCGTATGCACTACACCAAGCAGGAGTGGTTGAAGACGCCTGAGGAGATGGCTGCTATTTTCGAGGATGTGCCCGAAGCATTGGCCAACACGCAGGAAATTGTCGATAAAGTGGAGACATACGCGCTGAAACACGCCCCCATCATGCCGATGTTCGAGATTCCCGAGGAATTCGGCACGGTGGAAAGCTACAAGCAGCGTTTTTCTGAAGAAGATCTCCGTGCCGAGTTCGAGAGCGGAGAGGGTGGGGAAGGCCGCATCGAGAAGCTGGGCGGTCTGGAGCGCGTCTATCGTATCAAATTGGAAGCCGACTACCTGAAAAAGCTGACCATGGAGGGCGCCGTGCAGCGTTATGGCGATCCCGTGGATCCCGAAATCCTCGAACGCATCGAGTTCGAGTTGAGCGTGATGCGCAACATGGGCTTCCCGGGCTACTTCCTCATCGTGCAGGACTTCATCGCGGCAGCCCGCAAGATGGGCGTCTCCGTGGGTCCGGGACGTGGCTCCGCTGCTGGATCGGTGGTCGCCTACTGCTTGAGAATCACCGACGTGGATCCCCTCAAATACGACCTGCTGTTCGAGCGTTTCCTCAACCCCGACCGTATTTCCCTTCCCGATATCGATGTCGATTTCGATGATGAGGGACGTTATAAGATTCTCAACTGGATTATCCAAAAATACGGCAAGGAGAAGGTGGCGCACATCATCACCTACGGCACCATGGCCACCAAATCGAGCTTGAAGGACGTGGCCCGCGTGCACGACCTGCCCATCCCCGAGTCTGACCGGCTCACCAAGATGATTCCGGTCAAGCTGCCGGAAGATCCGAAAACGCACAAGGCCCCGAAGGTGAACATCAAGAACTGTCTGGCGAATGTACCGGAGTTCAAGGCCGCCTACGACGGCAATCCGAAACTTCATGACATCATCGACTACGCCTCCCAGCTGGAAGGCACAGTGCGTCAAGTGGGTATCCACGCTTGCGGTGTCATCATCGGCGCCGACGACCTCACCAAGTTCGCCCCGCTTTCCACTGTGGAGGACAAAGAGGCGAAAGAGGACATCATCGTCACGCAGTACGAAGGTTCGGTCATTGAGGATGTGGGACTCATCAAGATGGACTTCCTCGGGCTCTCCACCCTTACCATCCTCAAGGAGGCCATCTCCAACATCAAGAAATCCAAAGGGATAGATATTGACATTGACCATATACCGTTGGACGACCCGCTTACGTACCAGCTCTTCTGCGACGGCGACACGGTGGGTACGTTCCAGTTTGAATCCGGCGGTATGCAGAAGTACTTGCGAGAACTTCAACCCTCTACGTTTGAGGACCTTATCGCTATGAACGCCCTCTACCGCCCGGGGCCTATGGACTACATTCCGCAGTTCATCGACCGCAAACAGGGTCGCGAGCCTATCGTTTATGACATTCCCGTGATGGAGAAGTATCTGAAAGACACTTACGGCATCACAGTTTATCAGGAGCAGGTGATGCTGCTGTCGCGTTTGTTGGCCAACTTCACCCGTGGCGAGTCCGACACGTTGCGTAAGGCGATGGGAAAGAAGCTGAAAGACAAGCTGGATGCGTTGAAACCCAAGTTTATCGATGGCGGCAAGGCCAACGGTCACGACGAGAAAACGTTGGAGAAGATCTGGGCAGACTGGGAGAAGTTCGCCTCCTACGCCTTCAACAAGTCCCACGCCACTTGTTACTCGTGGGTCGCCTACCAAACCGCCTATCTCAAAGCGCATTACCGTGCCGAGTTCATGGCCGCCAACTTGACGAACAGTGTCACGGACATCAAGAAGATCACCGTTTTCATCGACGACTGCCAGAAGAGCGGCATCACCGTCAAGGGGCCGGATATCAACGAGTCGGACGAGACGTTCACCGTCAACAAAGACGGCGATATCCGTTTCGGATTGGCAGCGTTGAAGGGTGTCGGCTTCAGTGCGGCGAGCAGCATCGTGGAGGAGCGCAACGCCCACGGTCCATACACCAGCATCATGGACTTCTTCGAGCGGGTGAACCTCGGCAGCTGCAACAAGCGCTGTCTCGAATCGTTGGCCTACGCCGGCGCTTTCGACTGTTTCCCTGATGTCCACCGGGCGCAGTATTTCATTGTCAACGACAAAGGCCGCAACACCATTGACATGCTCATATCAAGAGCCACTGCCAAGGAGAAAAACGCTTCGCAGATAGACATGTTCGCGGAGATGTCGAGTGATGGCGGCGGTGCGGTGGAGGATTCTTTCACCTTCCCGCAGTGTGACCCGTGGAACTACTACGACCAGCTCAAATACGAAAAAGAGGTGGCGGGTTTCTTCATTTCGGGCCATCCGCTGAAAGAGTATCAGGTGATTATCGACAGTTTCTCGAATACAGAATTGTCACAGTTAGATGACACGGATTTTCTGTCCCACACAGTGCAGGGCGGCAAGGGGTTGATGTTCGCGGGCATCGTGAGTAGCGTCATGAGCGGGGTGAGCAAGACGGGTAATCCTTACGGCAAAGTGGTTCTGGAAGATTACAATGGCACCTGGACCTGGTTCCTGCGCGGCTCCAACTTCGAGAAATACGAATGGCTGCTGAAGGTCGGCAACCGCATTTTCGTCAATGCCTCCGTGAAGCAGAACTCATGGAAAGACAAGGTCACCCAGCAGGAAGTGGTGCGTTACGACATCAATCCCGTCTATATCTATCCCTTGAACGAGGTCTATGAGAAGATGTGCAAGGGGGTGCAGCTGCAGCTGCAATTGGGGGACATTACAGGCGCGTTAGCCCTGCAGATCAAAGACATGTTGGACAAATATTCCGGCAAGACCCCGTTCAACATCCGCATTTACGAAAAAGGCAAGGTGTTCTACACCGACTTCTTCAACTTCGCCGCGAAGGTCGATCCCGAGAAGTTTGTGCATAACTTCTCGTTGCCGGCGGAGTATAAGATGGTGTTGGAGTCCTAATATAGAAGCATTTTCGTCAATCCTCCTTTGTTGCCCATCACGAACAATTCAGTATGTCCATCATTGTCAAGGAGGTCCACATACAGCGGCTGGTTCAAGGTGAAGCGTTGGCAAAAAAATCGCGCACCTGTTTTCAGCTTGGCGTTTACGGACTCTGACACCTCTAACAGATTATCTCCAAGGTAGGTGAGTGTACAGCGACGGTTAGGATTCCATCTGATTTCCACTCGGTCGCCAACAGTCAAATCCTTGGTGTAGATGGATTCCGACACCACGCGGTGCGATGATTGCACACTTTCCACCTCACAATAGTCCGACACGAAGGTCTCCCAATCGGGGAAACCTGTGAAGCGGGCGAGGATGTCGAGGGTGCTTGGGCGCACGGAGGCGTAGCCATCCACATATCCCCAGAGCCGCTTCAGTGTGGAGACACTGAGGTTCTCATTCAGCCGTCCCTGTATTTCTCCCGACAGGAAGATAAAGTCGTTGGAGGTGGCGATGGCATGATCCGCCGACTCCTCCACAAGTTGGCGCAGCAGGGTGATATATTGCGGATTCACGGGCATGGTTTTAAAAGTTTTCGACCGCAAAAATAGCAAACATTCAGATATGCGGGGCAGGTTCTTTTTCGGTTCTAATCAACATCTTGCACCATGCGAACGCTGACACCATAAAGTCGCCACCCTCCCCAGTCAAGCGATATATTAAGCCCTCTGATCCCCAAAGAGTATGCTCCGCTGACATTGGCAACTGTTGACGAATAGTAGTAGCCATGGTTTACATCGTCCACGTGCTGTCCGAAGCGTACACCTGCCGAAGGAAGAAATACGGCTCCGGCAGCCTCCAACAACAGCCATTCTTCGGAATTATATGTGTTACCAGAAAAGGGCGCTTCGCTAATGTTGATGTTTACGGGGGCTGCTACAGTTTGTGGATGATTATATTCGTCTGGGAAAAGGATAAGTCCGTTCATGCCGTTCACTACGGCTTTGGTGTATCGTGCGTCAGCAGTGCCATTAACCGTTGAAGCCTTACGGTTTAGGCAGAGGTAGTTATATTCGTCCTTCGTCAGGACGCGCCATCGGTTGGGCGTGTTCCCTCCATTGCGAATGGCGTTATAGATGCCCCAGTCGGCAAAAGCGAACGGACCGGTCAGGTTGTTCTCGCTGTCAGCGCCGGGATAGTAGTCGTTGTTGGCCACGGAAGATGACCAAGGCTGGTAGCAGGCCGCACCGCTGTTCCATCCGCTCGTGCCCCATCCGAAAAGGTCGATCCAACCCGTGTAGGTGGCAGAAACATTAGTGTTGTCGGCACCGATGATGTCGTACTGGTTCTTGGCGAACCGCCATGTCCCGGGGGCGGTGCCGCCGTCGGCTGTACGATGTTTTCCGATAGTGTTGTATTGCAGGTTGCCCCGCGAGAAACGCACCTGCTTGGATGGTGCGACGGAAAACAGACCATTGAGTGAGCCTGCCAATTGGGAAGTGTCACCTACGGGTAGTTCCGCTTCTTCGTCGTTGCCGATGTCATTGGCTCTTTTAGAAAAAGGGTGGGAGAGTAGAAAGGCAAGCCCAACCAGCACTACAGCAGCGATTGCAGTGACGGGCAGCCATTTGCGGTTACGGTCTTCCTTGTTGAGTTCAAGAAGGACATCCTCGGCAGATGGAAACCGCTTTTCCTTTTGGGGTTGGAGGCATTTGCGCACCACGCGACCATAGCGCGAAGGGAACAATTGTTTCAGGATTAGTCCGAAAGCATAAATGTCGGTGCGGTTGTCCACCTCACCGCCAGACAACTGTTCTGGGGCAGCGTAGGATTGGGTGTAGGCGGGCTCCTTGAGAATGGCGTACGACCGGCTGTCGGCAAAACCAAAGTCAATGATTTTCACGTGGTTGCCGTCGTTGGTGATCAGAATGTTGGATGGTTTCAGATCCTGGTGTACGACCTGTTTGCGGTGGAAGTAGCCTATTGCAGCCAGTAGCTCCTGCACCACCTGCCGCCGTGTTGTTTCAGATGGGTTCTCCTGCAGGAACTTGTCTAATGGACGCCCGTCCACGTACTCCATCACGATGCAGTCGCCCGCCACGGGATCCTGTTCATGGCTGAGAGCGTGTACAATGTTGGGGTGGTTCAGTTCCACCGTCAGAGCAAATTCCTTGGATAGCATTGCGGTATATTGCGGGTCATCGGCGTATTCCGGCTTGAGGCCCTTCAGCACATACCATTGACCGTAGCGTTGGGCGCGGAAGAGGCGGGAGTAGCCGTTGGAGTGCAGCTCCTTGTAGCCGGTGAAATGGTTGGAAACGTTCACAGTTTGCGGTGCGACCAGCCCGGAGGTGTATATGTCGTTGTTATAGTCCAAAATAGCGTGGCTTTTGTGGGTGCAAAAGTAGTATTTTTCTTGAGATGGTAATTTGTGAACCTGCGTTGAAGAACGGAAAAATGTTACTTTTGCCGCATGATAGAAAATCCCGACGACATCTCCACCTCTGGGTTCGTTCCGTCCTCCGAATACGCCGTTTCAGGTTGTTTTTCGGGGCACAGCGAACTCCCTTCGCGAGGCTATTGCCGGCTGTTCAAAGCGCAGCGCAACGGACAATGGTTCGTGCTGAAAGCGTTGAAGCCGGAGTATCAGCAAGACCCTGTTTATCAGGGAATGTTCGAAAAGGAGTACGATTTGATGATGCAGCTCAATCATCCGAACATCGTGCGCATTTATGACAAAGAGGAGGATTCGGTGGCGGGCGTTTGCATGGTGATGGAGTATGTGGATGGCCGCACGTTGGGTGATTTTTTAGAGGAGAATCCTCCACAGAATGTCAGAGAGTCGGTGGCGCGGCAGATTCTGGAGGCCATCGGCTACTGTCACAGCAAGCAGATCATACACCGTGATCTCAAACCCTCCAACATTCTGGTGACGTATAACGGCAACTGGGTCAAGCTGATTGATTTCGGGTTGTCGGATAGCGACCAGTACGCGGTTCTGAAGGAACCCGCCTACACGAAAGCATACGCCGCGCCGGAGCAGCTGTCGGGGGGAGAAGTCGATAACCGCACCGATCTGTATGCTTTCGGACTGATTCTGAAGCAGTTGTTTCCAAATCGCTACGGACGCGTGGTTCGCAAATGCCTGCAGCCAAGGAAAGAGAAGCGGTATTCGTCAGCAGAAGAGGTGGCGGCGGCGATGAAAAGTTGCGTGAGAAGGAGAAGGATGATGCCCTGGTTGATTGCCTTGATGACTGTTGTTGCTGTATTATCCGCCTTCTTGCTGCTTCACTATTCGAATGACGGAACAAGAAAAACCTTACAACCATCGACGGGATTGCCCGCTTCTGTCCGAGACACCGTTTTTTTAGCGGAACCAGGACGGACACAAGTGGCTGAACCTGCTCACGGGAATATGCTTTCACCTACATACGAAGAAGGAGGTGGAAGAAATTATGTCTTAGACAATCCGTTGACAACTGTATCAAACCCCGAGGGTCCGCACGGGATGTCTCGAGAACAACGCGCCGTCCCCATTCCGAGCGCAACAACTCAGAAAGAAAACCAGGAGCAAGAAGCACTTGACAATGCGATATATAACTTCAAATTCACCATAGACAGTATGTTCGAGCCGGTGGATTTGTATGTGAAAAGCGACGAGGTGAAAACCTCCAATATTCTGCGCGATCTGATATACATTGCCGAGTACAAGGCAAAGATTCGCGAGTGCCAGATTCGAAGTCGATTGCCTAAATCCAAGCGGAACAGTTTCTTCAACTATGCCAACGACCAAATTGGGGCGAAGAAAAAATCATACACACAAAAATATCCTGCCATACTCCAATATCCCAATGAGCAACAAGTTAGAGACCCCGAAACATACCAACCGATTTTAGAGCAGAGTAAAAAGTACCGGGAAGAGGGGCGAAGGCTGAGGGATGAATGGGAAAGAATGATGCGGGCGGTGAAATAAGACTCTGAATAACCTCTCGATGTCTAATTCGTTCAATCCATGTTCTGCAAATACTCCGACAGATAGGGTACAGCAAACATTCTTTTATTCTTTTTTATTCTCCTTTATTCTTTTTCGGATGCAAAAATACAAAAACAAGCACAGCAAACAAAACATAATTATTCTAATTAGATTATTTTCTTATCTTTGCCCATTCCCTTTTGGGAAGAAGAATAAAACGGGATTATCAACTTAAAATATTGAACCTAAAAGAATTAGAACCTAAAAAGAACCTTTTTATAAATACATAGCAGAAGCGTTTTCGCTTTTATCTTTGCAAGTTCGAAACCTGGAAAATTTCAAATGCAATGCCAAGAGGAAGCCGAAGATGCTTGCGGTTTATAGCCGTGAGCTTCCTTTGTTTGGCATTGCAGGTTTTCCAGGACCTCGAACTCGAAACAATGAAGTTCGCGGTTTTTTTATGCCGTTTTCAGAAAGGGAAAACCGACTGGAAAAAGAACCAAAAAAGAACCTAACTGCGTGAGGGAAAGCGATGTACTTTTGCGGGTTGGAAAAATTATTAGCTTAGACATAAATAATTAAAGACTTAACGATATGTACAACGAAGAATTAGAAAACCTAATTGATGCCGCCTTGGCGGATGGTGAGCTTACCGAAAAAGAGAAGCAAATTCTCTTCAAAAAAGCGCAAAGTTATGGAATTGACCTTGATGAGTTTGAGATGGTGTTGAATGCCAGACTGGTAAAACTTAAAAAAAAATTGAATACAGAACCAGTTGCCCCTAAGTCCAGCAAGTTAGGTGATGTGAAAAAATGTCCTGCATGTGGAGCTATCGTTGGCGCGTTTAAAACAACATGTCCAGAATGTGACTATGAATTTAGGGATGTTGAAGTAAATAGGTCTATCACAGAGTTGACGAATCGCATAAATGCGGTTTATGAAGAATGTGATTTAAAAGAAAAGAATGGTGGTTATAAAATCAAGGGGTTGGAGCGTATTAGAGATACCTCATCCGAATCAGAAAGAAAAGAAGCTGACATAGCAAAAAAACTAAACAATGTGATTTCCAATTTTCCTGTGCCCAATAGTAGGGAGGATATTATCGAACTACTTCAATTTATTCAGCCAAAAGTTCAAGTTGGATTTTCTTCTGACAAGAATGCTGCTGCATGGCGATATAAATATATTGAAATTATCAATCGTGCTAAAATATCCTATGCGAAAGACACAAATATGATGTCTCAGATAGCATATTATGAAGAAGCATCTAAGCAATCGATATTTTCAAAACTCGTGACCAAGTTCAATTCTTTATCAAGCCAAGGGAAAATGCTAATGATAGGAATACCTTTGTTTATCTTTCTGATGATTATTGTGGGGATTATGGCTGCGTTGGAGGACAAGAAGCCTAAAAGAGATGAATCGCAAATAAATGTTGAAACAACGGATTCCATACCACAAGACACTATTCATTTGTCTGATGCCATTGATGAAGTCTCTAATACCATCAAGGAGTCAATTGACGAAGCAAAAAGCAAAATAATAATAAAATAATTATGGGATTGTTCAGCAACAAAAAAGAGGGCGGATTGATGGATGTCATCCGCTGCGACGAACAAGAGTATTTGATTTGGAAATGGCGTCCTGTAGGACAGGATGTTAACAGCACCAAGAAAGAAAATTCCATCCGCTATGGGAGCAGCCTGCGTGTAAAAGACGGGGAAGTGGCCGTTTTTGTGTATAAGCAAAACAACGGCACGATGGAGGATTTCGTCGTAGGACCGTACGACGACACAATAAAAACAGCCAACTTTCCTGTGCTAACCAGTATTGTGGGACTGGCTTTTGGAGGTGCCTCGCCGTTCCAAGCCGAAGTTTATTACATCAACCTTTCAGGCGTTGTACAAATAAAATTCGGAGTACCCTACTTCGATGTGTTTGATCCTCGTTTTTTGGATTATGCCGTGCCCATGTCCGTCCGTGGCACTATTACATTCAACATCACGGACTACAAGACTTTTATCAAGCTTCATCGTTTGATTAACTTTGAATTGGAGGAATTCAAGCAGCAGATAAAAGACGCGGTAATCAAATACGTGAAGGGCGTAGTGACTAACATCCCACAAGACAATGGCATTCCAGTGTTGCAGATGGAAAGAAAAATATTGGAAGTCAACGACATAGTGACTCAACACCTGAAATCTCGTTTGGAAACGGATTTTGGCGTTAACATGAAGGCCATTGATATAGCCAATATAGAGCCAGACAAAGAAAGCGAAGGTTACCAGGAGCTTCGCAAAGTGACTGCCGCACAACAGACCAAGACTATCGAAATGCAGACGGAGGTCAATTTGAAAAATTTGCAGGATACCCAGCGCATCAACGCTCAGAACATGGAAGAAACTTTGCGCATCCAACGCGAAGAAGCTCAGCGGGCACAGAAACTGCAGTCCGAAACAGCCTTCATTGGTGCTCACTCCATCAACCAGCAAACCGAGGTGCTCAAACAGGCGGCTGGCAGTCTTGGACAGATGGGCACAATGGATTTGGGTGGCGGCAGCAACGGAGGTGGTGGCATGAACCCTGCTGCCATGATGACGGGCATGGCTATGGGTGGTGCCATGGGCGGACAGATAGCCGGCATGATGAACAATATGGGTCAGCAGATGCAGCAAGCCATGCAGCAGCAATCGCCACAACAACAAATGACCCCACCGCCGATGCCAGGTGCGGCTAATATATTTTATATGGTATCAGTCAACGGTCAGCAGTTCGGTCCGTTCAATATGCAGCAGCTGCAACAGATGGTGCAGAACGGGCAGTTGACCGCCCAAACCTACGTGTGGAAACAGGGGATGGCCAACTGGGAGTTGGCCGGCAATGTGCAAGAATTGGCATCACTGTTCGGTGCCGTTCCGCCGCCAATGCCACCAGCACCACCAATGCCGTAAAACAAATGTAAAAATCGAATAAGTAGTTAAAGAATAACATATAAATTAATTCATTATGGAAAAAACAATAATTGAGAGATTTTTAAAAGACAATGAAGATGATTTCAAAGAAAAGCATTTGGAAGAAATCAAGTTTTTGTTAGAACAAGCCGATGAATCTGTTATTGATGAAATTGAGGACAAAACGCGAGATGCTCATCTCTGGGGATGGTTGCATTGGATCGCCGGTGAGTTTGGAATAGACAGATTTGTATTAGGAAAGCCCGTGACAGGAGTTTTAAAACTTCTATGGTTCGTGGTTTTTGGTATTTTAGGATATACTGTATCACCATATCTGTGGGGCGTGCAATTCTTGTGGTGGCTGATTGATGAGTTCACCATAACTTCCCGTGTAAAGAAATACAATTACAATAAAGCAAAGAAGATTTTGGGAAAAGAAATCTAAATTTTTAAACGGAGGATGCCGAAAATCCACACAATAGAGTAGGTGTAAAATTTAAAATTTTGTTTATGAAGAAATTTAAATTATTAATCATGCTTATGTTGCCGACATTCGTTATAGTTTCATGTGGCAACAACAACTCGTCAACGGGGCAAGACACCGACAAGCAATTGGTTGAAGAACAAGAAGACAAGTCACTTTCAGACATGGCATCGGAAATGAAAAGCACTATAGGCGATTCTTTCTCAGAAGTAACAGAAGATATAGATATTGATGATGACGATGACGAATTTGGTGATAACATTTCAACAAAATCAACCAACGATTGGGACAAAGTTCTTGATGACTATGAAAGTTTGGTTGACTCATACGCAAAGTTAGCTAAAAAGTCCAAAGAAGGGGATATGTCAGCCATCTCTGAATATCCAAACATACTAGAAAAAGCACAGAGTATGTCAAGTCAACTGGAAAATGCCAAAGACGAGTTGTCTCTCAAACAAGCGGCTCGATACGCGAAAATTTCCGCAAAAATGGCAAAGGTCTCGTTGTCAATGATGTAATGTATATAGATCTCACGAGGACGAAGCCGAAAATCCTAAAAAAGAGTAGGCAAAATAAGTTAAATTTTAATATCATGTCAAAAAAAACTAGAGTTTACAATGAAGGCCAATATGCCTTAAAGCCGTGGATGGCAAATGTAATTATGGGTGTTTTAGAATTAGCAATATCAATTTTTTGGGCTATTTCAGTATTTAAAATTGTATTTAATTCAAGTAGTCTTGAGGAGGCGGATATCGCTATTTCTATTCTGTTAATTGTATGTTATTTGGTTTGGAATATATTAGTGTGGACAATAAAACCCTTAAGGACAAGATTTAATTGGAAAGAAGCCAAAATTAACGTTTTCCTCATTATAGCCACAATCGTTGATATTATATATACACTAATTATTGCCGCTAATGGTTTCTAATAAAATTATAGAGTCTACCTGCAATAATAATTTTGCAGGTGGACTCTATCTTTTAATTTTGTAATATGGAAAACAGTTTTTTTTCAATTGACAGACTTATTGAATTTGGTATGGGCATAGCCGTTGCTCAGCAAATGGTTCGCATGATGAACGAGACTATGCAGAATATGTATGTTCCGGGGACAATGAACCCCATGCAGCCATCTCCGTCCAACATCTATTATGTAATATTGGACGGACAGCAATCTGGACCCTATTCGGAAGGCGAGCTAGCCAGACTGATCGGACAAAAGAAAATAACCAAAGACACTTACATTTGGAAGCCTGGCATGACAGACTGGCAGACCGCTGAAAGGCTCCCCGATGTATTGCGTTTGGTGGCTTTAACCCCCGTTCCGTTCAATAAATAATGAAGGCTATGAAAGTGAATGCACCCTACAGTATCATTGCAGTTGCTATTGCGGCTTTGATTGCCTACGGCGTCTATTCCTTTAGCCGTAGTGAGAACGAAGTGCTTTTGGCTATTGGCAGTTTCTTGTTTGTCGGCTTCCCGTTGTTCTTGGCAATGGGAATAAGCAGTCCTGCCAAACGAAGTTCCGCCAATATAAAAGTACTGGCATTGGTTTTCTTTCTTATTGCGCTGGCAGTCAACATTTTGTTTGCTTGCCTGTCGCACTTTTCGACACCCTTATACATCATTATCAACGGCATCACCGTTTTGGTGTTCTTCCTGATTTATCATAGTATCCATTCTACAAAACAATAATGATAACGAGAAAGCCGATTCGCGTGAAAGGAGGTAGGCGGTACATAAAAAAAGAGTTATGAAACAAATCATCGTCTCGTTGTTATATCTACTGACAACATTTTGCTTAGTGGCACAAAATTCATCAATAAACCTTTGTCCCACTTCGGTAACAGACTTTGATGGGAATAAATATAACGTTGTTAAATTGGGTGGGCGGTGCTGGATGAAAGAGAATCTGAGAACCACCCATTATTCAGATGGTGCCGAAGCGACAAGCTATCATGTGAACTACAACAAGGACAACGATGTGACATACGGACTGTTGTATAGTTGGAATGCCGCGAAAGGCTTCGAACGAGGCAAACAAGGTGTCTGTCCTGACGGATGGTACTTGCCCAGCGATTGGGAGTGGCAGCAAATGGAGATAGAAGCAGGGCTTGACAAGAATTTGGCAAATACCATGAACGGTCGAGGCGATTTTTCCGCTAATCTGTGTGGTAATAGAGGTTGGGAAACTTCTACCCAATATTATACAAGAGCTCCCGGAAATGTTAACAATATTAAACCAACAACAGGTTTTTCCGCTCTTCCTGCAGGTGATGGAGATAATTATTTGTTTGGAGAAAGTTTAACATTTTCTCGCTATGCAAACTTTTGGACAGGAACAGAGTATGATAAAAATAATGCCCTTTATCGTCAATTATATTATTATAGTCCAATGGTTTATCGAAAGAAAGCGAAAAAAGATCGTCATTTTTCTGTGAGATGTGTCAGCATGTTCGAAGATGAGGAAGAAATAGCATATAATTCAACAAATGAAAAATCCTCTTCAGAATCAGATCATTTGCCATCCGAAGACGAGACAAGTGAAGAGGAACCTGTTTTTGAAAAAGCCAACACAAGTGACACATTGGCTGTGTATGACAACGGATATGTATTGCACAAATTGTGGACTTCAACTGTCAATAAAAATGTCGTCTCGGTTGTGATGAGCGAACCTGGCGAAGGAGTGTATCGGGGATTTTTGTATTTGAGAAACATAGAGAAGCCAACAGACATACTAAATTCGCGTTCTATTGACTGCCAACATCTTGCGGGAGGTTATGAAAGATATGATGAAGAATATGGTGACTATATGGAAAGGATTGTGTATTGCAGTATGAGCGATTGGGGAACCATAGCAAAGACCTGGGAGTGTCCTAAATGGCGAAAGATCACCGATGAGGAAGAAAAATACGATAAAAGATTATACATGGTCCAACAAATGCAAGGCATTGCCTATTATTATAAAACCAGCTTCACATTTTTCAAAGACGGCACCGGATACCAAACCTTTACAGTTGCTCCCGAACTCATCGCGCCACAAATAAATACTGGTTATAGCAATGGAATGACTGGACTTAACAGAAGGACTGGATCCAGCATTCGTGGGGGGTATAAATTCACAATCGATGGAACCGCCAAAACCAAATTCAAATGGGAGATAAATAAAGACCACTATTTGTTGGCGATAACATACGATTCTGAACCTTCTGTCACCACTTCCGCCGCCATGACAGACAAATTTGAAAATGTCTATCCCGCGAACCGTGCGCAGCACATTGCACAGTCAAAAAAAGATTTGGCAACCAATCCTGAAGTGAAAGAATGGAAGCAGAAAGTGGCACAGGGACTAAAAATACTAGCACAACAAGGAGGAGCAAGACTGTATGAAATACAATTTATTTCCAATCACACATTGAGGCTTTTGCCGATGTGGGTGGAAGATGAGGAAATCGTTCCTGGTGAAACTTGGACTGACTTCTTCTCGAAAGATGCGGAAAACTTCTTTATTCCCACTGATGCGGAATTCATGAAGCTGCTTGATCCGAATTCTTTAGTGCAATATGAAACAGCAGAACAAAAGTCCGCTCGACTGGCGGAAGAAAAAAGACTTGAAGAGGAGCGTATAGCGGATGAGAAGCGTATGGCCGAGGAGAAGCGACAAGAGGAAATACGTTTAGCGGAAGAAAAAAAGAGGAGTCAAGAATTACTGTCTGCAGCAACATCAACCTGCACTTCTATATTCGAAAAATTGCAAAGGTGCATTTCCGAAAAAACAGGCTATTATGACTTCTCCGCAATGAACGACAGTATATTCAGCCTCTTTGATTTTTCAACATTGTTGTCCGCGGAGGAAGCAACACCAGCAAACAAAGCTACCGTCTTGCAATACAAACTGTATCCTTGGCTGCCACTATCTAATTTTCACTTGGATTCTGTTGAGGTTGACCCCGCTGGAAATATTTGTGCCTTGAACACACTTAACCGTAAAGAGTCGCCAAAGAATGTGTTTGACACCTATTTGACTTTACGGTTACCGTTTGCAAACAACTCCACCATATTGATTGATTCCATCTCATATAAAACCCAGCTGTGGCAGGATAATTCAGAAAAAAAATATGATATGAGAGAACAAATGATGATAAAAGACCAACTTCTTCTTGGCAAATACAAAAAAAATGCGCCATTTGTCGTGAAAGCCTATTTGAATTATCAAAAGAAAAATCAAATTACCATAAAGAAGCACTACCAGCAATCTGATCCGAATATCCGACTATTTACCATGTACCAAGACCTATATTTGGCCATTGCAAGTTTGCGTGAGCATTCTATTGAGAAACAGCAATTCATAAGCACTTATGCCGGCAAAGCACATTCGGATGTTGTGAAAGTAATGGAATCGTTTATGAAGCAAAAACAAAGTGAATTGTTGCCGGAAAAAGAGATTCAAGATTTACTCGGGGTTTTGGGTGTGATTTCAGATACGGAAGAAGGATGTTTGGATTTTCTGATGAATAGGAGAATCGTAGAGGAAAACCATCAGCAGATCAGCTCAAAAAAGAAGACGTGCAAATATATCGTTGATGCTTACGAAAAACATTTTAAATCGCTTGATCAATCATGGAATCCCTCTGAAAAAAACGATAAATTGGCAGGAGAAAGGGAATTGCAATGTAAGGTTCTGTCACTAATCAATAGCACTAATGCATCAGAGTTGAATGCTAAAGCCAAACAGATGAAGAAAGAAAATATTGAAGTAATGATAGAACGGTTGAACTATAATCTTAACTAACGAAAATGCCGATTTGCGCGAAAGGAGGTAGTTTGTTTCTTCTAATTTACTGCAAATCAATCGCCTTGTCAAGAAACAAAACAAAAAATCACCAACGAAATTTGTTGATAACCCAATAAATATAAACACGTTAGGCTAAGATTTTAAATTATATCACAAACTAAAGCATGTTGAAAAAAAGGCGATAAGATATGGAAATGCTACGAGAATTATGCCGGAAAATTACCACCAACAAGGTTTTTGAGTGGAGCATTACAATAGTAATTATTGCTAATGCTTTGCTGATAGGCGTTGAGACATACGCATATTATCCTACCGTTGCACTCATTCAGAAAATCATTTTGGGGATTTTCACTGTGGAAATCTTGTTGCGATTTGTGGCTCGTGAAAGTTTGAAAGAATTCTTCACAAACGGGTGGAACATATTCGATTTGACCCTGGTGCTAATCGGTTATATTCCAGAGAACCTGTTCGCCAGCGCTTCCATGATGATGGCCTTGCGAGTGTTGCGTGTATTCAGGGTATTACGACTTTTGAGGGCGGCCAAAGAAATCAAGTTGATTGTCACGGTGCTGATACGCTCCATGATTTCCATGTTTGCGAATGTCATCCTGTTCATTATTTTCATCTATTTGTTCGCCATTGTGGGTGTTAGTCTGTTCAAACTTCCAGACCCAAACACACTTACAGGAGATGATAAAGCGAACTATGAACTGTTTGTGCAATTGGCCCCCAATTCGCCATCCAACTCTCCAGATCCATTCGGTTCGCTGCATGAGGCAATGTTTACTCTTTTCCGTGAACTGACAGGAGAGGACTGGACAGATCTTCGATACAACCACATCACGGCATACGAATGTGGGGTGATAAAAGTTAATCCACGAATCATCACCGGATACCATGTGTGCTGGTTTGTACTTGCTGCTTTCTTACTTCTGAATTTGGTTACAGGTGCTATTATCAACAACTATCAGAATGTCAAGGATGAGCAGGATAAACACAAGACAGATCAACCAGCAGATCAGGAGCCCAATAACAAAATCACAGACAAAGAATAATTCTTGACTGACGGACTTATAAAATAATAATAATGTGTGATGTGGGTCATTTGTTCCGTGTCACACATTTTTCATGTTTTCAAAAACCAGTGTCATGTACCGCCAATTCACCGCCTCGCGCGTTTCCGAATCCAACGTGCTGTTCCCGCCCACCATCATCTTCAACGATGAGGGCATCACCATCAAAACACCGGCGCTGCTGCACCATAACACCGACTTCATCCCCTACGAGGCGGTGTCCAGCGTGATGATACACACCCCGCTCGCCGGCTTCTCCACCATCACCTTCTACGCCTACGGTCGCGAAATCCGCGTCCACGGCTTTCTCCAGCGCGAGGTGCGCGAGATGAAACGGCTGGTGGAGGAGAGGTAGGCTTGCTCTCACGCGAATACCCGCGTTCACAGCTGCAACACCGGATTCCCCTCCAAACTGCCGACAATGTTTTAGTAGATCACCGTGACCTCCACCCTGCTGATGGAGGACACCTGTTTGCCGCCATCCTTGATGTTCTTGTCAGTAAAGTCGTTAATCACGAAAGTCAAATCGTTCACTTGTTGTTTGATTTGGCGGATTTCCTCGGTGTTGTTCTGGGTTTGAGTGGTGAGTGCCAAAAGTTCCGTAGTCGGTAAAACATGCTGCCGTTGAATGATGTAATCTTTCATCTGTTTAAAGAGCTTGATCAGTTTTTTACTCTGACTAACAGCGAGATCTCCTTTTAATACCGTCATAAGCATATAAATGCCTTCCTCTGTGAATGCGTAGGGCATTTTTTCTTGTACCACCCCATCTTGATGTGAAATTTTTGCACATCAAGTTCTTAAATTCGTCTTTAGTAAGCTGAAACCTGAAGTCTTGTTCAAAGCGCTCTATGTTGTTGTTGACTTGACGGGTGAAAAATCTTGTCTCATACCCGTAGATGGCTGCCAAATCAAAGTCCAGCATCACTTGCACACCTCTGATGATGTATATCTTCAACATCAAATATTCCTCGTTTAGAGGTATCATTCCTTTTCTTCCATATCGCAGTAATAATAAACCTTACAAATATACAACTTCTTTGTTAGAAAAGCATGCTGATTGGATGCATAATTTATTGAAAATCAATATTGTGAAAATGACATTTTCAGACCATAAAAGTGCATTTCTTGGCAAAAAAATGCAAACAGCATCTGATGTGTGCTCGTACAGGCATTTTCGTGTCCGAACAAGGAGTGCCATTTTAGGAAAAAATTGGAGGTGAACCCCGCCAACCTGCTTCTCCACCGTCACCTTCTTGCCAATATACAATTTACAATTATTACATCTTGGAACCAATTGTACATTATACATTGTTCATTGTACATTGTTTCTGGTGCGCGAGATGAAACGGTTGGTGGAGGAGCGGAAAATGGTTAACGGTGAATCGCAATTGTTTTCACCCTGCGAAGAAGTGAATGTTGTGAGTTCCACATTTAGTAGGACGGAATCGCTAATCGTAAATCGCAAACATTTAACCCAAAAAATTGTATCTTTGCGCCCTTAAAATTTAGGAATATGGATAGAGTAGTTAGCGGCATCCGGCCGACCGGTTTTTTACATTTAGGCAACTATTTCGGTGCCCTCCGGAATTTCATCAAAATGCAGGAAGAAAATGAATGTTTCTTCTTTATTGCTGATTATCACTCACTTACGACTCACCCGACCCCGAAGGACCTTCATTCCAACGTGAGGAATATCCTCATTGAATATATTGCGGCGGGACTTGACCCCGAAAAGGCGACCATCTACGTGCAGAGCGATGTGCCGCAGGTGTGCGAGCTCTCCCTGCTGCTCTCTATGAATGTCTATATCGGTGAACTTCAGCGCGTTGCCTCTTTCAAGGAGAAGGTGCGCCGTCAGCCCGACAATGTGAACGCCGGTCTGCTGACGTACCCCGTGCTCATGGCCGCCGATATCCTGCTGCACCGCGCCGACAAGGTGCCCGTGGGCAAGGACCAGGAACAGCATCTGGAGATGACCCGCGATTTTGCGCAACGTTTCAACCGCATCTACAAGAACGAGTATTTCAAACTGCCTGTGGCCTATAACTTCGGCAGCGAACTGGTGAAGATTCCTGGTCTGGACGGCTCCACCAAGATGTCCAAGTCCGATAACGAGAACTCCTGCATCTACCTTTCTGACGCTCCGGAAGTGATCCGCAAGAAGGTGATGAAGGCTGTCTCCGACAGTGGTCCCACAGAGCCGGGTCAACCCAAGACGCAGGCTGTGGAGAACCTCTTCCAGCTGATGAAGGCCGTTTCCGCGCCCGACACGCTGCAGTATTTCGAAGACCAGTACCAGAACTGTGCCATCCGCTACGGTGACATGAAAAAGCAGCTCGCCGCCGATATGATTGCGTTTGTGCAGCCAGTGTATGAGCGTATTCAGGAGCTGAAACAACAAGAGGACTATATCAGCAAGGTGGCTCGCGAAGGGGCTGAGCGCGCTCGCGAGAGTGCCGCCAAGACGGTGCGCGAGGTGCGTGACATTATCGGTATCAAATCTTTCTAACCAACTAAAATGTCATTACTTACACAGTATCCGCTTTGGTTGGCGATTTTCGCCGTCCTGCTCGGTGTCGGTTACGCGTTGTATCTCTACTTCCGCAACGACAATGTGGCTTTCGAGAAACGCGACCGCATCATCATGGCTTCGCTGCGCGGGCTCGCCATGTCGCTGCTCGCGTTCCTGCTGCTCGCCCCGATGCTCAAGATGATTCGCAAGCAGACCGACAAACCCGTGATTATCTTCTCGATAGACAACAGCGAATCCATCAAATCCGGGAAAGACGCGGATTTCTACACCTCCGAATATCCAAAACAGTTGCAGAATGTTGTCAACGAACTCGCCAAACAGTACGATGTGGATGTATATCTCGTGGGCGATGAAAACCAATTGGTTGACAAGGAGAATGTTAACGTGGATTTTTCCGACAAATCAACGAACCTTTCCGCTTTGTTCGATGACATCAGTCTGCTGTATTCGAATCGTAATGTCGGGGCGGTGGTGATGCTCACCGACGGCATCTACAATATCGGCTCGAACCCGTATTACGCCGCCCAAAAGGTTGGCTTTCCGGTATATACCGTTGCTCTCGGCTCTGACGAGCAGGCTACTGACCTCTTCATCGCCGACATCGTCCACAACAAGGAGGTGCTGAAGGGCAACCGCGCTCCCGTGGAGGTGAAGGTGCAGGCGGGCAAGCTGGCCGGCAAGAGCGCGAAGATCACCGTTTCCGATGACAAGGGCGAGGTTTTCAGCAGAACGCTGCAAATATCAGGGAACCAATATTTTGAAACGGTCTCTTTCTTGGTGGATGCGGAGAATCCTGGCCTCAAGAAGTTCAAAGTCGATTTGGACGAGTTAGACGGGGAGGTGACACACAAGAACAACCACGCGCAGTTCTTCATCCGCGTGATCGAGTCCAAGGACAAAATCGCGATAGTTTATGACGCACCGCACCCCGATGTGGCCGCTATCCGTTCTGCCTTGGAACTCTCTGACAACTACGAAGTTGTCGTGAAATCGGTGGAGGAGTTCAAAGACAATCCTTCTGATTTCGGGCTGGTCATCCTGCATCAGTTGCCGTCGCAGAAGCACCCTGCTTCCTCGCTGCTTTCGCAGATCCGTCAAAGCGGAGTGTCATCTTTGTATATCGTTGGCACACAGACAGATTTGAGCGCATTCAATGGCTTGAACACAGGGCTGCAGATTTCCCAGGGCAAGAATATGGTCAACAACGCCACGGCTTCATACAACAACAATTTCATGCTGTTCTCTTTCTCGGAAGAAGCCCAACAGTTGCTGCCTACGTTACCGCCGTTGCAGGCCCCGTTCGGAACGTATAGGGCGGCTGTCTCTGCAAATCTGTTTATGACACAGAGAATTAGCGGCGTGGAAACCAAATACCCGCTGATCATGTTCAACGATGTGAACGGAGCCAAGACGGGTGTCATTTCGGGCACGGGACTTTGGTCGTGGAAGGTTTATGACTACGTGAACACCCAGAACCATGACGCTTTCAACGAGATTGTGAACAAGACCGCGCTGTTTTTGGTCGCCAAGAACGACAAGAGTCCGTTCCGGGTACGCCACAACGCCGTTTTCGCCGAGAACGCTCCGGTGGAATTCTCCGCCGAACTCTACAACGATAGCCACGAGCTGGTGAACACGCCTGACGTGAAACTCTCCATCAAGGGCAGCGGCGATACTACTTACGATGCACAGTTCTCCAAACAGAATAACGCTTACTACTTGAATATGGGTGAGTTGCCGGTTGGAACTTACACCTGGACGGCCAAGACGCAGCTCGGAAACAAGAGTTACGAGAAGAGCGGCACCTTCTCTGTGCAGGAGATTTTCGTGGAAACCGCCAATCTGGTCGCCAACCACGACCTGCTGAAGAGCATTGCCCAGACAAGCGGTGGCAAGTGCTTCGCCCGCAACGAGTTGGAGAAGGTGGTCAAGGAAATCAAGGCCAACGACAACATCAAACCCGTGGCCTCGTACCAGAAGAAATACTCCATGCTGCTGAACTCTCCGTGGTATTTCGCCGCCATCGTGCTGCTGCTGGGGATCGAATGGTTTCTGAGGAAGTGGCATGGCGGGTATTAATTCATAATTCATAATTCATAATGCATAATGTAGAATGTAGAATGTAGAATGAACATTGTTCAAGGATCAAAGTTCAAAGATCAAAGTACGATACTCAATTCACTAATCACAATTCACTAATCACTAATCACATTTTTTATATTTTTGCACTTTATAAAAAAAAACTGACAATATGGAACCGAAAAAGGTATTATTAGCGGAAGATGACATGAATCTCGGGAAGGTGCTGACGACGGTGCTGACCGGCAAGGGATTTGATGTGAAACATGCCAACAATGGCGAGGCTGCATACGAGCTGTTTTGCCTCAATGAGTTTGACATTTGCCTTATTGACGTGATGATGCCTTTGAAGGATGGTTTCACGTTGGCGCAGGAAATCCGTAAGATGGACAAGCGGATTCCGATTATCTTTCTGACTGCCAAGACGATGCAGGAAGATATGATCAAGGGGTTGTCCATCGGCGGCGACGATTACATCACAAAGCCGTTCACGATGGAGATTCTGTTAGCGCGGATGCAGGCGCTGTTGCGTCGCACGGGGGCGCAGGAAGAACCCGAAAGCCATATCGTCAGCATAGGGAATCTGCAGTTTGACCGCAAGCGTCAGGTCCTGATTTCCAACGGAGAGGAACACAAAATGACCTCCCGTGAAGCGGCTTTGTTGGATATGCTCTACGAAAAGCGCAACGACGTGCTGTTCAGAAGCTATGCGCTGAAGAAGATATGGGGGGAGGACAGCTTCTACAACAGCCGGAATATGGATGTATATATCACCCGTTTGCGCAAATTGCTGAAAAACGAGCCCAATGTGCAGATTATCAATGTGCACAGCACGGGTTTCAAGCTGGTCTGGTAGGATTACTTCTTGGCGGCTTGGATGACTACATCGGCGGCCTTTTGTGAGGCGGAGCCGTTGCCCAAGCGAGTATATAATTCCTCATATTGCGCTTTCATCGCGGCGATGTTCTGATCGTCTTCCGTGATGAGGCGCAATTCTTTTTCTAATCGTTCGGTGTTGTAGTCGTGTTGGATGAGCTCGGTCACCACGGGGGCGTCCATGATGAGGTTGGGCAGAGAGATGTAGTTGATTCCTGATATCAAGTGCTTGGCTATCAGGTAGGAAAGTTCGCTGCCGGCGTAGCAGACCACCTGCGGGGTGCCTATCATGGCAGTTTCGAGGGTGGCGGTGCCGGAGGCCACGATGGCGGCCTTGGCGTTGGCGAGCAGGGCGTAGGTCTGGTCGCAAACACAAACAATTCCGTTTTGTAGAGACGTGCCATGGCGCGTCTCTACGGGTGTTTGCAAATATTTGTCGTACAGCTCCTTTGGGAGCCACGAGACGGTGGAGACCACGAATTGGTATTGCGGGAACCGCTCGACCATCTGCAGCATCTGCGGGAGGATGGCGTTGATTTCCTGCTTGCGGCTGCCGGGCAGCAGCGCGATGATCTCTTTGTCTTCTAATTTGTTAATTGTCTTGAAGTTGCGGACATCCTCGCGTTGGGGCAGATCGCGGCTGACGGCATCTAACAGCGGATGACCTACATAGTGCACGTCCATGCCGTGCTTGTCGTAGAAATCCTTCTCGAAGGGCAAAATGACCATCATTTCATCGACATCGCGCTTGATTTGCTTAATGCGGCCTTTCTTCCACGCCCAAATCTGGGGCGAAATGTAGTAAACGACCTTGATGTGGTGCTGTTTGGCGAATTCGGCGATGCGCAGGTTGAAGCCGGGAAGATCGACCAGCACGAGCACGTCGGGTTTCCAGTCGAGGATGTCGGCTTTGCAGCGTTTCATGTTGCCTAACACCTCTTTCAGGTGCACGAAAACCTCCCAGAACCCCATGTAGGCCATGTCGCGGTAGTGGATAAGCAGCTCGGCACCGGCGGAGCGCATTAAGTCGCCGCCGCAGCCGCGAAACTGCGCTGCGGAATCTTTCTCCCGGATGGCTTTGATGAGGTTGGAGGCGTGCAGGTCGCCCGACGCCTCCCCGGCCACGACGTAATATTTCATCGGCTATGTTATTGGGCCAAAAGCCGTTTCACGATGTCGGACACCTGTTTGTTGTCGGCCTTGCCGGCGAACGTCTTGGTGGCCATGCCCATCACCTTGCCCATGTCCTTCATGCCGCTGAAGCCGTTGTCGGCGATAATGCCCTTGATGGTTGCTTCAACCTCTTCAGTGGAAAGCATTTGCGGCAGATATGTCTGGATGATGTCGAGCTGGAACTGTTCCTCGGCAGCTAAATCCTCGCGGTTTTGTGCCTTGTAGGTCTCCGCCGACTCTTGGCGCTGTTTCACCAACTGTTTCAGAATCTTGATTTCGGACTCTTCGTCAAGGTCTCCGCCGCCGCCCTTTTGGGTCTTGGCCAGCAGGATGGCCGATTTTACAGCGCGTAAAGCGTTGAGTTTCTGGGATTCACGTGCCAGCATCGCGGCTTTGATGTCTTCGTTGATTTTTTGTTCTAATGCCATAATCTTCTGTTTTTTATATGTTTTGAACAGGAGCGCAAAAATAAACAAATTATGAATATGCTTTATTTAGCTATTAGCTTTTGGCTTTTGGCTTTTAGCTTTTGACCTTTTCAACAGCTAAAGCACCGTGATATTTCCTAAAATGCGATAAGGTTTACCATGATGGTCTGTATAGCGGAGGACGTAATTGTAAACAGTGTCGATAAAATATTTGCCGTTTCTGGAGCCGTCCCAGCGGAAATTCTTGTCATTGGAGGTGAAAACAAGCTCTCCCCATCGGTTGTAAATGTCAATGTTGAATTCGGAAATTTGGCTTTTGTCATAGTCAGAAAGGGAAAGATAGTCGTTGAGCCCGTCTGCCTTGCCCGGGGTGATGGCAGTGGGCAAGTACAGGTGGGGCAGGCAGTAGGGGATTTGGAACTTGGCGGTGCGTTCGCAGACTTCATTGCTGGCCGTCACCGAATAAAATCCGCTGGTCGTCACGTTAATGGAAGGACCGATTTCGCCTGTGTTCCAGATGTAACTGTCAAAATCCCCCTCCACAGACAGGGTGGTCTCTTCGGTGGTGCAAAAATCAGGGTTGGAGTTGTAGGAACGCAACACGGTGTCCACAATGGTCAGATGCAGCGTCACGATGCTGTCACAATTGCTGGTCGAGGTGAAAGTGTTGGTGTAATCGCCTGATTCCGAAAGGGCTGAATTATTCCAATAATAAGTCCCGCAGGAAGTCTTCCAGATTTCGTACTCGGAAGGCTGCACAATGTTGAGGTGAAGTGTGACGGTGCTGTCACATCCGTATTGGGATACGAAATTCTTGACGTAGTCGCCGCTTTCCTTCAACGTGTCGCCGTCCCAGATGTATTGTTCGCAAGAGAAAACCGTCTGCTCCTTTTCCCAATGGCGAAGAACGACAAGCTTTACGATGACGACGCTGTCACAGCCGTGTTGGTCAAGTTCTGTTCTTGTGCCGTCAAACCAGCTCATCGGCCAGGTGGGTTGGATGTTGAACATCTGGCTCAAGAATTCCGCACTCATTGAGAAACCATATTTCTCGTAATCGTAGCCCTGACAGATGGTATCCCTCAAAAAGGTGGTGTCTGAAACGGCAACGTTATAGAGCTCGACAGTGTCGCTGCTTGAGCAGGTCAATCCATCAACGACGGCAGTAGCTGTGACGGAGTAAGTTCCGGGTTCTGAGGTGTAGAATCCCGAATCGGTGGAACCGGTGTTCCAAGTGTATTGGTAGGTGCTGTTGGTTGAAGTGGGGTGGAGATAGACGTTCATGTCAGGACATACATAGATGTCCTCCCCGAGATCCACCTCAGGCCATTCCTGTACCGTAACCTGGAACGTGGTGTCATACTGGCAACCGAAGTCATCGACCAAGGTCAGGCCGAAGTTGGGATTACCTGTCGTCTGCGGTTGCAGCGTGGAACCGTCAAGGACTTGGTCTCCAGTGAAATAGAAAGTGTCCACATCAATGGTGTACTCCCAAACGGAAGGTAACAGATCCGGATTCAATGCCAATTCCCATTCCACAATATAGCCGTTGTCATATTCATCCATATCCTGCACTTGGATATACCAGTTGCCGTTGAGCGGACATCCTACCAGAGAATTGAAGTTTTGGTAGGGATGATATATTTGGCTCATATTGGCTAAGTTGGAGGAATCCACGCTGTATGAATGATAAGTATCACCGAAATAGTCATAGTTAGAGTTATCCCAATGGGGGTTGTAGTGGCTGTGGAAGTTGCTGGAATTGAAGCAGCTGCCGTTGCTGGACGCATATTGATACCCCAATGTGCTATTGTTAGACCAGACATAGTTCCAAGGTTCGCCCATGGGATTCAGACTGGCGTTGCAAGAAATCACATCAGGACGGTAGGCACTGCCCATATTGACTCGGAAGTATTGCGATACGTGCCAAATGTTGGTTTCAAAGTTAGGGTAGGGAAGAATATTGCAGGATCTCCCGTCGGGACAGTAAATGTCGATTTTAAGATCTTCGATGGCGGAATGTTCCATTTTGATGCGCACATAGAGGATGTCATTGGCGTTGGTGATGGTGGAACTCGGGGCAAATTCTGTGAAGGTGACGTTGGAACGGTAGTAGATGCCATAGGGTGGACAGCTGATGCCATCGGGGAGAAAGACAGTGTCGTTCACCTTCAGCGAGGCATGTTGTGAATGACCTACCTCCTCTAGTATGATATTGTCTGTGGCATCGTAACCAATGGTGGGTGTAATGGTTTCTCCCTCGCAAATCGCGGGGAGAGGGGGGATGCTGGAGATAGGGTTTGCGGAGGTGCGGACCCGGAACGTAACGGGTTGCTGAGCCGGGCATGTTAACGTGTCTTGAGCGGTGACACTCACCTCAAAGCCCATACCGGGGGTGAACACGTGCGTCAGACTGTCCATGCCAATCCCGCTCAGTATCACTTCCGGTTCCAGTTGCCAGCTGAAGGTTGTCGTGGCATCACTCTGATTGTATCCGGCGACCGCTTGGTTGTAGTAGATACCATTCACGGCAAGATGCACTGTATCGTTTGGGCATAAGTCAAGGTAATAATAGCCATTTTCGGGGTTGAGTTGGGGGAGATGGGAGCAGTGGGCGGTGTCCAATGCGAGTTGGAAAGGACTGCAGGCGGCGACGCAGGTGGCGTGCAAACGGAAGCCTTCGCCGTGATTGTTGCCGAACCAGGTGATGAAGTACGAGGCCTTGAACCGCAGTGTGAGTGCCCCGCTGGTGTTGTATTGCGAAGCCATGAAAGTTCCGTTGTCAATGGCGGTATTGAAGGTGCTGTTGTTCAGGATGGCGATAGGCGAACCTGTGGCCGTGAGACCGTCATATATAAAGAGCGTGTCGTTGGCGTGGATGTCCAGACTCAGAACTTCAATGGAAACGCGGCCTTGGTTGGCGGAAGGCATTACAGTGAGCGTGTAGTTGTGTGACGGTCCGTAGGTGCCAGTAGCTCCACCATCGTCGTAAATACTTATGTCGCAACCGGTTATGCTCGTCTGATTGCCCATGTTGACGCTGGTTTGCGCCAGAAGGGCGTTGTGGACGATTCCGGCTAACAATAAGTATATGATGACCGCTTTTTTCATGAAAAGAGGATGAATCTAAAAAAATGGCTGCAAACATACAAAAAAAATATCGTATTTGTTATTTTTGCAAAACAATTTTTATTATTGATAATTGCAGAATATTTTGTTGATTATGATACATTTGAAAGATTCTTTGTCCCGTCTTTTTGCGTCTGTTCGGCTGTTGTTTCTCCTTGTGGCACTGATTATGACATGTTTAAACGTGTGTGCCCAGTCTGACACGCTTTCTGGCAAGCAGAAAAAAGTGCGCGATTGGAAAATTAGCGATTTCATTCAGATTCACGGGTTTGTGGATACACAATACGGTCACGAATGGCAACGCGAGAAAGACGGCATACTGACGCAGAGCGATGTGATCATGCTCCGCCGTGCTCGCTTCGAATTCTCAGGCAAATTCCACCCGATGATAGACTTCCGCTTGCAGGCCGATATGGCCTTCACCCCGCGACTGATGGATGCGTGGTTGCGCGTTAAATTCTGCAAGTACGCCCACCTCTGGATCGGGCAGATCAAAACTCCTTATACAATGGACAACTTCCTGACGCCGTTGGAATTGGAGTTTGTTGAACTGTCGCAGTCGGTGGCGTCATTGGCGGGCTTTGTCGATGTCTCTGGGATTCCCGAATACGCCAATGGTCTGGAAATCGGGGCGATGCTGTCAGGTACGCTGGTGGATTAAAAGCAGGGCGACGAGCGTATTCCCATCCTGAAATACTATGCCGGCATCTTTGGTGGTGCGGGTATCAACATCCGTAAGGACAACCTGAGCAAGGATTTCTCGGCGCGGCTGGATTTCTATCCCTTCGTGAAGAACTTCCGGCTGTCGGGGTCGGTTTATTACGGCAACTATCCGCTTTACAAGGAACGCAATGCGCCGCGCAACCGTTGGTCGGCTGGCACGGAATACCTTGGCAAGCACTGGACGGCCCGTGCGGAGTACCTGCAAGGCATCACGGGCATCGCTGAGGACGATCCGGTGACGGTTGATTCGGTGTATATGGTGAAGACGCGGGGACTGTACGCTTTCGTCGGCTACTGGTTCTACATGGGGTGGGGGAGCAAGAGCAACGTGCAGCAGCGCATTCGTCCGCTGTTCCGCTACGATTACTATGTTCGCGACAGGCAGATTCCGGAAACCACCGCACACTATTTCTCCTTCGACCTCGAATGGTGGCCCGAGGAGCACGTGCGTGTCCACCTTGACTACACGCTCAAGCGCCGTGCCGCCTACGAGAAGTTGGGGCATTCGCTGGCGGCGAAGGTGTCGGTGAGGTTTTGAGAATGCTGAATGTTGAATGCTGAATGTTGAATGCTGAATGTTGAATGCTGAATGCTGAATGTTGAATGCTGAATGTTGAATGCTGAATGCTGAATGTTGAATGCTGAATGCTGAATGTTGAATGTTGAATGCTGAATGTAGAATGGTTTAAGGCAATAGTCAATTTTTAGAATTAGTGTAACATTCATATTAAAGGATTTTGTATCTTTGCGGCTTAAAATTTTTCGTCGATGAAGAAACATTTATTATTTACACTCTTTCTTGTGTTTATAGGGATTTGCGGATTCTCGCAGTCGAAGAAAATCACCGTTGAAGAGATTTGGGACAACTTTTCGTTCTACCCGCGCGGGGTGGCCGGCTACACCGCCATGCCCGTGAGTGACGATTACACCGTCATCAAACGCGCTGGCATCGAACGGCATCATTTCAGCGATGGATCTGTTGTTGGTATTGTGTTGTCACACAATGATTTGAATGCGTCATCTAAAGAAAGACTTTCGGTGGCAGGCATCAGCGATTATGCTTTCTCTGCTGACGAGAAGAAGATTATGCTGGCCTTCGATCAGGAGAGCATCTACAGACGTTCTTCTTTGGCGCATTACTATGTTTATGACATTGAAGGAAAGAAACTTACACCGATTTCCGACACGGCGCATCTGCTCCGCTTTGCCGAACTCTCCAAGGACGGCAGCAAGGTGGTCTTCGCACGCGAATGCGACCTCTATTACCAGGATTTGACCACGGGCAAGATAGCGCGCATTACCCGCGACGGCAAGCCTAACCACATCCTGAACGGCTTCGCGGATTGGGTTTATGAGGAGGAACTCGACATGTCGCAGGCCGCTTCTTGGTCGCCCGACGGCTCCAAGATCGCCTACCTCCGTTTCGACGAGAGCCGCGTGAAGGAATACACCATCCCGATGTACGACGAGCTTTATCCCACGGATTTCAAGTACAAATATCCGAAGGCCGGTGAGGACAATTCTCTCGTGGAGGTCCACATTTACGACCTCGCGACCGGCACCGACACCCGCCTTGACCTCGGCGACAACAGCAACTGCTATTTCCCGCGTGTCTATTGGCTGCCCAACAGCCGCGACGCCATCGTGCTGAAACTCAACCGCCATCAGAACCAACTCGATTTCATCCGTTACAACACTGTTACCAAAGCGCAAGATGTTGTCTATCAGGATGTCAACGAGAAATGGCTGGATGTGACCGACAACTACTACTTCCTGAAGGACAACAACTCCATGATTGTCACTTCCGAGCGCAACGGCTTCAACCACATCTACAAAGTAACCTTTGGCGGCGAAATCAAGCAACTGACCAACGGACAATGGGAAGTGAATGAGATTCAATTTGTTGACGAAGCTAAAAAGCAGATTTACTACCTTTCAAATGAATCCGGTGTGTTGAATCGCGACCTCTACGTCATCAATTATGACAGCAAGAAGATTAAGAAACAACTGCTGACTGCTGGAAACGGTTGGGCGAGCACGGAATTCTGTCCGAACGGCAACTACTACCGCTTGCAATACTCCGACTTGAACACCCTTCCGAAATACACCATCAACGATAAGACAGGCAAGGAGTTGCGTGTGTTGAACGACAACCAGAACGTGAAGAACACGATGGACGAATATGGTTTCGTGAATCGCGAAATCATCAGCTTCACCACCGCTGACGGAGTGACGCTGTACGGCTGGATGATGAAGCCGGCCAACTTTGACCCGAACAAGAAATATCCGGTGATGATGAACTGCTATGGCGGTCCCGGTTCGCAGCAGGTGATGAACGCCTACAGCAGCGCGATGGACCTCGCCTTCTATCAGATGTTGGCGCAGCATGGCTACATCAGCGTTTGTGTTGACGGACGCGGCACTGCCACCCGTGGCGACGCCTTCAAGAAGGTGATTTACCAGCAGATGGGCAAGTACGAGGCCATCGACCAGATTGCCGCAGCCAACTGGCTCAAGAAGCAGTCTTACGTGGATGGCGAGCGTATCGGCATCTGGGGATGGAGCTTCGGCGGCTACCTCTCCGCTTTGTCAATGTTCCGTGGCGACGGCGCCTTCAAGATGGCCATCTCGGTTGCGCCCGTCACCAACTGGCGTTACTATGACAACATCTACACCGAGCGTTTCATGCGCACCCCGCAGGAGAACCCTGACGGCTACGACCTCAACTCCCCGACAACTTACGCCAAGGACCTCAAAGGCAAGTACTTGCTGATTCACGGTACCGCCGACGACAACGTCCATTTCCAGAACGCCATGGAGTTGGTGAAGGGCTTGAACGCCGCCGGCATCGAATACGACCAGTTCTTCTTCCCCAACAAGAACCACTTCATCATGGGCGGGAACACGAGGACGTATTTGTATAACAAGTTGGCGAAATATATTCTTGAGAATTTGTAATTGGCTTAGCCAATAGCCAACAGCCAATAGCCAACAGCCAATAGCCAACAGCTGAAAAGAAACAACTTAACTAAATTATTCATAAAACCCAAAAAAGTATGGAAAATCTTGTAAAGTATGTATGGATCGTGTTTTGCGCATCCGTCGTCGCATTGGGTTTCGCGTTCTTCTTCTATCGCAGAATGCTGAAGGAAGACGAAGGCACTCCCACTATGCGTGAAATCGCCTCGCACGTCCGCAAGGGCGCTATGGCTTACCTGAAACAGCAGTACAAGGTGGTGACCATCGTGTTCATCGTCTTGGCCATCCTGTTCTTCATCATGTCGATCTTTGACCTGCAGAACGGCTGGGTCTGGTTCGCTTTCCTGACCGGCGGTTTCTTCTCCGGTTTGGCCGGTTTCCTCGGCATGAAGACCGCCACATACGCCTCCGCGCGTACCGCCAACGGTGCTCGCCAGACTCTCAACAAGGGTTTGCAGATCGCCTTCCGCAGCGGTGCAGTCATGGGCTTGACGGTCGTTGGCCTCGCGTTGCTCGACGTTTCCGTGTGGTTCTTCATCCTCGACCATTTCATTCCTGAGGAACACCATCTGGTGATCATCACCACCACGATGCTGACCTTCGGTATGGGTGCTTCCACACAAGCGTTGTTCGCACGTGTGGGCGGCGGTATCTACACCAAAGCCGCTGACGTGGGCGCTGACCTTGTCGGTAAGACCGAATACAACATCCCTGAAGACGACCCGCGCAACCCCGCCACCATCGCCGATAACGTGGGCGACAATGTGGGTGACGTGGCTGGTATGGGTGCTGACCTGTACGAGTCCTACGCTGGCTCCATCCTCTCCACGATGGCTCTCGGTGCTGCCGCTTTCGCCACCCTCGGTGCCGAAATGCAGATGCGCTCCATCCTCGCTCCTATGATGATTGCCGCCGTTGGCGTGATCCTCTCTGTGATCGGTATTTTCATGGTTCGCACTAAGGAAGACGCCACGATGACCGAACTGCTCAAGGCCCTCAGCCGTGGTACCAACACCGCCGCCTGCCTCATCGCAGTGGCCACGTTCTGCATCATGTATGTGCTCTTCAAAGATTCCACTGACATCGTTTGGTGGCAGGTCTCCCTTTCAGTCGTTGTGGGTCTGCTCGCCGGCGTGATTATCGGTAAATCAACGGAATACTACACTTCCCAATCCTTCAAACCGACGCAGAAGGTCGCTGAGGCATCCCAGACGGGTCCTGCCACGGTCATCATCTCCGGTATCGGCTTGGGTATGATTTCCACGGTCATCCCGGTGCTCACCATCGGCGTGGCCATCATCCTGGCCTACCTTTGCGCCAACGGCTTCCAGATTGACTTCAACGCGGTCAACCTCTCCAAAGGCCTCTACGGCATCGGTATCGCTGCCGTGGGTATGCTCTCCACGCTGGGTATCACCTTGGCTACCGACGCTTACGGTCCTATCGCTGACAATGCCGGTGGTAACGCCGAGATGAGCGGTTTGGAACCTGAGGTTCGTAAACGTACTGACGCTCTCGACGCGCTGGGTAACACCACCGCTGCCACGGGTAAGGGCTTCGCCATCGGTTCTGCCGCTCTGACTGCCCTCGCACTGCTCGCTTCCTACGTGGAAGAGATCAAGATCGCCCTCGTGCGTATCGGTACTGACACCCTCGACCTTGGCAACCGCGTCGTCGAAACCGCTCAGGCATCCCTGATCGACTTCATGGAATATTACAATGTTTCTTTGATGAACCCGAAAGTGCTTGTGGGTGTCTTCATCGGCTCCATGATGGCCTTCTTGTTCTGCGGTCTCACGATGAACGCTGTGGGTCGTGCCGCTCAGAAGATGGTGGAGGAAGTCCGCCGTCAGTTCCGCGAAATCAAGGGCATCCTCACCGGTGAGGGTACTCCGGATTACGCTCGTTGCGTGGCCATCTCCACGAAAGGCGCTCAACGCGAAATGCTGCTCCCGTCCATCCTCGCCATCTTGGCTCCCATCTGCACGGGCTTGATCCTCGGTGTGGCTGGTGTGCTCGGTCTGTTGGTTGGCGGTCTCGGCGCCGGTTTCGTGCTGGCTATCTTCATGGCCAACGCCGGTGGTGCTTGGGACAACGCCAAGAAGTATGTCGAGGAAGGCAACTTCGGAGGCAAGGGTTCTGACAACCACAAGGCCACTGTCGTGGGCGACACCGTGGGCGATCCCTTCAAGGACACCTCCGGTCCGTCCCTGAACATCCTCATCAAGCTGATGAGCATGGTGAGCATCGTGATGGCCGGTCTGACCGTGGCTGTCCACCTGCTGTAATAATAGTGAGCAGTGATCTGTGAACTGTGATTTGTAAATAGAACGGGGAGTCGAGAGATTCCCCGTTTTTTTGTGAATTGTGAATAGTGAATAGTGAATTGTGGATAGTGAATAGTGAATAGAGAGTTTCTTTGAAACTATTGAAAACATTGATCACTGAAAAACAGATCACTAATCACAGTTCACAAATCACTAAAAAATGTACTTTTGCAACCTATATTTGAATTACTCATAAAAACACATTTGATATGAATCATCTTGCCATAGGCATTGACATAGGCGGCACAAACACGGATATTGCACTGGTGAATCCGGACGGCAAAGTGCTGCAACACAAGATCTTGAAGACTGCCGAATACGAAGACCATCATCCTTACATCCTTGACATGGCCGGTGCTATCCGTGCGATACTGTCGGAGAACGGCCTCACGGAGGTTGCGGGCGTGGGCATCGGTGCCCCCAATGCCCATTTCGACACGGGCTGCATCGGGGCGGACACTGCCAACCTGCGGATGAAGAAGGAGATTCCGATATGTGAGATGCTGCAGCGGATGCTGAACATTCCGGTGACGCTCTCCAACGACGCGGATGCCGCCGCCCTCGGCGAGCACATCTACGGCGGCGCAAAGCTGATGCAGCATTTTGTGACCATCACCCTCGGCACGGGCGTCGGCAGCGGCATCTTCGTCGATGGCCGCCTTATCCACGGGCGCGGCTGCATGGCCGGCGAACTCGGTCACGCCATCGTCAACCCGCTCAGTGACCGGCTCTGCAGCTGCGGTCGCAAGGGCTGCTTGGAGATGTACGCCTCCGCACGTGGTATCTGCCAGACCTACAAGGAATTGGCGGCCAAAGGAGACTTGCGGGACAACTTCTCTGGCAGCGAACTCACCTGCAAGGATGTGGGCGAGATGGCCGTCGCGGGCGACCCGCTGGCACTCAAGACCTACGATGTCACGGCCTACTGGCTCGCCATCGGAATGGCCAACGCCGCCTCGTTCTGCTCCCCGGAGGCCTTCTTCCTCATGGGCGGTCCCACCCGCGCCGGCGAAGCCCTGCTGAAACCGCTGCGCCGCTATTTCGCCGAGAACCTGCTCTACATCTACAAAGACCGCATCTCCATCCAATTGTCTGAACTACAATCCAATGACGCGGCCGTGTTGGGCGCTGCGGCGTTGATACATTTGAAATAAATGCAAGGGTGTATGCGATATGGCGTGTACAAATGGGCGTATGCGATACGCCCCCACAATACCTACAATACCCACAATACCCACAATGTCAATAACCAATAACCTATAACCTATAACCATTACAAAAATGCGTACCAAATTCAACATCCCCCACACCTTCACCATCGTTTTCTCCATCATCGCCGTGTGCGCTGTCCTCACGTGGATTGTGCCGGGCGGACAGTTTGACCGTCAGACCGTTACGGTCGATGGGCACGAGCGCAACGTGGTGGTCGCCGACTCATACCACCGGGTGGATCCCGCCCCGCAGACCTGGCAGGTATTCACCGCCTTTTTCAAGGGCTTCGAGCGCACCTCGGGCATCATCGTCTTCATCCTGATGATCGGCGGGGCTTTCTGGGTCATGAACGAGACCGACGCCATCAACCGGGGCATCTGGCTCTTCCTCGACAAAACCCAGCGGATGCAGCAACACGCCCTCTTCCGAAAGGTGGGGGTCAACAACCTGCTGATTATCGCCATCATGCTGATGTTCAGTCTGTTCGGGTCGGTGTTCGGGATGAGCGAGGAGACCATTGCCTTCATCGTCGTCTTCGTGCCGTTGGCCGTTTCCATGGGCTACGACTCCATCACGGGGGTACTGATGTGCTACGTGGCCGCGCATGTGGGTTTCGCGGGCGCAATGCTCAACCCATTCACCATCGGCATCGCACAAGGATTGTCGGGACTGCCCACCTTCTCGGGCATCGGCTACCGGTTGATTTGTTGGATTATCCTTACCATTATCGCCATTGTCTTCACCCTGATTTACGCCAACTACATCAAGAAGAATCCTGAAAAGTCGCTGACTTACAGCATCGACAGCTATTGGCGCGAGAAGACCGCCGATACAGAGGACAAACACGAGCTGGTGAAGTCGGGTAGGGCGGCGTGGATCGTATATGGCTGTATATCTGCCATATTGCTCTATTGTGCCGTCACGATGCCCTACACGGACATCACCGTGGGATTGGGCAGCCGTCACGTGGTGCTGTTCCCGATTTGGGCGGCGCTGTTCATCCTCATCGGATTCTTCGCCACACGGAAATCCGTTCACCATCTGATCCTTACGCTGTTGCTCTTCACGATTCTGATTCTCGTGACGGGCGTATTGGGCTACGACTGGTACGTGATGGAGATTGCCGGTCTCTTCTTCGCGATGGGTATCTCCGCCGGCATCGCCTTCGGGATGAAATTCGACAAGGTGGTCCGCAGTTTCTTGGAAGGCTGCAAGGACATCCTCGTGGCCGCCCTGGTCGTCGGTTTGGCTGGCGGCATCATCATCATTCTGGAAGACGGCCATATCATCGACACGATTCTCTACGCGGTAGCGCAAGGGATGCAGAATGCCGGCAGAATCGGCAGCACCGCCACCATGTACGTGATGCAGAACCTGCTGAACCTCATCATCCCGTCGGGTTCCGCGAAGGCCGCGCTCACCATCCCGATGATGGCGGAGTGGTCCGATCTGATGAACATTCCGCGTCAGCTCACTGTCCTCGCCTTCCAGTTCGGCGACGGCTTCACCAACATGATCACGCCTACTTCCGGTGTGCTCATCGGCGTGCTCGGCGTGGCAAGGATTCCGTATTCCACGTGGTTCCGCTTCATCTGGAAATTCCTCTTGGCGCTCATTGTGCTGGGATTCCTGCTGTTGCTCCCGCCGTTGTTCATGCCGTTCGCGGGATTCTGATCAATGCTGAATGCTGAATGCTGAATGTTGAATGCTGAATGTTGAATGCTGAATGCTGAATGCTGAATGCTGAATGCTGAATGTTGAATGCTGAATGCTGAATGTTGAATGTTGAATGTTGAATGCTGAATGTTGAATGTTGAATGCTGAATGCTGAATGTTGAATGCTGAATGCTGAATGCTGAATAAAGAATGGAAACGCATTATCTTGCTTCTTCACTTAAGATTTGCCTTGTCCATAACTGTTCACTGTTCAACACTGATCACTAATCACTGTTCACTGCTCACTAAAAATAATGTAACCTTTTCGTATTTTTGCATCCTAATATCAGAGGCGAGAACGAATGAAGAAAGAAGCATTCTGGGCGGAGCAATATCGGCGGCACATCGGGAAGATGGTGGGCGCGTGCTACCGGTATGTGGCCGACTGGGATCTCGCGGAGGATTTGGCACAGGATGCGTTTCTTGCTGCGATGGAGAAAGCCAGCACCTTCCGCGCTTTCGGCAGCTTTGAGGCATGGTTGAAGAAGATCGCCGTCAACCAGGCGTTGATGCACCTGCGCGACTGTCCGGAGATGGTGGAGTGGGACGAGAACCTGCACGGTCAGGAGGTGGTGGAAGAAGCTGAAGAACAAGCCGTTCCGCAGAAGGATTTCTCGCAAGAGGAGCTGTTGGAGGCCATCGGGAAGCTGCCTGTGAAGCAGCGCACGGTCTTCAACCTCTACGCGGTGGAGCACTACTCCCACTCGAAAATCGCCGAAACGCTCGGCATCTCCGTCGCAAACTCGAAGGTTCTGCTTTCCCGCGCGCGGGCGGAGCTGCAGCAGCGACTGAAGGCGGTGGCGAGGAAAACGATTCGAATGTAGAATGTAGAATGTAGAAAGAAGAGTGAAGAATGAAGAATGTAAAATGTTATGAAAGAGGTTGTTGCTGTCAATTCTTGCACTGTTGGTGCGTGCGACCCCAATTCCCCTTCTATTTTAGAAGGGGTGCCCGCAGGGCGGGGTAGTAATATTAAATATCAGAATTCCTTGTGAAAAACATAGCGAAAAGGTTTATGCCAAAAAGAATCAAATGATCAACTAAATAAAAACAACGAAATATGAAAAACATTATCAGAATTACTGTTATTGCCGCATTAGCGGTTCTGGCCACGGCCTGCAACAAACCCGAAAAGAAAGAACTCGTCGGCACCTGGCAGTGGTACTGCACCTCAGGCGGCATCGCAGGCGTCAACTACACCCCTGAAAGCGAAGGCTTTGAAGCCAAACTCGTTTTCAAGGGCAGTTACTTTACTTTCTATAAAGACGGAAAAAAGATTACATCTGGCACATATCGAGTTGATTACAAGGTAGATGAAACCCTATACAACAAAAAAGGTGACATCGATGATACCTTCTACTCCTGGTTCAACCTGAACATTCCGGAGGCGCAGTGCAAAAAAATTGCGGAAGCCACCAACGGTAAAATAGCCCCTTTCCCGAAGAGTATCGCCGTGATCAGCTACGATGACCGATACGATCCGCATGTGCTTTCTATAAGCGACAACTGCTATGACGGATTTTCTTACACATTTGTAAAAGCAATAATATGAAAAACACTTTCATTGAACAGCCTCGAAGGGGCAACACGCACGAAGTGCAATTAACCCCATACAAGGCCGAAGGCCACAGTGTGGGGCGTATCAATACACACGCAGGCCGCAGTGTGGGGATGATCGCTGCTCTGCTCATCCTCGCCGTGTGCATCGCCGCCTGCGATCCCGGCTATACCGAAGACGTGGTCATCCGCAATGCTTCAAAACATTACGTCACCATCATCCCTCTACACGCGGAGACCGATGACTCCACTGCGACCACCTCAGAGAAAACCTATACTCTTGCCCCCAATGAGAAAGTCGTCATTGAGCAACTGGGCGGCATAGGCAGTGCCAGTTTTGAGGAAGGTGTGACCTATTTCAAGTATTTTTATGGCGATTCCGTGAAACTGGGCTTCGGAGGTTTTGGAGAAGATGGACTTATACGCGAAAAGACGTATTATGCTTGGGAGACCGAGGGTGTCAGTCCCTACAATTTCCAATCCGCGAACTACACCTACGAGGAGAAACGGAACACGGGTCGTGTCTTTCATGACCTGCCCTATTACGGCAAGCTCACGTTCACCATCACGAATGAGCATTACGACGAGGCGGTTACGATGAAGCGATGAGACGATGAAACGATGAAACGATGAGACGATGAAACAATGAGACGATGAGACGATGATGACATGGAATATGTGAGGGCTTGTACATCGTTAGGTGTGCGGGCAAAAAACAAGCAACAACAGGAGTAATGCCAAATAACAATGAAATGAAAAACAGCAGAGCAGATATTGACCGCCTTTTCGAGAAAGGGGTGTCGGAGGTGTCGCGTGCGCCACGGAAAACGCTGTCGGACGAGCAGATCAAAGCCGCCGCTGTCTCCTCAAAATCAGGTGTGGGCATCTGGCTGCTGGCGCATGCAAAGGAGATGCTGATTGGGGTGGTCTCCTTCGTTACGGGTTGTCTCGTGACCTTTGCCGTTCTGCACTATACCGTTCCGAAACCTTCGGAACCGCAAGCAGGGGAGAATGCTAATGTTGATACGATAGCATTGCCGTCAGAATCTGAAAGGGTGGCTGTAGAGACGTTTCATGAAACGTCTCTACAGAATGAAGATCATTCCGCCCCCTCATCTGTAAATCCTACGTCCAACATCACACGTCATACATCACACCTCCAAACTCCTGAGTCTCAAGTCCAGAGTCCCAAGTCTCACGTCCAAAGTCCTGAGTCTCAAGAACCCGTCGTTGTTAAGAAGACTGTCGTACAGCGCGACACAGTCCATGTGAAGAAGACCGTTGTGGTGAAAGACACCGTGTATATGCTTAATGAAGAATGATAAATGAAGAATGTAGAATATAGGGTGACTTTTGTGTTCTTGCTGATGATGGCGGGAATTGGACAGTTATGGGCTCAGAAACCTGACACGCTCTATATCTACGAAACAGTAATAGAGCACGATACGTTGGTCTCCCGCGACACCACCTGGGTACACGATACGCTCTATCTTCGTCAAAATCAGCAACAAATGGACGTTCGTGAGGATGCTGACTCTTTGGCAAGGATTTTTCACGATGGATCTTTTGATATAGAATCCAAGCCGGAAAAGGAGAAGCGGCATCGTGAACCGCGAGAGAAACGCGAACGGGCGCCGATGCCATATTTCCGTCATGAGTTCAAGTTGGAATTGTGCGATCCGACAGGCATCGCGTTATTTGACCGGTATTTTGTGTTTGTCGTGCCCGTCGGTTTTGATTTGGATCTCGACCTAAACAAAGGCCTGCTCAGTCCATGGTTCCACACTACACCGGTGTTCGCCTTCGCCTACCACTTCCGTGCCACGAAATGGCTGTGGATTGGTCTGCACACCCAATACGTCCATTACGTGGATTTGGAAATCAAGGACTTGACTCAGACCGTGCCAGGCATCTGCGACCGCCGATACCACGCCATCAGCATCTTGCCGGAATTGAGGCTCTCGTGGTTTAACCGACCGCACGTCACACTATACTCAGAGCTGTCGTTTGGGCTGACCAAATTTATCGGCAGGGTGACGAACTACGACTTGAGCTACGCCGACAACAGCACAACCTATTTCGATATAAATACCAATTCGAGCACGAACGACAAGAATCCCCAAACGTTGTTTTTCTCGCCGCATGTGACACTTTTCGGCATCCGGGCTGGTGGGGAGCATTGGTTCGGCAGCTTCGAGCTCGGTGCCGGCTTCAAAGGGTTTGGAGCGATTGGGGTGGGGTATGGATTTTGAATGCTGAATGATGAATGCTGAATGCTGAATGCTGAATGTAGAATGTAGAATGAAGAATGTAGAATGAAGAATGTAGAATGAAGAATGTAGAATGTAGAATGAAGAATGTAGAATGTAGAATGAAGAATTATGCATTATGCATTATGAATTATGAATTATAAAAAGGTATTTTAGTAGAAAATGAATAATATTTTGAGAATTAATTTGTTGAATATGAAAAAGATTATTGTTTTAATGTTGGTGGCTGTCGGGATTATGGCGGTTTCGTGCAGTCCTGCGGTGGTGGATAGAGAACCGATTGTGACGTTCTACATGGACAATGAAGAAATCACCGGCAACAGCGTGGAGGTGCCGCTGAACAGCTACCGTGAGATTAAAATCAAGACGGAGGCAATTGGGATCAACTCCAACCGCGGGGTTTACTATTACTGGCAATACGCTACGGGATACCCCGTTGAATTGATTGTTGGAACGGACAATCTTATCCTGAATGGGACCTCTTTCGGGACCTATATACCCGAGTTAGAGTCCTCCGGGATGGTGCAGTTTGCCACCTTCCGCATGATCTTCAGCGACACGACCTACCATTCTGGCGACGAATGCCGTCTTTCGGTGAGCGTGGGGAATTACACGAAATATCTGAAAGTGATCGTCCAATAAGGAGGGATCTCTGTTTATTTGACCCGCGCCCGCGTCTCCGCATCCAACGCGATGTACTCTTCGATGGTTTTGGGACGGATGCTCGGGGCGGTGGCCAAGGCGTGCTCGATGATGCGCGGGATGTCCGTAAACTTGATCTTCTCTTGCATGAACATCTTGACGGCCACCTCGTTGGCAGCATTCATCACGCAGGGCATTCCTCCACCTGCAGCCGATGCTTTGTAGGCCATATCCAAACATGGAAACACCTCTTTATTAGGTGTTTCAAAGGTTAGATTACAGTATTTATTGAAGTCAAGCCTCTCGTAAGGCAACGGCAGTCGGAGCGGGTAGGAGAGCGCGTATTGGATGGGCAGCCGCATGTCGGGAACGCCGAGCTGCGCCTTCACGGAACCGTCTTCGAACTGCACCATGGAATGGATGACCGACTGCGGGTGAACCACCACGTCGATCTTCTCCAACGGCATGTTGAACAACCATTTGGCCTCGATGACCTCCAGCCCTTTGTTCATCAGACTCGCGCTGTCGATGGTCACCTTCGGGCCCATGCTCCAGTTGGGATGCTTGAGGGCGTTCTGCAGGGTGACCGTTTCCAGTTGCTCTTTGGTATAGCCCCGGAACGCGCCACCGGAAGCCGTGATGATCAGCTTCTCCACGGGGTTGTACTGCTCGCCCGCAAGACATTGGAAAATGGCCGAATGCTCCGAATCCACGGGCAATACAGGTGCGTTGTGCTCCTTGGCGGTGCGCATGATGAGCTCGCCGGCCACCACGAGGGTCTCCTTGTTGGCGATGGCCAACGGGGTGCCGCACGACACGGTGCGGAACGCCGGCTTGAGTCCCGCAATGCCCACGATGCACGACAGCACCATATCGACGCAGTCCATCTCGCACACGTCGCACAACGACTCCTCACCGCAGAAGACCTTCACGTCCTCGTCAGAAAGGGCCTCTTTCACCTTGAGGTAGGCCTCCTCCTGCACCACCACCACGGTGTTGGGATGGTACTTCTTCGCTTGCTCGATGAGCAGATCCGCGCTGGAGTTGGCGGCGATGATTTCCAGTTGCAGCACATCGGGATGGAGCGCGATGACCTCCAATGCCTGTGTACCCATGGAGCCCGTCGAGCCGAGGACGGCGATGCGACGGGGGTGGTTTTCTGCTTGCTTGTATGTTCCTGTGTTCATATAACTAACTATGACTAATGACTTAAACTTAGACTTTGGCTATTAGCTATTGGCTGTTGGCTTATATCTGATGGATAGTAGCCATTTGTACGTAATTATTCCCTAATTACAAGTCCTAAACTCCAAAGTCTCAAGTCTCAAGTCCTATAAAGATTCCACCACTTTGCAAATGTCCGCAAACACGTGCTCGATATCCTGCATGCCGTTGATTTCCACCAATTTGCCTTGCTTCTGGTAGTATTCCACAAGCGGCATGGTCTGGGCGAAGAAGTTCTCCACGCGGGCCTTGACGGTGGCGGGGGTGTCGTCGGCGCGTTGCTCGATTTCGGCGCGTTTGAGGATGCGTTTCTGCACCTCTTCCATCTCCACTTTCAGGTAGATGACCTTGGTGATGTCGAGGTTGTTGAAGAAGCTCTTGTCGTCAAGCATCTCGGCCTGTTTGATGGTGCGCGGCACGCCGTCGAAGATAAAGCCCTTGGCGTCAGCGTGTTTCTCGATATGGTTGCGCAACATGCCGAGGGTGATGTCGTCGGGACAGAGGTCGCCGCGGTTGATGATTTCCTGCGCCTTCAAGCCCAGCGGGGTCTTGTGGGAGATCTCGTAACGGAACAGGTCGCCGGTAGAGACGTGTTCAAGTTGGAATTTTTCGGCCATCTGCTTGGCCTGGGTGCCTTTTCCGCTGCCGGGGGCACCGAACATGACGATGTTGGTTTGTTTCATATTGTTTTTGCTTGTTACAAGCCCCACATTGCGCTGCGCTTGTGTGGGGTTATTAAGATTTTGTCTCTTCGAGACTGCTTAAGGAATATTTTACGATAAAAACTGTTCACTGATCACTATTCACTGATCACTTGATAAATGTCGGGGAGGTTGCGGCCATAGCCGTCGTAGTCGAGGCCGCGGCCGATGACGAACTTGTTGGGGATGTTGATGCCCACGTAATGGACGGGCAGGTCGGCTTTGTAGGCGTCGGGTTTCATCGTCATGGTGGCGATGCGGACGTCCTTGGCCCCCGCTTCCGTCAGCATTTTGTGCAGGTGGATATAGGTGGCGCCGGTATCGACAATGTCTTCGAGGATGAGGATTCGTTTGCCGCGAATGTCCTCGCTGAGACCGATAAGCTGGTTGATTGTGCCGGAACTCTCGGTGCCGCTGTAGGAGGCGAGCTTCACACAGGTGATGCGGCAAGGGAAATCAAGCCGTTTCAGCAGATCGACGGCAAAAACGATGGCCCCGTTGAGCGTGATCAGCATAATCGGGTCATCATAGCGGTATTCCAGCATGATGTCAGAAGCCACCCGCGCAATAGCATCGTCGATTTCTTCCGAAGAAATGTATTTGACAAATGTCTTGTCCAAAAAGGTCACTTTTTCGCTCATATCCACATTTTTTTGTGAGTGCAAAAGTACAATTTTTTTGCGATTTGTGATCAGTAAATAGTGAATAGAGATTAGAAATCAAAGTTCTTTTTATTCGCAAAATTCGTTTAATTCGCTGACACCGCTTCCCATAATACGATGCCTGCCGCCACGGAAACATTCAGCGAGTGTTTGGTGCCGAACTGCGGGATCTCGATGGCGGCGTCACATAAGGGCAACAGCTCGTCGGAGATGCCGAACACCTCATTGCCCACGAACAAGGCAATCTTCCCGTATTGGGCAAAGTCGAAGTCCTGAAGCATGATGGAACTGTCGGTCTGCTCCACCAACAGGATCGAGTAACCTTCCGATTTCAAACGGTTTGCCAGTTCGGCAACGTGCTCCACGTATTCCCATTCCACGCTTTCGGTGGCGCCGAGGGCGGTCTTGCTGATCTCTTTCTGCGGCGGCGTGGCGGTGATCCCGCACAGGTAGAGTTTTTCGATGTTGAAGGCGTCGCACGTGCGGAACGCGGAACCCACGTTGTGCATACTGCGAATGTTGTCCAGCACCAACACAATAGGCGCTTTCTCCTGTTTCTTGAACTCCTCGGGGGTCACCCTGCCGAGTTCATCCATTGATAGTTTCTTCATCGTCTCATCGTTTCATCGTTTCATCGTTTCATCGTCTCATCGTTTTTCATCGTCTCATCGTCTCATCGTCAAAACGGTGTCTCATTTTCATATCCCTGCTGCATGGGGTCGTCGAAACTACTGCCGCTGTCGGCGTCGTTATTAGCAGCACTGTCGTAGTAGCCGAAATTCTCGTTCGGGGTGATGCCTGCCGAGGGAGACATGTAGTTGCTCTCGGGGCCGAAGGAGCCTTCGCTGACATCGCAGAACTTCGTGAACTGGCTCTGGAAGCGGACTTTCACGTTGCCGGTGCTGCCGTGACGGTTCTTCTCGAACATGATCTCGGCCATACCGTCGGCGGGGGTGTTGTCCTCGAAGGTGTCTAAATGGTAGTATTCGGGACGGTAGATGAAGAGCACCATGTCGGCATCTTGCTCAATGGAGCCGGATTCACGCAAGTCGGAGAGCATCGGGCGTTTGGAGCCGCCACGGGTCTCCACGGCGCGGCTCAACTGCGACAGGGCGATGACGGGGATGTTCAGCTCTTTGGCTAAAGCCTTGAGCGAACGTGAAATGTAGCTGATCTCCTGCTCACGGTTGCCCCCGTGCTTGGAGTTGTCGTTGCCCGCCTGCATCAGCTGCAGGTAGTCCACGATGATCATCTGGATGTTGTATTTGTGCTTCAGACGGCGGCATTTGGCGCGCAGGTCGAAGACGGACAGGGCAGGGGTGTCGTCGATGATCAGGTTCGAGCTTTGCAGACGGCCTACATTCTCCCACAGCTTCGACCATTCCACATCGGAGAGGTTGCCTTTGGAGATGTGGTCGGAAGGGATGCCCGACTCGATGGAGAAGAGTCTGTGAACCAGCTGGCTGGCAGACATTTCCAGCGAGAAGAAGGCTATCGGCATATCGAAGTCGATGGCGGCGTTGCGGGCGATGGAAAGCACGAAGGAGGTCTTACCCATACCGGGACGTGCGGCGAGGATCACGAGGTCGGACTTCTGCCAGCCGCCGGTCTTCTCGTCGATGGCGCGGATGCCGCTGGGCACGCCCTGCAGCTCCTCCTGCGACTCCCGGATTTCCGACAGCTCGTTCAACGCCATACTCACCACGTCGCCCAACTCCTTGCTGTCGCGCTTGAGGTTGCTCTCCACAATAGAGAATATCTTGGTCTCGGCCTCGTCAAGCATCGTGAGCACGTCTTTGCCGTCGTCGTAGGCATCGTTGATGATGGTGTTGCAGTTGCGGATAAGCTCCCTCAGGATGAACTTCTCCATCACGATGCGGGAGTGGAACTCCACGTTGGCCGAAGAGTTTATCCGGTTGGTCAGGCCGGCGATATAGGAGGCGCCGCCAGAGACTTCCAGCAGCTTGTCTTTCTTCAGTTGGTTGGTGACCGTCAGCACATCAATGGGTTGAGACGCTGAGAACAGCTTTTGGATAGCATTGAATATGTGTTGGTTGGCCTCGACATAGAACATGTCGGGCTTGAGGATGTTCAGCACTTCGTTCACGGCGTTGTCGTCGATCATCAGGGCTCCCAGCACCGCCTCTTCAAATTCCACTGCTTGGGGAGTCAGCTTGCCAGTTGTTCCGAGGAGGGTCTCGATGCGGTTGTATGACAAAGTCCGCGTCGGTCTGTTTGTGGTAATCGTTTCGTTTTCCATATATTAGATTGTTTCTTCTTGTGAGTTTTTCATGTTGCAAATATCAGAAAAAATAGGGCAGGAAAAACACATAGTTATCAACATTTCGTGAAGAGTTATTATTCACAAATGTTCATAAAAAACGGCACCCTCGCGCGGAACACCATACTATGGAAAGTGTCCAGATTTGATTGTGGATGGAGTTTGGTATGAACACGAGGCTTTTACGAAACCGAATCCGAAATCGAATTTCAGCAACATGCTGCGCAGAGGATTGTCCCAGTCAGACCGGATTATTATTGAAAAATGTGGATTGTCGGAGCGTATTATGCGAAAATCCATTAGAGATCGTCTTTTTGCGGGAATATGTATCAAGGAGATTTGGATGCATGATGGAGATCATATTTCGATGCTCTTTAAAAACACGGAAGGCCAATGAAAATCATCGGCCCACGCCTTCGTCGAATCCGTAGAATCGACAGCCAGAGATGATCTCTGACTCCGCTGCAAAAATACATTTTTTTTAATTCCAGCAAGTTTTTGAAAAATTTTTTTCAAACTGTAAACCATATATTTCGTTTGCATAGACATTCGGGTCTTCGTGCCCTTGCGAGGAGGAGGTTCCGTCTCCTTTGCAAAGATACGCTTTTTTGGGGCGAACAACAATTCGATTCTTCCAATTTTGTGAGGGAATAATCTGCTTTTTGTGCCAGTTTTGTGAGGGAATAATTTTTTACTTCTTCCAATTTTGTGAGGGAATGTTTTCGCTCTGTACAACACCGTGTACCAGCCCTTAACTGTCAACTTAAAAGGCGTATCCGGCGCCGAGGGTCGCGAATCCACGAGCCCCGAAGCCCAATTCGGCCGTGCCGAACCAGTGTTCCGATCCCGCTCTTACCCCGATGGCTGTCAGCTGGAAGTTACTGTAGTGGTAGTGGGGGACGTGCTCCTCGTATGTGACGAGGTCAATCTGTTTGTACGGATGACCGACCATGAAACCGATGCCCAACCCCAACCCGGAATAGAGCGTCACATGCTTCCTGTTCAGATAGGAGAACCGCAGATCGGCTAGCAGGTTAAAATGTTCGTCGTTAATTCCCGACATCGTGTTGCTCCAGAGATGGGTATGACCGAAAGAGCCGCCAATCCAGCACCATTTGGCCACCCTGTAATGGTAGCTTAGAGAGAGGGTGGGGAGTGCATTTGTCGATAATCCGCCCAGAAACATATATAGGGGGTATGGATCGGAAAAGGAGAGCATCAGCTCATGACGGGGTAAATCCGTGTCCCATCTGGGTTTCTGGTATAGTTTCTCCTTGGCTTTTTTGAAGTTGTGTATGTATGCGACTTGGATGTTGAAGTGGGTGTTAGTGGAGGAGACGGTGCCGGCGGAGTTCTCGTCAGGAAAATAGTACCATCCTTGTGCGAAACGGACCAACCCGACATTTGCGCCGACAGCGAACCGCAGCAGGTCGTCGTATGGCAAACGGTAGTAGAAACCGAGATCAAAGAGCAGGTCAGCCGTCACAGTGTTGGGCAACAGGTCGTAAGCCAAGCGGAATACCATATCCCCTTCATTTCCAGCATCATCAGTTCTGACTAACCCTTGTTCCGCGTTGTCGAAGTGTTGTCCGTGAAGGCGCCCCATTTCGACAAAAAATCCTACGGTCCCTAACCGCACACCGAGGTCGGAGAAGAGGTGGAACCGGTCGCCGACGGGCAGGTGCATTTCGAATTTGACAGGAAAGTACAAACTGGAGTAGTGATTGGAAAATACATACTCCTGCCCTCTCAATGGGTATTGGATGCGGACTTTCTGCCTCCACGTATCACCGTATTCCAGTCCGAAAGAAACCCCGAAGAAGTCGGCGAAGTGGTAGGATGCTTCAATCCCGGCCAAATAGCTGTAGCCGGGCAGCCCTTTAGGAGAGGGGTAGTCGCCAATGTTTGGGATCACGTCACAAGGGCGGGTTATCCCAACGGATGTCGTATATCCGAAATGGAATCCGCTAAATGGGTCATATTTGCGGATGTCTTGCGCTGTTATGGACGTGGTGAACAGTATTGTTGCCAGCAAGATAGCGAATGTGGTGTGTCTTGCTCTTTTTAATATTACTCCTTCCATTTTTGTATTTCATTATTAAAGCCACTTAAGGTTAACGCTCAAATAAACCAAATGTTACAAAAAATAACGCTATCTCTTTGAGGGATGAGCTGAGGGAATTTGCGTACCCTTGTTTCCCCTCTCCCTCGTCCGCAAGTGCGCACCATTCCGCGAACGCAGTGAGCGGAATCCCCAACGAACATGGACAACCCAAGCATTATAAATAATTTAATGAATAACTATTTCGGAAATCTTAACGAATCTTAACAAAAAACGTGATGATCATGTCGGGCGTATTGTTTACTTTTGCCACCTGAATGTTTAACCCTTTAAAATTTAGTGCTATGGATAAATTGATTGAAAATTGAAAGAATTTGACAACTATTCAGGAAATCGAAACATTTTAGATACTTCAGAAACTAACTTATCAGTACGTTTCTTGATATCTTCCACCGTCCACGTATCCATTGCCTCCAGTTCGTGATTGATTTCCAGACCGTTCTTGTAACCAATATATTTCCCATCTTTGTTTGTACGGTCACGCTTTTGTTCGAAAGAGTAATTGCTGAGCGCACTATTGTATCCAGTAATAGTTAAATTGCCCAATTTATGGACATATTGTTGTAGATATTCATTGGCGAGTTCATGATTGCCACCAGCTATCATATCTACCCACACCTGAGGGATGTTCTCTCCTTCAGGAAAGATGTGTTCAATGGTCCATATAAAGACGTTGTTGTTGCTTTTTTCATACTGTTTGTATTCCCATAAATCAGTCCAGGTTTCTTTAGTCATGGATTTTTGAGCCAATGCGCAAAGAATGAAACGAGCTGCACCTGTATTCTCTTTGTAAATATCTCCATTGAGCCGTTTCTCAAACAAATCGTCAGATGCAACCCACTTAGATAGAATTATTTTCACTGTATGGTAAACATCTTCACCACAAACACCTCCATTCTCTATAGCAGCAATGGCATCCATGAATATTCTGTTAAGGTCGCGTGTGCCAGGATAGTCGGTTACATTACGACGAACAAAAAATATCGTTAAAAGATTCACAATCTTGATGATAGTCTCCTCTGACATTTTAATTTCTTCTTTATTTCGAAGAATGAACATTAAGAGCTGGTATGATGGAACACCTTGAATTCTGGCCAAATCCAACAAAGCACGGCGATAGGGAGTCTTATCATCTTCTCTGTTGCGCAAATCTGCGAAAATGTTCCCCGCAATTAAAACCTCATCCAAAAAGCCATGTAAATCATAGTTGATGAGTTTTTCGTAAATCTGAAGAAGATTGGACTTTGTGGCAACAGTGCCCAGAGGATCTTTCTTCTTCAAATCATCCTTACGAAATGGTTCGTTAAGTTTGTTTTTGAAGGCGTTGTAGTAATAACGGAAAAACCTCTCTTGGGTGGCATAATCATCGGTGAGATACTCTAAAAGTTCCTTCCATTGCTCAAAGCAATCATCCACCGTTAAGCCAACTTTTTCCGCACGTGCCATAATCAAGTTTTTCATCAGGTCGATGGCAGTCAACGGGGTTCCACGATTGTTGAGAGACTCGAAAAGAATATAGGCATCAGAGTGTGAAGAAACTTCAATTTTGACCAGCATTGCGTTGCAAACTTTTTTCTTGATTTCAAGAAGTGTAGCGACCTTGTTTTCGCTCTCATTTAAGTCTTGTTCAATTTTATATAAGAAATGTGAGAAACAACGATATATTTTACGTCGGCCATAGTTCTGCACTTTCTTTGCATACGCCAAAATGCCATTATCATGCATCACGTAGGAGAAATCGTCTTGATTGTAATTCTGAACCTGAGGCAAGAGTATTAATTTGTTGCTGTTCTTTCCATTTTGTAGAGTTTTCCTAATCCAAGATATTTCAAAAAGTTCATCTTCATCCATCTCTTCCTTATACTTGTTGAGGTGATGATAGAGGGCAAGAAGGAATAAACAAAGTGTGGTGAGACGTTGCTGACCATCAATTACTTCAAGTCGAGGATATGTGGAATCGCCCGTATTAATGCAAATAATGGAGCCAATGAAATAACCTTCGAGGTTTTCAGTGATATCGTCGTACAGTGCATCCCATTCTTTATATGACCAAGTATATTCACGCTGATATTTTGGAATAACATAATAAAATGACGCATCCTTTTTGAGAATTTCATCAATAGGATATTTATTTACAGTCTGAATCATTCTTTTTTTATTGAGCTTTTGTTCGATTTTTTTAAAGTGCAAAAATACGACTTTTTAAATTATATTTCTGGTTTTAATTCTTCACCTCGAATTTCTTGAAATTTACGTGTTTTTCAAGCTTGTTGGTGCACTTTCCTGGGGAACTACAAAGTGGGAAACTTTTTGTGAATATGTAGTTTGCCGCGTCGTCCAAAATGCCATGTGGACTATATCACGCCAGGGGTGTGGAAGCGGATTCGGCGGCTCTTGCGGTACTCGTAGAGTGTTGCGTACCCCTTGACACCGTCAATTTCACATTCGTATCTCCATTTGCGCCAGTTCCACTTGAACGCGCTGTTCGGGTATTTGGCGAACATTTCGGCCATCACATCATGGAGGATGTCGTTTTTGGAAAGTTCTGCTTTCGGTGTCGGCCTCGGAAAGCCGTTGAGCAGCCTGTTCGGAATATTGTCATCGTTGTACATACTTGTGCGTTTTTTCGGTTTTTCAATTGGTTTTGGCTTTACGTTTGAATGAATAGCGTGTCTGGTTACCCAAAACATTAAATCACAATCATTTGTGGGTGGTGGTCACTCATTTTATCCCATTTTTGCTGCAATTCATAAGCAAAAACAGGGATATCTGTAAAAGTGTAATCCAAGAAAAATTGTGAATGTTCAACAAACATGTGATGATAGGTGCACCGTGTTTCCTTTCCAAAGGTCTCTCCTGTTCGACTGTGGTACAGACTAACAATACTGTATTTTGCCAAAAAATCAACAATATCCTCCAATCTACCAGTTTGTTGTGTCGCTCCACTTTGACCAATAAAGCAATTCAAGTCTCCAGTGATGAGCGTAGGATACTGCTGTATATACGACTCGTATTCATGTAGTGCCTCTAACAATATTTGGGGATATACCTTGTTGTCCCCATCATGAACTGTTGGCCATGCGGCAATGAGAAGCCAACTGTTATCTACAATTAAAGGTCGAATGTACTTGTGCTTTTCATTCCACCATTTAGGGGGGACGCAATTAATTGATTTTTTCCAAAAAACTCCAAGCCCCTTTTTCTCATATACACCCTGCCAAACTTTTTCATAGCTATCGGGGATATGAATGTGTGTAGGATTTGACAGCTCTGGTATAACATTGATGTCCGCATCATACGAGAGCACTTTGTCAATCTTTTCTTGTGAGCAATGATGGATGTTGTATGATAAGATTTTCATGTTCTGAATATATAACGCCGCAAAATTAAAAAAAATACCGTCACAATTAAAAGAAATTGAGAGGTCTTTCTGCGCCCGTCTACGAGATCTGCGTGAAATCTTGTTCCATTTCTGACGGATGTGCGAATCCAATGTCCCAAAATATGATGCAACCCCTCGCGGGGTTGTGAAAAACGAACCTCTGAGAGCATCCGTTGCCTACAGAGATGGAACCGCTAACGCGGTTTGGCGGACCGTAAATCGTCAATTTCTTTTGCAACGCGCATAGGCGTATGCGTGACGCCTTGAATCTTGAAACCTGAAACTTGAAACTTGAAACCAAAAAAGGCCGTCACCCTCCGGCAACGGCCCTTTTTGGCTTTTGGCCTTTGGCTATTAGCTTTTAGCCAATAGCCAACAGCCAACAGCTAACAGCTATATCTCCCACGTATCCCCACTGTTCAACAAATCGTCCACGCATTTGTACTTGCCGTTGGCCATCTGCTCTTCCATTTGGTCTTCGTACAGTTGCGTGTAGGAGGTCTTCTTGACGTTGCGGATCACGCCGATGGCCACGGGGAGGTCGCCGCTCATGCGGGCCAGCATCATGTGGATGCCGGTGTCCTCGGTGTCCTCGTGGTGGATCATGATGTCGTCCATCGTGATGCCGTTCTCGCCAATGGTCACAGCCTCTAAGCAACGGCCGTTGAAGCGCAGACCCTTGTTTTTCTCCTTGCCGAAGATCATGGGCTTGCCATCCTCAAGGATGATGGTGCGGTCGTCACGGACAGCGCGGTCGGTGATGGCGGCGTGGGTCTTGTCGTTGAAGATCATGCAGTTCTGCAGCACTTCCACCACGCTGGTGCCGTCGTGCTTGGCGGCGCGGGTCATGATGTCGGTGGTGAGCTGCGGCAGGCAGTCCAACGCACGGGCGTAGAAGGTGCCCTGTGCGCCCATTACCAATTCACCCGGGTTGAACGGGTAGTCGATGGTGCCGTAAGGAGAGGTCTTGGTGACCTGTCCGAACTTCGTGGTCGGGCTGTACTGACCTTTGGTGAGGCCGTAGATCTCGTTGTTGAAGATGGTGATGTTGAAGTCCTGGTTACGGCGCACCGCATGGATGAGGTGGTTGCCGCCGATGGCCATGGAGTCGCCGTCGCCCATGCTCACCCAGACGGAGAGAGCCGGGTTGGCCAGCTTCACGCCCGTGGCGATGGCGCAGGCACGCCCGTGGATGCTGTGGAAACCGTAAGTGTCCACATAGTAAGGAATACGTGACGAGCATCCGATACCGGACACCATGCAGATGTTCTCCTTCTTGTGGTTGGTCTTCGGGAAGGTGTTCAACAATGCGGCGAGGATAGCGTGGTCACCGCATCCGGGACACCATTTCACCATTTGGTCGCTGGTAAAGTCAGCTTTTGTATATTCGCGATCCGCTTTCGGAACAAAATGTTTTTCTGCCATAATTATCTGTGATTAAATGGTTCGTGATTGAAATTATTTGGCAAGCAGTCTTTCGAACTCGGCTTTCAGCTCGCCCACCTCGAACGGGAGACCCATGATCTTGTTGTACTGGGTCATCGGGCATTCGGGGAACTGGGTGCGGAGGTAGCCGGCAAACTGACCGTTGTTGAGCTCGCAGACGACGATCTTCTTGTATTTCTTGAGGATGTCGCCGGTGTTCTTCGGCAGCGGGCAAATATAGTTGAAGTGGGTGTAAGCCACCTTCTTACCTTCCTTGTTCATCTCTTCCACAGCGAGGGTGAGTGCGCCGGAGGTGCCGCCCCAACCCACCACGAGAAGCTCGGCGTCAGGATCGCCGGTCACTTCCTGGTCGGGGATGTAGTTGGCCACGCGGTTCACCTTCTCCTGACGGTTGTGCACCATCAAGGCGTGGTTCTCGGGATCGGTGCTCAGAGGTCCGTCGGGGCATTTCTCCAGACCGCCCACACGGTGTCTCAAACCTTCCATGCCGGGCAGTGCCCATTCGCGAGCGAACGTGACGGGGTCGCGACGGAACGGTCTGTAGTTGGGATCGTTAGGCGTAGCCAGACGCGGTTTGATGTCGGGCATGTCGGCCATCTTGGGGATGCGGAACAGCTGGGAGCCGTTGCCGAGGTAGCCGTCGGTGAGCAGGATGACGGGAGTCATGTGCTCCAGGGCGACCTTGGCGGCGTTGTAAGCCCAGTAGAAGCAGTTGGCGCTGGAAGAGGCAGCCATCACCACGAGGGGAGCTTCACCGTTACGGCCGTACAAAGCCTGATTCAGGTCGCTCTGCTCGGTCTTGGTGGGCAGACCCGTGGAAGGACCGCCGCGCTGCACGTCAACGACGACGAGCGGCAGTTCCACCATCACGGCCAAACCGAGGGCTTCGCTCTTCAGCGAGAGGCCGGGACCGGAAGTGGAGGTGCAAGCCAAAGCGCCAGCGTAGGATGCGCCGATAGCGGAGCAAACGCCTGCGATTTCGTCTTCCGCTTGGAAAACGCGAGCACCTAAGGATTTATGTTTGGCGAGCTCCACCATCACATCCGTAGCGGGGGTGATAGGGTAGGAGCCGAGGAACAGTCTGCGACCGGATTTCTCGGAAGCGGCAAGGAGACCCCATGCGGTAGCGACGTTACCGGTGATGTTGCGGTAACGGCCCTTGGGCATGCTGTCGGCCTGCGCGATCTCGAAGATGTGGGAGTGCATCACTTCCAACTTGTCGGCATATTCGTAACCCTCCGTCAGGACGGCCTTGTTCAATTTGACGACCTCGGGCTTCTTGGCGAACTTGCGCTCCAGGTAAGCGTAGGTCTGGTCGAGTTTCTTGTGGGTAGCGTAGAAGATGATACCCAGCGCGAACATGTTACGGCAGCGGTCGGCGGTCTTCTTGTCGGCGCCTTGCTCGTTGCCGATGCGTTGCGTGAACGAAGTGACGGGTGCCTTGATGATGGTGTAGGCACGTTCCATCTCGTCCGTGAACGGGTGGTCGTTCTCGGTGTAGCCGGCTTTCTCCAGGGCCTCGTCGGTGAACGTGTCGATATCGACGATGATGGTGGCGCCTTTCTTGGCCCACTTGAGGTTCGACTTGAGGGAGGCCGGGTTCATGGCGACGAGGATGTCGCACTTGTCGCCGGAACTGTAAATGTGATTACCCACGTGCACCTGGTAGCCGGAGACGCCGGCGATGGTGTTGTGAGGGGCGCGGATTTCCGCCGGATAATCGGGGAAGGTGGCGATGTCGTTGCCTGTGAGGGCGGAAGCGTCCGAGAACAAGGTTCCGGAGAGCTGCATGCCGTCGCCAGAGTCACCCGCAAAACGGACGACGATGTCGTCAATTTTCGTGATTTGCTCTGTTGCCATAAATTCTTTTATTTTACTGCAAAATTATAAGTTGTCAAAAATAAAGTCCCACACCGCAAAAGAACAAAACGAAAAATCAAGCAATCATCTGAAACACAATAACTTAATTTTCCGTCCATCATCTTTTTTAGTATGGCGCAAAAATATCAAATTTAATGAGATTTCCAACTCCTTTTTTCTGTGCGTGAAAATTTATTTTAGGCCGCATTATATAGACTTTTCCTAAGCATATTTTGACGTAAGACTTGTGACGTAAGACGTTGGGTGTTGTCCTAATATCACGTCAGATGTCCTACACGTCAGGAAACATCGCCCTTCATCTCCACCATCACCGCGTATTCAGTCCTCTCCGTCACCGGGTTCAGCGCCATCGTGCCGGACCACCACTGTCCGTCGCGCAATTGCATTCCCGCCTGTGGAGACGCGCCATGGCACGTCTCTACCTCCCCGCGGGCGATACGGAACGTGCCCCGTGACTCGGGATGACAATATCGTGCGTAGATGTCGTGCGCCGCCAGCCCCATCGTCTTCCGCAGGTTCACCTCCACGAAAGGATGCAGCTTGTACGCCTCATCTTCCTGATAGACAAACATATCGACACCGGCATCGCCCTCGTAATGCGGAGCGATTTCTTTTTGCAAAAAATCGCTGACGAGCGACTTGGCTGTGGCCAACTCCTCTATATCAACATAGTGGGAAAGAGCCAGTAGAATCGCGGAATCCGGCATCAGCAGGTTGCCGCCGTAGCCGTAATGTTCGGTCTTGAAGAGCGAATAGCCCCGGAAGACGACTTCCCCGTTCCGGCATTCGAACTCCATCGCAAAGTCCTGGACCACCGTGTATTGCTTCTCCGCCAGAATGCCGCCCTGCCGTTTCAGGACGCCGCCGCATTGCCGGAGCAGGGTGGGGGAGCACTCCCCGTGCGCGTACAGGTGACCGCGCCCGTTGCCCGAATACGGTGACTTGAGGATGACATCAGGAATCCGTTTCACGAAATCCTCAACCTGTTGGAGTTCCGTCAAGTATGACGGAGGAGCGGGTAGGATTTCCGGATGAGGGTGGTGGTTACGCAGGAACTCCATCGCCGCGATGGTGGTCCTGCGGTGTGCCAACTCGCGGAGCTTCGACAGCTGCGCATCCGTCGGGAGCAAATTGTCTGGAATCCCGATGCGGCGCAGCTGATAGACCACCGCTGCGTCCCAACCCCACGGGGTTACCTTCGTGATGCGGTCTGCGTTCTCCAATGGGGCGAAATTCTTCTGGAACTCCTTCCCGAAAGGACGGTAGGCGTCCAGCACCTCCGCCTCGTCATCCGCAAGATACCGCATGAACGGCGCACAGTCGTAAGCAAATTGTGCCGCCGACCGCAACGCCACAAACTGCGGCTGGTTGTCCGCCAGCGCGTAGTCGTGTTCGGGGTTGAAAACAAATAGTTCCATGCCAGCAATTAATCAGTGCAAAGATACACTTATTTTCTCCTTTCCAGCTGCTTTTGTATCTCGGAGTGAAGTATTATACGTTTTCATCATCCCTATTTCCCGATGCAGAACTTTCCAAAGATATTGTTCAAGATGTCGTCGGAGGAGATGGTGCCGGTGAGCTCGCCCAGGTTGTGGAGGGCCATGCGAACGTCTTCGGCCACTAAATCGGTCGGGAGTTGTCGCTTCAGACCGTTTTCGGTGCGTTCAATGGAGGCGAGGATGCCGTTCAACAGTGCTTGGTGACGTTCGCTTGTCAGCAGGATGATGTCCTGGATGTGGTTCTCTTTCACAAACGAATCAATTTCGTTAAGCACGGAATTTAAGTTTTCGCCTTTCTTGGCGGAGATATAAATGGCATTATCGATGCATTCAGATGGATTGGAAACCAAGTCGGATTTGTTTCTTAATAGAATGATTTTTTTGTCATCCGACTTGATTGAATTCGTTATTTTGTTTAATTCCGATTCGGTCTCTTGTTTGCTTTTGCGTGCATCTGTGATCCACAAGATGATGGCTGCCTTTCGGATTGTGTCGAAGGCGCGTTCGATGCCGATACGCTCGATGGTGTCGCCGGATTCGCGGATACCAGCGGTGTCGATGAACCTGAACAGTGTCCCGTTAAGGGTGAAAGTGTCCTCAATGGTGTCACGGGTGGTGCCGGGGATGTCGGACACGATGGCGCGCTCCTGTTGGAGTATCGCGTTCAATAGTGTTGACTTCCCAACATTCGGTTCGCCCACGATGGCAACGGGAATGCCGTTTTTCAGCATTGTGCCCCATTTGTAGCTTTGTAGTAGATTGTTCACTTCCACTTTGATGAGTCCGAGCAGGTTGAGCAAGGTGGTGCGGTCGGCAAATTCCACCTCCTCTTCGCTGAAGTCAAGTTCCAGCTCCAATAAAGAAGCCATTTGCAGCAATTCCTCGCGCAAGACGGCCATCTTGCCGGACAGTTCGCCCTGCAGCTGCCTCATGGCGGCGTGGTGCGCGGTCTCCGACTGTGCCTCGATGAGGTCGGCAATGGCTTCGGCCTGTGGCAGGTCCAATTTCCCGTTGAGGAAGGCCCGCTGTGTGAATTCGCCCGGTGCGGCTATCCGACAGCCATTCTTGATTAGTAACTCAATGATTTTCTGCTGGATGTAGACGGATCCGTGACAGCTGATTTCCACTACATCCTCGCCCGTGAAAGAGTGAGGTGTGGTGAACTTTGTCACCACGACTTGATCGATAAGTTCTCGTTTTTCGTTGGAAAAATCGTATAAAGACGCGAATTTTGCACGGTTTGGCCCCAATCCGGCGAAGTTGGATTTCTCGGAAAAGAGCATTCCGGCAATCCCGAAAGCTTCCGGTCCGGAGATTCGGATCATCGCCGTGGCCCCGAGACCAGCGGGCGTTGCGATTGCACATATAGTGTTCATAGTCACGGTGGTGTCAACTGCTAACTACTAACTGCTAACTAAAGTAAAGAAACGTCTCCCTTTCCCTCACGTATCACCTCAATCCCGCCGCCGGTGCAATCGACCACAGTGGAGGGCGTGTTGTCGCCGTAACCGCCATCGATGACAATATCGACCAGGTCGCCGTAGCGTTCGTAGATGAGTTCGGGATCGGTGGTGTATTCGATCACCTCGTCGTCGTCCTTCACGGAGGTGGAGAGGATGGGATGGCCGAGTTGCCGCACGATTTCGCGGATGATGTTGTTGTCAGGAATGCGGATGCCGATGGTCTTCTTGTGGCTCTGCAGCAGCTTCGGCACGCTGTTGTTAGCTTCAAGAATGAAGGTGAACGCTCCTGGGAGCACCCGCTTCATAGTCTTGAACACGCTGTTGTCCAGCGGTTTGGTGTAGTCCGAAAGGTTGCTCATGTCATGACAGATGAACGTCAGCGCGTCTTTCTTCTTTTTCTCGCCAAGGATGGAAATGATTCGCTCAATGCTCTTCTGCTTGAAGATGTCGCAGCCAATGCCGTAAATCGTGTCGGTCGGGTAAATGACGATGCCGCCGTCTTGCAAACACTCCACCACGGTGTTCACGGCTTTCGGGTTCGGATTCTCCGGGTATATTTTCAACAACATGTTCCGATTATTTTTATGTCTATATCAATTCTTGTCTGATTCTCAAAGATGGCAGTTTCGCATCTGTTCACTGATCACTATTCACTGCTCACTAACAAAAACAAAGAAGGGTAAGCGACTTATATCGCATCGCTACAACCTTAATGCCCTTGCTACATTCCTGTCCTGGGGGAGTTATAAGGGAGCAGATCGTATAAGACTTACCCGCTGCAAAAATACAATTTTTTCGATTCTGTCGGCTAATAGCCCAAAATTTTCAGCATCGACTTGTAACTCTGCTCTTTAGCGAACAATTTTGTGCAGAGTTCGCCCTCCTCGTCTTTGTAAATGATGATGTGTTTCGGCGCGGGAGTCATGCAATGCTGTATTCCGCCGTAACCGCCGAGGGCATCCTGGTAGGCTCCAGTGTTGAACAGACCTATATATTGTATGTCCTCGGGGCTGTCTCCTGCCGGATAGTTGGCGGAGTCGATTTGCGGGAGGAAGACGGCATTCAGGTGCGAGTCGGAGTTGTAGTAATCGTGACTGTCGCAGGTGAGACCGCCGAGGAAGACTCTCTCGTAAGCCTTGTCCCAGTTGTTGATGGCCAGGATGATGAACTGCTGGTTGATAGCCCAGGTGTCGGGCAGGGTGGTCATGAAGGAACTGTCAATCATGTTCCACAACTCCCTGTCGTTCTGGCGTTTCTGTTGCAACACGGAGAAGAGCGCGGCGCTGGCCTCGCCCACGGTGAATGATCCGAATTCGGTGAATATATCAGGTTCTTGCACGCCCTCGCGGTCGCAGATGATCTTGATCTGGGCGATGATTTCCTCGGCCATGTATTCGTAGTCGTAGTCGAAGGAGAGCGAGTTCTTGATGGGGAAGCCGCCGCCAATGTTCAGAGAGTCCAGTTCAGGACAGATCTTCTTGAGGTCGCAGTAGAGGTTCACGCACTTGGTGAGCTCGTTCCAGTAGTATGCGGTGTCCTGAATACCCGTGTTGATGAAGAAATGGAGCATCTTCAGCTCGTAGTTGGGGTTGTTCTTGATTTTCTCGCGGTAGAACGGGATAACATCGTTGTAGCGGATGCCGAGGCGCGAGGTGTAGAACTCAAAACGTGGCTCTTCCTCGGAGGCGATGCGGATGCCGACTTTGCATTTTGTGTTGATTTCCTTCTGTGCAAGTAAGTCGAATTCCTTCTTGCTGTCGAAAACAGGAATGGTGTTCACGTATCCTTTGTTCAGAATGTCCACGATGTTGTCAATGTAGATCTGCCGCTTGAAGCCGTTGCAGATAATGTAGTTCTCCTTGTCGAAAAGCCCCTGCTCATGCAGCGTTTCGATCAAATTGATATCAAAAGCGGATGAAGTTTCGATATGTACGTCGTTTTTCAGCACTTCCGACATCACAAACTCGAAATGGTTGCTCTTCGTACAGTAGCAATAGTGGTAACTGCCTCTGTAGTCGGCCTTTGCGATAGCTACATTGAACCATCTCTTCGCCTTCTGGATGTTGGCGGAAATTTTCGGCAAGTAGGTGATTTTCAGCGGGGTTCCATACTGTTTGATGATGTCCATCAACGGTACTTCGTTGAATAACAGATTGTTGTCCTCTACGTCAAACTCCTCCTGCGGGAAATCGTAGGTTTGTGAAATCAGGTCGATGTACTTGGTTTTCATCCTTCTGAAATTTTGAAATTAAAACGCGGCAAAAGTATATAAAAAAATAATACCGATGGGAAGAAAAATTTGAATCCGAGTGAGTCGGATTGTGGATTTTTTGAGAATGCGGGTGAATCGGATGGGACGATTTTGAGACAAGGAACGATGAAAAGAGATAGAGAACGTGGAATGGGTGATGATGTGGTGGTGAAAAAATGTATTTTTGCGGCATGATTTTTTATAGAAAAGGAGCGATAAAAAGTCGTGCTGGCAGGAATCATCATTAATCATTAAATAATACAAATATGGCTTATCATTTTAAGAATTTGGTTTTTGAAGGCGGTGGTGTGAAGGGCATCGCGTACGTGGGTGCGCTGGAAGTGCTCGATAGGGAAGGGATTCTGAATGACATTGAAAAGGTGTCTGGAACTTCGGCCGGCGCCATGATTGCGGTTATGGTCGGATTGCGTTACTCTGCCGACGAGGTGAAGGAAATTCTTTGGAAATTGAATTTCAAGAACTTTATGGATAGCTCGTTCGGCATGTTGCGCGACACGACCCGCCTTATTAAGGAATATGGTTGGTACAAGGGAGATTTCTTCCGTGACGTCATGGCCGACTTGATCCAAAGGAAAACCGGAGACGGTGAAATGACATTCGAGCAGATCGCCAACCTGAACAAATTCAGGGACATCTACTTGGTAGGCACAGATCTGTCAACAGGTTACTCCAAAATGTTCAGCAATTATCACACACCAAAGATGAAGGTGGCGGATGCGGCCCGTATATCCATGTCTATTCCATTGTTCTTTGCTTCAGTGAAAGGTGCTAATGGCGACGACCATATTTACGTGGACGGTGGCCTGTTGGACAACTATTCCATTAAGACCTTCGACCAGTTGTTCTATATGACAGACAAGAACAACGCCAGACGAACGGATTACTACGATAAAATCAATACCAGAACCAAGATGCAAAAACCGGAAGACAAAAACGAATATGTTTACAACAAGGAAACGTTGGGCTTTCGTCTGGATGCAAAAGAAGACATCTCAACGTTCCTCAACCATGGTTCTGAAAAAAGAAATGACATCAAGAGTTTCTTCACCTATACAAAAGCTCTTGTGACCACACTCATTGATTTCCAGAATAATGTCCACCTGCACAGCGATGACTGGCAGCGCACGGTATATATTGACACGCTAGGCGTTCGGGCCATCGACTTCGGCATCCCCGATTCCAAAAAGAAGGAATTGGTGGCGTCAGGGAAGAAATATACCGAAGCCTATTTGGAGTGGTACAACAACGACGAGGAAAAAGCGAATAAGTAATGGAGTCTCTTCGTCTGCATAAAAAACGCACGGACATCCTTTGATATCCGTGCGTTTTTAGTTTTTTCGGAAAATTCACAACGGGTGATTATCCCGCAATGATTCTTGTTCCGCAGTTCGGGTCGTGCAATTTGCCGGCCTCGGTGATGATGCAGGTCTTGCCGCTCTTCTCGACGTATTGGATGGTGGCGCGCACCTTCGGGGCCATGGATCCTTCGGTGAAGTGCTTCTCCTCGAGGTACTTCTTGGCTTCGCTAACTGTGATGGTGTCCAACGCCTTCTCATCGGGTTTGCGGAAGTTGATATAGACTTTCGGCACGTCAGTGAGGATGTAGAACTCATCGGCGCCGATCTCCACAGCGGTGAGTGCGGAGGCAAGGTCTTTGTCGATGACTGCCTGCACGCCTTTGAGGTAGGTCTTCGCGGTAGATGTCACCGGTCTCTTCGTGATACTGTTCGGCCTCCTCGCGGGAAACGTAGGGACCAACTGGCTTTGTCGGGTTTTGGAACAGCGGGTCGTTGGCATCGACCTCCACGTGCGTGAGCATCGTGACCGTGCTCTTCTCCCAGCCTTTTTCTGCGAAGATGTGGCGCAGGCCCTCTTCGATGAGGGCACCGATGGAGCCTTGCGTTTCCGCGACGCAGAAGTTCAGCGGCATATCCTCCACTTGGAAGGTCTCCTTGCCGGCCTTGTGCTGCAACATGACGTTGCCCACTTGCGGGCCGTTGCCGTGCCCGATGACGATGTTGTAACCGTTCTCTATCAGGGGAATAAGGTTGCGACAGGTCTCCGTGACGTTGTCAATCTGCTCCTGATAGGTGCCTTTCTGTTTGCTTTTCAGTAATGCGTTGCCGCCGAATGCGATGACGGCGAGTTTTTTCTTTTCTGACATATATTTCTTTTCGCCGGGTTGGATGTTGAATGCCTCGTAGAAGGGGTCGATGTGGCGCAGAGTGGCGTTCACGCGCCAGCGGCCGAGGGCGTGCGGGTCGGTTTTGGTGCGGCGCAGAATTTCAGCCTCGCGGATGTTGGCGGCCCATACGGCAGCGTAAGCTAAGAAGAAACGCTGTTCGGGCGTGAAACCGTCCATTTCGCCTTTGATCTGGCCGTCTTTCTTGGCCTTTTGGAAAGCGGTGTAGGAGACATTCAGACCGCCGTTGTCAGCGATGTTCTCACCGAGGGTGAATTCACCGTTGGCATAGACACCGGGCGCAACTTCAATGCTGTTGAAATGATCAACGATGAGTTGGGCTTTCTCCTTGAAGGTGGCGGCATCCTTTTCGGTCCACCAGTCGGCGAGGTTGCCGTCTTTGTCGTAGTTACGGCCCTGGTCGTCGAAGCCGTGGGTCATCTCGTGGCCAATAACCACGCCGATGGCACCGTAGTTGGCGGCATCATCCGCGTTCATGTCGAAGAACGGCGGTTGCAGGATGCCGGCGGGGAAGCAGATCTCGTTGGTGGTGGGGTCATAATAGGCGTTCACCGTCTGCGGGGTCATCTGCCATTCGGTAGGATCGACTTTCTTGCCGATTTTGCTCATGTTGTAAGCCATATCGAAACGGCGGGAGTTCATCACGTTGGCGTAGTAGCTCTCCGTGCCGATCGTCAGTGCACTGTAGTCGCGCCATTTGTCGGGATAGCCGATTTTCACCGTGAAGGCGGCTAACTTTTCGAGAGCGTTCTTCTTGGTCTGGTCGGTCATCCATGTGGAAGCCTTGATGCGCTCACCAAGGGCCCATTGCAGGTTCTTGACTAACTGTTCCATGCGCTGTTTGGCTTCAGCAGGGAAGTAGTTCTTCACGTACATCTGGCCAACAGCCTCACCGAGGCAATCGTCAACGTTGTCGATGACCCGTTTCCAGCGCGGGCGGTTCTCCTTACGGCCGGAGAGGGTCTTGCCGTAGAAATCGAAGCTGGCATCCACGAATTCGTCGCTCAAGTAAGAGGCGGCGCCGCGGATGACGTTCCAGGCGAGATAAGCCTTGATCACGTCAAAGTCCGTGACTTCAAGAATGTTGTTGACACCTTGGATATAGGTGGGCTGGCTCACATTGAGCGTGTCAACCTTCAGATTCAGGGTTTTGAGGTATTGTTGCACGTTGATGGCGGGGATCATCTGCTGGAACTCCGCAGGCGTGCATTTGTGGATGGTCTGG
>OMYJ01000003.1 GCA_900315245.1 uncultured Bacteroidales bacterium
AGTCGGCTTGCTTGCCCACTTGTGCATATGGACGGATGTCCATGTAAATATTCTCAAGTATTTGATGGTAGTTCATGTCGATTCAGATATTCAAATGTTCCGATTTATCTGTCTATTGGTGTATATTCAATCTTGGCTTCCTATCTTTTTTCATGGCTCGCTTATCGGATGAAGTTCATGGGCTGCCACGGTTCGCGCTCCGGATAGGCTGCTGAGGCACCACCACGGCGACAGATGGCCACTGCGCGCACTGGCTTGTTGCCCAACTGCATGATTTCCGCCTCTATGCCGTTCTTTTCAAGTTGTCCGGCAATCTCCGAGAGCGCCGTGAATGTGTTGCCTTTCTGGTTGGCACTACCGTTTAACAATAACACTTTCATTTCTTAGGGGTTTTATTTATGAATCATTTCTGCTTTCCTGAAGACATTGTTGTTTTCTTTGAGGTGGCAAAGATACACTTTCCTTTCGACACTCCCGACAAACTCCTTTACAACAGCCGCAGATAAATATCCCTGTCCACATCCTTGAACACATTGAAAACCACCTGCTTGACGCTGCAATCGGGATGTGCGTTCAGGTAGTCTTTGACGGTTTGCACGGCAATTTCGGCGGCCAGCCGGTTCGGGAAACGGAACTCGCCCGTGGAGATGCAGCAGAAGGCGACGCTTTCGAGATCATTTTCATCGGCACACGACATAATGTTACGGTAACAGGAGGCTAATTGGTCCTTCTGGGATGCCGTCGGGATGCCGTTGGGAATGATCGGCCCGACGGTGTGGATGACATACTTGCACGGCAGGTTGTAGGCCTTGGTGATTTTGGCCTGCCCCGTCGGTTCTAGATGTCCTTGTTGCAGCATCAGCCGGTGACACTCCTCGCGCAGCTGTACGCCCGCTGCGGAATGGATGGCGTTGTCGATGCATCTGTGCAACGGGTGGAAACAGCCCAGCATCTGCGCATTAGCGGCGTTGACGATGGCATCCACGCGGAGACGGGTGATGTCGCCCTGCCATAAGAGAATTGAAAATTGAGAATTGATAATTGATAATTGTTGGACGGCATCCAATTCCACCACACCCATCTCCTGCAATTGCGCCTGCAATTCCTCGTCCTGCAAACGCAGGAACTCCTCGCTGACGGGTTTCGGTTCGCGCACGTTGCGCAGGGCGCGGAACAGGTCGCGCTTGCCTTGCAAATCTTCGGGAATCCGCATCTCGGCATATTGCGGGTCTTCTTTTATCAAATAATCAATTAAAAAATCTAAACAATTCATTTTTTTGTTTTTTTCACAAATTACCATAAATTCATCATGAATTTCCCATCAATATCATTTTTGATAATTTGTGAGAAATTTATGGCAATTCGTGTTTGTTCACAATAGTTTCTCCAAAATTTCTCCGATGTCGGCGTTGATCACAATCGACCGGTCCGCGATCTGGTCCACGGTGAACGCCTCGCCGAGGTTGATAGTGGCGTAGGTGGCGTTCGGGTTCTGCATCGTCCAACGGATGAACGGGATCTTAAAGATGACGGGCGTGTTGCCGCCGCTGCCGAGGTCGAGGAACAACACCCTGCCGTCTTTGTGCCGCCGGATAAATTCGGTGTATCGTTCCGATGCCGCGTGCCAGCCCTCGTCTTCCACGAAGGTCTCGTCGGCGCGCAGGTTGACCTTCATCGGACCGCCACAGACGGGACAACGGGGAATCAATTCCGTCGGGATACGCATATCCATCTGTTCCGCAATCATCCGTTTCACCAATTCCTCATTGTCGTAGGTTTTCTGGTGACAAGGTTTCGCGCATTGGAACAGGCCGTAGTCTCCCTGCGTGTAGAACAGCCGTTTTTTGTCAAATCCAGCCTTCTGGAACTGGTGATCGACATTGGTGGTGATGACAAAATAGTCCTTTCCATGCAACAGTTTGACCAGGTTGTCATAGACGGGCTTCGGGGCGGGCACATAGCGGTTGTAGTAGATATGGCGGCTCCAATAGGCCCAATGTTCCTCCTCGGTGGGAAACGGGTAGAAGCCCGCCGAGTACATGTCGGTGAATCCGTATTGGCGGATGAAGTCGGCAAAGTGCCGCTCGAAGCGTTCCCCGGAATAGGTGAAGCCCGCCGAGGTTGATAGTCCCGCGCCGGCACCAACGACGATGGCGTCGGTTTCACGTAAGGCTTCTTGTAGTTTTTCAATTTCCGTCATCATTCATTGTTTTGAAGTGCAAAGATACGATATTTGCCGAAAATGGGCGAGATTTTTTGAAGTAGGCCTTGGTATAGTTTGGGATTCCAATTTACAATGAATATACTTTCCGAAAATACCCACTTATTGGGATATTCACACGCTCAGGAAATCGGATTTTTGCCGTCAGAAATATCAAATGGACAGATTATGGGACTTTTGAGCAAATTTTTCAGCAATGCCAGAAAGCCGGAGGGCTTTTTAGGCAAAATAATGGTGAATGGAATGAACGGCGGCAGTCATGCTGCGATGGCGAATTGGGCGTTGGAAATGGTGACGATTGGCCGTGACGACCGCATTCTCGACATCGGGTGCGGCGGAGGCGCGAATATCGCCCGGCTGCTGCAACGCACCCTGCGGGGAACCGTCACGGGTATCGATTTTTCGCCAGTGTCCGTACGGAAATCAACGAAAGTGAACGCCAAAGCCATACAGGAAGGCCGTTGCAGGGTCTTGGAAGGCAATGTCGCCAACCTCCCGTTCGCCGAAGGCTCGTTCGACTTGGTGACCGCCTTCGAGACCATCTACTTCTGGCCCGATATCGAGCACTGCTTCAACGAGGTGAAAAGGGTAATGAAACCCGGCAGTCAATTCGTCATTGTCAACGAATCAGACGGCAGCGGCGAAATGGATGCCAAATGGGAGAGCATGATCGAAGGCATGCACACCTACACGCCAGAAGAAATCAGGCACCATCTGACGAATGTCGGCTTCCGCGACCTCAACATCACGGTGAACGAAGAAAAGCGGTGGCTGTGCGCGACGGCGGGGAAATGATCAACCGTGTGGTAGATCATCTGGCGGGTCATTCCGCCGTCGATGCAGATGTTCTCGCCGGTGATGAAGCTGGCAATCTTGTTGTTGAAATCCATATCTATTTTCAGTTAAAAAACTTTATACCTCTGTGAGCAGAAATCCCATATAGAAGGGAAGAGTGAGCAGCTGCCCATCACGTCCAATGTTATAATCGCCCAACTTGATAGCATCCGTGACGTGATAGACTTCCGGATGTTTCAATATGGTTTTGGTGCTTTTCACATTTCCCGACGACGCTTTCACTTCCAACAATGTGCATTTTCCTTTATACCGGATGACAAAATCCACTTCCAACCCCGAATCTTTATGAAAATAGTAGAGTTTTCTGCCCATTTTGGACAATATGTCTGCCATAAGATTCTCATAGATGGCACCTTTGTAACCTAACAAGTTCCCCTTCAGCACATCTGCTTGGGTTCCATATTCCAGCATGGACATGAAAAGACCGGTGTCCTGCATATACACTTTAAAGACATCCTCCTTGGCGTTTCCGTCCAAGGGAAGTTCTGTAACAGACAGATTATAGCAACGTTTTGCAATTCCGGCATCCTCAATCCATTGCAAACTTTCATAGTATTGGGCTGCCCGCCCCCCCTTCTTTATCACAGAATATTGAAATTTCTTGTTTTCCTTGCTCAGTTGTTTGGGGATGGATTCGAAACACTCCCGAATACGGTTTTTGAAAGAATCATCCGCATACTTGACCATATCATCCTTATATTCGTCAACAATACCACACTGAATATCAACCACTTGTGATATGTTATGCGTGGAAATGAACGTGTTTACCGCCTCGGGCATTCCTCCCACGACCGCATATTGCCGGAGTAGATCGATCATCCTTTTATGTATGGCCGCTGTGACCGGTGTTTCTGTTTCCAAATGTTTTTTCAACAAGGCGATAATTTCTTCACTTACCCCGTTTGCCCATAAAAATTCTTCAAAATCAAGAGGGTACATCTCCACGATGGTCTCATAACCGACAGGAACAGACGACCCCTTGTCCTTCTCTTTCTTCTTGTTTTTGCTCCCATAACCTTTAACTCCCAATAACGACCCTGTGCAAATGACATCATAGCGGCCGTCCATTTTGAAATATTTCAACGAAGTCCTCGCTTCCGGACAATCCTGAAGTTCATCAAAAATTAGGCAAGTCTCGTTAGGGATAAACTTCGCATTTTCAATTATGGCAGACAAGTTCATAATGATGGTGTCCACTGTTTTGGCACCATAAAAGGCCTCCTTGAAATCAGGATTCTCCACAAAATCCACATATACAAAATGGTTGTAGTGCGTCTTCGCGAACTGTTGAACGGAATAGGTTTTCCCACATTGCCTTACACCTTTGATTACCAAAGGTTTATGATTGCTATTCCTTTTCCATTCTTCCAAATAGGATTCAATCTTTCTTCTTAACATGACATTTTTTCAAATGAGTTTCAACGGCAAAGATACACTTTTTCAAGGGACTTTTTGTTAACACAACACACTTTTTCAAGGGATATTTGTATATGTGTTTGATAACATGTATGTTACGAATTTAAAAAAGTATTTGCTGTCATCATTCCATTGGCGACAACCTCCACCCGTTGTCCCCGTGGTAGATCATCTGGCGGGTCATTCCGCCGTCTATGCAGATGTTCTCGCCGGTGATGAAGCCGGCCTTGTCAGAGCAGAGATACAGCACCATGTTGGCGATGTCCAAGGGATTGCCCACACGGCCCGCCGGTTGCTGCACGGCGTCAGGACCCTCATAGACAGTGTACTGGGTATCGATCCAGCCCGGGGATATGGAGTTGACGCGCACCTTCCCCGCCAGACTGACTGCCAGCGCGTGGGTCAGCGCGGCGATGCCACCCTTTGCGGCCGTGTAGCTCTCGGTCTGCGGCTGACTCATACGGTCGCGGGAGGAGGAGATGTTCACGATGGCGGCCCCTTCGGCGAAGTGCGGGGCAAAGAGTTTGGCAAGGTAGAACGGGGCTGTCACGCCCACACTCAGGGCATACTGGAACTCCTCGTAGCTGCACTCCGCAAGCCCCTTCATCAGCGGCAGGGCATTGTTGACGAGGCAATCCACACGACCGTGCTTCGCAATCACCTCCTTGGCGAAGTGTTCCAGCACATTCTTGTCGGCAAGGTCGCCGACGAAGTGGTCGCCTGGCTGCTTGTCGATGACACAAACGGTGGCCCCGGCTTTCCGGAACTCCTCGACGATGCATCGTCCGATGCCCTGCGCGCCGCCCGTGACGATGGCAATTTTGTTGTTGAAATCCATAATGGTCAGATTTTTATTGCTTTAATCTAGTTCATCAGCGAACGTACAACTTCTTTCGTGCGAGAGGGTTGCAGAAAGCCGGCACATCTCCCGCAACGATGTAGTCCGGGATGGTTCTCAAGGTTGGCCGTGTCCTATCGTCATGGTGACGTTTTGCTTTTCGACTTCTCCTTCGGCAGACAATATCTCTGCACCTTGAACCGCGTTGCCTGTGACAGTCAATTTATATTCAATATGAGAGCCTGCTTGACTCACTCCATCCACTGTGATGTTGTCACCCTGCCAAGTACCTTCCACATTGATAGGCACACAATAGTCACATCGCGTGACGACACCCGTCACATCGTTGCCGTTCTTATCCAACACCATACTGGCATTGTCTTCACCAATGGTGCCCGTCAGACGGTAGCTTTGGGGATGACTTGCCGTCGGGTCCGTTTCTTTCGGTGCCATCACTTCCGTTGAATCCGCAACGGCTTCGCCAGCACTTCCTGCCTGCGTTTGCCTGCCACGACAAGCTGTAAGCATTATCAAGGCAAAGATTATCAAAATACTTTTTCTCATATTTCTATCTTCTTTTGAGACGGCAAAGGTAAAAAAAATCAGCAAGCCCGAAACCTCTCTTTCGGAGTTGCAAAATGCGCTTGCAAAACCATGTGAATACCAGCCACTTACAACCCAATCGTAAAAAATTCATTTTCAATGTAACGAAATCGGCTTTTTTTGCGACACAATAAGGTGTAAAGGGAAATGTGTGTCAAATCCAGTGAACAATCATCAAAAGTATTAAATATGAAACATTTAAGCATTAAAAACATCACCGTTCTTACCCTCGTCACCATCCTGATGGCGGCCTGCGGCAAAGACAACATGAACAAAGATGCTCTTGTCGGCCAATGGGTCAACACGGCGCAGACGTTCGAAATAACCATCGCAGGACAGGAGTACATCCCAGAAGGATGTATCTGTATGGAGTTCACAAACAACAAGGTGTGGATACTCGACTCACGAACGGACTGTCTCCCAGCGTGGCATCGTTATACTCTCTCGAAAAAATCCGGCAAATGGTGGCTGGAGATTCAAGGAGGTTGCTATAATGGAGGGGTGTTTATAGTGGAAAAGCTCACCAACGACGAGCTGGTGCTGGCACCGTTCTCCAGTGGAGTCGACTGGGACTTCCGCTACATCATGAAACGGGACGAGTCATCGATCTGGCCCAATTAGCCGTTTATTGCAACCTCCAACCGTTTTCCCTGTGGTAGATCATCGGCGGGTCATTCCTCCGTCGATGCAGATGTACTCGCCGATAATCCCTGTTTTTCGCAATGATTTGAGCCGATTCTCAGCGGAGGTTCTTCATTCGCGCCAACATCTCCAACAGTTGGGGTGCCGTGCAAAAATCATCTATCGGAAATCCGCGCAGATCCGCGCGAACCGTGGAGATTTCCCCGCAAAATAGCCATTTATAGGGATTCCTATTTGACAGAAAATGTGCATTTTTGCGGCGTGAAAGATTAATGTAATGAATGCCATAATCATCGGAATACTGCTGCCGCTGCTCGGCACGATGCTGGGCTCGGCTTTCGTCTTCTTCATGAAGAAGGAGATTCCCGACAGGATGCAGAAGACGCTGCTGGGGTTCGCCAGCGGGGTGATGGTGGCCGCCAGCGTGTGGTCGCTGCTGATACCGTCGATCGAGATGGTTGCTCCCCTTGAAGGGGAGCTGTCCGCAGGACTGAGGGGTGTGCTGCCGGCTGCCATAGGCTTCCTGGCCGGTATCGCGTTCCTCCTGCTGATTGACGAACTGACACCGCACCTGCACAGCGGCGCCCTGAAAGCCGAGGGACCGAAATCAAAGCTCTCGCGCACGGCGATGTTGGCGCTGGCCGTCACCATCCACAACCTGCCCGAGGGCATGGCCGTGGGCGTGGTCTTCGCCGGCGAAGCGCAAGGACTGACCCTCAGCGCCGCCCTCGCGGTGAGCATCGGTATCGCCATACAGAACATCCCCGAAGGCGCCATCATTTCGATGCCCATGCACGCGGAGGGCAACTCCCGTATGAAGTCGTTCCTCATCGGCACCCTGAGCGGCGTGGTGGAACCCATCGGGGCGGTGGCCATTCTGTTGCTGGCAGGTGTGCTCGGCGTGGCACTCCCCTACCTGCTGGCCTTCGCCGCCGGCGCCATGATGTATGTGGTCGTGGAGGAGCTCATCCCCGAGACCGCACAAGGCACCCACACCAACCTCTCCACGATCGGCTTTGCCATCGGCTTCGTCCTGATGATGGTGATGGATGTGGTGTTGGGGTAGTCCGCAAATAGGTAGAATCCGTGCCGCGACCACATCAGCGACACAGGAACGCTTGACATTCCTCGTCGCCAAACTTGTTCTGCAAGATGAACGTACAGGCAATCCTATGTTTATTATGATGGCAAAAAGCCGAAAGGATGGGCAGTTAGTCGGTTTTTCAAATAATCTTTCCCTCCCACAATTCTTTGAAAAAGTCCGTCACATAATACAAATCGACATCCCCGCTCCGTCGGGTGACCCGGTCGCGGGAAACTAAAATCTGCCTGACGTTGGGGTGCTCCTTGGCAAATTCGGCAAGACCTTTCTTGTGACTTGCTTGAACCGAATCGGTCGATTTGATTTCGATGGCCACCCGCGCATCCCCGATGACAGCGTCCACCTCCAGATTGTCGTACGTATGCCAATATGCCAACTTTTCCTCGCTATCGCTGTAACCGAGATACGCCACAATTTCCTGCATCACAAGATGCTCGAAAGCATGACCGTATTCAGGAGTCTTTGGGGCGAGATGATGACGGCCTGTCAGATAGTTGGCGATACCCACGTCAAAGAAATAGAATCGCGAGGCCTTGGTCAGTTTCCGTTTGATGACTTTCGAGTAAGCGGGCACCTCGAATCCTAACAAGGTGTCACAAAGTATCTTGTAATAAGCTTTGACCGTATTGGCTGAAACGCCACAATCCGCTGCCACATTCTCATAATTGAGCATCTCACCGTCCGAAATGGCAGCCACCTCCAGAAAACGGATAAAGTCATCCACGTTTTGAACAACGGCTTCTTCGATGATTTCCTCCTTCAGGTAGAGTTCAATATAGGATTTAAGGCGGTTGCGGGCATTCGCGACCATATAGTGCCGTGGAATCATACCGTTTTGTACAGCTCTTTCGAGATCGTAATCCGGAATCTCCGCACTGACCAAAGGGAATAGCGTTTCAGGAATAGCCCGCCCGCCGAGATTGTTGGCACCGCTCTTTTTCAACTTTCGAGCACTGGAGCCGCTAAGAATAAAGAAAAGACCCCTGTTCACCATCAGCCAATGGACTTCATCCAACAAATCGGGTACTTTTTGGATTTCATCCACGATGACTAACGTCTCCGGCGGATAACGCAGCAACGATTCACGAAAAACTTCAGGGTGCTGACGGAATCGATTTCTCAACTCAGAGTTCAGGAGGTCGAAGTAAACAGCCTTCGGGAAACGCTCTTTCAATAGCGTTGATTTTCCCACCTGACGGCCTCCGAACAAGAACATGGCCTCGTCCAAACGGTTCTCAATATCGAATATTCTATGGTACATAACAAACAAAATTTCCGCAGCGTCGTTGCGGATTTTTCAAGAATATCCGCAACGACGCTGCAAAAATACAATAAATTTTGATTATGCAATAGTTGCCCGAAAAAATATTTTCACGTCAGGTTTGAGCACTTCGTTTCGGTGCCACACATAATCCGGCATTGTCGCTTTTCAGCCATCATCATTCCATTGGCAACAACCTCCACCCATTGTCCCCGTTAAAAACACTCTTCCGTGGCAAATTCGTACTGCGAAATGAATATCTGCTTGAAAGCGTGCAGATTGTTCTATTCCGTATCGGTGCGAAAACAATAATTTTTCGCAAATTATCGGCTCGATCTGCGCCGATAATCTGTATTTTTTGCAATGATTTGAGCCGATTCTTAACGAGGGCTCCTCACCTGCGTCAGCATCCCCAACAGTTGGGGATGCTGGCAAAAATCATCTATCGGAAATCCGCGCAAATCCGCGCGATCCGTGGAGATTCCCCCACAAAATAGCCATTTATAGGGATTCCTATCTGACAGAAAATGTGCATTTTTGCGGCTTGAAAGATTAAGGATATGAAAAAAGCAGCCTTATTACTCCTATTACTGATATTTGCCGTCGGCCTCAAAGCACAGAAAAAACAGTTGTTCGACGGGGGAATGATGGTCCACACGGGCTACCTCATTGACAATATTCCGGCCTTGGATTACAAAGCCAGTGGGATGTCTTTTGGACTTGGCGGCGTGCTGCGCTTCCACGTCGGCAATCACGTGCGCTTAGGTGGCGAAGGCTATGTCTCCACGCTCCCCCAGAAGCGCAACGGCAGCTATGTCCGCATGGGCTGGGGCGGAGTTGTGGCCGATTTCTACTGGCCGGTAAAACGGTGGAGTCCGTATGCCGGAGTGTGCGTGGGAGGCGGCAAAGCATCGACACTGCTCGTTCTCGTCGGTTTCGACAGCGACTGGGAAGCCGAGACAAACGCGGTGGTACACAAAGAGCACTTTTTCTTCGTCAACCCATACCTCGGAGTGGAGTTCGCGCTCACCGAAGCGGTCCACCTCACGCTCAAGGCCGACCACCTCTTCCCCTTCAAGGGCGACGCCGTGCCCAAAGGAGTGCGCGTTTACTTCGGATTCGTGTTTGCGCATTAGCGGTAATCAGGATTTGGGGGCCTGCCGCTGTATTTCCGCCTTCCTATTTCACCCCTTTGAACTCGAAGCCCGCCTGCTCCACGGCCTTACGGATATCGTTCTCGCTTGCGGTGCCCGTGACCACAAGCGTGTTGGCGGCCGGGGTGGCCTCGCAGGTCTCAACGCCTTTCAGCTTGCCCACCGACTGCTCGACGGCGGCCTTGCAGTGGTTGCAGTGCATGCCCTCGACGGTATAAACCACCGTACCGGCTTCGGTTTCCTGTTTCTTGAATTTGTCAAAGAATTTCATACCCAATGCCCCTTTCGAGGCACCCTCGTTCTTGAGCCCGACCGTCGTGGGTATAACCCCGCACGAGCAGAGCGGCAGCGGGATGCCCAGCAATGCCGCCCATAGCACTGAAAGCATATGGTCATATCACTTCATTGCTTAGCTGCAAAATTCCGCAACCCAAGCTTTTCGCCTGAATTTGTGCCAATGACTACTCCAACCGTCCAAACTTCATTTCCTCCCCTTGTTTGTCGTACTGCTTGCGCTTGCCGATGGGAGGCTCCGTGAGGGTGATGCGCACCACGGCCGTCCGTTCGAGGCTGCGGACAATGGCAGCATCGAAAGCGTCCATGTGCTTGGGGAGGAACCGTTGGCAGATGACCCGCAGACCTTCGATCTTCTCTTCGCGGTCGGTCACCATCTCTGCCTTTCCAACGGCAGTTGCTGATTTGTACTGCAGCGTGAAATTGCCGTCTTTCGGACCAACGGTAGGCGCACATTTCGTGACGGCCGACAGGAAGACCGTCGGACAGTGTGCTATGCAGTCGAGCTTTTCGCCCTCCAAGGCACAATGGAAATAGAACGTCCTCTCATCTGTCCGCGCCAACGACAGGGGTAATCCGTAGGGTGTTCCATCGGGACGGATGAAACTGACTGTCACGTATGGAGCCTTGTCCAACACCTCCAATGCAAAGGTGGCATCCATTTGGCGGCTTGATTTTCTCATATAATTATACTGTTTTCTCTATAGGAATAGCATTTCATTAAAACCTTGCCAGCATCATCCGTGAAACCGGAGATGCTGGACGTAGGTTTACAGATCAAAGACGGGAAAGGTTACAAGAAACCTTAGATACCGAACAACTTCATGTCCTCTTCTACCGTGCTGATTCCGCCTATACCGAAGTTCTCGACGAGCACATTGGCCACATTGGGCGAGAGGAATGCGGGTAAGGTCGGGCCAAGGTGGATGTTCTTCACACCAAGGCTCAGCAGGGCCAGCAGCACAATGACGGCCTTCTGCTCGTACCACGCGATGTTATAGGCGATGGGCAGTTGGTTCACATCGTCCAAACCGAACACTTCCTTGAGTTTCAATGCGATAAGAGCTAAAGAATAGCTGTCGTTGCACTGGCCGGCGTCCAACACGCGCGGGATGCCACCGATGTCGCCTAAGGCGAGCTTGTTGTATTTGTATTTGGCACAACCCGCCGTCAGGATGACGCAATCCTTGGGCAGCGCTTTAGCAAACTCGGTGTAGTATTCGCGGCTCTTCATGCGACCGTCGCAGCCCGCCATCACCACGAACTTGCGGATGGCACCGCTCTTCACGGCCTCCACCACCTTGTCGGCGAGGGCAAACACCTGCTCGTGCGCGAAACCGCCCACAATCTTGCCCGTCTCAATCTCCTTCGGGGCCTGACAGGTCTTGGCTAATGTGATGATTTCGCTGAAGTCTTTCTTGCCGTTGGCATCGGCGGGGATGTGCTTCCAACCCGGGAATCCCGTGCTGTTGGTGGTGAACACGCGGTCTTTGTAGGTGGCGCTGCCGGTTGGCGGCACGATGCAGTTGGTAGTGAACAAAATAGGACCGTTGAAGGCTTCAAACTCCTCGCGTTGCTTCCACCAAGCATTGCCGTAGTTGCCCTTCAGGTGGGCGTATTGTTTAAGTTTGGGATAGTAGTGTGCAGGGAGCATCTCGCTGTGGGTATAGATGTCGATGCCCGCGTCCTTGCTCTGCTCCAGCAGTTGCTCGATGTCGTTCAGATCGTGTCCGCTGATGAGGATACCCGGACGGTTGCCCACTCCGATGTTCACTTCTGTGATTTCGGGGTTGCCGAAAGCGGTGGTGTTGGCTTTGTCGAGCAGGGCCATTGCCTTCACGCCCCATTCGCCGGTCTTCAGTGCAAGGGCGGTGAGCTCGTTGGCATCGTTGCAGGTGACAAGCTGTCCGAGGGTTTGCAGGATAAACTCGTTGATATCGCTATCAACCTGACCAAGGCGGGCGGCATGCTCCAAATAGGCGGCCATACCTTTGAGACCGTACATGGTGAGTTCTTTCAGCGAGCGGATATCCTTGTTGCTTTCAGCGAGGATGCCCACGGTTTGCGCTTTCTCATCGTATTGTTCGCGAGTGCCGTTCCATTCCAAAACATCAAGTTTAGGCAGCTCAATACCTTGCTTGTTGGTTACGCGATCTTTGAACATATCGCGGATTTCCAAGCCCTTGTCAATGCGGGCGTAGATGCTCTCCATGTCGAAATTGGCGTTGGTAATGGTGCAGAACAGCGCGTCGTTCACAAAAGCGTGGATGCTCTTGCGGAAGTCGCAATAGTCGTGACCGCAACCATGTTGATGGTGATTGGCGATAACGCCAAGTCCTTTGATGACATAAATCAGAAGGTCTTGTGCATGAGCCACTTGCGGGGTCTTTCCGCACACACCTGAAATCTTGCAGCCGGCGCATCCGGCAGTTTCCTGACACTGGAAACAAAACATTTTCTCGTTCATAATGTATAAGGTTTAAGTTAATACTGAATTCTGGTGGCAAAAATACAACCGCCCCACAACGTGAAGCGTAACATTTGTTACCAGACGCATTTTTTTGTTATTTTTGCCGAAAATTATGGGTATGGAGGAACTGAAACGAATCAAGCTCTTTGCAAAATGCGGCGACGAGGCCTTGGAATGGCTGTTGAACCAGCCTTGCCGCCGGCAGGAATACCCGGCCGGAAGGCGCATGTTCAACCCCGGCGACCCATGTCGGGCGTTGATGGTGCTTGTGGAGGGTCAGGCCGAATCGCGGATGATGGGCGAGGAGGGGCGCGAACTGCTTGTTGACCGCCTGAAAGCCCCGATGCTGCTGGCACCGGCGTTCCTTTTCGCTACCCCCAACATCATTCCCGTTGAAGTTACCGCAGTTACGGACTGCGTCGTGTGGCACATCAACCGCGAAGCTTTCTTCGAGTTCATGCAGCAAGAGCCGACCGTTCTCCGTGCCTTCTTGGAAGAGCTTTGCGCAAAAGGTCATTTCCTGAGCGGCAAGATGCGCTCTTTTGCGGTAAAGGGACTGAAAAACCGTGTCGTCGAATATCTTGAGACGAATGGCAGCATCACCTCTGTGGCCGATGTCGCCCAGCAATTAGGCGCCACAAGGCCCTCGCTCAGCCGCGTGCTTTCTGACATGATGGACGAAGGGCTTGTGGTTAAGGATGGGAAGGGATACAGGAAGGCTTAGGGAATAAACGCAGCTGTCACATCTCCGCCGTGAACGACTGCTCGCAGGTTTGCGGGTGGTTGAGACCAGGGAGGATGTCGAACATAACATCACCTCAAAGGCACGAAAATCCTTGCAGCACTCATTATCAGTGTAATACCAAATTATTTGTGTTTGAAAGATTAATTTATGAATGCCATAATCATCGGAATACTGCTGCCGCTGCATTTTCCCCTTCCTATTTCACCCCTTTGAACTCGAAGCCCGCTTGTTCCACGGCCTTGCGGATGTCGTTCTCGCTTGCGGTGCCCGTGACCACAAGCGTGTTGGCGGCCGGGGTGGCCTCGCAAGTCTCAACGCCTTTCAGCTTGCCCACCGACTGCTCGACGGCGGCCTTGCAGTGGTTGCAGTGCATACCCTCGACGGCATAAACCACCGTCCCGGCTTCGGTTTCCTGTTTCTTGAATTTGTCAAAGAATTTCATACCCAATGCAATTATGATGAATAAAACTAATAATGACGAACATACGATTTTGAACACGCTGGGCGCGGCGGCCTCGGTGTGACAACAAGCACCGTGCATTCCGCAACTTTCGGACATGCCGACGACATTGATGCCGAAAGCGTTGATCAGCAACCCGAACAGAATGGAAAAGCCCACGATGGTGAGCAGATAGATCCACGTGAAACGGCTGCCCATCGACTTTTTCACCACGAGGATGGAGGCGATGTTGACCGCCGGACCGGCCATCAGCATCACCAAGGCGGCGCCAGGCGAGAGACCTTTCATCATCAGGGCCGCCGCCACAGGAATGCTGCCGGTGGAACAGATGTACATCGGCACCGCCACCACCAGAATGACCAACATCTGCAACAGCGGCTGGCTCCCGAAGGAGAGGAAGAACTCGTCGGGCACGGCCACATTGATGAGGGCGGCCACCAACAGCCCGATGACTAATCGCAGCCCGATGTCCTGAATCATATCGAAGTAGGCGTACTTGAGCACGCGCCACAGTCGGTTGCCGCCTTCCACCTGACAAGATGCATCAGCAACATATTCTCCCTCGTCGGCTTTCACGAAACGGTTCACCAGAAAGCCGCCACAGATGCCGGTGACCAGTGCGGCCACGGGGCGAACGATGGCGAAGCCCAGCCCCATCAGCGAGAAGGTGGCAAGAATGGAGTCGATGCCCGTCTGCGGCGTGGCGATGAGGAACGAGGCCACCGCCCCTTTCGAGGCACCCTCGTTCTTGAGCCCGACGGCCGTGGGGATGACCCCGCACGAGCAGAGCGGCAGCGGGATGCCCAACAATGCCGCCCATAACACCGAAAGCTTGTTGTCGCGCGACAGATACTTGACATAGAACCGCTTCGGCACGAACACGTGCAGGATTCCGGCGATAAGGAATCCCAGCAGCAGATAGGGGCTCATGGCGTTGAGCACTGCCAGAAACGCATTGCAAAATTCTCCCGCAGTCATTTTATTGTCAAAGGGTTAGATGAAATTACACCGATTCTTGTTTTTGTGGCAAAGATACATGAAATTCGATTACACTTAAACAAATAGAAATATCTTTAGAGATGTTGTACGCAACGTCTCTATGGTGTGTTGAGGGGTTATCGCAACCTTCACCCATTGTCCCCGTGGTAGATCATCTGGCGGGTCATGCCGCCGTCGTAGCTGATAGCAAGGCGGATTGCGTCCTCCTAGTTTTTATGCTGCAAAAATACACATTATTTAAAACTCAAACCCCGTCAGGGGTTCCCTGTCTGTAGCCGTTGGCGATGCGGCATCCCCCACAACCCCGTATGGGGTTGCATATCGGGAACAACAATATTCCGGCAACATGTTGAAAATGAATCTCCTACGGAGATTTGAAACCACACGTGGGCATCCGTTGGCTACAGACAGGCATCCCCTAACGGGGATGAGTCACCCCCTCACCAACGCTCCACCGACACGGTGCTGTCCATCAACCCGATGCGAGGGTCGGAGGCGTAGCGGTTGACGCCGCAGTGGGACGGGACTTTTACGCTGCAAAACACGCATTATCTAATACAACAACGGCACGTTTGAAAGAAATGCTTATTTTTGCGGACTGAAAAACAGGAAGATGGAAGAAGCCCAGCCCAGACAATATCCCCGTTATGTTCGGACTATCCGCCGAAGCAAACGCAAATTATCCATAGTGTCAAGATGGTATCTCCGTCTTGCCATTATTACTTTCATCATTCTTGTAGGCCTTTTCTTGGTCTCTTTGTTTGATAAGGGCTCGATGCTTTCTTTTTTTAAAAGGCCGTTCCCTTATCTCATATCTTTGTGCATTGCCTTGTATTATTCCCTCATCAACAAGGGGAGCTTAGTGGAATCTGTAAGTGTTGATTATTTGAGACGGGAAATCTGTATTCAATATGTGAGCCAGCTTGACTTACTCCATCCACTGTGATGTTGTCACCCTGCCAAGTACCATCCACATTGATGGGCACGCAATAGTCACATCGCGTGACGACACCCGTCACGTCTTGCCGTTCTTATCCAGCACCATGCTGGCTTTGTCTTCACCAATGGTGCCCGTCAGACGGTAACTTTGGGGATGACTTGCTGACGAGTCCGTTTCTTCCGGAGCCATCACTTCCGTTGAATCAGCGACGGCCGCGCCAGAACTTTCCGACTGCGTTTGCCTGTTATGACAAGCTGAAAGCATTATCAAGGCAAAGATTATCAAAACATTTTTTCTCATATTCATATCATCTCTTGAGGCGACAAAAGTAAAAAAAATTCCGCAGACCCGAAACCTCTCTTTCGGAGTGCGGAATGCGCTTGCAAAACTCCACGAATATCAACCACTTACAAGCCAATCGTAAAAAATTCATTTTCAATGTAACGAAATCGATTTTTTTTGCGACTAATAGGGTTGAAGTGGGTTAATAAATCAATTAATCAAGACAATTAAAACAGTATTCAAAATGAAAGCAATCAAGAGAATCCTTCTGCTGGCGGTGTTCGTCGTGTTGTCCCTCGCCGCCCATGCCCAACATTTCGACTGGGTGAAATCCTATTCCGGCCAGGAGCCGTCGGGCAAGTACTGGAACTACATCGTCAGTTCTGTCACCGATTCGCAGGGAAACCTTTATGTCGCCGGACAGTTCGCCAACGGGGCTTCCATCGACGGGCAAGACCTGCTGCCGTTCTCTCCTCACGGCGGGCAAACCGAAAATGCCAACTCGTGCATCATGAAAATCACCCCGCAAGGGGATGTTGTCTGGCGGAAGATACTTCATGCAAACTATGGGCAGCCGTCGCAAATCTACGGCCTGCAACTGGTCGGCGACACGGCCCTCTTCGCGAATGTCCTTTTCGCCCTGCCCAAAGAGAATAATGAATACCTGTATTTCTACGATACGTTGATAACGAAAGACAATGTAGATTATCTTTTGTATAGGGACAGTCTCGCTTCCACAGGCATATCGACGGCGATTTCCGTCTTCGACCTTGACGGGAACCTGACAGAGAACTACATTTTCCATACGGCATATAAGGACAGCAAGGGCAATCTGATAACACTTGACAGACAGAGCAACAACAGTTTCGACTCGGTGTATATTTACAACCAGCAGTTCAAGCCGGGCGATTTCCATGTGGACAACCAGGGCAACATCTATTTCGGACACCTTGCCACCGATGCGTTGTGGCTTTATTGCGACACTTGCGAATACCAATCGCAGCGCTATGACCTGGAAAACGGGTTGATAAGTGAGGTTGTCGTTATGGTGAACGGTCGTCAGCGTTTTTTCGATGCGCCGGTCTTTCACCCTAGTCCCTACAATTACAGATTGTTCAAGTTCTCTCCTCATTTCAACGACATGTTGGCTTGCCGGTACATATTCGATGAATCCAACAGCAGCTGGAGCTATTGGGATTATGGTGCGCGTGAACTTACTACCGATAACGACAACAATGTTTTGCTCCTTTGCAACATCGAGTCCGACATTGGAAGACTGCCATTGTCTGGCGACACAACCCTGGCGGTCCGTCTCGACAATTTCACAGAAGGGATGGTGATAAAGTTTGATGAGGAGTTGATGCCTTTAAGCGTGACGCAACTAACCATCGGCAGTAGCGAACCGGGCCTGTCGATGACCATCAACCTTTTTAACCAATGCATTGTTGAACCCGATTCCAACTCCATAATAATTCTGGGATCGATAGGCCGCATCCCGCAGGACTATGGCTACCCTGTGTTCTTCGGTCAGGACACATTGGATATTCAGGATAATTGTGCCTGGTTCGTGAGGATTGACAATCAAACGGGAGCATTGCAATCCTACGGATACATCCCCTCCTCGTCGCAGACGACATTCCTGACGAATCATTCTATAATGCGGTCTATTGCACAGAAGAACAGAATCATAACACAAGTCGGATACAAGGAAAACATTCAAACCGGCAACAGCACGATTTCGATTACTCCCTACCGCTTCGGTGCTGGACTCTATATCTGCGACTATAACGGCAACTACATAGACTTCATAGACTACAGCATCGATGCTCCCAGCGTTCTCCTTTCGGGGTGTCTGTCATTGCACGACAGCATCCTGTACATCATGGGTGGCTCGCGGTTCGACCTCACGCTGAACAACACCCAGCTTTCCCCCACGGGTAACAGCGTGGCGTATATTGCCAAATATGTCGATACCGCATTCATGTCTCCTTATGTCCATACGGGCGACACAGGCAGTGTGAGCATTACCGTAGTGGGCGACAAAGGGACTTTCGTAGCCTATCCGAATCCCTTCCGGCAGCATGTCACCATCGAGAGCAGCGAGACCTTGACAGAGACCGCCTGGCTCACCGACCTCACAGGTCGCCGCGAGCAGGTGCGCCTAACAGCCGATGGCCCCGGCCGCTACAGTCTCGACCTTACCTCGCGCCCACAGGCTACCTACCTGTTGACATTGATCACCAATGACGGAAAACAGCATACGATAAAATTATTGAAGCGATAGGACATCTTTTCACGGTAATTATCAAAACCTTATTCAACATGAAAGCAATCAAGAGAACTATCCTTCTGGCGGTGTGCATTGCGGTTTCGCTTGTCGCAAATGCCCAGTCGGAGCAGTGGAAGGCTTATTTGGACATCTGCAAGCAGTCCCGTGCTGACATGACACCCTGCGAGATGATGACACTATATGCGCGAACAGATTCCCTGTTTGATGGGTACATTCCTGTGCGCCGTGTGGAAATGAACTACATGGAGGCAGCCCTGCAGTGCGGTGACACGGCGACGTTCAAAAAGATGGCCTTTCGTGTGGTCAGGTGGAAGGGGTGGAATCCTCTTGTATTCTACTACAAAGACCAATACAAGTTCTTGAAAGACTGCGACTATTGGCCTGTATTGGACTCCATTCAGCAGGCCATCCACAGCAAGAAGGACTACCAATACGCCGAAACGCTATATCAGATGGAACTAGAAGACCAAGCGGTACGGCGTGCCTTCCACGACCCTGATCACACTCATACGAAGGCCGTCGAGGATTCGCTTTCGAGACGAATGCACGAAGTGGATTCGGTCAACCTCGCCAAGCTAATACGGTTGATAGATACTCTGGGATTCCCCTCATGGGATCGGGTGTGTTCCTACGGTTCACGCTCAGCCTGGCTCATCGCACAGCATGCACACCCATGGTTCCAGTACGGCTACGTCAAACAGATGCGACAAGCGGTGGCGGACACCAACGCCGACCCGTCAAATTTGGCCTACCTTGAAGACCGTCTGCGCACAGGGCGCGGTCTGCCACAGATTTATGGCACACAGTTCACTTCCACAGGCGAGAACAACCGGACGGTGTGGCAATGCCCCACCGCCGACATCAAGAACATCAATCTCCGTCGTGAGCAAATGCTTCTGTCGCCTCTGGAGGAGTATCTCGAGGGTTATCTAAAAACCGAGACCGAACAGGGGCTGCTCGACAGCGACACCCCACTGACAGAGATTGGGGACAACTATGTGCGATACTATTACATCGGCGACCAGTATTCGCTTCAGCCTATAGATAAGCAGGAGGGAGTGACAGATGCTGTGGCATACGCGACCACAGGCGATTACTGCGCTGCAGTTCCCATCTTCTGCTCACGACTCTCGAACCTCTACCCCTTTGTGCGCGACCTGAAGCACTATCTGGAATGCCTTCTGCGTTGCGAGTGCGTAGGGGACCAATACTGCTACATCAGCCATTATGAGGTGCTGGAGCGCATGGTGCTCTGCGGCTACGAGCTAGACGCATGGCTCGACTCGCTGCCCGACACGCTCTCTGTGCCCCTGCTGACCGATTACGCCAACCTGCGCGAGGAATACCTGCGCTACCTCAACCACGAGGACGACAACGAGCTCACCGCCGCCCTCTCCAGCCGCGCCGACTTCGAGGCTCTGCTTCGAAGCGGAAAGAACTACCACCGCTACGAACTCGACGCATGGAACCACGCCTATCCCTTGTTGCAGAAGATGACCGACGATTTGACCAAAGGCGACTATGAGGAGTTCTTTGCTCTTCTTTGGCGCGAAGTGGAGCGTGGCAACCTCCACGCCGAAGATTACGCCTCGCTCTACGAGCATACCTACTATCGACTTTATGGCAAAGACTGGTACGGAACCCTTGCCGCAACCGACAAGCATATCCGTACCGCCGAACCGAAGACTCTCAACGAGCGCCGCCGCGCAGCATGTCTGCCGTCAGCAAGATAGAATTTATTCGTAGCGAATTCCGCAAAGCCGCTCACTGAGTTTAAACAGCCGTGTGGCATTTTCCGTCGTCACCTGTTTATTGTACTTTTTTGGCTTGCCATGATGAAAATACAAACCGGCCGGGGGCTCGCATTGCTCGCACAGGTACAGATAGTCCTGTGCAGAGACGGATGGATGCACACCGAAGCGTTTGCGGAATTTCCACACAAAATCCACGATTCCTGTTGTTTTGTTTCCGATGTCCGTGTTCACAAGGCCTGGATCCACACCGTATGCATGTAGCCCCTTGGCCCCGTAGCGGTCGCTCAGTCCCAGGGCGAAAAGCATGTTGCAAAGTTTTGACTGTTTGTAGGCGAGAAGCGGATTGTAGTGCTTTCTCATCATCACATCACTCCAACGGACTTTCATATTCTTGTGGGATTCGCTGCTTGTCATGATTACGCGCCCTCCTTCCTTCAGAAGGTAAGGCAGCAGTTCGTGGGTGAGCCGGAATCCGGCAAGATGATTTAAAGCAAATTGCTGCTCATAGCCATCTTCGGTGGTCATATACCGGCTTCGGGTGCATCCAGCATTATTGATGAGTGCGTACAACGATTCGGTACCGTTCTCATTCAGCCGTTTTTTTATCTCACCGGCCACGCGTACGACCTCCCGCTGCTGCATCAAGTCTCCAGCGAACCAAGAGATATCGGCATCAGGTATGCCGAACCTGATATCCTGGTCGGCTTTTTCACAATTGGCGGTGCTGTGGCCTACGGCGAGAATGCAATAGCCCTTGCCCGCCAGAAGACGGGTGGCTTCAAGCCCTATTCCAGAGGTGGCACCGGTGATGATGATGGTCTTCTTCATAATGGCGGCAAAAGCATTCCTACCAAGCCCTTCAGCCCTAAAGGGCTGGTTCGCGTATGGAACAGTGTCACGTGTTATCGGTTTTATGCCGCAAAAACACGCATTATCTAATACCATATTGATTTGTGTTTTGGTTATTTACAACCTATCACTACATTACAATCATTAACCTCTTTTTTAACAGTATCCCCTTCTTTAATCTGATTATAAACATTTTGAGGAATATGAATTGTTAGTAAACTATCACAAGTATAATCAAAATAAATATTACTATTATAAGGAAATGATGGTTTTGGTTCTATTTGATGCAATAATAGTGTTACTGAATATTCATCTTCATGTTTTTTTGATAAAAACATTATATTTTTTTCAACAACAACCCCTTCAAATTTAAGTCCTAAAAAATAATCTTTCTCTTTTTGCAATCTTATTCGCGTTTCTTCTTGAATGGCTTTTCCATATTGAAGCAATTCAAAAGTACAACAACCAACTATTGCAAGAGCAATTAAACAAATTATTTTCAATACGGTTGTCTTTTTAATCATATTTTTTTCTAATTATGGAATAAACCTCCAAGCATTTCGTCTTTATGTTTTACTGCCGCAAAAATACACATTATCTAATCTTATGGCTTCTTTACGTTGAAATATTATTGTATCGGCCGCGGCGTGCGTTTGCGTGAAGCAATGAAAGCAAGATATATGACCAAGGCAAAAATCATCTATCGGAAATCCGTGCAGATCAGCGTGATCCGTGGAAATCCCCTCCTCACGCCGGATTCTTCACCCTGACTTTCGACCACGTCTGCAGCACCACCGAGACGATGATCAGCACGATGCCGAGGACAAACGAGAAGTTCAACTCGTGGTATTCCTGGAAAATCAACATCGCGAGGATGATGCTATAAACGGGCTCCAGATTGTAGGTGAGGTTGACCGTGAAAGCGTCAATCTTCTGCAGGACAATGATTTGCAACAGGCATAGCCCGATGGTGCAAACCACCACCATAAAGGCCATATAGGGATAGTCCATACTCGTCGGAAGGAACTTCCCGACCGGCAGGAAGGCGTTGTAAACTGGCAGGATGACGCTGAGGACGACAATGCCGCCGACCATCTCCCAGAAGAGCATATTCTTGGCTTCGTAGTGCTTGCCGACGTGCTGGTTGGCGATGGCGAACAGGGCGTACAAGGCCGAGGAGACAATTCCGAGGGCAATGCCCAAACGGTATCGGGTGTCGAAGTGGAAAATGAGATAGACGCCGCATACCGTGAGAATGCTGAACAGGAACTCGCGCACGGAGAAGCGGTGCCGGTTGATGATGGGTTCGAGAAACGCGGTAAAGAACCCGACCAAGGAGAAGCAGACCACCCCGATGGAGACGTTCGACGCCTTGATGCTGGCGTAGAAGAAGATCCAGTGCAGGCACAGCAGCACGCCCACGCCGCCCATCCGCGCCATATCCTTGAAACGGAAATGCCGCATCTCTTTTCGGAGGACAAGAAACAACGCCATCAGGGCAGCAGCCCACGTCATCCGGTGCCATACGAGCACCACGGGATCCAGCTCGATGAGCCGTCCCAGCACCCCAGTGAACCCCGCGATGAACACGGAGAGGTGTAGCAGCAGGAAGTTTTTTGAAATACGAAAATCTACTATTGAACCGTGCAACATGTCCCTTGCATTTGCGGACCATTTTCGATGAACTCCTGAACACTCTTGCTGAATGCCGACTCGTTGGTGAAACCGGCTGCAAGTTCCTTGACGAGCTCGAAGTCAAGTTCCTGTTTCATCTGGTCAAGCATAAAATGGCCTATGTAGCTGTCGGAGTGGTTTTTGATGAAGTCAACCTGATAGTCGAAGTATTCTTTGATGATGGGTTGCACTTGTGCGTTAAGTTCCTCAACCTTGGCGGAATCTGACTGTGCCATTTCAGCATAGATAGCCATAATCCGGCCCTCGTATAGTTCCGCACTCTTCTCGTGATGCGCTGACAGCTCGTTCATTGCAGGACAGCTGGATATAGTCCAGTGGGGCATATCGTCAATGTTTCCCGAGATGGTCGTGTTTTGGTTTTCAGTGAAGAAGGGGAACATGCCGCAGCTAGCGTTTTTGTCGAACTTGATGATGTAGAGCCTCTGCGGATCGTCGAACGGCACGCTCAGCACCGCTTGGTTCCCCGAGACGACGACGCTGTCAACCACCACATCCGTGCCCTCCACGGTCTTGGACAGGAACAGAGTCCGGCCATCTGCATTTTCGAGATTCAGCGTCACCTGAAACTTTTCGGATTGCTTGCAGCCGCTGAAGAGAAGCAGAATGGTGCATACTATTGCGCTGTAGAAAAGGAGCTTTTTCATATTTTCTGAATTAAGATTAGGGCGCAAAAGTACAAAAACATTGATAAATTTTTCCTCTCACGTCACATTTTTGATATTTTTGCAACTAATATGGCAAAACGACCCTGACATGAGAGACCAACGAGAATCGGAATTCATGGAGATGCTGGCGCGGTGCGAGCGGACGCTGTTCAAGGTGTGCCTCTTCTACACCGACCGGCAGCCCGACAACGTGCGCGACATGTACCAGGACATCGTGTGCAACCTCTGGCAGGCGTGGCCGAACTTCCGGCACGAGAGCAAGGAGAACACCTGGGTCTATCGCGTGGCGTTGAACACCGCTGTCGCACAACTGCGCAAGCGGAGCCGAACCCCCTCGTTCGTGCTGCTCACCGACGAGATGGTCGCCACACTCGCCGACCTCAAACACGAGGAACTTGCCGAAAGCCTCTACCGCCTGATCGACCTCTTAGGCAAAGCCGACAAGTCGCTTATCCTGCTGTACTTGGACAAGATTCCGTACGATCAGATAGCCGAGATTGTAGGCATCAGCGAGGCCGCCGCAAGGAAACGGGTGGAACGTATCAAACAGAAGTTAGTCATATTAAACACCGAAAACAATGGAAAAGACATTTGAACAGATAGAAGCGCTTTGGCAGCAGCAGGATGAACGGCTGCAGCGCATCGAACACGTGCAGCAGGAGTCCGTGCGGCGGCTTTTGCACCGAAGCATCACCTCGACCCACCGCCGCTTCCTGATCGAAAACCTCTGCGCCGTGGTTCTGGGCATCTTGTTGGAAGTCTTCGTGCTTTCGAAAGCGGAGATGTGCTTCGCCAGCTGGAGCTTGGCCATACCCTACTTGATATTCAACGTTCTGTTCCTCGCCAGCGTAGTGTGGTACACTGTATGGGTGGTCCGCTTCTGGAAACATGACCCGCTGAACTCCCCCACCCTTTCCGCAATGCGCTTCGCCGACCGCTGGCATCTGGCGTTGAAACGCTCCACAATATGGGGATTCTGCGTCATCCTGCCCCTTTGCCTTGCCGCAAGCTTCCCCATTTTCGCCTACATCTTCTATAGAAAACCCTTCCATTTTACGGATCTCCAATATCTTACCCCTCTGCAGATTCTCTTCTCCGTGCTGTTTTACGCCGCCTGCATTGCGTATGCGATTTATGAGCTGAGACTGACGCGCGAGCTGAAAGAAAACCTGAAGATTTATGACGAACTATTAGATTAACGATATGTCTAAGTTGGCTTTTAGCTATTGGCTATTAGCCTTTAGCCAACAGCTAACAGCCAAAAGCCAATAGACAAAGAAAATACAAACCTAACAATCAAATCAATATGAAAAAAATCTTTTTTTGTCTCCTGACCGGAATAATCCTCTTTACGGGTTGTTATCAAACCAAAGCCGTCCAGTACTATGTCGATCCCGACCAAGTTTTCGGGCAACATTACACCGCCAAGGATTTCGGAATCTGGTATCTGTTAAGCTATTCCGATAATTTGTACAGCTCGTTGGTTAACGAGACGATGGAACGTTTGCCTGAGGAAAAGCAAATCGCCTGGGACAACCAAAACGGTCTGCGGATGCCGTCTTCCGACACTGCCGCGTTCATGAATGCCCTGCGGACGGGCAAAATGCCGGTCTCGCCCGAAGGCAGCCAATTCATCCCCTGCTGGATTCTGATGTCCGCGCCAGAGGAGGATCTGTACCAGTTCAATTTGTGTTACGGCGACGCTTCGGGGAACCCCGTCATTGACGGCACGCACGTCAAAAAGGTCTCCGTCGAGAAAAGCGACTACACGGGAAGGTACGAAGTGCTGATGCAGTTCGATATGAGAACGGCGGATCTGTGGCAGAAGTTCACGGCTGCGAATGTCCACAAACGGATCGCGATGATGCTCGGCACCGACCGGCTGCTGAGTGCCCCGCAGATCATGTGCGAGATTGCGGGAGGCGCCTGCTGCGTCTCGGGTCCGGAGGAAGACGAGTGTTACGCCATCGCCACTGTCCTGCAAGGGAACAAGTAGGCGGTAGCCGTTTTGGGGACTCCTGTTTACTTTTCCCCGACGACGAACCGGTAGATATTCTTGCGACGCTTATGTCAGGGTGTCTGTCTGTTTTTTCTGTTGTGCCAAGGCAATGATGACCACCGCCGCGAGAATGAGCACGATACCTATGGCCAGATAAGCCGTGAACGGTTCGTTGAACACGAGCAGACCGATGAGCACGGCGGTGAGCGGCTCAAGCGCCCCCAGGATGGCGGTGGCGGTGGAACCGACGTATTTGGCGGCATACACCATCAGCACCAAGGCGAAGATGCCGGGCACCAAAGCGAGCCAGCATACATAGAACCAGCTGACGGCTCCCCGAGGCAGCGTGAGCGGCAACCCCGCGACCAAAGAATAGACCACCATTCCCAAAGCACAGTACAGGAGAACGTAAAAGTTGATCTTGATGGAGGACATCTGCAGGTTGCCTTTGTTCATCAAGATGATGTAAAGGGCGTACGACAGCGCCGAGGCCAGCACCAAAAGCACCCCTATCGTTGACAATGCTTCGCCGTTGTCGCTCCAATACAGCAAGACGACCCCCACGCCCGACAGCAATAGCGACAGCAGCGTGGCGAAGGTGACGCGTTCGTGAAAGAAGAGCGCCATAATGACGGCGGTCATCACGGGATAGGTGAAAAGTATGGTGGAAGCCACACCTGCCGCCATGTAATGGAAACTCAGATACAGGGTGAGCGACGACACGATGAACAGCAGTCCCAATCCTGTCAGCACGCGGAACTCCTGCCTTGTCACCTTGAAATTCTCTTTGCGGAAAAGCATCACGATGGCGATGATCACCCAGGCCAGCCCGAAACGGTAGAACAGAACGCTGTTGGTCTGCATTCCGGTGGCATACAACTTCAAGGCACCCAGCGGGTTGGTGCCATAGCAAACGGCGGCGGCGATGCCTGCCAATGTCCCTATAAACTTACGGTTTTTCAACTTTTCAAAAATATTATTGTTGTTCAGAGACTTAGCAGAGAGCTGCTATTTGTCAATCTCCACCAACGTGTATTTCTTCGTCCCCAAACCGATTTTCTCAGCCCAGTCAATGGTGTGGGTGCCGTGCTGCTGGTCGATACGGGAGAGCAGGTCGGTGGGGTCGTTGGTGGCGGTCACCTTCTGCTGGTTGATGATATCGACGCAGGCCTGGTCGAGGGCCACGGGGTCGGTGCTGGCGAGGATGCCGTAGTCCTCCAGTTTCACGGGTTCGGGATGATCCACACAGTCGCAGTCAATGCTCATGTTGTTCATCACGCTGATGTAGATGATGCCCTCCTTTTTCTGGAAGTAGTCGGTCACGGCTTGCGCGGCCGCGGCCATGCTCTCGAGAAAGCCGTCCTGGTCGCCGATGTACTCGGGGGTCCAGAGTTTCTCCATATCGAGGACCTCCATCTTGCCGGCGGAGTGGATGTAGGCCTTGCCGTTCTGGCTGGCGCAGCCGATGCTGAGGTTCTTGAGCGCGCCGCCGTAGCCGCCCATGGGATGGCCTTTGAAGTGGTTGAGTGCGATCATGAAGTCGTAGTTGGCCATGTGGTTGCCCACGATGTCGTACTTGATGTGCGAATCGTCTTTCACGGGAATGTGCATCTCACCCTCCTCGTCCATGATGTCAACCTTGAACAGCGGTGTGAAGCCGTGCCGCTCGATGATTTTCCAGTGGTTGGCCGAGCTGTTGCGGTCATCCTGAGCGTCTTCGGGGCCGCTGCTGTAGGCGGTGTTGCACTCCACGATGGTGCCATCGACCAGCATCACGAGGTCTTTGATGAGTTCGGGCTTCAGGTAGTTGGGGTTGCTGCCCTCGCCGGTGGAGATCTTCACGGCCACGCGGCCCTTGGCCTCCACGCCCAACGCTTTGTAGATCTTCACTAACGCCTCGGGACTGATGTCGCGGGTCAAATAGACGGTTGCGCCCTCTTCGGAAGGCTGGGGTTGGTTGTTTTTGCCGCTTTGTCCGCAGGAAGCGAGCACCAGAGCGGCGACGACGATAAAGGGGATGTTTTTCATTTTGATTAATTTCTATTTACAAATATGGATTTTCTTCTGCAAAGATACACTTTTTATTGGAGCAATTCGCCCAGTATCTTGTCCATATCCACATCTCGGGCAATGATAGCGCCAGTCTCGCCATCGATCAGCAGGACGGTCGGAATGCCAGGAAGGGTATAATCTTTCCATGCCTTGCTGTCTCGTCCGGGCTGATCGTCACATACATTCACCCACGTCATACCTTTTTCTTTGATGAAGGTCTTCCAATAGTCCACATCGGGGTTCTCCGCTACGGAATAGATCTCCAATCCCTTCTCATGATACTTGGCGTAGAGTTCCTTAAGTTGTGGGATCTTCTCCACGCATCCGCTGCACCAGGTTGCCCAGAAATCCAGCAGGACGTAGCGGTTGGCCGGATTGTTCACCACCGACTTCAGGCTGACAGGCTTCCCGGTAGCGTCAGGATAGGTCATGTCAATGAAATAGTTGGGCTTGCTGCCTTCCGGCGCCGGCTCGGTTTTCAGACGGCGTGTAAGTTCCTCACGTAATTCGGCGACGTATTGCTTCTCAGCCAACTCGGGCGTCAAGCGGTCGAGGATTCCAAGCGCCTCTGCCGATGAATACCAATGTGCCGCATAATACAATGCCAACGGACCAGCTTGTTCTGCGTTAATCACTTCTCGCTTGAGCGCCTCGACCGCCTCTTGATCGCCACTGTTTTCTAATTCGTCAATCTTCTTGAAGGTATTGTTAGCGGCAGTGCCAGTCGCGTTGTTGACCTCATAATCTTCTTCGTCAGAGGCGTCCACATCGACGACAATCGTTCCCGGTTCCAGAAAGAAATCTTTCAACTGCGTGTCGTCCTGTGAATACAGATACACGTGGGTTGGTGATGAGATACGAGGATGGAACTCAAAGTGTCCATCTTTGACACGGGTCGTCTCAATAACCTTGAAATGGTCAAACTCGTCTTCCAGTCTGATTTTTGTTCCCTCTTTCAGTCCCTTGATGGTACCTTTCACGGTGCAATACTCGGGTTGGCAGTTACGGCATCCGCTGACACCGATCATCAGCGCCACAGCCGCCACCATCAGACAGCAAACTGTGAGAATTTTAGTAATGTGTTTCATGTTGGATTTGTTTTAAAATTTTCTTTATTTGTTTTTGAGCGGCAAAAGTACTAGTTTTTCAATTTCTTTGAACGAAAAATATCAAATCACAACAAAATAAAAATGCAGACTTTCGGGCTATATCTCGATTTTTTGTTGACTTATAGCCCGAAAGTCTGCAATATTGCTGTCGAGGCTATTTTATGCCTCGATGTGTACCTTCTTTATCATAGTTTTTCAAATCCCCTTAATCTCCTCCTCTGTCAGGCCCGTAATCTCAGCAATGTCGCTAACGGCGTAACCTTTGGCTTTCATACCGCGGACGATTTTTGCCATACTTTCGTCAACAGATTCTTCAAAATCGTCAGGAGCGGAAGCCCATGCCTCCCAGTCCGTTTCTGCAAGGTACTTTTCTACCTGTTCGCGTAGTTCGGGGATGCCGTTGACTGCGGTGTCATAGAGTGTTTCTGTAACGACATTTGCATAGTCGTGAACTAAGACGTGACGCATGCCCTGAACGGTTTTCCAAGGTGTTTCAGGATGAATCTTTTTGAATGCTTTGCTTAGCATATAGGCAGCTTCACCGACTACCTCCACATTCTTCATCACGGAATAGTAAGTGCGTTTGTCGGCAACAAATGTCTCAAAAGTGTGGCCGCTGATGAACTTCGTTACATTTTCAGAGTACTCAACAATGTCTTCCAGTCGGCCCTTGTCTCTAGCTCTTTCTCTCATAAATCAGTATTTTATCACGGTTAGCAGTTTCAGCGGCGTACGGACGAAGTGCCCCCTCCTCCACCAAATCGACCTCGCGTCCGAGCAGTTCCTGCAAATCCATCAGCATACCACCATGCGTAAAAAGGGTAAAGGGTTTACCAGAACGGTCAGGTACGAAAAGGATGTCCACATCGCTTCGCGGTGTCTCTTCGCCTCGGGCGAAAGACCCGAAAAGCCATGCTTTCAGGACGGGCTGTGTCTTGAAATAATCGGCAATGATCTTTTTCATTATCTCAGTGCTCATACGTTTCCGCATTTTAAATTAGGCCGCAAAAATACACATTATTTGTTCAATGGACAGCATCAAAAAAGAAAAAATCAGGCAGTTCCGCGCCGTCCCAGCTCTGCGAGGTACGGATAAGTTCAGTTTTTTGTGTGCTCATTTCACTCTATGATTTCGGTTGCTAAAGTAGTAATTATTTTTATATTTGATGCAAAATGACCAAATGGATGCGTTTTTTTTATATTTTTGCGTTCATATTTATTCATCTAACTGTTATGCTGTCTCGCCGCGTCGTCATACATCATAATACTTGCAAGAAGATTGCCACTTTCTTGCTTCTTTTGTCGTTATGTCTGGTGGGACGGATTTCAGCCCAAATCAACATATATGGTGTTGAACACTTTCCAAAGTCCTTGTCGGAGAGTGGATTGCACGGACCAGTAAAATCCATTGCCTATTCGAAGCTTATTATTACAAAGGATAGGGCTGTACACTATTCCACCCAAACTTTCCTCACTTTTAACAGAAAGGGACAGTTGATGGAGTCTATGACTGTAGGAGAAAGTTTTGATTGGGATGGGGACACGCTCATCGAGCGTTACTCATACGATTCGTCGGGTCGCTTCACTTCCAGATACACCACCGATGGCAAATTTCGCCAAGAAGCTGTTTACGACAGTCTTGGACAGTTCCTTTATAGTGTTTACACTCGGTCAGACGGGACACCAAAACCGTCGCTACGATATTATTACGACGAGCAGGGCCGCTGTGTTCGAAATGAATATGTGCCAACCGTTGATGAAGAAGATCTTGGATATACGATTATGACACATCCGTTTTCCTATGATTCTGTAGGCAATTGCATCGCAACGGCTGAAATTGTGGACGGAGACACCGTACAAGTTAAATGGTGCAAATACGATAAAGATGGGAATCTGACGGAATACGGTTTCACTTTAATGGGAGAAAGCAGGTATTTGTATTTCTATGACGACAGCTCAAAAAGAGTGAAGAATTTGGATTATTATAACGGAGAACTATCCGGAGAAACGATTTATGAGTATGATGAGAAGGACAGATTGGCTCGCACTAGGCGTTACGACAAAGACGGCAAGCTGGAGTATGGATGGGATTATCTCTACGACAGTTTTGATAATACGATAGAATGTGTTATGTACAGCTGGAATCCGGATCAGACACTAAGCACTACGATGAAGACCATTGCAGAATTTGAGTATTACGAATCTGACAATTGATCTGTTTCTGGATGATCATTCTTTCCGGGATAAAGGCTATGAAAGGAGCTATCTTAGATACGGCCCCGTGACAGACCCCTTATCCTCCGCCATCGCCTTGGGCGTTCCCTCGAAGATGATTTCTCCGCCCATCGCGCCGCCGCCGGGACCGAGTTCGATGAGCCAGTCGCAGGACTTCAGCATCTCGATGTTGTGCTCGATGAGGAAAATGGTGTTGCCCGCCTCCACCATCGTGTCGAAGAGGTTGAGGATGCGCTTGATGTCACCCGCGTGGAGACCGTCGGAGGGCTCGTCCATGATGAAGATCTTGCCCGCGTCGCGCAGGTAGGAGGCCAGTTTGATGCGCTGCAGCTCGCCGCCGGAGAGGGTGGAGAGCGACTGGTTCAGATGCAGATACCCCAAACCGACCTTGCGCAACGGTTCCAGTTTCTCGGCAATCACACTTCCGGCAAACAGCTCGGCGGCTTTGTTGGCGGTGAGGTCCATCACCTCGGCGATGTTGAGGCCGTTCACCTTGTAGGAGAGCACTTCCGGCGAATAACGCAATCCGCCGCAGGCCTCGCAGGTGGTCTCGATGGCATCCATGAAGGCCATGTCGTTGACGATGACGCCCTTGCCCTGGCAGACGGGACAGCCGCCCTTGCCGTTGAAGGAGAAGAGGTCGGCCTTGGTCTTGTTGGTCTTGGCGAAGAGCTTGCGGATGTCGTCGGCCACGTCCAGATAGGTGGCCGGGGTGCTGCGCAGACTGATGCCGATGCTCTTCTGGCTGATATAGACGATGTCTTGGTGGGATTGTACGGGTTGTAGGGGCGAATAATTATTCGCCCCTACGGTCCGTATGGACCATGCGTTTCTGAAACATTCCATCAGAGAACTTTTTCCAGAGCCCGCCACGCCCGCGATGCCGCACATCACGCCCAACGGCAGCTTGACGGAAACATTCTTCAGGTTGTGCAGGTTGGCACTCTCCAACAGGAAGAAGCCCTTGGGCGTGCGCACCTGCTCCTTGATGGCACTCGTCGCGCTCAGCATCGTGCCCGTAAGCGTCTGACTGTGCAGCAGTTCCTCGTAGGTGCCCTCGAAGACGATTTCGCCGCCCTTCATCCCTGCACCGGGACCCATATCGATGATGTGGTCGGCGATTTTGATGATCTCCTTGTGGTGCTCCACGAGGATGACGGTGTTGCCGTGGTTCTTGAGTTTCTGCACCGACTTCTGCATCAGCAGGATATCGTGGTTGTGGAGGCCCACGCTGGGCTCGTCGAGAATGTACATCACATCGGATAGGGGAGAGTTGATGTATTTGGCGATCTTGCAGCGTTGGGCCTCGCCGCCGGAGAGGGTACCGATGGCGCGGTCGAGGGTGAGGTAGCCGAGTCCGATCTCCTCCAACGCCGCCAGCCGTTCGGTGGTCGCCCGCTTGATGTCCTCCGCTAACGGATTGTCGATGGTTTCCATCCACTGACGGCAGTCGCTTATGCTCATCGCCGTCACCTCGGCGATATTGAGTCCGCTCCCCTCGCCTTTAGGGGAGGGGTTGGGGGTGAGGTAAATTTTGCAGGAGCGTATCTTCTCGTTGAGGCGCGTGCCGCCGCAGTCGGGACAGGTGCCCATCGTCAGCATCGGGTTGAGCACGGAGGCGTGGAGCAGACCCTCCTCCGAGTTAATGATGCTGCGGTACATACGGGGAATGAGGCCTTCGTATTTGGCGGTCTTGGGCCAGTTGGAAGGCGGGTTCTTCAGCTTGATCTGCGGCGAGTTAAGGAAGAGGTCGAGTTCTTCTGGTGTGTAGTCCTTGATCTTCTTGTCGAGGTCGAAGAGACCGCTGTGGGCGTAGCGTATCCACCGCCAGCCGCCTTTGCCGAAGGCGATGTAGTGGATGGTGTCCTCGTCGTTGAGCGACTTGTCGAAGTCCACCAGCTTGTGGATGTCCAGCTCGCGGATCTCGCCCAGTCCGCCGCAGCGCGGACAGCTGCCCGAGGGGTGGTTGAACGAGAAGGCGTCGGAGTAGCCCACGAAGGGTTGCCCGATGCGCGAGAAGAGCAGACGCAGCAGGGCGTAGATGTCGGTGTAGGTGCCGACGGTGGAACGCGAGTTGGAGGCCGGCTTGCGCTGTTCGATGACGATGGCGATGGGAAGGTTCTGGATGTCGCTCACGTGCGGCCGCCCGTACTTGGGCAGGTACTGCTGCGTGAAGGAGGGGAAGGTGTCGTTGAGCTCGCGCCGCGACTTGGCCGCGATGGTGTCCAGCACCAGCGACGACTTCCCCGACCCCGACACGCCCGTCACCACTGTGATCTTCCCCTTGGGAATCCTGACGTTGACGTGCTTGAGGTTGTTCTCCGTGGCGTCGCGGACGATGATGTGGGAGAAGTCGTTAGAGGGTTCCGTAGTATTAAAATTATCCATATAGTAAACTGTTTTTCAGTTAGTTGTTTGGTGACATCTTTGGTGACATTTTGTTCTTTTACGCCAATTTGTTTTATGTTGTCAAAATCACCCAAGTGCTGTCTTTTCGATCGCCATCATTGGCGAGAAACGATCCATTCGCCATTTCTGCGACCACCCTTTCGGATTAGGATACCCCTTGACTGAAGGTTTTCAATATCACGTTTGATAGTTCTCGTCGCAACACCCGTCTTTAGTGACATTTCTGGTATTGTTACAAAAGAATCTTCAGCAATCATTCCTAATATAACATACTGTCTTTTAGTTAGTTCTTTGGTGACATTATTGGTGACATTATTGGTGACATTATTGGTGACATTATTGGTGACATCTTGTTCTTTTACGCCACCTTTTACGCCATCTTTGGTGACATTTGTGTCAACCAATAGTGTTTCTTCCAAGAATTCCGGATGGCAAGGAATGTCTATCAGGAAATATGTTCTCTCCACGTCTGTCTCGATGGTTGCTTTGGGCGATCCGTTGGCTTTCAGCTCGTCTTGAATGGTAGGGATACCCGTTCCGCGACCCTCGGTCAGATCCAGTTCTTTCAAGAATTCACCAAGCCTGCGGTTACGATAACGACGCGAGCGCAACGACATTCCCTCACGCACCGCCTCCATCGGGATAGTATGGTTGGGACCAGAGAAATTCAGAATTGATATCCTATCTGGTTCAATGGTTATCTCCACTGGTTCGCGTATAGTCCAATCTCTGTGATATAGCGAGTTCACAACAGCCTCTTCCAACGCCTGATAGGGATAGTTGTAGAACTTGTCGGAATGCTCGTCATCCTTGGGCTTCAGAATCTTCTTTTTGATGACGTTGGTGCGCAAGTAACTCAATGTTTCTTTAATCATAGTCGGCACGCTGCCCCTGATGGGTTCCACCTCTATCAAGTTGTTGGGGTTCCTCTCTCGTCCTTCGGGGAACAACACGACATCCACCTGCGCTTGTTTGAAGAAACGGTCAGGACGCTCGGCAAACATCATCGCCGCCACATTCTTGATGCCATATCCCTCTGGAGTCGGTTCTAACAGTTCCATCTGCTCCAACACCGTCTCCATATTGTCCGTCAGTGGCTCGTCGGCAAGGCTGCTTTTCACCTTCACGAGATAGTCGTGCAGCAACAGCGGCGAGATATCCTTCAACGTTATCTGGTCATTACCTCGGTCGTCAAACGGTGTGCGGTTGGTCAAATCAATCAGTTCCCTCTCATATTCATCCTTGGGTACAATACTGCTGCTGTTGTAGCGGATATAATAGTTGTACATTTTTTGCTTGGCGGTAATGCAGTCTGGCACTTTGTAAGGGCGACGCTCGCCAGCAGACACCTTGATGACCAGAATGGTCTTTCCATCGGCTTCTTCGATATACAGACGTGGCTGATAGTACGGCCGCATCAGGTTGTTGTAGCCCACCATCTCCTTCTCGATGGATTCAATCTTGTCTGGGTCGATGCCGATGACGGGACGGACAGGGCGACCGTTCACCTCTTTCACACCCACGACGATATAACCGCCACCCGTCTCGTCGAAGTCGTTGGCAAAAGCGCAGATGCTGCGGTAGATGGCATCCGGATTCCATCCCGTCTTATACTCAATGCGGTCGTTCTCCACCGCCTTCCCGCCGAGCAGTTCTTCTATGTTGATTGGTAGTTTCATGAGCATTCAATGTTTGATGTCTTACATTCAGTTCGATCTTTTGCTGCTATCGATTTGAATCGGCAAAGGTACGACATTTTTTTGAAACACGGAATGGTTTGTATAGATCTTTAAAGCTGGCATGATTGTCAAAGTACATGCGCACATCGCCGGTGCCACCAAATCTGTTCCTTTCCTCCATGATTTCAGTCATATTTTCAGAGGGAGTGAGATGAACACCCTCATTGGACAGTCCACCAACCTCGACGACGACCCCGTGACACCATAAACCAAAACCGCGTTTTCGGTTGTTTGATCAGTTTTTGAAAACCGTTGCTGTTAGTGACGTTTTTTTTGTAATTTTGCAGCGTGATTTACTACAAATAACTTGATATTTTATGAAAAAGATAATTGTGATTATAACTTTATTTGCGACAGTATTGATTACTAATGCACAAGTTGTTCAAAACACCTTTATGAAATGTTCTTTTGGAATGAAAAAGGAGGTGTGTTATAATAGTCTGGTTGAGCAGGGGTATCGTGTTAATTATGATTACAAATACAATACCCTTATTGTCAATTTTCCTTCAGGGGTTTGGATAGGCGGTGAATATTTCAAGGATGCTATCTTTTATTTTAACATAAGTAACGAGCTTTCTGGAGTTGGATATTATATCACGTATGCGAACCTATCTGATGCAATGATTAGATTCTATGACATTCAAGAAAATTTGAAAAAAACTTATAATATAAGTAAAAGTTTTATGACAATAAATGAATTAGGTGCATTAGATTCTTATAAATATGAAGACAACAATCATAAAATAGTAGAACTAACTCTGTCAAAAGAAGACAATGGCTTTCCAATTTCATTAACTTATACTAATTTTTTCTATTATTCAAAAGGGACTTCGGACAAATTCTAAAAACATTAATAGTGTCAGTTGAGAATTTTGCTTATTTACTTGTTAAAAATAAGATTAATCAGAGTGGAAAATGCTATAAAATAATCCAATTCAAGCCCCTTTTATTGCTTGTTTGCAATATCTGTTGCAAATCAAATAGCGGAATCAAGAGTTGATGCCAACAAAATCTCCTAATAATAAACATAATTCTACTTCCAGCCCATAGAAGCACAATAGAAAAAAATGAAGGTAGCATTGCTTAGGAGAAAAATAGTATTTGCAGAAATATCTTAGACACAGGATAACAGATTCTACCCGTATTAAGATGGTAAAGTAGTTTTATAAAATTATTATAAAATCATTATAAAATGACCGAAATAAAAAAGCAAAGAGCCGAAAGAAATAGGACATTGACAATTTCAGAAGAGGAAAAATCTTCTCTGGAAAAATTAATTGGAACTGTTGATGATTTGAAAAACAACTTTCAAGATAACATGATTATCAATGCTGATATATTTGATTGTTTGGACCTTATCCCTAATGAGTATTTTGATTTGATAATAATAGATCCACCATACAATCTAGACAAGGATTTCCATGGAAAGAAATTTTTTTCAATGAAATCTGATGCATATGAAAATTATCTTAGAAGTTGGTTTTACAAGGTTTGTGATAAGTTAAAGAAAAATGGTTCTTTGTATATGTGTGGAGATTGGAAGTGTACTTCTTCAATGCAACGCGTTATAGAAGAAAAGCTGACGGTCATTAATCGGATTTCATGGCAACGAGAAAAAGGAAGAGGAGCAAAATCAAACTGGAAAAATGGAATGGAGGATATTTGGTTCGCTGTCAAAAATCATAATGATTATTATTTCAACGTCGATTCTGTTATGATGAAACGTAAGGTCATTGCTCCATACAAAGTTGATGGAAAGCCAAAAGATTGGGAAGAAACTGATTCTGGGAATTTCAGGATTACTTACCCTTCAAACTTTTGGGATGACATAAGCATTCCTTTTTGGTCTATGCCAGAGAATACAGATCACCCAACACAGAAGCCTGAAAAACTCTATGCGAAACTTATTCTTGCTTCTTCTAAATCAGGTGATAGAATATTCGATCCGTTCCTTGGGAGTGGTACAACTGCCGTTGTCGCAAAAAAGCTCGGAAGATTATATTGTGGTATAGAAATTAATAAAGAGTATTGTCTATGGACAACTAAAAGACTCATTCATGCCGTATTGGATAATACAATTCAAGGTTATGCCGAAGGAGTATTTTGGGAACGCAATTCATTAGGAGACCAAAAGAAACACACTACTAAAACAATAAAAAAATCAATTAATAAAAACGCAAATCTTTCACTTTTTGATTAATGGACAAATATGTTTGATTTAGAAAGTGTATCACAAGACATTCTATGTGCTTTGAATGATAATTCACAGCAAATAGCAAACAAATGTTCTCTTTCGTCACCTCGTTCTGTCGGTGATGCTGTTCAAGAATATTTAGCAGACCCTATTTTTCCAGACATTCTTTCAAGGCATGGGATAGATGTTGCGACTGAGTTTGGCCGCCGTGCAATGGAAGATATAGCATTCAAAGACTCTGACAATAATTATTATGCTGTTGATGTCAAAACGCATAATTTAGATACAGATTTCAACATGCCAAATTTGATTTCTGTAAAAAGATTATCTACGTTCTACAAAAATGATGATAACAATCATTTTTGCATCTTAATTGTAGCTTATCACGTTGTCGATGCTGCCATTCTTTTTGAAAATTGTCACTTTAAGCAAATTGAGTCTTTTAGCTGGGACTGTCTTACAATCGGCGCATTGGGGTGGGGACAGATTCAAATAGCAAACGCTAATAATCTTTCATTTATTATACAAACGTGTAGGAAATCATGGATGCTAACTTTGTGCGACAAATTGTCTTCCTTTTATGATGAAGAGATTGCAAAAATAGGTGAACGCAAGGCATGGTTTTCTTCAACAAAAAGTTATTGGGAATCTAAATAGTTATGAATACAAGAGTAAAAGAATTCGTAGAATATATCATAGATCAAGCTCCAAAACACAACAAACAAATTGTTGAAGAGTCTGTTTCTGAACATTTCAATTTGACAAAAGACAGAAAGATATATCATAATGATTACTTTGCTGTAAGATTTAGTTACTCTAAATCAAGTTCCGACTCATTTAGCAACACAGTTCTTTCGTTATCTGCGCTAGAAAAATACGACAAAATACCTTTTTTTGTGGTACTTGTTAGAAAAAATGCGGATAATCTAATTCTACTTTCCAATACAACTTTGCTTAAAAAGATTAGTCATAGTTCTCAAGAACTCAGCATGACAAATATAAAAGGGAGTTTCAATGGGTCTGATATTATACGAATGTTTGATGGAAAAACAAACTCACCTGATAATTTTGACTTTCTATTCGCATTACATCAAGGCTTTGATTGGAAAGATAATTTATCTAGACTTGTTGATGCATCTTCGAATATCAGACCTATAAATCAGAAATTTGAACCTTCTACAAATGAAAAAAACAACATTTTTGCTTCTATCAACAGAACTATTGATTTTGTTACATCAACTAATTTTTCTGTATTGGAAAATGATTTGAATGCTAGATGTAATGAATGTCGTAATGAAATCTTAATAGCTTCTCATATTGAAAACACAAATATACGTGGGCGTTTAATCGAAAGTTTAATCACCTGTGATGAGCAAGAACGTCAACAAATAATAACAAATCTTCACGATTTAGAAACTGCCCTTCCTTCGTATGACACTAAAAATGGTCTTGGTGATTATTGTCGCAAGTTTGAAAATTGCCATACATATACAGATATAAAAACAAAGGTAGTTTATCTAAACTCTAATCCAAAGGCATACAATATTGATAAATTCTTAAAACAGATGGCAGACCCAAGAAGTGTTTTTTTATTCTATTTTATCGGTGTTGATGAAAACTCTATTTTTAAAACGTTGTTATGTTCTGTCTATCATGACAAATTGATAGACAACACTATACTTCAATTTCATTGGGCCGGAAGAAATACAAGAGGGGCTGCTCAATTTAACGGAACAGCAATTGATGAAATGTTGAGAGAAGATGATTTTGAAAATCACATTAATGAAAATAAAGCAGAAAATTTTTTAACAAAGTTATTAAGACGATAACTATATAGGGCGGATTTGCCGCATTATTGTATGGATTTCCGCTCCAATTTTTTTAATGAAAAAGTTAGCTTCTGCTATCTGAACCTTTTTCTATTGATAATTTTGAAGTTCCAATCTTGAACGCGATAGGTAGGAAAAGGAAAAACTTTCATCATAATCATTTCCCTGTTGTCGTTTCTCCCAACGGATTCATTTTGTGCTCCTTATAGTTCCTCACCGCCACCTCCTTGCTCGCATTCGCATAGCAATAGTCGCACAGATGCGGGCAGGTGTTGTATTCGCCGATGTCTTTGCTCAGGATGCAGCCGCAGAACTGTCGCTGGCCTTTGTCGCGGTTGTCCCTCTTCTTGAGGGCGTATTGCGTTTCGCTCAGCCGGATGGCGCTGGCGGGAACCGGCTCCGTGCCAAACAAGGAGTTTTCCACCGTCTTTATCTCCACGCCGAGGAAGTCCATCAAAGCCTTGTCGTGGTGCGCGAAACGAACCATCAGGTCGTCATCCACGCAGCGGTTGTGCTGTATGCCGTATCGCCCGATGTCAATCTTCTCGCCGCAGGTGGCCAACTGGTAATGCCATTTCCTGTTGAGTTCCGAAAGCCTTCGGGCAAACTCCTCCATCTGTGGCTCCGTCCATTCCCGATAGTTTATGCGACTCTTTTCAAGATTGGACTTCACCTTCTTGTATGTGGCGATGTCGGAGTAGCTGAAAACGAGTTTCTCCGTGTAGCCCTGTAGTCGGTCGCCAATATTTTCCACTTTCCGGAGCAAGTCGTCCAAACCGATTTGGTCGGTCAGAATCATAGGGTCGAAACGCCAGATCACCCGGCCTTTGCCCAACTTGTCAACCAGCCTCTTGAAAGTGTCAATCCTTCCCTCCAAAGGCGGAACGCCTTTCTCCAAACCCTCTTTCTCGTAATCGTTCAGCGTGTATTGGATATAACAGCCGATGTTTCTGTCTTTCAGCTCGTCGAGGTGCCCGAGCAGCGGATTCGGGTTCTTCGACCAAAACACGATAAAGCGGGTGCTCTTATAAGAGACGTAACTCTTGGTGCCGTTAAACGGATTGGTCCAGGCGGAATAGCCGACCATCAGCCGATGGAAGAACCAGTCGGCATAGAACGCGGGGATGTCGGTGCTGCGGCTGGAAGAGACAATTTCCGGCACCTGCATCCAAATCCGTTCACCATTTTCCTTAGGTAACCATTCTTTATTCCACGAGGCCATTGTCGGTGTTATTCAAAGGGGGGTCTTACAGACGGGAATGGTTTTACTTTTTTTTTCTCTTTTATTCTTTTTTTTTCTTTTTCTGAGTGCAAAGGTGCAAAAAAACCTTTACATACTTTTGCTGCTATAGATTTTGAATCGGCAAAAGTACACATTCTATTCCCGTTCGCAAAACGTCACGTGTACCGTGTCGCCAAAACTCTTGCCAATCTGTTTGCGGATGTCTTTCCTTATTCCGATGATATGGCAGGGTGTCCCCATTTTCACAATCTGGCCGTCGTATGGCACGCCGTCGAACGTGGCGTGGACGGACAGACGACCTTTGCCAAACATCGCTTTGATGTCGAACGGCACCTCCACGTATGCAGCATCCATGTTTTCGTTCTGCAGGATGATGGCGTCAAATCCCAAAAGTTCCGACATAGCAGTAAGAAGTTCGTTTTGCCCAGTTGTCGCTTATATGTTTTTCCCCATCTCAAACGCCTCCTGCAGCTTGGCGTTGCCGGCAATCTCGTTCGGGCCGCCCACGCCGCCGCAGAAGAGGTGGCCTTTGAGTGCGGACTTCTCGTAGCAGTCGATCCAGCCGGTGAGGCCGCCCTCGGCGCGTTTCGGCACGAACTCCTCGTTCTCGGCCGCCGTGGTCAGCAGATAGACCTCGCGGAACTTGTAGTCCTTGGGGTACATCGCGTTCATACGGTCGATGAGGGTCTTCATCTGGCCGCTCATTTCGTAGTAATAGATGGGCGTGGCCCAGCAGACCACATCGGCGTTGAGCACGCTCTCCATGATGGCCGGCACGTCGTCCTTGATGACGCACGCGCCCGTCTTCTGGCACGACAGGCAGCCGACGCAGAACTTGATTTCCTTGCCTCTCAGCGAGACAAACTCCACATGATGCCCAGCGGCTTCCGCGCCCTTGGCAAACTGCTCCGCCATTGCGTGGCTGTTGGAGCCCGGGCGGAGACTGGTTGAGATTACGATGACTTTTTTCATAGTTTTATATCTTTGATTAATGACAAATCATTACTTGACAAGGCCTCGAAATTGGCCTCGATTTTCTCGATGTCCCAATCCCACCATCTCAGTTCCAACAGATAGGCGATAAATTCGTCGTCAAAGCGCTTTCTGATCACACGGCAGGGATTTCCCACAGCGACAGCGTAGGGAGGAATGTCCGAGGCCACCACCGAGTTGGCTCCGATAATGGCTCCGTCGCCAATATGGACACCTGGCATGATGGTGACATGCTGACCAATCCAAACGTCATTGCCCACAACGGTATCGCCTTTCAGAGGCAATTCATCTTTCACGGGGGCAATGGCGCTGCCCCAATCGCCACCGATGACGTAAAACGGATAAGTCGTCACCCCGTTCATCCTGTGATTGGCGCCATTCATCACAAACTCCACCCCTTTGGCGATGGCACAGAACTTGCCTATAATCAGCCGGTCGCCAATGAAGTCGTAGAAATGGGTGACGTGTTTCTCAAACTGGTCAGCACCATCCACATCATCGTAATAGGTATAGTCGCCGATGATGATACGCGGGTTCTTCACCACGTTCTTGATGAAGCAGAGGCTCGGGATGTTGGGATTCGGGAAAGCCTCGTTGGGGTTAGGTCGGTTTTTTATCATATCCATAAATCGGTATTTGTTTTATTGCTTCTTAAAAAAAGGACAGCGATTTCCAATACATTGATTGTTTTGTTTAGAGTGCTCGCATACCACAATCGGTTTTTCCATTTCCACAGCGAAATGCTCTTTGACAAAATCTATGGCAGACAAAATGGACAGATAGGAATCGCGCTTACAGCAACGTGGCCCGCCGATATTGCCAATTTCACTCAATGACTTTGCCGTCATCTTGTGAGACAAAGCAAACGGTTCCTTTGTCAATGGTGTGGACTTGGAGATGATGGAGATGAACATGCCTGAACTGATTCCTGCACCGCAAGCACCCCAGAAGCCGCAAGCCCCGCCCGGCACACACTTTCCACGATTCATTATTTCGGAGAGTGCCTGTTGAAGGTCTATCTGCCCTCCTGCATTCTTGTAGGCTGTCAACAAGGCAGCACCTACCATAACGTGATGCTCAGGGCCATGTATATGACAGAACGGCAAGGCCATCATCTGCTTGATGATATGGACAGGGTCTTTCGATGTCGCTTTGAGACAAAGGCCAACAATGGTGTCAAGTCCTGCTGTATGGCAGTCGTTGCAGACATAATGGCCTTTAACGCAACGAGTCTTGCTATTCTCTTTTTTATGGCAGATGGCACACTCCATCAGTTCATCGACTTCCAGATATTCCAGCTGAGCCTTGCATATCAAACATTCCTCTTTCATGAATTACGATTTATTCCAAAATTATCTTCAATGCCAATAGATTCTTCTTGAAAAACTTCGCCAGCGTATCCCACGGGATGCAGTTGCCCTCGCTGCCGTCGTATAGGTCGCAGTGGGTGGCTCCGGGGCGGAGACTGGTAGAAGTTACGGTTACTTTTTTCATGTTGGTTGGTATTTTATTGTTCTTCTTTTTCCCCAATCACCCATCGGCCTGTTTTGCTGGAACCCTCATAGCGCAGACCGTATTGCTCTTTCAGAATGCGAAGGTCTTTCAATGTAAGCCTTTTGCTTGGCCTCGGCTTTAGTCGAAGCGTTAAGCAAAACTTGTTCTTGCCATTTGAGTTGGCTGTATTTATATATGTTGACGATGATTGTGTACATGGTTTTTAATTTATTCCCAAGAAGTCGCTCAATGGACGAATCTTTGCTCGATATGTATTGATTTTTTGTTTCAAATTTGGTTGTTTAGGCATTTCAATTTCTTTTGAGCTATCAAAATGCAGTACGACATAATATGGTGAATGTTCGGGGTGAAAGCCATACTCTTCAAGCGTTTCTTTGGTCCAGATTTGGAAATGACCTTTGGTTCTCAAACGAAACAAATGGCAATCTTCACCACCTGTATGTAAAAGCACATATTGCATACGTTCAAATCCTGGCGATACGAGCAATGACCCTTTTGAGTCGCCTGCACGAAGATAGCAAATGCCTTTCACCATCATCAGTTGCTTAGTTTCTTTGCGAGAATGATTGACTAAAACCATATCATTTTTCAAATCTGAAGTTTGCGTGTTACTTTTCAACTCACTTACAACTGATTCATCTATTTCAATTTTAGACCCATAAGTATTTGCTTTTATATCAGTCGAAGCACTAAATTGATGAACATCAACAAATTGATATGGCAGTTCTTTTATTAGTGTCTCCGTTGGTATGACTGAATTATCAATATGAAATTCAAATCTACAATGAGAGTTTGTTGTTGCATCAACAACTTTTTCCTTGTAAAACAATCTAAAATCAATATTTATCTCATACCCAATTGAGTTTCTATTTTGATTCAAAGCTGCTATGGCAGTAGTGCCACTTCCCATAAAAGGATCTAAAATAGTATCTCCCACAAAAGAGAACATTTTTATCAGTCGTTTTGGCAATTCTTCAGGGAAAACAGCAATATGTCTATTTTGCTTTGCTCCGCTAAATGTCCAATGGGAAGAAAAATATTCATTCCATTCATCTAAAGACAACTTAGATGTTTCTTTTTGCTCCTTATTTACATGTGGAGCTTTGCCTAACTTTTTGAATAACAGTATCTGTTCAAAATCAATTTTTACAATGCCACCTCGTGGATTAGGGAAACTTCCCATGACTTTCTCTCCTCCAGAAGGATGCATTGAAGTCGGCTTTTGCCATATAATGCTTCCCAAATAATCAAAACCAATTGTTTCACAAAAGCGAATAATCTCGGAATGTATGGGAATAATTTTATATCTTCCATAGTACGCAGTTCGGGCGAATTGGTCACCTATGTTGATGCAAAGTCTGCAACCAGAGTGTAATACTCTATAGCATTCTTTCCAAACAAGATTTAAATTATTGATATATTGCTCGTAAGTATCGTTAAATCCTATTTGATTCGATGAGCCATAATCTTTCAATTGCCAATAAGGCGGAGAGGTTACAATAAGATGAACCGACTCATCTTGAATCAGTGACATCTTACGGCAATCTCCATTGATTAAAATATGGCTCGTTTGCATTGTATTCTATCAAAGTTGTTTTAACCTTTCGATTTCGTTCACAATTTCGGGAATGACCTCTTTGTTTACAATTTCCTTTTTGCCATTAATCTTTTGAGAAAATAAGTAGAAAACTTTGCCGCCAAAGACTTCTGTAAATTTCTTATGTGTTTCTTGCTGCAAACCATATTCTTTGAAAATCTCTGGCAATTGTAATCCTTGATTGACGGGTTTTATTTGTAAGCCCAAGTATTTATCATTGATTTTAATAAAGAAATCAACATTAAATAGTCTATCCCACTCGTCTGGAGCTGGCTCTATAGTAATCTTTAGAATTGCTTGAAGTTGACCATAAATTGTCTGTATTTCCGTGGTGTAACCATCATAAGTTCGTTCAATAACTAACTGCTTCATGTAGTCGATACAATCTTGTTCTGTAACATCCGCAACTTCAGCCTGAATCACTTCGGTAATTTTTACATATAGCTTTTTACCCAATTCTTCTATATGCTGTTCGGACTTGATATTTGTATAGTAATACTCTCTCCATTCCTCTAATGTCTTAGGTGAACATTTCCGAATTGCTTCAGATGTAGCTCCAACATTTCTTTTAAAGTTGAGCTGGAATCTATTCATTGCACTGTTTAAAATCCATTCTTTTGCCATTGTATTATTTTTTTATTGTTCTACTTAAATATTTGCTAATAATCCTACTGTTATTGGTTTCTCTAACATATTTGAGTGTTCTTCGTATGTGATTGAGTATTCGCCAGATTTAGAGTCTAACGAAATACCATCAAGGTAATTAAACTCTATTTCTTCTTCTTGTTTTGTCATTACAGCTATATTCATAACCGAATTATAGTGTTTCACTTCTTTTCCTTGTGCTATTCGATGTTTAACAAAATCTGCGTGAGCATCAAAACGTTGCTTTATAAAATTGTTGCAAGAATCAATACTTATCGCATTGATATTATCCCTAATAATTGATTCAAAATTTGCATCAATCTCGTAACCATAACTATTTCTACCCAGCAAAATTGCAGCTTGCATTGTTGTTCCTGTACCAAGGAAAGGATCCAATACGGTATCACCTTTTTGAGAAAACATATTGATTAAACGATAAGGTATCTCAAAGGGGAAAGCAGCACTTCGTTCTCTCGATGAATTGCCTTGTAATTTTTGTTTTGTCCCTTTCACATCCCAAACATCAGAGAACCAAATATTTCTTTCTTCCCAAAAGAATGAACTTTTCATACGGTCTAATTTTGCGTCGCTTGTTTTAAATTTTCGCTTTTCACCTTTCCTGAATATTAAAATCCATTCGTGTTCCAAGGTAACATACGCTCCACAAGGTAACATTCCACTTCCCATAAACTTATTTGGTGCATTAGTTTGTTTTCGCCAAATGATGTTCGGTAGTCCAATAAAACCTATTTCCATGCATGTTTTTGATACTCTGCTATGGTTATTGTAAAGCTTAAAATTTCCATTTATGGTTCTTGTTGCATCTCCTATATTTATGCACAAAAAACCACCTGGTCTAATAACACGAAAACATTCTTGCCAAACTTTATCTAATTCCGCATGCATCAATTCGAATGCGGTGTCAGGTTCAGTTTGTAGTGACTCAACAATTTTTGGGTTTTGTTTTCCCATTATCTTATCCCACATTTCAATCATTGGATATGGTGGAGATGTAACAACAAGATCAACTGAGTTATCTTGTGTTTGTTGCATCTTTTGTGATGCTCCTATATATACATTGTGAGTTGTGCACATAACTATCTCATTTTAACAATTTCCATTGCATCATTAGCAATGTCTTTTTCTGGTTCAGTTATTTCCTTTATTAGGTCAGCGAGCCATAGCGTCAATAATTCTTTTTCGTCAGTATGTAATATGCTGGCGAGTTCAATTACTTGTTCACGCTTGGGTGAATAGTTGCCGTTTTCAATTTTGCAATAAGTTGCAGTGTCGATGTCGAGAGCTGCGGCAACTTTGCGTTGTGGCAAATTGCATTGCTTCCGTTGCTCTTTGAGTTTCTCTGATAACATCATTGCTTATAACTGTCTTGATAAATTTAATCTTGAAATATTTATGCAAAAATACAAAATCTTTCTGAGATGACGGTTGTATTTATTGTTAAGTTTTCAACATTGTATTAAGGATAATAACAAAAGCCCTTTATGTCAGGGGCTTTCAACAACGAAGTTCTTTGTGTATATCTGTGATAGTTCTATCAGGATGATCCTGCTATCTAAGATTCTCCTTGAAAAACTCCGCCAGCGCATTCCAAGAAATGTAGTTGCCCTATGCCCTGTTGAACTTCTCCTTCCCCTGCCTGCATCTCGGGCATTTCCAATCGTCGGGCAGGTCCTCGAAGGCCACGCCGTCGTGCTCGGCGGGGTCATAGACGTAGCCGCAGATGGAGCAGACGTATTTGCCGGAGGTTTGCTGCTGGGAGAAATCCACATCGGCCAGGACGGTCGGCACGGGGTGGTCGAGGTCCATCACACGCTTGGCCTCCAAGTTCTCGTAGCCCTGCGGGGTGTGGGTGCCGCAATAGACGGTGGGATGGTTGCGCACGAACTCGCGGATGCGGTCCTGCGTCTCGCGGGCGGCGGGCAGGTCGTCATACACCACCGAGAGCTTGTCCTCGTAGAGGGCTTCATCGACGTAGGTGATGTCGCCATGAAGCATATAGAACAAGCCGTCGTTTTCCACCACGATGATGCTGTTGCCCTTGGTATGGCCCTTGGCCTTGATGAGGTAGATGCCGTCGTGGATTTTCTGACTGTCGGGGAAGTTGTAATAGGGGCCGTCGGTGAAGCTGACGGGGACGAGATTCCCAAGCCCCTGGAGCTCGGCAGCGTCCATCTCGTCGGCATTGACATAGACCTTGGCGTTGGGGAAGCTTTTCAGTTCGCCGCTGTGGTCGGCGTGTTTGTGGGTGAGCAGGATCTTGGTCACCTGCTCGGGCTTGTAGCCGAGGGCCGCGAAGGCCTCCATGTAGCTTCAGATGTCCTTGCCGGTGAAGGCCAACGAGTTCTCATCGGGTGCTTCCTCGGGCGTGCCAGCGGGGAGTCCTGTATCCACTATAATCACCTCGCTGCCGGTGTCGATGAGGTAGTTTTGCAAGCTGCCACGATAGCGGATGTTGCGGTCGAATTTGTCAGGGCCTTCTTCGCCGCCCATGACGAAAGGCTGGGTGTAGAAACCCTCTTTTCTGAATTTTACTGCTTTGATTTCCATTTGCTTGTATTTTTGATTAATTACCGTTTTTGTTGTTCTGTCAGCATTTCTCCCTCTGCCACCACTGCCGCGGTGCCGCCGAAAGGCTGGTCGAAGAAAGCGTCAAGGATATAGTATTGCATATCTTGAACATGTTTTATTGTCGTTTTGTTCGTTTGCGTAATTGAAAATCAGTAGTCCAACAGCCGACCGTAATCGTTCCATTCGCCGAACATCTTTCCCTTTTTCGTCTCTTCGACGAGGTGGGCGAGGGCTTGCTGGTACATCTGAGCGTCCCTCTTCTTGTAGAAGGCCACGTTGTAGGCGCGGATGCGCTGATACAGGGACGGAAAGGACTTGAACTTTGTCCACGCTCGCGCCGCCTTCAATGCCGCTTCCACGTCCTCGTCGATGCGGAAGCTGCGCGCGCCCATCGGGGGCAGCACCCGCCGTCCGGCATCGGTCATCCGTCCCAACTTCTCCAACCGCCGCGCACGTTCCTTGTTCAGCTCCGACCAGGGACTGTTGCGCTTTCGTGGCGTGAAACACTGCATCAGCACCCCGTTGATGGGTTTCTGGCGGCTGTCGATCCAACCGAAGCAGAGGGCCTCCTCCACCGCGTCGAGATACCAGAAGGTATCATCCTCAGTGGGGCGACCGCGCTTCACACACACCCAGCACGCTTTTTCTGTCGTGTGGTGGGTTTCAAGCCATTGGCGAAACTCGTTGCGGGTACGTATGTCAAGGATGTTTTGTTCTTCCATAAGTGAGGGTTGGTTACTTCGTGTTGGTTACTTCGTGTTGATTACTTTGTGTTGATTACTTCGTGTTGGTTACTTCGTGTTGGTTACTTCGTGTTGATTACTTCGTGTTGGTTACTTCGTGTTGGTTACTTCGTGTTGGTTACTTCGTGTTGGTTACTTCGTGTTGGTTACTTCGTGTTGATTACTTCGTGTTGATTACTTCGTGTTTGTGACTTCGTGTTGATTACTTCGTGTTAGTTATTTCATGTTAGTTATTTCATGTTAGTTATTTCATGTTGATGAGTGAATGTTAACACCTTATTCATATCGCTTGTTTTTTGAGTTTGCAAAGATAGTAAAATATCACTCTGCAAAATGCAATCTTTAGTATTTTACCGCCGCAGCGACTTTGCCTTTGAGGAGTTTGCGCAGCTCGTACTCCAGTTTGGCGGCGGCGAAATCCGAGCGGAAAGCGTGCCTGGTCGCCCTAAAGTAAAAAGAATTAGACTTTAAGACACCATTAGTTTAACGTACTCGAAATATCAGGTCATAAAAACTGGATGTCGTGTTCCTGGATCCCGCGTATCCTGTTGGCCTTCATGTCCATCTTCAGCCCGCAGGTCTGCGCCCGCTGGACGAATCTCACCTCCCCGTTCTTTGTGTAGAAGGATATGGAGAAATAGACCGGCTTCCCGCCAGCCTCTTTGATTTCCATTTCTTTCAGCGCCATCGCGCGTTTGATTTTCTTCATCTGTGGAATTTTCGGCAAAAGTACTTCTGTTCATCCGTTCGGGTTGGGAACAAAAAAAAAGGCATCGCCTGTGGCGATGCCCTCTGCTTCAATTCTGTTTTTTTCATCCTCCCATGCCTCCGATAATCGGTGCCATCCACGTCATCGGGTTAGGTGCATGTTTTTTCTTTATTTCTTGTATAGCCTTGTCCCTGCCGTCGAGGAATGCTGTCGTAAAATCCGATTCTGACATTCCATTCAGGACATAAATGCAATCCTCCGTTTCTATTCCTTTTCCGAGAACGTTTCCGAAGTCGTCCGTCACTTCATTCAGCTCGTTGAAAAAATCCACCGAGCAGTATGTTTCCCACCACGCCATGCTCAAGCATCTTTGATTCATGAATGTCTTGACTATATCGTATATCGCGCTCTCAAGTTTTATCCTTTGGTCTATGTCCATCGGACCGTCTATGATTTGCTTTTCCATGACACGAGGTTTTTCATCCATGCCAGTGGACTGATTTCATCTTCATTTATCTCCTGTATTGCTTTTTCTTTTCCGTAGTGGAAAGCTGTCGTAAAATCGAATTCTGACTCCCTGTTCAGGATATATATGCAATCCTCCGTTTCTATTCCTTTTCCGAGAACGTTTCCGGAATCGTCCGACACTTCATTCAGCTCGTCGAAAAAATCCACCGAGCAGTATGTTTCCCACCACGCCATGCTCAAGCATCTTTGATCCATGGATGTCTTGACTATATCGTATATCGCGCTCTCAAGTTTTATCCTTTGGTCTATGTCCATCGGACCGTCTATGATTTGCTTTTCCATGACACGAGGTTTTTTCATAAAAACATCGCCTGTGGCGATGCCCTTTGCTTCAATTCTGTTTTTTTCATCCTCCCATGCCTCCGATAATCGGTGCCATCCACGTCATCGGGTTTAGCTTGTGCTCTTCTCGGTATTCGCGACACGCCTCCTCCCTTGCATCTTCGAACGCGTTCCAGATTTCCTCCATATTTTCTTCGGTTATCCTGTATACGTTTTCCTCCAGTTCGATTATGTCTTTGTCATCGAAATACACGTCAAAGCTGACCATCTCATGCCAAGTAATGGTTAATCCGCTGTACTCGATAGAATCTTTAATGTTATCGTAGATTTGATTTTTCAAATCCTCTCTTTGTTGTGCGTTTAAATGACCGTCTATGATTTGTTTCTCCATTACACGAGTTTTTTTGTTTTAACGTACTCGAAATATCAGGTCATAAAAACCTATAGAATGGTACGTTTTGTGAATCATATTATTACAACGATTTTTGTCTAAAAAAATTGTGCAACTTCGCATTTTTTGAACTTCTCAATTAACGGCACAAAACTACAAAAAAAGCCGTCACAATCTGCAACAGCTTTCAAAAACTGATCAAACATCCGAAAATGCGATTTTGGGTTATGGTGTCACTTGGTAGTCAAAGTTGGTGGACAGTCCGATGAGGGAGTCCATCACCGAAGCGATGAAACCGAGCAGTTTGGACTTGAAGCCGGGGCGTTTGTCTGCTATATGATGCGGTACTTTTTGCCCTCCTTGTTTATGTCCTATGATTTTTCGTTATGTTAAAGCGGTTGTCCGAATCTGTTACGGTCGCGAAGGTTGGCGGGCCGTTAGGTCTGCGGGCATAAATCGAATCCCACGCCGTTTTCCATAATCCCCGCACACCTACGGCGTGCGGAAAAACCAAAACGCCGCCCCCATCCCTACCGAGCCCTTCAGCCCTAACGGGCTGTGTCGTGTATGAATAGTCTTCCGTTGATACGGTCGCGAATGTTAACACGAAGGCTAACCAACAGCGCAGCTAACCAACACGAAGTAATTAACAGCCGCAGGCTCACCAACAGCGAAGCTCACCAACAGCCGTAGGCGCATCAACAGCGAAGCTAACCAACAGCCGAAGGCTAACCAACAGCGAAGCTTACCAACACGAAGTAATTAACAGCCGCAGGCTTACCAACAGCGAAGCTAACTAACAGCCGAAGGCTAATCAACAGCCGAAGGCTAACCAACAGCGAAGCTAACTAACAGCCGAAGGCTCACCAACAGCCGAAGGCTAACCAACAGCGAAGCTAACTAACAGCCGAAGGCTAACCAACAGCGAAGCTAACCAACAGCCGAAGGCTAATCAACAGCCGAAGGCCTGTCAACACGAAGTAAACAAACTCCTGCGACGGCTAACACCAAGCTTGCGACGACCACCTTCCAGTCCGGCTGGATGATGACCGGTGTTTTCGCCATCTGCATCTCTCCAAGCCCCATCCAGCAGTAAACGGCGAGGAGCGTGGCGGTGAGGTTGCATCCGGCGTGGAGCGCCACGCTATACCAGATGTTTCGCGACCAGATATACACCATCCCGTAGAACAGGGCGCTGATGAAAGCCCCCGGAAAGTTGCGCACGTGGAGTATTCCGAACAGGAAGGCCATCACCACGCAGACGGCGATCTGTGCGCAGCGACGGCGGAAAGGGGAGATGGCCATCTGCCTGAAACACAGCTCTTCGAGAACCGGCGCAAGCAGCACGGCGTGTACGCTTGACAAAAGGTCTTCGCGCAGCTCTGCGGTCGTGTAGGTGAGTGGTTCCATCTTCACTGTATGGACCAAAGACGTGATGCCATAAACGATATACTCTTCCGCCACGAGCCACAGAGGCGCTATCAGCAACAGTCCTGCGATGATGGGGAATCGCGGCAGCTTCAGCGAAAATTGTCCGGCTTCGGGAAACACTTTCGGTTCGACACGGCACACGAGGAAGATCGTCAGGGCGATGCCCGCCAAGGTGAGCAGCCACGTCAGCAGTTCGCCCGTGAAACCCGGATTGTCGCCCGCGACCGGCATAGCCGTCACATAGATGATGGCTGTGCCGTATGCCGCCGCCAGTATCGGCATCAAGGGTCTTAGGAATTGGGTTGCTTTGTTCATATCGTTAAAATCAACAGTTTCTTGCTTTGACAATTGTGTTCGGGCTTCTTGAATATGTGGAACTCTTGATTTGCGCGTGACCTCATACCTCAATCATTGCGGAAAAGTCAAACCCATTAGTCAGATGTTCCCCGTGGGAGACGTACCCCAACTGATTAGACACGATACAAGTTCTACCAATTTGAGCCTTTATGTTGCGGTGCGAGTGGCCGTATATCCAGAAGTCAATGCCACTGTCGGCAATAAAGTCGCCAAGTTCCACGGTGAATGCACCGTTAATCGTGCTATTCCGGAATTCCTCGGCGGTGCACAGCTGCGTGGGCACGTGATGAGTGAGCACAATTTTTGTTTTTGCAGTGCTTTCCGTAACCGCTCGTTTGATGAATGCAAGACAACGCTCGTGCTCACGGTTGAAGTCGTCGGCGGTCAGCCGGTGATTGCCGTAAATAATACGGTAAAAATCGCTGACATTGCGTTCCGTCAGGAAAGCATTATGCGGCTCAATCTTCGACCACAAAGCCGATACTATGATATCGACTTCTCCGATATGCACAATACCATTGTAGTAGGCGTGCACGTTGTGACGGATCTCTTTGCAGTATCCTTCCGGTATGGAAGAGAGGTCGTAATATCCGTAAAATTCGTGGTTACCCAAACAGACAATCACCTGTTTGTAATGGTTGCTTGCCCAATCCCAAAATTCGTATTGGGAATAGGTGTCGTGTTTGGAGTCCGGCAAATCAAGGTAAGCCGTGTCGCCGGCAACAAGCAGTATGTCGCCCGTCACTTCCAATGGATGTTCGGCAATCCATTGTCGGTTTTGCGGAAACTCCAAATGCAGGTCGCTGACATATTGGATGCGCAGACATTGTGGAGTATAAGATGCCATCTGATGCATGGTTTCAAGGAGCATATCCACGCGTTCGATCTCATCTGACGGCAATGCGCACTCCAACTCCTCAGGGAAATTGGAGCGTTGCAACGTGGCGGCTGGATCCGTGGCATATACGCCGGCCATTGCCCCGCCGACATACACAAGCCGCTCGTTAAGGTCTTGCATACCCTCCGCCACCTCTTGCAGACGTTCGTTATTGGTTTTCGACATAGCGGTTGATATGTTTGGTGAGTTCTTCAATGGCGATCTCCCTCTCCCGGGCGCGGCCGAGGCGGAGCGTGTCGGCAATCACCAACAATTGGTAAAGCTCATCATCTTGCAAAACGGCGCCTGGAACAGAAGGATATAAGGGCTCTATTTGTTGTCCTCTGGCATTTCCTTTCGTATAATGCCATACATAGCTCTCACTGCTGTTTGAGATTTGCTCCTTCAGGGGTGAGGCGCTGATGTAGGCCGGCACGCCGCGTACAACTCGTCCGGTGACGGCGGGAAAGACATACTGCAAGCCGTGAATCAGAAACTCCTGCAAAGCCATTGTGTTGACACGCTTTTTATTGCGGTCTATCAGTTGAACATTCCGGCAACGCTCCAAACTCTCGCTCACACTGGATGAGCTCATCCCTAACGATTCCGCCAGCTTCCGGCACGACAAATGCTGTCCTGACGGTGTCATTTTCTTTAACAATATTACAATATCTTGCGGCTTCATCATATTATATATCAATCATTTACAATTAACTGTTCGCCGTTCGCGATTTTCGAACGCATTCACCGCGCAAAAATACAAAAAAAGCAAAGCCTTACAGATTCTTGCTAAAAAACTCCGCCACCGTGTCCCACGGGATGTAGTTGCCCTCGCCGCCGTCGTAGAGGTCGCAGTGGGTGGCGCCGGGGATGATGAGCAGCTGCTTGTTGTCAGGGTTGGGATTCGGCTTGCCGATGAAGTTGTAACCTTCGGCCTTGCCATCCACCATATAGTGGTAGGCCGCCTCGCCGAAGTAGCGGCTGTGGGCCTTCTCGCCGTGCATCACGAGGACGGCGGAACGGATCTCGTTGATGTAGTAGAGGAAGCGGGCGTTGGCGTATGCCTGCGTGCCGATGACGCGCCAGCCATCGTTGCTGTTGCCACTGCGCTTGTGGTAGCCGCGCGGGGTCTTGTAGTAGGCGTGGTAGTCTTTCACGAACTGCGGAACCTCATCGGGCAGCGGGTCGATGACGCCGCCGGCCATCGCCAGCGGGTCGGCGAGACGCTGCTTGCCCATTGCCTCACGTGCAGCATGGCGTGACTCCTCTTTGTCGTCGCTGTCGTAGTAGCCGTTGCCGCTGACGCGGGTCATGTCGTACATCGTGCTGGCCACGGTGGCCTTGATGCGCGGGTCGGCAGCGGCGGCATTCAGGGCGATGCCACCCCAACCGCAGATGCCGATGATGCCGATGCGCTCAGGGTCCACATTCTCTAACTGCGACAGGAAATCAACAGCGGCCATAAAGTCCTCCGTGTTGATGTCGGGCGAGGCCGTGCGACGGGGCTCGCCGCTGCTCTCACCGGTGTACGACGGGTCAAAAGCCAGTGCCACGAAGCCGCGTTCCGCCATCTTCATAGCGTAGAGGCCACTGCTTTGCTCCTTCACGGCGCCGAAAGGTCCGCTCACAGCGATGGCGGGGAGACCCCTCCCCCCGCCATCCCCAAAGGGGAGGGAGCCTTTTGGCTCATACAAATCTGCGGCCAAGGTCAGGCCGTACTGTGTTTCAAACGTCACCTTGCGGTGGTTCACTTTGTCGCTGAGGGGGAACACCTTGTCCCACTCCTGCGTGAGGTTCAATTCCTGTTTCATATTCTCGTTGTTATTTGTTTCTTGCTTGTTGCCGCAGGCGGCCAGTGACAGTGCCGCGAGGGCGAAGAGGATGAGTTTTTTCATATCGGTTATTATACGTTAGTTATTTCATGTTGGTTACTTCGTGTTGGTTATTTCATGTTGGTTACTTCGTGTTAGTTATTTCATGTTGGTTATTTCATGTTAACACGAAGTAATTAACAGCCGAAGGCTTACCAACAGCGAAGCTAATTAACAGCCGAAGGCTTACCAACAGCGAAGCTAATTAACAGCCGAAGGCTTACCAACAGCGAAGCTAATTAACAGCCGAAGGCTAACTAACAGCGAAGCTCATCAACAGCCGAAGGCTAACTAACAGCGAAGCTAATTAACAGCCGAAGGCTCACCAACAGCGAAGCTAACCAACAGCCGAAGGCTAATCAACAGCGAAGCTAACTAACAGCCGAAGGCTAACTATCAGCCGAAGGCTTACCAACAGCGAAGCTAATTAACAGCCGAAGGCTTACCAACAGCGAAGCTCATCAACACGAAGTGATCTCTCGTATCACTTTCGCCGGACTCCCCGCCACCACCATATTGTCGGGCACGTCCTTGTTGACCACGCTGCCAGCCGCCACGATAGCGTTCTCGCCGATGGTGACGCCTGCCAGCACTTTCACGTCGGCGCCGAGCCATGCGTTGCGTTTCACCACGATGGGTTTGGTGAGCAGCGTGTGACGCGCGGCGGGGTCTTCGGGATGGTATTCGGTGGCTAACACGCAATGCGGACCGATGAAGACGTCATCCTCGATGGTGATGCCGCCTATGGCCAACAGCGTGCAACCGAAGTTGAGGAAGCAGTCGTTGCCGAAGCGCACGCCCGGTCCGTAGTTGATGTTGAGCGGCGTAAACACTCGCACGGTGTCGGGCACCTCGCTGCGGGTGATCTCGCGCAGATAGTCGCGCACCTCCGCTTCGGTGTGGTAGCCGCTGTTCATCTCGGCGCAGAGCTGCATCGTGCGCTGCACGTCGGCGTAGAGGTCGTCGCTGCCGACGTAGTCTTTTCCTGTGGGTTTGTCGTTCGTCATTTTACCGGATGAAATTCGTGAATACCGCTTCTTCCGCCTCGGGCAGACCGTTGCGCTCCTTCTCCGCGGCGATGGCCTTGACGAGGAAGGCGATGTTGCGGCCGAGGATGCGCATGCACTGCACGCCCTCCGCATCCTGCATGACGTCTTCGGCACAGTGACCGTGTACCATGTTCCAGTAGCGGGTGCTGGCGATGGGCATCTCGCTGATGGTGAAGTACTTGTTCAGCTGGTCGAAAGTGGCGGTGGTGCCGGCGCGTCGGGCCGAGCAGACCGCGGCGCCCACCTTCATGCACTTCCGGAAGTGCGTGCTGAAGAAGAGGCGGTCGAGGAAGGATTTCATCGTGCCGGCAATGCCCGCGTAATAGACCGGCGAGCCGATGACCAGTGCGTCGGCTTGCTCGAATTTCGGGGCGACTTCGTTCACGATGTCATCGAAGACGCATTTGCCTGTTTCGTAGCATTTCCCGCAGCTGATGCAGCCGTGGATGTTTTTGTGTCCCACGTGGACGATTTCGGCTTCAACGCCGTTTTTCTGTAATTCTTCCGCCACAAGGCTCAGGGCGGTGAAGGTGCAGCCCTTCGCGTTGGGACTGCCATTGATAAGAAGTGCTTTCATATCTTTTAAGTGAATGTTTATTACTTCGTGTTGATTACTTCGTGTTGGTTACTTCGTGTTGGTTATTTCATGTTGATTATTTCATGTTGGTTATTTCATGTTGGTTATTTCATGTTGGTTATTTCATGTTAACACGAAGTAATTAACAGCGAAGCTAATTAACAGCCGAAGGCTAATCAACAGCGAAGCTAACTAACAGCCGAAGGCTAATCAACAGCGAAGCTAACTAACAGCCGAAGGCTAATCAACAGCGAAGCTAACTAACAGCCGAAGGCTAACCAACAGCGAAGCTAACTAACAGCCGAAGGCTAACTAACTATTTTAGTGTTCCATATTGTTCGTCGCTGACGGGCTCCAGCCATTCGTTGCTGGCCCCTTCCTGCACGTCCTTATGGTAGGTGAGGTGCTGCATCCAGCTGTCTTTGGCGGCGCCGTGCCAGTGCTTCACACCCTCGGGAATCTCAATGATTACGCCAGGCTCCAACTTGACAGCGGGCTTGCCCCATTCCTGGTACCAACCACGGCCATAGACGCACACCAACACCTGCACCTGCTTGTGGTGGATGTGCCAGTTGTTGCGGCATCCCGGCTCGAAGGTCACGTTGACCATGCCGCCATCGTAGGGCGCAAGGTAGCTGTTGCCGATGAAGTACTGTGCGTAGGCGGTGTTCGGCTCGCCTCTGCGCCAGTTCGACTTCAAGTCAACGTAGTTCTGGACGTATATATCGCTGGCGAGGTGGTCGTTGGCAGAATCGCTGATGCCCAACTGCTGAATGGCCACGGCGACACGGTGCGCTTCCATTTTGCCCACACGCTCCTGCAACACCTTCGGGATGGCGAGCAGCTGGGCGTCGGTCAGACCCATGTTCCGTGCGCCGCGCACGTGGGCGGCCAGCTGGGGTTCCACGCCCTCCAGACCAGCCAAAGCACTGACGGTCACCAACTCGCGGTCGGCGTGGGTGAGCAGGTCGCGGGCGAAGATGTCGCCGAAGAGGTGCGCCTTGAGGTAGTAGTCCTCGGCGGGACAGAACTTGTAGTCGAAGGGTTGCCCCGACAGTTTGGTCTGCACTTCGGTGCCTTGTTTCAGGGCGTCGTAGCTGCCGGGAATCGGAGAGGACTCCTCCCCTGTCGTCACCTCACCGCGCTGTTCCATCACCTTCTGCAGGGTGCCTAATGCGTTGAGCGAGCGCGGAAATCCCGTGTAGGCGTAGAGTTGCGAGAGGGCCTCCTTGATCTGGTTGGCGGTAAGCCCCGCGTCGAAGCCCTCATGGATGGCGGTGGCTAACGACGTTTGGTCGCCCTGCGCCTCGTAGCAGGCGATGGCCGTCATCGCCGCCGCCTGCTTCTCGTTGAATGTCAAAGTGTTCATATCTTTGTCTGTTTTTGTTGTCTTGTTGCAGCCGGCCATCAACACGATGGCGGCGAAAATCAGAAGGGTGTGTTTCATAATATTTTGAATTGTTTGTTATTCTATTTTTCCAAACTGTTCCATCCCCACCATCGGCTTGGTGTCGATCAGTTTCAGCGACTTCACCATTTTGGCGGTGCCCTCCTTGTACTTCTTGAAATGGGCGGTCTGGAGATGGCTCTGGTAGGCCTCTTTGTCGGCGTAGATTTCGAGGATGTAGATTTTGCAGGGGTCTTCTTTGGTCTGCATTGAGAAGAGGGTTAGCACGCCGGGCTCCACCTTCACTGAGGTCTCCCCAACTTCCTTTGCGTAAGCCAGATACGCTTCCAGATACTCCGGCACCACCTCAATTTCGGCGAGGCGGACGATGCGCTCGCCGTATTGCCGCAGGGGCACGTTCTCACCGAACAGCCGGCGGGCGTTGTCGGTGAAGATGTCCTGCGGGTTCAGTCCGTGCGAGGCGAGACGGCCTTCCAAGGCCTGCTTGCCGCTGATGAGCACCGGCTCGGCCACGTACGGGTAGTCGCTGCCGTAGAGGATATGGTCGGGCGTGGTGATGGTGAGGATCGCGTCGAGGACGTCATCGGTAGGCGCGCCGGCCAGATCGTAGTAGAGCCGCGACAGGTTGGCATCGACATCCACGGGCTGCATGATGCCCTGCTTCACCATCACGGGCAGCAGAGAACGGAAGCGCGGCAAGGCGTTGGGCAGGAAAGAGCCGCAGTGCGGCACCACTACCTTCAGGTTCGGGTAGCGCACCAACACGTTGTGGGCCACCATGTTGAGCACCGCACGAGAGGTTTCTGCCAAGTATTCGTAGCTCGCCAACGGCACATCGGCAATCAACTGCGCGTTCACCGCCGAGGGTTTGTGCGGATGCAGGATGACGACGGCCTTTTGCGCGTTGAGGTAGGACATAAGGGTGTCCAAGTCGGGGTCGCCGAGGTACTGCCCATAGCTGTTGGTGGCCAACTTGATGCCGTCGGCACCCAACACCTCCAAGGCGTAACGTGCCTCTTCCAACGCGTGCGGCACATCGGGCAGGGGCAGCGCGGCGCAGAACATAAAATGCCCCGGATAGCGGGCCTTCAGCGCGGCGCACTCTTCGTTGTACTTGCGGCACACTTTTGCCGAAGCCTCCGCGTCGCCGAAGAAGGGCTGCGGAGCGGGCATCGTCAGCACCGAAGTCTGGATGCCGGCCTTGTCCATGAAGGCGATATGCTTCTCCACGTCCCAGCCCGGGATGGGAAACCCCTCGTCCATCTCGGCACCGTTGGCCTTGATGTAGTCAAGGTAACCCTGCGTGATGGCGTGACTGTGGAGGTCGATCTGAGCGGAAACGTGCGCCATAAGCAATGTCATAAAGCTGATTATCAGTATTTTCCTCATAGTGTGAGACACTCTCTTTTTTTTCTTGCAAAAATAGGGATTTTTTTATTCCATCGTGTGCTCCCAGTCGCCTCGGGTGTCGATGCCGGTGTCCGTGTTCCATAGGCTAAAGTTTATACGTAAGCCCTGTCCTTCTTACAGATTCTCGTCATTGTTTCAAAAAAGTTTGTACTTTTGCATTTTGTAATAATTGAAAAACTATCATCATGAAGAAATCATTGTTTGTGGCTGTGCTGTTAATGCTTGCCGGAATGACACTGAATGCTCAGGAGAACAACTACGCGAAGAGCGATTTTGTTCCCGGCGACGAAATCATATTCGACGACAACTTTGAACACGAGAAACTTGGGGAATTCCCGCTGCGATGGGACTTGCTGGATGGCTATGCGGAGACCGCGCAGCAGAAGGGTCGCAATGTTCTGGCGTTCACCGACAACGGTCTGGGACAGGTGATGCCGCTGATGAAAGAGAAATGGGATTGGCTACCTGAGGTGTTCACGGTGGAGTTCGACCTCTACGTGGCCCCGATGAATTCGGCAGACGAGGAGGAGACATCGCTCGATATGAGCATTTATTTCGGCGACCGCGGTGACGAAAGCTACTACAACGCCTCGAGTTATGTGCGTTTCTGGTACAGGGAAGACGGGTCGTGCAACTTGACGTGGTCTCTGCTGAAACCGGACGGGAGTAGCCAGTCGAGTGGAGAAAAGATGTTGGGGCTGACCCCGGGCACCAGCGACTACTTAGAGAAGGACAATCCGGTGGTTGCCGGCGAGTGGAACCACTTCGCCTTTTCGTTCAACAAGCGGGCTTTCAAGGGCTATGTGAATGGCGTGCGCATGATCAACGTGCCGGCGATGAAGGCGCCGGGCTACCTCTTCTTCGCCAGCGGAGCGTACTATCGCTACACGGGGTTGAGCAACGTGCGCATCGCCCAGGGCGCCGTGCCGCTCTACGACCGTTTGACCACCGACGGCAAGATTGTGACCTACGCCATCACCTTCGAGAGCGGCAAGGCCGACCTCAAACCGGAATCCACCATTGAAATCAATCGCGTGGCCAAGCTGATGCAAGAGCACACCGACCTCATCTTCGAGGTGCAGGGTCACTGCGACAACACCGGAACCGACGCCATAAACGATCCGCTGAGCCAGAAGCGTGCAGAAGCCATCGTGGATGCCCTGGTGAAACTGGGTATCGACAAATCACGTCTCTCGGCCGTGGGCAAAGGATCACACTCCCCCATCGCCCCCAACACCACAGAGGAAGGCCGTGCCAAGAACCGCCGTGTGGAATTTGTAAAGAAATAAGAGAATGATTTGGTTACTTCGTGTTGGTTACTTCGTGTTGGTTACTTCGTGTTGATTATTTCATGTTGATTATTTCATGTTAACACGAAGTAATTAACAGCCGCAGGCTAACTAACAGCGTAGCTAATCAACAGCCGAAGGCTAACTAACAGCCGAAGGCTAACCAACAGCGAAGCTAACCAACAGCCGAAGGCTAACTAACAGCCGAAGGCTAACCAACAGCCGAAGGCTAACTAACAGCCGAAGGCTAACCAACAGCCGAAGGCTAACCAACAGCCGAAGGCTAACCAACAGCCGAAGGCTAACCAACAGCGAAGCTAACCAACAGTCGAAGGCTAATCAACAGCGAAGCTAACCAACAGCCGAAGGCTAACTAACAGCCGAAGGCTAACTAACAGCCGAAGGCTAACTAACAGCCGAAGGCTAACCAACAGCGAAGCTAACTAACAGCCGAAGGCTAACCAACAGCGAAGCTAACCAACAGCCGAAGGCTAACTAACAGCCGAAGGCTAACCAACAGCGAAGCTAACCAACAGCGAAGCTAATCAACAGCCGAAGGCTAACTAACAGCGAAGCTAACCAACAGCCGAAGGCTAACTAACAGCCGAAGGCTAACCAACAGTCGAAGGCTATTTCAGCTCCAACCTCAGCACCCTGATAGGTCTGTCTTTTCCTTGATACTGGGTCTCGTCGATGCAGGTTTCTCCGGTGGGTTGGAATCCACACTTCTCCATCACACGGCCGGAGGCGGGATTGTCAACGAAATGCCCGCTGATGAGCGATTGGATGTCCGTCGTTCGGCGGATATAGTCTAACATCGTTTGCAGCGCTTCCGTGCAGATGCCTCGGTTCCAGTACGGTTTGGCCACCCAATAGCCGCAGAGGGGCTCCCCCTCGCGGGCGGGGAGATTGCACTCGCACGAAGGACCGTAGCCGATGGCCCCGATGGCTTCTCCCGTCGCGTTGAGTTCGATGGCCCAGTTGGAGTCGTTGTGGAATACCGTGCGGATGATCTCTAAGCTTTCCTCTCTGCTGTTGTGCGGTGGCCAGCCCGCCCGAGGTCCCACGTCCGGGTCGGAGGCGTATTTGAACAAGGAGTCGGCGTCGCTCTCAAACCAGGGACGAAGTGTCAGCCTCTCGGTCCGCAGCATCAGTTTGGCCTTTTCGGCGAAAGGCGGCAACTGCCCATCGTTATAGGCTTTCGCCTTTCTGGGGAAACCTTTGTCGTACGCTTCGAACGCTTCGGGGTTCTCATCAGCCACGAAATAGCCCTTCGGCGGACAATAGGTGCCCTCGCGGTTGCCCCAATAGCCAGGAATCAGCTCCTGGGCGAGGAAGAAAGGTACTTCCTCCTGCGGCATATCATGGTAATGGATGCGGAGCTTGCTGGCCAGACCGAAGCCCGCGTGTTTGTAAAACTCGATATTGCCCTCCATCTGAAGCATGCCGACCCCCATCTCACGCGCCTTCTCCAATGCATAGCGAAGGAGTTTCAGCCCGTAGCCTTTGCGCTTGTAGTCGGGGTGAATGCTGATGGGGCCGAAGGTCCATGAAGGGAAGGCTGTCCCATCGTCAAGGAGGATTTCGGCTTTCGAGAACATCACGTGACCGATCAGCTTGCCGTCTTCTTCCATCACGAAGTCCAGTTCGGGGATGAAATCGGGATTGTTTCTGTATTGATTGAGCACATAATGCTCCGTGCATCCGGGACGATAGACGTTCCAGAACGCATTGCGGGTGAGGTCCTCCACCTCGCGATAATCTTCGGGTTGCTCAAGTCGGATAGTCATAGTCTATTTTATGTCTATTTTATCGGATGAAATTCGTTTAAGTGAATGTTGGTTACTTCGTGTTAGTTACTTCGTGTTAGTTACTTCGTGTTAGTTATTTCATGTTGGTGACTTCGTGTTGGTGAGTGAATGTTAACACGAAGTCATTAACAGCGAAGCTAACTAACAGCGAAGCTAATCAACAGCCGAAGGCTAACTAACAGCGAAGCTAATCAACAGCCGAAGGCTAACTAACAGCCGAAGGCTCATCAACACGAAGTCTTCAGCTTCTTTTGGTGCGTCTTCAACATCTTCAACGCCTGCTTGTAGGGACTCGTGGTGACACTCGTGAAGTAAGCCGCCATATCGGTGGTGTAGGTGCACTTGTAGTGGCCTTTGGTGAAAAGTTCCTCCTCGGAGAAGCTGCCCGCCAGCTGAATCATTTCGTCATGGGTCTGCTCCAGAAGCCGCTGCGCCTCTTTGAACGAGGTGCTCTGGTGTTTTTCCACCAACATCTTGTCCATTTCGTGGTAGTTTTTGCGGTATTCGTCGGGCAGATAGTCCTTTTGACGGCCTTCGCGGATGTTGTTCACAAATTCGCTCATCAGCACTTGCCATTCATAAAGGTGTATGAGGAGGTCGCGGGCGCATTGGTCGTAAATCCACCGTGCACCGCATTTTTTGGGGTCATTGGCGAACTGGAAGGTCGCGTTCAGTTCGTCATCTGTCATTTTGCCGATTTGCTCGTTCAGTTTCGCATAACTGTCCGACATGGCTGCTAAGAGTTCGTTTTTGTCCATTGTCGTTTTGGCTTTCACATTTGTTTTATTCAAAAAACCTTGCAAAGATACAACTTTTCTTAATTGAAGCTGAAAGCTGGTTACTTCGTGTTGATTACTTCGTGTTGATTATTTCATGTTAACACGAAGTCATTAACAGCCGAAGGCTAACCAACAGCGAAGCTAACCAACAGCGAAGCTAATCAACAGCCGTAGGCTAATCAACAGCGAAGCTAACCGACAGCCATATTCTTTTGCAAAATATTTTTTTGCCATGTAAGAAAATAGTCGTATTTTTGCAACCGAAAAGCAGGAACGTCATTAATCCGTCTTTTCGACAACAATCTATAAATAACAATAATTATGCTTAACAAAAAAGTAGCCGATCTGCTTAACGATCAAATCAACAAGGAGCTTTACAGCGCCTATCTCTATCTTGATATGTCCAACTATTTCGAGCGCCGCGGTCTGAACGGCTTCGCCAACTGGTATATGATTCAGGCCCAGGAGGAGCGCGACCACGCTATGCTGTTCTACCGCTACATGCAGAACAACGACTGCCCCGTGACGCTGGATGCTATCGCCAAGCCCGACAAGGTGTTCAAGAAAGATATGGACGTGCTGAAGGCCGGTCTGGAGCACGAGGAATATGTAACCGCCTCGATCCACACTATCTATGACGCCGCGAACAAGGTCAAGGATTTCCGTACTATGCAGTTCCTCGACTGGTTCGTCAAAGAGCAAGGCGAAGAGGAAACCAACGCCCGCGATATGATCTCGAAGATGGAACTCTTCGGCAGCGACCCCCGCAGCCTCTATATGCTCAACCAGGAGCTCGCCGCCCGCGCCTACAGCGCCCCCAGTCTGGTACTCGATTAAGACAAAGAATACTTCAAAAACACTACTTTTCTTGAAAGAAACAGAAAGGCTGATCACTTCGTGTTGATGACTTCGTGTTGATGACTTCGTGTTGATGACTTCGTGTTGATGACTTCGTGTTAATTATTTCATGTTAATTATTTCATGTTAACACAAAGTAATTAACAGCCGAAGGCTAACCAACAGCGAAGCTAATCAACAGCCGAAGGCTAACCAACAGCCGAAGGCTAACCAACAGCGAAGCTAATCAACAGCCGAAGGCTAACCAACAGCGAAGCTAACCAACAGCCGAAGGCTAACCAACAGCGAAGCTCATCAACAGTCGAAGGCTAACCAACAGCGAAGCTCATCAACAGCCGAAGGCTAACCAACAGCGAAGCTAATCAACAGTCGAAGGCTAACCAACAGCGAAGCTCATCAACAGCCGAAGGCTAACCAACAGCGAAGCTCATCAACAGCCGAAGGCTAACCAACAGCGAAGCTCATCAACAGCCGAAGGCTAACCAACAGCGAAGCTAATCAACAGCCGAAGGCTAACCAACAGCGAAGCTAACCAACAGCGAAGCTAATCAACAGCCGAAGGCTAACCAACAGCGAAGCTAACCAACAGCGAAGCTAACCAACAGCGAAGCTAACCAACAGCAAAGCTAATCAACAGCCGAAGGCTAACCAACAGCGAAGCTAATCAACAGCCGAAGGCTAACCAACAGCGAAGCTAATCAACAGCCGAAGGCTAACCAACAGCCGCAGGCTCACAACGCTCCTACCACCTCGTGCGCTTTGTAGGGCTCTTCGAGGTAGGTGGCGTCTTCGTCGCTGAGGTCGAGATCCAAGGCGCGGACCGCGTCGTTGAAGTGCGGCACTTTCGTGGCTCCCACGATGGGTGCGGCGACACCCCGCTTCAGCAGCCAGGCCAACGCCACTTCCGTCATCGTCACGCCGAGACGCTCCGCCACCTCCGCCACACGGGCGACGATCTGCATGTCGTTCTCCATGGCGTGGTCGTATTTGCTGTGCATCACCTTGTCGGTCTCGTTGCGCTTCGACCCACTGTTCCACTCCTTGCGGGTGAGGTGTCCGCTGGCGAGGGGAGAGTAAGGGATGAGCGACACGCCGTACTGTTTCGCCACGGGAATCAGCTCACGCTCGTCCTCGCGATAGAGGAGGTTGTAGTGGTTCTGCAGCGTGGAGAACAGCGTCCAGCCGTTGCGCTCGGCGCAGATCTGCATATTGTGGAACTGGTAGCCGTACATCGCCGAGGCGCCGATGGCCCGCACTTTGCCGCTTTGCACCAACTCGTGCAGCGTCTGCATCGTCTCCTCGATGGGTGTGCCGTAGTCGAAACGGTGGATCTGGTAGAGATCGAGGTAGTCGGTGCCCAAACGTTGCAGCGTGCCGTCGATCTCGCGACGGATGGCCGCGGCGGAGAGCTTGCCCTCGTTGAAATAGACTTTCGAGGCGAACACCACCTGGTCGCGGGCGACGCCGAGGTCTTTAAGCGCTTTGCCTAAGAACTCCTCGCTGGTACCGTGCGAATAGCCGTTGGCCGTGTCGAAGAAGTTCACCCCGAGGTCGAGGGCGTGCTTGATCATCTTCGTGGTCTCCTCCTGATTGAGAGTCCACAGGTGGAAGTCCTCCGAGGGCTTCCCGTACGACATGCAGCCGACGCAGATGCGGCTGACTTCAATGTCAGTGTTTCCTAATTGCGTGTATTTCATAAGGATGTGCTTTATTGTATTCTTTTTTTGCCGTTCTGAATCACAACGCCTTTGTAACCTTGCGGCGCGATTTGCCCGGTAATCGTGTAAGCGGGACCTTTGTCGTTTTCTTCAGGTGAGAAATCCCGAATGCCAGTTTGGATAGGCTGCAAGGAAAGGGTGATAGCCACTTCGCCTTGCCCCGCCTTGACAAACTGGCGTACCTCGTCCGCCAACAGATTGTCTAATTTGCCGATGCGCGTATAGGACCAGGAGTTACTGCCATAGAAAATGCAGATGTTGTTGCCGTTATACAGGACAAGGTCGCCGGCCGAAGTGGTGATTTGATGGTCCGCCGTCGGGAAAGACTGCCCGACATAGCCCACTTTCTCGAAATTGCCGTAGTCATCGGCCGTATAGGTGATGTTGTCCGTTTGAAGCGCGGCTACCAATGCCCGCGTCCCGACATTGTCTTCCATCGTAACGGCGCACGTTGTCGTCCCGATGGTCACATACAGTTTGTCTTCCATATTTTGCGCATTAATGTTTTCTTTGTTACAGCCGCAAAGTAGAATGGCAACGACAAATATCCATGTTTTTTTCATTGTCCTGATTATATTACAACTCGCTTGATGCTTTCTTCTACGGATTTTACAGTCCCTTTAGCCACCGCTCCACCTTCGCCTTACCGTTTCGCACTTCGTGACCGTAGATGCTGAACTCGCCCGTGACCTTGGCCTTCGGGAAGGCTTTGCGCACGTCGTTGGCGCAGGAGGCCAGACCGCTGCCCTCGTGGGTGGTGAAGGGGATGACGGTCTTGCCGTCAAGGTTAATGTCCTTGAACAGCGTGAACATCACCTGCGGGTAGGTGCCCCACCACACGGGACCGCCGATGAAGACAGTGTCGTAACCGCTGAGGTCGGGAGCGGTGCCTTCGTAGGGAGGCAGTTCGCCTGCGGCGGCCTCTTTCTTGGCCAGCTCGATGAGCGGCGTGTAGGCCATGCCGTCATACTTGTGAGTGACGATCTCGAACTGGTCGGCGCCCGTGATTTCACTGATGTAGTCGGCCACGATCTTGGTGTTGCCCGTGTCGATGACGCCGACGGAATAGTTGTCCCCCGAGTGGGAGAAGAAAATGACGATGGATTTGCTCATATTTCCGGAATTTGATTTTTGTTCGTTCTGTAGAGACGTTTCCTGAAACGTCTCCACATTGTTTTTATTCTGTCCGTTGCAGCCCGTGGCGAAAACCACGGCGAGGACTGCGACGAGGATGTTCTTGATGTTCATACTTTTCTGTTTTTATACCAACCCACGCCATCCCATAAACATCTTGGTCACTTCGCCATCGTGGTGGTCGAAGAAGAGACTTTTGCCTGTATCAAGGGTCTGGATCTGCGCCATATCGTCGGAGGTGAGTTCGAAATCGAAGATGTTGAGATTCTCGGCCATGCGTTCCTTGTGCGTTGACTTCGGGATGATGATGACCCCACGCTGCAGCAGCCAGCGCAAAGCCACCTGCGGAATGCTCTTCCCGTACTTCTTGCCAATCTCGCCAAGCAATTCGTTGGAGAAGAAGCCGTTGCGACCTTCGGCCAACGGTCCCCACGACATAATACGGCAGTCAAGTTCGTCCATATACTTTTTGGCCTCCACCTGCTGGTCAAACACGTGCGTTTCCACTTGGTTGACCATCGGCTTCACTTCCACATTCGACGCGAGGTCAATAAGGTGGTCGGGATAGAAGTTGCTCACGCCGATGGCGCGTAATTTGCCTTCGCGGTAAGCTTCCTCCAATGCGCGGTAGGCACCGTAGCGGTCGCAGAAGGGCTGGTGCAGCAGCATCAGGTCGATGTACTCCATCTGCAGTTTGCGCAAACTCTCGTCGATGCTGGTTTTTGCCTTTTCGTAACCATAGTTCGATATCCAGATTTTCGACACGATGAAGACCTCGTCGCGGGCGATGCCACTTTGTTTCACTGCGTTTCCCACACCTTCCTCGTTGGCGTAAGCCTGCGCCGTGTCAATCATACGGTATCCGACACTCAATGCGTCACTCACGCACCGTTCACACTCTTCAGGTGTTACCTGATAAACGCCATACCCCAATTGAGGCATTTCAACTCCATTAGATAATTTGATGATTTTCATAACATATTGGTTTTCTTTGTTTTATAATATCCTTGTTATCCTTGCCAATTTGATGAGGCAAAAATACATCCTTTTGCGTTGCGCAAGTTTCACAAAAAACATCAAAACTTTCACAATAAGCACAAAAGTTTTGCGTTTTATCTTAACTTGAATTACCACGAATGAATCACGAATAGACCACGAATGAATCATCAATTAATTCATTGTAATTCGTGAATAATTTATGATAATTCACGATAATTCATGTGAGATTTACGATAATCCATATTAAAGTATAATGTTATTCGCGTTATGAAAATTGATTTCCTCTATTCCACCGATTTCCTCGGCATGAACGCGCAAGAACTGAGCCACACCTGCATGCATCTGCTCTGCACAGCTGGCGAAGGGAGTTTCGTGTTCAACGAGAAATGCTACCACATCGTGAAAAATGACCTGGTGGTGATGCCGAATCCCAGCCGGGCGAAGAATCTTGCCGCCGCACCGGGAATGCAGGTGGAGTGGTTCGCCGCCGACTACAAGTTCCTGCAGAACCTGCTGCCCTCGAACAACTACGGCATCGGGGGCGCCATCTCCCTTAACCACGATCCCGTCATCAAGCTCACGGATGAGCAGGCAGCCATCCTCCTCGCCGACTTCCACCGCCTCCGAGACCGCATGAACGACCGCGACCTGCTGTTCTACCGCGAGTTGATGGGCAGCCTCTGCCTGACAATGATGTATGACATCTTCGAACCGCACGCGCAGCGCGACGCCACCGATCCCCACAGCGACCGCACGGCCTATATCGTCAAGCAGCTGATGGACTTGCTTTCCACGGGCATCAGCCGCACGGAGCGCGAGGTGAGTTACTATGCCGAGCGGCTACACGTGTCGCCGAAGTATCTCTCCGCCACCGTCAAGCGCGTCACCGGCCACAGCGTCAGCAGCTTCATCGACCGCCACACGGTGCCCATCCTGAAGAAATATCTTAATGATGAACGGCTCTCGCTCACGCAGATCGCCGACCGTATGAATTTCACGTCGCTCTCCTATTTCAGCCGCTATTGCACCAAGCATCTCGGACAGTCGCCCAGCGAGTACAGGCGAAGTTTGCAGCCCAAGGGGTAAATTCTTTGCTATTTCAACATTTTCAACAGCGGCGACCGGCTCATATCTGTAGGGTTGGTGCCGGGAACACCTTCGGGGACGGGTAATCCGAGCTCTTCAAAATGCTTTATCCAATATTCGGGCAAATGTCCTTCATCATCGCGCCAGTTCATCGGCTTCGTCGGGAAAATGTCGCCAAAGGCCACCTGGATGAGCTCCGAACAGTAGTAGGCATCGTTGTCGGGCAGAAAGGCGTTGTCGTAGGGCTTCCCGACAAGTTTCTTGGCACGGGCGATGACTGCAGCGGTGTCGAATGGTACGGTGAAACGGTAGATGTCGATATTTCCTCGGAAGAATCCGAGATTGTTTTCCCTTTCGAATTGGTTGTAGGGTATTCGCTGCACGCCGTACTTTGGTGAGGCTTCGATAACCCACACGTCGTCAGCGCTGTCGCGTTCCACCAAGGCCACGTGGGTGTATTCGCCTGTGCTGGCCGAGATGGCCTTTTCCATATTCGAACGATTATTATTCAAAAACAGTAAATCCCCGCTTTGCAGGGTGTCGTTGATCTCGTTGCGGCACACCACATCAAGCTCCCCTAACCGGTCGCGCTGCTGCGCTTGCACGCTGACGGTCAAGAGGAAGGTGATGAGGACAAGGAGGGCCTTTTTCATGCCTTTTGAGCAGTTTACTATAGTTAGTAGTTCTCCGCGTTGATCTCAAACCAGCCCTGGGCGTAGAAGCAGACGGGGCAGACCTTGGGGGCTTCGGTGCCGATGACGATGTGACCGCAGTTGCGACACTCCCAGATGCTGACACCGCTCTTGCGGAAGACTTCGGCGGCCTCCACGTTGTGCAACAGGGCACGGTAACGCTCCTCGTGGTGCTTTTCGATGGCCGCGACGGCCCGGAACTGCTCAGCCAGCTCGTGGAATCCCTCCTCGTCGGCTTCGCGGGCGAACTTGTCGTACATGTCCGTCCACTCGTAGTTCTCGCCTTCGGCGGCGTGCAGCAGGTTCTCGGCGGTCGTGCCCACGCCGCCCAAATGGTTGAACCAGAGCTTTGCGTGTTCGCGCTCGTTGTCGGCGGTTTTCAGGAAGAGGGCGGCAATCTGCTCGTAGCCGTTCCGCTGGGCCACAGAGGCGTAGTAGGTATATTTGTTGCGGGCCATGCTCTCGCCAGCAAAAGCGGCCTCCAAGTTCTTCTCCGTGCGCGTCCCGGCATACTTGCTTGCACTCGCGGGCGCATTGGCTTCCACAACAACCTTCTCGAAATCCGAAGCGGGATGTTTGCAGATGGGACAGATGAAGTCCTCCGGAAGTTCCTCGCCTACATACTCGTAGCCGCAGATGACACAGCGCCAGACGGTCTTGCCCTCGGCGGTCTGCCCCACAGGTTGCGGCTTCGGCTTGATGTGCTCCATGTAGTAGCTATACGTGGCGGAAGGCACCTCGTTGAGCACTTCCGCTTCGGAGACGGGCCCGATGAAGAGGACGTGCGAGCCGAGATCGACGACCTGCTCCACCTCGACGGAGATAAAAGCGTTGGTGCCGCGAGTGACGGCTAATGTGCCGTTCGCGACACGGCGGCAGTCCTTGAAGTCGGCGAACTTATCGACTTCGCGACCGCTCTGGAAGCCATAGTGCTTGAACAGCTCGAAATCGGCAGCCTCACTGATGATGGAGGCGGTGAACCGGCGCGAATGCTGGATGAGTTCGGTGGTCAGGTTGCCCTTGTTGAGGGCCACGGAGATGCGGTCAGGCTGCATGGCCACCTGCGCAATAGTGTTGCTGATACAGCCGTTGTCGCGGCCGCCATCACAGGTGCTGATGACGAACAGGCCGTATTGGATGTTGAAAAGGGGGTTGCTCATAATAATATCAGTTTTTTATGAGCGCAAAGATATATAAAATACGGATATGTACAGACAGTATATAGGTTGCTGACAATCTTGGGATTGCTATTTGCAGCTTGTCGCCACCTCCTTGACAAAACTCATAAACAGCGGATGCGGATGCAGCACGGTGCTGGAGTATTCGGGATGGAATTGCGTGCCGATGAACCAGCGGTGGCTGGGAATCTCCACAATCTCGACCAAGTCGTTGTCGGGATTCGTGCCCACGCATTGCATGCCGTTCTTCTCGTACTCTTCCTTGTATCGGTTGTTGAACTCGTAGCGGTGACGGTGGCGCTCGCTGATATGGAGGGTTCCATAGATCTCCGCCACGCGGCTGCCTTCACGCAACTCGCAGTCGTAGGCTCCCAAGCGCATCGTGCCGCCCATATTGGTCACCGATTTTTGCTCCTCCATCAGGTCTATCACATTGTGCGGGGTGGTCGGATCCATCTCGGCAGAGTTGGCATCGCTGTATTTCAACACGTTGCGAGCAAATTCGATCACCATCATCTGCATACCCAAGCAGATGCCGAACGCAGGCATGTTGTGGGTGCGGGCGTATTCCACCGCGATGATTTTACCCTCGATGCCGCGCTGCCCGAAGCCGGGACACACCAAGATTCCAGCCACGCCTTTAAGTTTCTCCGCCACATTCTCTTCGGTGATGTTCTCACTGTTGATGAAATCGATTTTTACTTTCACATGATTGTAAATGCCCGCTAAAGAGAGACTTTCGCGAATGCTCTTGTAAGCATCCTGCAGGTCGTACTTGCCTACCAGTCCTACGCGGACTTCCTTTTCGGCGGTGCGTTGGAGGTCCAGGAACCGGTGCCAGCCCTCCATCTTGGGGGTCTCGCCCACGGGAACACCGAACTTCCGCAACAACGCCGCATCCAATCCCTGTTTCTGCATGTTGACGGGCACTTCGTAGATACTCGGCAGGTCCTCGCTCTGCACCACGCACTCCAAATCGACGTTGCAGAAGGAGGCCACCTTCTGGCGGATGCCGTCGGAGAGGTGCTTTTCGGTGCGCAGGACGAGCACGTCGGGTTGGATGCCGGCGCCCTGCATCTCCTTCACAGAGTGCTGGGTGGGCTTGGTCTTGAGTTCGTCGGCGGCGCGCAGATAGGGCACGTAGGTGAGGTGCACGCTCACGGCGCGGTTGCCCAGCTCCCATTTCAGTTGTCGGATGGCTTCCAAAAACGGCGCCGACTCAATGTCGCCGATGGTGCCGCCGATTTCTGTGATGACAAAGTCAACGTCGTCGTCACGCAGCATCCGGCGCTTGATTTCGTCGGTGATATGCGGCACCACCTGGATGGTTTTGCCCAAATAGTCGCCGTGCCGCTCCTTGTCGATGACGGTTTTATAGATTCTGCCAGTGGTCACGGAGTTGGCACGGGTGGTGCGGATGCCCGTGAATCGTTCGTAATGACCCAAGTCCAAGTCGGTTTCCATCCCATCGACGGTCACGTAGCACTCGCCGTGTTCGTAGGGGTTCAGCGTGCCAGGGTCGATGTTGATGTAGGGGTCGAATTTCTGGATGGTGATGGTATATCCCCGCGCCTGCAGCAGTTTTCCGATGCTGGCCGAGATGATGCCTTTTCCTAAGGAGGAGACCACGCCTCCGGTTACAAATATGTAGCGTTTCATAATGATTTAGAGTTTAAGGTTTAGGGGTTAGAGTATAATATTTACGGTTTCGTACCAGTTTACGAAGCTGCGACAGGCGAGACGGGCGCCGCCTGCGGTGGGATAGCGGCCAGAGAAGTACCAATCGCCGGGATGATTCGGGATGGCTTCGTGAAGGCCTTCCAACGACTGGAAGACCAACTCTATCGGACAGTGCACGTCGGCAGGTCTCAACAACTCGACCATTTTCGCGTTCAGTTCCTCTGCGGTGAACGGTTCGTACAGTTGCCTCAACGCCTCCTCGTGATCCTGCCGGCAGTTTTCATACACCTTGGTTATCCAATCCTCCATCTTCCGTTCTTTTAGCAGTGAAATACAAGCTTGGAAGGCGATGAATTCCTCGATGCGGCCCATGTCGATGCCGTAGAAGTCGGGGTAACGGATTTGCGGTGCCGAACTGACCACCACAATTTTCTTCGGATGCAGTCTGTCCAAGATCTTCAGGATGCTTTCCCGCATGGTTGTGCCCCGCACGATGCTGTCGTCGATGACCACCAAGTTGTCAATGCCGGGACGGATGGAGTTGAAAGTGATGTCATAGACGTGGGCGGCCAAGTCGTTGCGGGTGCTACCCTCGGTGATGAAGGTTCGAAGTTTGATGTCCTTCCACACCACCTTCTCGGCGCGGACATTCGGCGCTATGGTGCGGATGCCCTCCACCATGCCGTGGTAGGCCACCTCCGCTGTGTTGGGGATGTAGGAAAACACCGTGTTCTCCACATCGCCGTCGATGGCTTTCAAAATGGGGTCGCGAAGTTGGAAACCCAAAGTCTTACGCTCGCGATGGATGTCGCTGTCGTTGCCCCGGCTGAAATAGATCCGTTCGAAGGAGCATGCAGAGAACTTCTCCGCCGGCATCACTTGTTCCAAACGGATTTCCCCTTTGCGGTTGATGATGATGGCCTGTCCGGGCTGCAGCTCCTGAATGTCGTTTTGTTGCAGGTTGAAGGTGGTCTGCAGGACGGGGCGTTCGCTGGTGATGGCGCAGATCTCATCGTTTCGGTAGTAGAAGGCGGGGCGTATTCCCCACGGGTCGCGCATGGCGAACATCTCGCCGCTGCCCGTCATCCCGCACATCACATAACCGCCGTCGAAATGCGACATCGTGGACTTCAGGACGTTGGCCATATCTACATGACTGTCAATGTATTCGGTTACTTTCCGGTCGTCCAGCCCTAACGCCAGTCCCTCTTGGTAACAGCGCTCCACCTCTCGGTCGAGGCGGTGCCCCATCAGTTCCAGCAGAATGTAAGTATCGCTATAGACGCGGGGGTATTGCCCTTTGGAGGTGAGGTAGTCGAATACCTCCTCGATATTGGTCATGTTGAAATTGCCGCACAGACAGAGGTTCTTCGCCCGCCAGTTGTTGCGGCGGAGGAACGGGTGTACGTATTTCAGTCCGCCTTTGCCTGTGGTGGAATAACGAAGATGACCCATGTACAGCTCGCCGGAGAAGGCGGGACCTGCGCATGGGTCATCGGGGTCGGGGGCGGAAGCCTGGCGGTAGATGGTGCCGAACACCTTGGTGATGGCGTCCTTGCCCTCCGCTTTTTCGCGGTACATGTATTCGTGGCCGGGGGTCTGATGGATGTTGACGCAGGCGACACCGGCCCCTTCCTGACCCCGGTTGTGTTGCTTCTCCATCATCAGGTAGAGTTTGCCGAGGGCATAATGGCTGTCGCCGTACTTCTTCTCGTAGAATGTCATGGGCTTGAGCAAGCGAACCATCGCCACCCCGCATTCATGTTTTAATACTTCCATTTGTTTGTTAAAAATAAATAAAGCGGCAAAGATACACTTTTTATATTGTTATGGTTCTTTTCATCAAAACTTTAACACGTGTGTAACTGTCTCTATTATGATTTTTGTGTACTTTTGCCGCTCAAATTCAAGTCGAATCTATAATTATTTCATAGCAAATGGAAAAGTTACATTCTTGGTGCAGATTTGGAATGGCAACAGCACTTTTTTTGCTGCTTTTTTTCAGTGCATCTATTGTAAAGGCTCAAAACACGCCCCTTAAAACTGTGGCTGTTCCACATCCCGCCACCCCATTGCTTCGCTCGGGAGGACTGCTTTCCACGCAGTGGGATCAGGATTATCCGTACAATCAGCTTTGTCCGAGGGATCCGCTGAACGGCAACTCCTATAGTTATGCCGGATGCCCGGCTGTAGCAATGGCGCAGATTATCAATTATTTGCGGACGACACAGGACACCCGCTTTTCCGATGGCGACGATTACGCCCATCACTACTTAGGCAGAAATTTCAATATTGACGATGACTGGGAAACGTTGCAGTTCCCCTCATTCCCGCAGTTGAATGAGTTGTTGGACTCCGTGGATGCCGCTTTCCTTCGTGGCGATGAACTATCCGATGAATTGGTCGCGGCGCTGATTTTCGCTTGCGGCACGGCCTGCACGCAGGTCTATTCCTCGCAAGGATCAGGCACATTCGCGGTGGATCAGGCGTATGATGCCTATCTGCGGTTCGGTTTCACCAACTGCCGATTGTTCCGCAACCCTGATTCTCTTATGTACGCGGCCTTGATTTCCAATTTGCAAGCCGGATATCCCGCCCATTTGGCCGTGGAAAATCCCGAGGGGACGGCCGGGCACAATGTGGTGGTGGATGGTTACCGCGAAACGGATGGCAAGTTCCATATCAATTTCGGCTACGGCGGCTCTTTGGACAACTGGTATGACATCCCCGACCCCAATTTCTACTACGGATTGACGAAGTTGGAGGGAATTATCGTGGATATCATTCCGACCACTTCGGCTGTTCAAGAATTCACCCGCCAACAACCGATGGAAGTCTATCCGAATCCCGTCTCAGACATCCTCTATGTGAAGGGCCTTCCTTGCGAACAGGTACACTTTACCATTTACAATACTTTAGGACAAGAAATTACGGCAGGTTCCACTTATGGGACGATTTCTGTCTCTGATTTGGAAAACGGGTTCTATTTTTTGAAGGTCAAGGGTAAGGATTTTCAAAAAACATCGAAATTCATGGTGAAATAAACCGGCTTAAGCGTTCTTATTCATTAGGGATTCGTACAACATATCTTATAATACCGCTTCCGTATCACCACCAACCGCACCAGCCAAATCGCGAAGAAGACATCGGACAGGATTTTGTAGAGCGGGGGCATCGTGACGAACCAGGAGACGATCCAGAGGACGAGGTCGATGTCGAACAGGATGTTCCAGAGTCGTTCGCGGTCGTGAAACGTGCAGAGAATCTCGCCGTTTTGCGGTATCTCCACTTGTGCCGTGGATGACAGTGACAGGTCGATGCTCTTGCCACTTTTCCCAAAACGCAGCGGACCGCCGAACTGTACTTTAAGGCTGTAAGTTCCGGGCGGCGCTTCAATACGCAGGTCGTGGTCCCTCATCATCCCGGCGAAAAACCCGTTGATGAAGACGGCATGCGGCAGCTTCGGCTCGTACCAGTGGCGGATATGGCGGACGGTCAGCATTATATCCGAAATCAGGCTTCTTTCACAAACAAGTCGTCCATCTTCACCTGCGTCTGCACGATGCCGCTATGGGCATTCTGCCGGATTCCGTAAGTGGTGATCATGACCAACTGCAAGGCTTTGCGTGTGTGTGTGGCTTCGCGGAACACCTGGAGCTTCTTTCTGAGCTTCTCCTCATAATCCTTGTCGATGGCAAACTCATCCACGGAGAACTTGATTTCGCCAATGTTGATGGTACGGTCGCGACGGTCGATGATGAGGTCAATCTGCGCCTTCCCGCTTTCCGAAGAGCCCTGCCAAGTGGAAATGTCCGTCAACAATGCGCTGATTCCGATGGCTTTCTTGATTTGGCTGACATGATCTTTGCATACTTGCTCAAAGGTCTGCCCCGCCCAGCTGCTTTTTGCCGGGTTGTCGAGAAGATGGCTCCAAAAGTGTTCGTCGGGATTTTGTTTCCCTTTCAAAAAGCGAAGGTAAAACAGCGTGAAATAGTCTGAGAGCTGGTACACCACGTTCTTCTCATTATAGCCAAAGGTGTTGTATGTCCTTGCGAACTGACTGTCCGACAGATTTTTCAGCATTTCCGTGAGAAGCCCGTTGTCTTCCAAATGCGTTTCATCGATGATCTCTTTCCGGGTGAGGCCCGATTTCTTCGTGGCCAACGCCTCAATGATTTTCAGGTATCCTTTCGAGGTACCGAACAAGGTCGCGTAAAGGTGGTCGAACTCATCCCACAGCGGGCCTTTGGGCTTGAAGAACACAGCATCGATGTTGGCGAGGTATGAGAGCTCGTTGTCGAGGAGCTTCAGATAATAAGGGATACCGCCCATCGTCATGTAGCACTCCACAATGTCGTAGCGGCTCCAATGGATGCCCCGGGAGACCAGGTAACTTTCCGTTTCCTGGAGAGTGAACGGCATCAGGTAGAGCCGTCGTGCGGCACGGTTGAACAAGCCACCCTTGTCGGACAGGATTTTTTTGGTGATCCACGTGGTAGCGGAGCCGCACACCACCAGCATGATGTCGTTCTGTTGGGCGCCCCAACCGTTCCAGAAAGATTCGAAGGCCGCCAAGAACTCGCTCTGCCGGGTGTCCAACCACGGAAGTTCGTCGATAAAGACGATTTTCTTCCTGTCTTCGTTAATGTTTTTCAGGAGTTTCTTCAGTTCGGCAAAAGCCTCCAACCAGTCCGTCGGCGCCTTCTTCACGTCTGCGCCATATTCCTGCAGGGCGAGGTAGAAGTTCTTGAGTTGCGTCTTCTTGGGTTTCTTGTAAAGTCCCGTGACCTTGAAATCGTACGTGTCGTCGAAGAATTCCTTGACGAGGAAGGTCTTCCCGACGCGGCGGCGACCATAAACGATGACGAACTCCGACTCCTTGGAGTTGCGGTATTTTTCCAACTGACGGATTTCATACTCACGCCCGATAAAGAGGTTCTTGTCCATAACGACTGTTTTTCGGGTGCAAAAATAGAAAAAATATCATATCAAACTCAAGTGCGGAAACATTGTTTTTTTATGTGTTTCCGCACCCGAGTTTTATGCACATCATGAAAAGTGAATGAACTCAGGTGCGGAAACTAGATAAAAATATGCCGTTTCCGCACCTGAGTTTGACATCATGTTATTTCCAAATCTCCTCCAACGCCCCCGTCTCCGAATCGATGATGAACCCTCGCACCACGATGTCCTTCGGCACGAGCGGGTGCGTCCGGATGGTCTCGACGGTTTTGCGGACGGAGGTCGGGGTGTCCTTGAAGCCCTCTAACCAGTGGTTCAGGTCGATGCCGCATTGGCGGATGGTGGAGAGCGTTTCGTCCGTCACGCCGCGGGCGATCATCTCGTGGTGGAAGTGATCGTAGCTCATGTGACAGGCCCCGCAGTGCGAGTGCGCCACCACCATGATCTCCTCCACCCCGAGCTCGTAGATGGCCACAATCAGACTGCGCATCGCCGAGTCGAAGGCGGAGATCACCAGTCCGCCGGCGTTCTTGATGATCTTTGCGTCGCCGTTCTTCAGCCCGAGCGCGGCGGGCAGCAGCTCCGTCAGACGGGTGTCCATACACGACAGCACCGCCAACTTCTTGTCGGGGTACTTGTCGGTGAGATACTTTTCGTAGCCCTTCTGCGCCACGAAGGTTTTGTTGTATTCGATGATTTGGTCGATCATAATGCTTTAGAACAGAAAACGAAATGAATAGATACTCTTATTCCAACGAAATTGTACAGGCTGATTTCAAACACCTTTTTCTGACTTCACTGCACTCTTCGGCCATACTTTCTTTGCCCTTTTTTTAGACTTAAAATATCGACACCTTTATTTTCTCCACAATCTGGTCGAAGTATGGCTGCTTGATACGGCTGATTTTACGCACTACATCGCGTTCTATGTCTCCCATTATCAGCTGGCATTTCACATAGCTTTGTTTGCTTAATGGCTTTGTCAGCATCTCGTTGGAAAGGGTGAAACTATATTGCGGATTATAATCTTTCGACGAAATCATGCACAAATAGATATAGCCCTCGTTCTCCTGCAGTTCATTATTTGAAATAATTAACGCTGGATGGGGCTTGAGAGAACCATCTGGGAACATAAAATTGACCTCAACGACATCACGCTGTTCGTATTTCATAGGATGTTAGATTTTGTTTTCGTTCAACCAGCGAGCCATATTATTTCTTGATGTGCATAGGAAAGCTTGTCGTTCCTCTTCCGCTGTCCACTCGCGCTCTTTCGCCTCTTCTTGAGACTGCGAAATGTGAAACACGTCCCCTAACGAGCGTATCAACGCCACAACACTCTGCGCCACCTTACTGCGCCCATCGTAAGTTATTGTTAATGTTGCCATATTTTATCTATTTTTATTCGGCAAAAATACTAAAATATTTTGAACAGCAAAATAGTGTTTTTATCGTTTATTCAATCGTCTGACTGCTTATCAAGGATTACAATACAACCCGTGACTACGGGCAATTTTGCTGATGGTCTCTTCAGGCAAGCGGTGCTGTTCATTCGCCAGAAAACCTTTTCGCTTAACATGCTACTTTGATCTTGATGATTCTTGTCCTTCGTAAGTTTGTTTTTTATATTGGTGGGGTTTCCCCTTGGATTACTTTATTCCACACGGCGATATTTAAATCTCCATCCAACATGTGTCGGTCCGTTATCTCCAAATTGACGGTACATTGTTTCGGGAAGACCTTGATCGTTATATTCATATTCCCATATTTCGGGACCTTCACTAAAGCGTGTCATATTGTTTTTCGAGAGGTTGCGAATATGTGCTGGATATGTAGTACCCATTTGAAAAATCGGTTCGTAGATAAAAGCATTGTCCATGTTAAAGTTTGGACGTGGTTTATTATCATATTCGAAATCCAAAGTACCGAAGTAAAACACCCCTGTTGGTTCGCCGACCAAATCTAATTCCGACGTGCGGTAACGTTCACGCACTACATTTCCGGCATCATCATATTCGAGGATGGCATATAATTCGTCACTGTAGGGTGAATAAATACTGTCAAGACGTCCATTATGGTAACCGTAGCAGGTAATATTGTCGCCATATTCCGTCCTTACTAGACGATTTTTATTGTCATAATAGAACAATATATCGGGATGCCATAAGTGGTCGTCGGGGGTAACTGTTTGTATTATTCTGCTTACGTGACCGTTCTGATACACAATGGAATCCACATACGTCGAATGTTTTACGCCAGGCCACTCCTCATACGTACAGTGGAGAGTCCTTTTAACAAGACGGTTGTTTTCGTCATATTCATATGTGGCCTCATAATGGTTGTTTTCATCGCTGTACCGGGTGATTTCCTCAACAATATATCCAGTGCGATTTGCGGGCAAGGGCCACTCCTGTTCTGGCACGTCAGGAGTTGGGTCTGGTGTCGGATTGTCGGGGGTACAAGCCGCAAAGGCGAGCATTGCCAAGCACATCATCAGCATCTTTTTCATAGCATTAATTATTGGTTTATAACTATATTAACGAAACATACTGTCATTTCTGTTTCTTTTTTAAGATTTCGACTGCAAAGATACACTTTTTCCAACGAGCAATCATCATTTCACTGCATTTTTCCAACGTTTATCCGATAATACCTCTTCCTGATCACCACGATTCGCACTTATTCAATTTTCAAACTGATTATCGCGGATTACAATACAATCCGTGACTACGGGCAATTTTGCTGATGGTCTCTTCCGGCAAGCGGCTATGAAAATGAAGGTAATAGTCATATCCGACATCCACTTGCACTTTTTTAGCCTCGTTTACCATTGCACACCAGAACAATTCCCTCAAACAAGCTTTCAAAACCGTATCTATCTTGGAAGCTGCTATACGTTGCCCCTCTTTCAAAGAGGATACAATCTGATAGATAGCTTTATTCTCTTTGTTGAACGCCTTTGATCGACGCCAATAAAAAGTGTTTGGTTCAACAATCGTTAAGAACTTGACACCCGACACTTCCAAAAGTTCTTTTACGGTATCAACGTATGCGGACTCAACTCTCAGATATTCCTCCTTGGTCAACACCTCCCCGTCAAAGCTTCTCCCGATGTCGCTAACAGATATCCACTCGTTTTTGGTATAAACACGATCCTTATAGTATTGAGGTTGGTACTTGACAATCTCACAGCCGTATTTTATGAACGGGCTGTTAAGATTCGTGCTGTTCATTCGCTTGGAAACCTTGTCGCGTAGCATATTACTTTGATTTTATGATTCTTGTTCTTGGTAAGGTTTTACTGGTGCAAAAATAGAAAAATATCATATACAAACTGTTTGTAGCTCGTGAGGTGCCTCGGATAGGCGATACGTACGCAGGGAAGGTCGCATCTCTCCGAGATGCTTACTCTGACTGTGCCTGTCTGTCACCACACTACGCGCTATCGCGCTTGTATGGTGTTAATTGCGCCTGTCGGCGCGTCTCATGCCTCCGGCATGATGCCGTTGTCGATGCAAAGTACTTCTTAACGTGAAATCACCCTCACGAGGATGCTTTGTATTATCAGCAAATCTATTTCAGTCATCGCCTCGGAGAGGCGATACGCACGCAGTGCAATTAACACCATACAAGCGTAGCGCAGTGTGGTGAAAACGGATGCGCACGCGCTATGAGCATCTCGGAGAGATGCGACTGACACAATAATCCGACCATCTTTCCGTTACTGTCATATTGTAAACAAAATAACAATAACTATAAACAAAATTATGAGTTATACACAGACATCCTATCACATCATCCTCCGCACACACTGCAGCATTCCTGCCATAGTTGAGGACCACGAACGAGAGTTATACTCTTATATGCTCGGTTTTATCAACAACAAGGGAGCCCACCTCTATCGTATCGGCGGTATGCCCGACCACGTGCATCTTTTCGTATCTCTACCTGCAACTATGGCAATGTCAAAGTTTGTACAAGAACTAAAAGTTTCCACCAGCAAGTGGCTTAAGGAAAACATTCATTTTCCGCTTTTTGATGGATGGACAAAAGAGTATGCAGGTTTTTCATACAATCTGCGCGATAAAGATAAGATCGTGAAGTATATCGCCAAGCAGAAAGAGCACCATCGTCACGTGACATTTGCCGAAGAGTATAGGCAATTCCTTATCGAGAACGGCGTTGAGATTAAGGAGGAGTATTTTCTCAAGGACTGATAGTCGCATCTCTTCGAGATGCTTGCTCTGACCGACCCCGTCCACCACCACACTGCGCTTTGCTTGTATGGTGTTAATTGCACCTGTTGGTACGTCTCATGCCTCCGGCATGGCATTCTGTACAACGTTGAATACTCTACAAAACCAACTTTCTACAGCGGTGAGACGGGCGTAGTCGTTCTACCTTTCCTTCTCGATGTTCTCCAGCTGCCGCCTTATCACACGCTCGCTCCTGTTCGATGGTTTCTTTTTGCTGTTGAAAAATAGTCCATTATGTTGTTTAAATGGTATATCTCTTGAATGAACATACTTCTCATTTCTATTTTGGCGGCAAAAGTAAGAAATTGTTGCGCACGGAACTCCCGCCCCCTCACTCACTGTAATTATGGTCCACCACGACCACCACTTGCATCTCCGGCACCAAGGGCTGTATCTCGGCGGTGAGCTGCGCGGTGAGGACGGCGTCATCGTGGACGGAGATGTCGGGCACCACATCGACAGAAAGCATCTTGTCGCGCTCCGAATAGTAGAAGCCGTGTACCTGCACAATCTCTTTGTGGGCGGACAACGTCTGTATCACCTGCGTCTGCAATTCGGACATCCGGTTCTCGCCGGTGGCGATGGCATAAACGCCGACGGTCATAATGATGCCGTGCCGCACAAACATCTGCGTGGAAATCTTGCGCGTGAGCCCGTGAATGTCGTGCGCCGACATCGTGTCATAGACGCTGACGTGCAGCGAGCCGATCTTCACGTCGGGACCGTAGTTGTGGAGGATGAGGTCATACACCCCGTGTACGCCCTCGAACTCGCTGACCTCCTGCTTGATCTGGGAGGTGAGCTCCGCCGGGATGCTGGTGCCCAACAGTTCGTTGACGGGCGAGGCGAGCATCTCGATACCGGCCTTGATGATAACCAATGAGATAAGCGCGCCGAGATATCCGTCGATGGAGACGTTCCACAGCAGCATGATGCCTGCCGACACAAGCGTGGCCAAGGTGATGATGGCATCGAACAGCGCGTCGGAGCCGGAGGCAATCAGCGCGTCGCTCTTCAGCTGCGTGCCCTTGCGTTTCACGAACAGCCCCAACACAATCTTCACCGCGATGGCCACCACGATGACCACGAGCGTCACCGTCGTGTAGCTTGGCTCCGTGGGGTGGAAAATCTTCTTCACCGACTCGATGAGCGAGGTGATGCCCGCCGAAAGCACGATGACGGCGATGATGATGGCGCTGAAATACTCGATGCGCCCGAAGCCGAAGGGATGCTTGCGGTCGGCGGGACGCTGCGAGAGCTTCGTGCCCACGATGGTGATGACGCTCGACAGCGCGTCGCTGAGGTTGTTGACGGCGTCCATCACGATGGCCACACTGCTGGCCACGATGCCGACACCGGCCTTGAAAGCCGCCAAAAGCACGTTGGCAGCGATTCCGATCCAACTGGTGCGGATAATCTGTGTACTGCGATCGGGTTGATTACTCATTTGAGGGCTGATTTTGCTTAATGACTCAAAATGCGATTATTACTTGAATTTGTCCAACGTGAAAAATTTCCGCGCCGATCCACACGATACGCGGAGACACTTGATTTACGCCCACTCGAAATTTCCTTCCCCCGCGCCGATCTCGAAGTGGCATTTGGCGATGCCGAGGTCGAGTTTGGCATAGCCGATGAGGGAGAACTTCGCCTTGGCCTCCACGCGGTTGCCATCATGCAGGGCAAACACGAACTTCTGCTGGTTCACGGCCGTGGGTGCCAACAATGCTGCCTCCACGCCACGCCCGAACCACGCGGGGAAGGGCTTTCCGTGGTCGGCGGTGCGACGGTCTTCTGTTACGTCAGCGATGGTCCGTTTCTGCGGGTGCTGCACGCCTTGCGTGGCCCCGTAGCCGAGCGACACCACGCACACTAAAGTTTCGCCATCCCACACAGTATATTGGTCGGGTTGCTTGCGGAAGGTGAGTCCCACCCAGCAGGTGTTCAGCCCGAGCGTTTGCGCCAACAGGATCACCTTCTCGCCGTAGTAGCCGAGTTTCTCGTCATCGCCCTTCTTGCAGATCATGGCGATGTAGTTGCGCACGCCGCGGAACTTGCCATACTTGGCCATTCCGCCGGCAAAGGCGTTGTGCTCCTCTGTCACTAACTGTATGTGCAGCCCAGCCTCGCGGTTGCACTCGTCGATGAGGGTTTGCAATTGCTGGACTTTCTCCGCCTCGATGGGCTTTTCAATGTATTGCCGCACACTGTGGCGGGCAACGATGGCTTCTTGTAAGGTCATATTGGTTTCAGTAGTATTCATATTCATTTGGATTTATGTTCTTTTCAATGTTTTCGGAATTATCTCATAAAACGTAGCAAGGGATAACTTTTTCATTTCTTTTATAACCACTCAATATTCCTTTTCACGGCAACAATTTCGAATTTTATCTCGACAAAGTATTTGTCAGGATGACCTACTCGTCCATTAGCACCTCCAAATAGAAGCTCACCGGCCGGAACCCGTCGTTGCAGCTGATCATGGCGGAGTGCGGGTTCTTCATCCAGCCGTCGTAGAAGTTGCCGCGGCCGGCAGCCAGTTCCTGCACGAACCACCGCATCGACTCCCACGCGCTGTCACACATCCCCTCGGGTTGCGCACCGTCCACTGAAATCCACATCTGCCCCTCCTGCACGTCGCACGCGTGCTCGATGGGGTTCTCGAACCGCGCCTGCAAATCGCGGTAGTCCGCCTTCCGTATGGCTGTGATCTTGATATTCATGATGATGATAATTCAGGTCGCAAAAGTACATTTTTTATCTCCACGGATCGCGCGGATCTTCGCGTATATTTTTCAGAGAAAATGTTCCTCCTGATTTTTTATACGTGTGGATACGTGTGATACGCGGAGATAAACAAAAAATGGGAGCAGGTCCAAATCCCCACTCCCATTATCAATTATCAATTATCAATTACTCATTCATGATGATGTCCAGCATCGCATTTGCGGAATCCGCAATACGTGTGCCAGGACCAAAAATGGCGGCGACACCGCAGTCGTACAGGAACTGGTAGTCCTGCGGCGGAATCACACCACCCACGGTGATGATGATGTCCTCGCGACCGAGCTTCTTGAGTTCTTCGATGACCTGAGGGACCAACGTCTTGTGACCGGCAGCCAACGAGGAGACACCGAGGAAGTGCACGTCGTTCTCCACAGCCTGCTTGGCGGCCTCTTCGGGAGTCTGGAACAAGGGACCCATATCGACGTCGAAACCGATGTCGGCATAGCCAGTGGCGACCACCTTGGCGCCGCGGTCGTGACCGTCCTGGCCCATCTTGGCAATCATGATACGCGGGCGACGGCCCTCTTTCTTGGCAAATTCGTTGCAACGCTCGCAAGCCCGTTTGAAGGCGGCGTTGTCTTGTTGTTCTTTACTGTACACGCCTGAAATTAAGTTGATTTTTGCTTTGTAACGTCCATAGACTTTCTCCAACGCCATGGAAATTTCACCCAAGGAAGCACGCACTCTCGCGGCCTTGATGGAGAGGTCGAGCAGGTTGCCGTTGCCGGTCTTGGCGCACTCGGTGAGGGCTTCCAAAGCGGCCTGCACATCCTCCTCGTTACGGTTGGCTCTCAGCTCAGCCAGACGCTTGATCTGCGCCTCGCGGACCGTCGTGTTATCGACCTCCAACGTCTCGATCGGGGATTCCTTGTCGAGTTTGTACTTGCTGACGCCGATGATGGACTCCTTGCCGGAGTCGATGCGGGCCTGCTTGCGGGCGGAAGCCTCCTCGATGCGCATCTTCGGGATGCCGGTCTCGATGGCCTTGGCCATGCCGCCGAGCGACTCGATCTCCTGGATGTGTTCCCAGGCGCGGTGCGCGATCTGGTGCGTGAGGCTTTCGATATAGTAGGAGCCGGCCCACGGGTCGATGGAACGGCACACTTGCGTCTCTTCCTGAATGTAAATCTGCGTGTTTCGGGCAATACGGGCCGAGAAATCGGTCGGCAACGCGATGGCCTCGTCCAATGCGTTGGTGTGCAGCGACTGGGTGTGTCCCAATGCGGCACCCATAGCCTCGACGCAGGTACGGCAGACGTTGTTGAACGGATCCTGCTCGGTGAGCGACCAACCGGAGGTCTGGCAGTGCGTACGCAACGCCATGGACTTCGGGTTCTGCGGGTTGAACTGCTTCACGATCTTAGCCCACAGCATACGGGCGGCGCGCATCTTCGCGATCTCCATGAAATGGTTCATACCCACGGCCCAGAAGAACGACAGACGCGGCGCGAACTCATCGACGCTCATGCCCGCATTCACACCGGCGCGGAGGTACTCCAGACCGTCGGCCAGCGTGTAAGCCAGCTCGATGTCGTCGGTGGCACCGGCCTCCTGCATGTGGTAGCCGGAAATGGAGATGGAGTTGAACTTCGGCATGTTCTTGGCCGTGAACTCGAAGATGTCGGCGATGATCTTCATGGATTGTGCCGGCGGGTAAATGTAGGTGTTACGCACCATGAACTCCTTGAGGATGTCGTTCTGGATGGTGCCCGACAGCTGGTCGAGCGTGGCACCCTGCTCCTCGGCGGCGATGATGTAGAACGCCAGGATCGGCAGCACGGCACCGTTCATCGTCATGGAGACGGACATCTTGTCCAACGGAATCTGGTCAAAGAGGATCTTCATGTCGAGGATGGAGTCGATGGCGACACCGGCTTTACCGACATCACCGACCACGCGCGGGTGATCGGAGTCGTATCCGCGGTGCGTGGCGAGGTCGAAGGCCACGGACAGGCCCTTCTGACCAGCAGCGAGGTTGCGGCGGTAGAAGGCATTGGACTCCTCAGCGGTGGAGAAACCGGCATACTGACGGATGGTCCACGGACGGAACACGTACATCATCGAGTAGGGTCCGCGCAGATACGGCGGGATGCCCGACGCGTAGTTCAGGTGCTCCATACCGAGAAGGTCGTCCGCGCCATACACCTGCTTCACAGGAATCTGCTCGGAGGTCATCCAATTGGAAATGATGTTGTTATCTTTCTCCCACTGACGGAAATCCGTCGGATTTTGCGGGAGCTTCTTGAAGTCGATATTGCTGAAATCAGGACGCATATTAACTTTTTTCTTTTGATATTAATGAGGCTGCAAAAGTACAAAAAATATTCGCTTGCGCACTGATTTTTTTTCTTCGAGCGCCACAGTTCACCATTCACTAATCACTGCTCACTAATCACGATTCACGATTCACGATTCACGATTCACAAATCGCAAAAAAATGTACTTTTGCCACTTCAAATTTTAAAACAGAAACCCTATGGTTACAACTCTTACCATTATCGGATATTTCATCGTTCCCATTCTCATCATCTTGATATTCAACAAGTACAGATGGGCGAGAAGCATCGGCACCGTCATTATGGCGTATGCCGTCGGCATCATCGCGGCGCTGATCGGATTCCTGCCTACGGGCACGGAACCCGGCGCGGAAGCCCTCGAGTCGATGCAGAAGACGCTCATGAACGTCGCGGTGCCCTTGGCCATTCCGCTGATGCTCTTCAACTCCGACTTCAAACTGTGGACCAAGTCGTTGCCGAAGACCATGGCGGTGCTCCTCGGTGGTTTAGTCTCCATCCTGATTGCCGTCGTGTCGGGCTACTTCCTCTTCCGCAACGCCGGCATTCCGCAGTTCGACCGGGTGGCGGCCATGATGACCGGCATCTACACCGGCGGCACCATGAACTTCTCCGCTTTGGGCACTATGCTCGAAGTCGATCCGTCGCTCATCACCCTGACGCTCACCTTCGAGGAAATCGCCACCTTCCCGTTCATCGTCTTCATCGTGGCGGGCGGCTACAAATTCTTCCGCTGGCTGCTGCCCGCGAAAGAATCTGACGACACCGTGGCCGAAGACACAAAAAACGTTGATGCCGAGAGTTTCGAAAACTACCGCGGTATGCTTCAACCAAAAACCTTCGGGAAGATGATGCTCGGGTTCCTGCTCTCCCTCGGCATGTTAGCCGTTGGCGCGGGCCTCTCTCTGCTCATCACCCACAAGCTCAACGAGCTCATCGTCATCCTGACCATCACCACCCTCGCCATCGCCGCCTCCTTCAGCCCGAAGGTGCGCGCCCTGCCCAAAACCTTCGAGTTAGGCATGTTCTTCATCCTGATATTCAGCGTGGTGGTGGCCTCCAAGTTCGACATCCACGCCCTCAAGGGTTCGCTGCAGATTCTCTGGTTCATCCTCTTCGTGATGATCACCTCCATCATCCTGCACGTCATCATCTGCAAGATTTTCAAAGTGGAGGGCGACCTCTTCACCGTGGGTCACATCAGCCTGCTCTGCTCGCCGCCGTTCGTGCCGCCCATCGTGGAGGCCCTCGGCAACCGCAAAGTGCTCCTCAGCGGTATCGTCATCGGCCTCGCCGGTTACGCAGCAGGGAACTATTTGGGGGTGCTGATCGCGTGGATGCTGGGAGCGTTCTAATGTAGAATGATGAATGCTGAATTATGAATGTAGAATAATTAACGACGAATGATTGACTAATCCTAAATAACCTTATAGGTTTATCAGGTGAATAATCGAGTTGTTCAAAACAAAAAACGTATATTCTCGCACTTTCTTTCAGTTTTTAATCTTATGATCAAAAAATTCCTTTTCGTAATCGTGTTCCTTGCCCTGACATACCCCTGTTTGCCTCAGGGCAGCACACCAAAAGCGCCTGACCCCGTTGTCTTTATAGGAAACGGGGAAGCCATTCAACAAGGTTATGAGATACGTCAAGGTGAGAAACTCAAAATCAGCACAGTGGACAACGAGTCGTCCGACCCACACTGGAAAATTCTCAGCTACAGGATAAAAATCATCAAACAGGGAGACATTACCATTGACGAGGTCTGCCTTGGGGATTCCCTCAACAGCAGAATTGTGCAACTTATCCATGAACTTCCAACCTATTCGACCGTGGTTTTCCATAACATCATCGCAACCTCGGAAGTCGGGGCTCGCTGGCTTAAAGGTTTCGCCGTTGTCATTGACAACACCTGGGATGATGTCATTCCCGATGGCCCTGATGACCCCTACTGGGACAATGACGGCATCCCTACTGGCCCTGATGATGACGACCCGCCGATGTTGTTTACCGAAGAGGAGCCTGAGTTTCCGGGAGGGATGGAGGCTCTAAAAACCTTTCTCCATAAGGAGACCCATTATCCGGCTGAGGCAAAAGAGCAAGGGGTTGTCGGAAATGTCTATGTGAATTTTGTAGTTGAACGCGACGGTAGCATTTCCAATCCGAAAGTCGTGGGACGATTATTCCCGCAATGCGATGAGGAAGCTGTCCGTGTCATTATGTCCATGCCAAAATGGACACCAGGCAAAAACATGGGCAAACTTGTCAGAACACGTTTTTTGTTAGCTGTCCCTTTTGAATTGCCTTGATTGTTTGTGGCGACATTTGGAGGTATCGCCTCCTACGTATCAAACATCTCTTTATATCCTCACCTTATCATCCCATCATCCTATCATCTTATCATCCTATCATCTCCTCATCCCTTTTCGTATCGGCTCGCACGTCAGCCCGATTCCCAACTTCTTGAAAATCTTGTGATCAATTTCGCTCAACATGACGGTGGTATGCACCTGACAACCATCCAATTGCGGTAAACAGGCCAATGCCTTGCGACAGTTCTCGTCGTTGAGGCTGAGCATGGAGAGCGCAACCAACACCTCGTCGGTGTGCAGGCGCGGGTTGTGACCATGCAAAAGGTTTACTTTGGTCTCTTGGATAGGTTCGATCATGGCCTGCGGAATCAACCGCACCTCGTGGTCGATGCCCGCAAGATATTTCGTGGCGTTGAGCAGCAATGCGGCACTCGGTCCTAACAACGGACTTGTCTTGGCCGTGATGATGGTTCCGTCGGCCAATTCGATGGCGGAAGCGGCCACCCCACTCTCCTCCTTGCGCTTGCGAGCCGCAATGATGGATTTGCGGTCTTCCACCGTGATCTGCGCGCGCTTCAGCAACAGCGAAATCTTGTTGACCTCCTGCTCAGTAGCTTTTCCGTCCACCACATTGCACAGCGCGGTGAAGTAACGGCGGATGATCTCGTCTTTGGAGGCCTCGCAGCAGGCAGCATCGTCGGAGATGCAGTAGCCGGCCATATTCACGCCCATATCGGTGGGCGACTTGTAGGGATTTTCGCCGTAGATGCCCTCGAAAATGGCGTTCAACACCGGGAAAATCTCCACGTCGCGGTTGTAGTTGACCGCCATCTTGCCGTACGCCTCCAAATGGAAGGGGTCGATCATGTTGACGTCGTCCAAATCGGCGGTGGCGGCTTCGTATGCGATGTTGACAGGATGCTTCAGCGAGAGGTTCCAGATGGGGAAAGTCTCGAATTTGGCATAACCAGCTTTGACCCCGCGCACGTTTTCCTGGTAGAGCTGGCTCAGGCATACCGCCATCTTGCCGCTGCCGGGACCGGGCGCCGTCACGACCACCAACGGACGGGTGGTTTCCACGTACTCGTTGCGGCCGAAGCCGTCAGGCGAGTCAATGAGATCAACATTGGTGGGATAACCCTCTATGAGATAATGGTAATAGACCTTGATGCCCATGCGCTCGAGACGCTCGCGGTAAGCCATCGCGCTGGCCTGGCCGTTGTAGTGCGTGATCACCACCCCGCTGACCAGAAAGCCGCGGGCGATGAAGATGTCGCGCAGACGCAGCACATCCTCGTCATAGGTGATGCCCAGATCGCCGCGCACCTTGTTCTTTTCGATATCCACGGCACTGATAACGATGATGATCTCCGCATCGTCCTGCAGTTGGGTGAGCATCCGCAACTTGCTGTCAGGCTGGAATCCTGGCAACACGCGACTGGCGTGGAAATCGTCATACAGCTTCCCGCCAAATTCCAAGTAAAGTTTGTGTCCGAACTGAGCGATACGCTCTTTGATGTGTTCCGATTGGATTTTCAGATACTTCCCGTTATCAAAACCGTTTTTCATATCATTACCAGTTTAAAATACGGGATGCAAAAATAAGATTTTTTTGAACACTCCGTCAACAAGAATGAAAAAAAAATCTACTTTTGCGCATAAAAACCAAATCTGTAAATCTAAGATTATGAAAAAACAAATCTTATACACCGTCATTCTCCTTTTCTGTGCGACCATCTCCTTCGCACAAACACCTTCCAACGTGTCTGTCGCAGTCCGAGACACGGTGTATGATCACGGTTCCGACGTGGTTTTTCCTGAAATGACCCCACAATTGGTGGACAACCTCGATCTATTGGGTCGTATTTGGGGCTTTATGAAATATCATCACCCAGTCATATCCAAAGGCGCTTACAATTGGGATTACGAACTCTTCCGGATGCTGCCTGGTTACCTGCAAGTCACGGACAATAAGCAGCGCGACGCATACTTGGTCAAATGGATTTCTCATTTCGGGAAGATTCCGGTGAACAAAAGCGTCATTCCCGTTGACACCAACGCAATTCTGAAACCCGATTTGTCATGGATTAATCCCGACAAACTCTCCCCAAAGCTCTACAAAATGCTGATGAATGTCTATCAGAACCGCAATAACGGCTACTATTACGTAACCTATGAGTCTCCGTGGCTGAAGGTGGCGAAATTCATCCACGAGAACCCATACGAGGATATGGAGTGCCCTGACGCCGGCTACCGCTTGCTGACCCTGTACCGTTACTGGAACATGGTGAATTACTTTTTTCCGTATAAGCAACTCACTGACACAGACTGGAATACAATTCTGAAAAAGCACATTCCTTCTATCCTATCCGCCGATGACAAAAAATCCTATTGGCAAGCAGTCCGACAACTGATTGCCCAATGCGACGACACGCACGGAGTGGTCTGGTCCTCCAAACCGGCTACATCGTCGGAGAATTACCGTCCCCCGTTCAAGGTGAGGTTCTTGAAAAACGACACGCTGGTGGTCTCCGGTTATTGGGATGCGTCAAAAATCGACAGTTCGGGACCGCACATCGGGGATGTCATCACGCACATCGACGGGAAACCGGTTTCGTATTGGGTTGACAGCTTGGCTCCGCACTATGCGGCCTCCAACCACCGCGCAAAACTGCGGCAGGTGGCGTGGTGGGTCTGCGCCGGCTTTACGCCCACCGTCAGTCTCAAATTCCTGTCGGATAACGTCCAGAAGGAGGTCACCATCGCCCGATATAACAATGAGGAGATGGCTCCCAGTTTCGCAACCGACAGTGTTTGCTACAAAGTGTTTGGCGACAGCATCGGATATGTATCGATGGATGACATCACCGAAGCTTGGGTGCAACGCATCGCGGACACCTTGCACACCACGAAAGGGCTGATTTTAGATTTGCGGGAATATCCGAATGAGACCATCAATTATGCGTTTTACCGCATTTTGTCTGACAAATCAAGGCCGTTTTTCAAATCCACGACCCCAAACTTAAGCAACCCAGGTGAATTTGTCCTCACAAAGTCGGTTTACACAGGACGAGGTAAAGAGGCCTATGGGGGTAAAATCGTCATTCTCATCGATGAGAACTCGCAAAGTCATGCGGAATTCTGCACCATGATGTACCGCACAATCCCGAACAGCACCGTTATTGGCAATACGACGGCAGGCGCAGACGGCAATGTGGTGGGAATACAGCTTCCGGGCGGGGTCTGCTCCTATTTCTCCGGCATCGGCATCTACTATCCGGACGGCACGGAGACCCAGCGTGTCGGCATCATCCCCGACATTTATGTCTGGCCCACGGTCAAAGGCATCAAGGACGGCCGGGACGAGTTGTTGGAAAAAGCGTTGGAACTGATTGGCGAATAAGGACTCTTCTTTTTGGGGGTGGACTTTAATTCTATGCTATGAAATGACGTAAAATCCTTATTAAATCAGCATTTTAGCCTTGCTCATCTTCACCCGAAAATATCGTAATTACACCAATATTTCATACTATGATTTTTTATTTCTCAGGATGCGGCAACAGCCGTTTTATTGCAGAAAGCATCGCACAAGCGATTAACGAGTCGCTCGTTTTCATACCCGAAGCCGAGCGCGGAAACCGTTTCGAATACACTCCTGCGGAAGGCGAGCGTCGGGAAAGGGCAATACTATTTCGGGAATTTTAATCTCCGCGTATCGCGCGGATCTGCACGGATTTTTTCCGCGTGATTCGCGAGATCCGCGGCCAAAGCCTAATCATCATGAATATCGAAGAATTCCGTGAATATTGCCTCTCGTTGGGCGAGGTGGAGGAGAAGCTGCCCTTCGCGAAGATGCCCGGCGGCGACTCCGTGCTGGTGTTCTACGTCAGCGGGCACACCTTCTGCTACTGCGACCTCAACGACCTCAGAGTGGTGGTGAAATGCCAGCCCGAGCGCATCCCCGAGCTGCTCGACACCGCCGAGGGCGTGACGCCCCCCGACAGCCACTTCAGCATCAAGTACTGGATCGGCATCGACCTCCAAACCATCAGCGAGAAGCTGCTCAAAGAGTTAGTCGCCGGATCGTTTGAGATGGTGAAGGGGAAATATGAGAAGAAGCGGGTGAAGAGTCAGCGATAAAAAAATTCACTTTTTTGCGAACACATCAAAATATTTATTATTTTTGCAGTCTAAAACTAACTAAGCGATGAGAGTGTTTTTTGAAAAAGACTATCTTCAAAACCTATACGAATATGGTGAAAGCGGCGACAAAAAGCATCACTACCAACCTGGTGTTATCAAAAAATACGCCAAAATAGTTGATTTGATGTTCACATCGCCCAATGTTTTGTCACTTGCTCGATACAACTCGTTGCATTATGAAAAGCTATTAGGTGACAAAGCAGGTCTTTCCTCAGTCCGAGTCAATGACAAATATCGAATAGAGTTTGAAGAACACGTAGAAGGATCTGAAACCATCGCGACCATTGTGAATATCACTGAATTGAGTAACCATTATCAGTAATCATTATGAAACAGAAAGAAGTCAGCATGTTAGAGCCCTATACCCCCACACACCCTGGCGAGGTAATCAAGGACGAAATAGAATATCGCGGCATCTCGCAACGGAAGTTGGCGACTGAAATAGGTGTTTCCTACACGCAATTAAACGAAATCCTGAATGGCAAGCGACCACTTAATACAGAAATGGCCATTTTGATTGCCACCGCACTTGATTTGGACGCAGAACCTTTGCTCGCACTACAGACACGTTACGACATGATCACCACCAAGCGCGACCGTTCCTTCCTCCGCCGTCTCTCCGCCGTCCGCAAGATCGCCTCGGTGCTGTAGCATGGGTCATTCTGGTTCCATAACAGTATTTTCTGTCGGATTTTTCCTTAATATTCACCCAACCCGTTTCAAACTTTCCTGTTTTTGCCGTTATCGGCAAAAAATCGTATCATTGCCGCGGTTTTCATTAGATTCTTGCCGATAGTACGGAATACATCTCAGTTACCCGGTTTGCCGAGAAACACGGCATCATCCTCAACCTCAACGACTACCTGCGAGACACCTGCCTGACAGCGCAAGACCAATACAAGGCATTGCTGGAATATTTCAAAATCAAGGACTAAACAATCAAGATTTCATAAACATTGAAATTTCTGTTTATTCTCCAATCAAAAAATCTTTTCACATATATGTTAAACATTTGAATAAAAACATTATCTTTGCCGCGTTTTCAAAAAGGACAAAAAGATGAAGGAAGTAACTCTCAAAACACTGGAACAAACGGACAACGTCAGCCTATACTCTATTTGCTTCGATGGCAATGCTCTTAGTGAATATGAAGCTTTTGTGCAAAAATTCAAAGACGATGCCACCCTTAATATTGATTACAAAAAAATCATATTAGCATTAGAGAAAATTGTTGCTGTTGGTGCTTTCGAACGCTTTTTCCGCCCAGAAGGTAAGATGAACGACAGAGTGGCAGCATTATCTATAGACTCACGTAAACTAAGACTATATTGTCTTCGAATATCCGACCAAATACTTATTGTTGGCAATGGAGGACTAAAAAGCACTCGCACATACGAAGAGAACACTGAATTGAGCGGTTATGTGATGGATTTGCAAGAATTCGACAAATTACTTGCAGAAGCACAAAAAGAAGGATCCATAACTATCGAAAAGAATGTAATCACAGGAATTGAAGGAAAAGTATTTCAGTTATCATGACAAGCGATATGAACACAAAGATTTTTTCACCCATTCTGGAAGAAGCACACAACTCAATAACACCACAAGAACGTGCCGCCTTTGACTTAAATTTCAGTATTTCCGAAAAGATATACCAAATTCTGCAAGATAAAGGTATGACCAAACGTGATTTGGCAAAATTGACTGGAAAAAAGGAATCCGAAGTGTCGAGATGGTTCTCTTTCGGCCACAATTTCACTTGCAAAACTGTCGCTTTGATTCAGCAAGCACTTGGTGCGCCAATTATTGAAATTGCCAAGTAAGAACCTATTCTAAATATATGAAGCGGCACAAAATCTTTATTATCTCAGCATTCTTAGCCTTGCTCATCGCTGTCATAGCAGAAGTTATGATGTGGTTAACTGCCATGCTTGACGGAAAATATACTCTAACTGAATCCTCTTATACTTCACATATTAACAGCTTTGCTATTGCACTAATCATAAGCGACCTTGTCATTTTGTGTCTCTTGATTTGGATTGTTCTGCTTTTGAACAAAAAAGAATAATTATCGCGCCTTCCAAGCCCCACCCGAAAAAATCGTATTTTTGCGGCATGAATGACCATACTCTCCCCCGCATCATCCTGCGCCCCGGCAAGGAGAAATCCCTGCAACGGCGGCACCCGTGGGTCTTCTCCGGCGCCATCGCCCGAAAAGACAAAGACTTGCGCGACGGCGACATCGTGGAGGTCTATGACGCGCAACGCCAACACCTCGCCACCGGCCACTATCAGCCCACCACCATCGCTGTGCGCCTCTTCAGCTTCGAACAACGCGACATCGATCGCGACTTCTGGCGCGGCAAACTGCAGAACGCCATCGCCTTCCGCAAGAACATCCTGCTGCCGAACCCGCAGACCAACATGTTCCGCCTCGTCAACGGCGAGGGCGACGGCATGCCCGGTCTCATCATTGACGCTTACAACCGCCACCTCGTTATGCAGGTACACTCCATGGGCATGTACCGTCTGCACGAGACCCTCGCGGAACTGCTCGCCGAGCTGCTGCCCGACACGAAAGCCATCTGCCTCAAAACCGCCATCGAAAACGGTGAGGATGAAGACAATGTCATGGAAAACGGCTGGATTTACGGCCAGCCCGATGAGGAGGTCATCGCTTCCGAGCACGGCATCCTCTTCAAAATCGACATCCTCAACGGACAGAAGACCGGCTTCTTCCTCGACCAGCGCGAGAGCCGCGCCATGGTGGGCGAATTGGCAAAAGGGCACACCGTCCTCAACATGTTCTCCTACTCCGGCGGATTCTCGCTCTACGCCCTGCGCGGCGGGGCGCAACAGGTGGATTCCGTCGATATTTCGCAGAAGGCCATCGACCTTGTGGAAGAGAACGTGCGGCTGATGGGCGGCGACTTCGCGGAGCGGCACAACGCCGTCTGCGAGGACGTGTTCGCCTACCTCGATCGGATGCCCGACCACCATTACGACCTCATCGTCCTCGACCCGCCGGCCTTCGCCAAGCACCACCGCGTGAAGGAGCAGGGCATCAAGGGCTACCGCAACATCAACCGCAAGACAATGGAGAAAATCCGTCCCGGCGGGCTGCTCTTCACCTTCTCGTGCTCGCAGGCCATCAGCCGCGACGACTTCCAGACGCTCGTCTTCTCCGCCGCCGCCCTCGCTGGCAAGAACGTCCGCGTGGTCAGCCGCTTGCAGCACGCCCCCTGCCACCCGGTCAGTATCTACCACCCGGAAGGGGAATATCTGAAGGGGCTGCTGGTGGAAATTAGTAATTAGTAATTAGTAATTAGTAATGAGTAATTAATAGCGATTGGGTAGAGGCGAAATGTTTTGTATCTCTACTATCCCAAGAAGTAGAGATCTGCCGGATGCTGGGAAAATAATCACCAACAAACTGCAACCTTTTGGAAGATTTGCGTCCTACGGAATAGATAAAGTTGTTATTTTTGCAGATTAAAAAAAACACTATGAAGAAGTTGTTATTGGCAATACTGGTTTTGTATTCTGTTGCGAGTTTCGCCCAACCGCAGCTCTCGGTCAACAACTACGCGCCGATCGAGTCGCAGGGCAGTTTCCCCGCCGACCTGAAGAAGGCCGCGAACACCCCGAAGTCGGACAAGGAATACAGCCCGTTCCTCGTCTCCATGCTCAATCAGGGCAGAATCCTTTACGGCACCGAGATGAACCAATATCTCGACAACATCAAAGAAAAACTGCTGGTCAACCACCCGCAGCTGCAGCAGGAAGTCCACGTCTATATCCTGCAAAGCACCATCGTGAACGCCTACTCGCTGCCGAACGGCACCGTCTTGGTGACCATGGGGATGCTGGCGCAGGTGACCAACGAGGCGGAACTGGCCTTCGTGCTGGCGCATGAGATCGCCCATTACAGTGAGCACCACAACAAGGCCGACAACTCGAAAAGCAAAGACAAGGACGCCGTGAGCCGCTATATGCGCTACCACCAGTTCTCCCGCGAGCAGGAATTCGCCGCTGACCGCGTCGGGCTGCTTTCTTTCTTCAAAGATTCCCCCTACAGCTACGACATCCTCGACGGCATCTTCGATGTGCTGCTCTACGCCGACCTGCCTTTCGATGAAATCCCGTTCCAGCGTTCCGAAGTGGAGGCCGACTTCTATCAATTCCCTGACAATTATTTCCTGAAAACGGTCGCCAACATCCCCGACCGCTCCAACATGATCGACACGTTGCTCACCCACCCCAACGTGGAAAAACGACGCACGTTGGCCAATGGCTTGGTGAGCAAGTTCTCCAATGAAGGCCGCAAGCGCTTTGTGCAACCGGAAGAGCAGTTCACGCGCCTGCGCAACGTGGCCCGCTTCGCCTGCATCAACCGCTTCCTCATCAACCACGACTACGACAAGGCCATCTACAACATCCATGTGATGGAACAGCACTTCCCGGACAACGCCTACCTGTGCCGTGCCAAAGCCACTGCTTACTACGGGGCTGCCAACCACAAGGGCTCCGGGCAGACCAGCTCGTACATGGAACCCTACCGCGATGTGGAAGGCGAGCAACAGCAGGTCAACTACTTCCTTTCCAAAATGAACCGCAACGAGTATGCCGTGCTCGCACTGCGCAATGCGTGGACAGCACTGCAGGCCGCTCCTGGTGACGAATATCTGCAAAACATCGCCAAGGACCTCATCAACGACATCTTCGTGAAAAACAAAATGCGTTTTGTCGATTTCTGTGACTACCCGCAAGGAACCACCCTGGAGGAAATCGCCAAAATGGGCGGCGACACGACACGCCCCGCAGCTACCAACTCCAAGTACGACCGCATTAAGCAGCAGAGCGTGAACGCAAAAGTGCTGCCTGATCCTAAGTTCAAGACTGTCAACTACATGCTGGTCGATATCCACAGCGACTCGCTCTTCAAGGCCTGGGTCAACGATGCGGTGGTGAACGCCGAGATGCAGGCCGTTTTGGAGTCCGTTTCCGATGCCAAAATCGGAAACGAAAAGTTGGTTTTGGTTGCCACCCCAATCTACCACATTTACGACAACTACCACCACGTCAAGAGTCATTCCGCCGACAAACGCAATGCCGAGCAGCTGCAGAAGCTGATGTGCCGCGCTCTCAAACGTCAAAAGATCACTCCTGTCACGCTTACCATGGACTTCTCAAAGCCAGAGACGGAAAAATACAACAACTTTGTTAAAATGCGCCAATGGAATGAGGACTTCACTAACGCCGGTGGTCTTGACATGCGCTACCACACCTCTGAATACCTCGATGACATCGCCGCTGAACTGGGCAGCCGAAAGCTCTGCTTCGTGCATGTGACGGACGCTCCCGGCCGTGGTTTCTTCGGCAACAAGCTCTCCCTGCCCTGGCTCGTCCCACTATTCCCCTACTCCCTACCCGTCGTGGCGGCCGTGCTGAGTCTCCGCCAACACGATGTCGATGTGAATTTCCGCGTCATCGATGTGGTCGATGGCAAGACGGAAGTTTCCAGCCACTACAGCCAATCCGAGGTGATGCGCAAAGCATACGTGAACGGATACGTCTATCAGAAGGTCGAGGATTACGTGAAACCGAAGATGTACAACTTCTTGGGCAACCATGTGATCCTGAACATGGAGGGTTACATTTCGCCCGCATGGCTGAACCCGAATCCAGTGAGTTCGGGCTGGGACATCCCTAAAGGGGCGCAACGCTATCTGGGACTCAACTACTTTCTTACGCCCAACATCGAGCTGATGGTATGGAAGAAGGGAACGGTGGGTGTCGGCTACAACTACTACAATTCGCCCTTTAAGGGCAGCGACTGCCGCCTCCGGATTGGACAACAATACTATGGCTATACAGATTGGGGCGAAGCTGAACTTTATGGGAACATCATCGCACACGGCTTTAACGCTTACTACAAACAATACGTCGGGAACCGTTTCGCACCCCTTGGACATTACTTCAAATTCATCTTTGACGGCTTCTTCTACCATTATAAAATGGACACCGAAGGCATACAAATCGGAATCCTCAACACCACACAAGATCCATACGAGGAAATCATAGAGAACAAAGGCAACATTTTCGGCCTGAAAATCGAATATGGCTACGACTTCATCTTGCTGAACCGTCTCAAACTCACGCTGGGTGCAAGTCTCGGCACCACTTTTGGCGGCTACAAGGTTCCTTTTGCCAGGATAAAGGACAGATCTGCTATTTACTATGAAGAATCCACCTTGCAATATGACAATTACGCACGTACTCGTATTCTTGGGGCTTACTGTTTCGGACTGAAACTGGGAATTGGATTTATTCCGTTTTAATTAGAGAATAGGATGATTAGATGATTAGATGATTAGAGAATTTGAGAATTAGATGAAAAGACAAGGTATTGATGTTATTGCGGCAATGATTATTTTGGCGGCGTTTTTCGCGGGCTGTGCGAAGATTTCCAGTCCGACGGGCGGGCCAAGGGACACCACACCGCCAAAGGTGGTGAAGATGACTCCCGAGAATCAGTCTGTGCGATTCCAAGACAAACAGATCCGGATTTTTTTCGATGAATATGTCACGCTGAACAACCCGACAACGAACGTCCTCATCTCGCCTCCGATGGCGGAATCGCCGCAATACACCTTGAAAGGCAAGTCCCTCGTCATCAAGTTCAAAGACACCCTGCGGGCAAACACCACCTACAACATGGTCTTCTCCGACTGCATACGGGATTACCACGAAAACACACCCTTGAGCTACTTCCATTACAGCTTCTCCACAGGTGACAGTCTGGATGACTACATGATTCGGGGCAACATTCTTGACGCCAAAAGTCTGGCTCCTTCCAAGGATTTCTACGTGCTGTTGTACAAAAACACGGCCGATTCCATGCCGCTCACTACGAGGCCTGACTTCGTCACCAAATCCGGCGATGACGGCAGTTTCCTTTTTCAAAACATCACGGAAGGGACTTATAAAATATTCGCACTCAAAGATATAAATTCCGATTTACTTTACAATCTCCCCAATGAGGAAATTGCCTTCCTGGAGGAGACCGTCACCGCGTATAAGGCGCTGCCAGACAGCGCCGCCGACTCCCTCAAAGCCTCACTGCCGCTGCTGACTCTCTACTCTTTTATGGCTTCTGACACCTCCCAAATGCTGCAACGACACGAAAACCCCGCTTCTGGAGTTTACATATTCCCTTATAAATCAGCAGTTAATGTTTTTTCCGCTACTCCTGCAGACAATCGTTTGGAATATTTTGAACGCTTCAACGAGACCAAAGACACCATCACCTGGTACCTGAAATCACCGATGTCGGATACTACCACCTACTTCTTCAACGCCGACAATCATCTCGACACCGTAGATCTCGCACCTTATCATGAAAAGGCAACAAGCGGACGAGGCCGTTCAAACCAGACAAAAAAATTCAACGTGACTTTCTTGAATGCAGGTGAATACAATAAGCCATTGATGCTGAAATTCCCCTACCCCATTCGTCCGTCAGACTCCTTCAATGTTTATATGTATTCTCAACAGCAATCCGTTAAAGATACGGTCGTCTATCGGTATTCTGTCCCTGATACATTTGTGATTCAGCTGCCGATTCCCATGCAATACATGGAGAAGAAAAGTTATACGGTAATGATTCCCGATTCCGTATTTTACGGGTATAACGGACTCACAAACGACACTTTAAAGACACAATTCTCCGCCAAATCCGTCAAAGATTACGGCACGCTCATCATGAACTATGAACTTCCTGAAGACGGGAATTCCTATGTCGTCACCCTTTGGAAAGGGGATCATAAAATACAAGAGGACCGATTGACTGGTTCGACGACCATCACCTATTCATACCTAAACCCAGACACTTACCGCATCAACGCTTTCTGCGATGAAAACAACAATGGGGTCTGGGACACCGGCAAGTACTTGACCAAACAGCAACCGGAGAAGGTATTCGTCTTCCCTAAAAGTATTTCCATCCGCGCCTATTGGGATTCGGAAGAGACGTTCAAAATTGGTAGCAATAACTAGTGATTATCAAGGAATTGAACTGTTTTTTGATCACGCGGCCATAGACCCATGTGGGGATGCGCACAGGAATAATGGAGTTGCTGTAGCGCAGATTGACGCTGTGGTGGTCCGCTATCTTGATGGACAATCCTGCTATGCCAGAGAACTCAAAACGCCGGAAAGGAGGTCTTCCGACAATCAATCCCGTGGCTTCCCATTCCTTTTGCAGGACGACCACTCCGAACGCAGGTCCAACTTCCAACTCAAATTGGAACGGCTTGCCCCAAAGTGTCCACCTCCCGACAGCCCATTCCAACAACAAGGGTACCTCCACATAGCCTAACCGCAGGGAGTAAAAATCGGTCTCGTATTGCTGTTTGGGAGGAGTGTAAGAATGACTACCTTTCATCGTGAAATCAAGTTCCAGCTGCAGTTTCAGGCTTCCTGAAGCATTCACAGCGTGGTTCACAAACAGCCCTGCGGATGCGCCCAGCTGGTGGAAACCCGACAGGTCGTCACCGGAAATCTGCGACGCCGTGAAACCGACACGAACACCGCCATAAAACCGCGACACCTCCGGTTTTTCCTGTGCCAAAGCTGACAAAACCACGGCAAATATTACCAAACAAACAATCAGTTTTTTCATAGCGGCAAAAATACATAAAATATCGTATTTTTGTCTTTTGGATCAAAGCTCTTCGTTAACAATATAAAAAATTGATTATCAGTTAGATTGAAGAAAAACATTTGGACATATCGTTATGAAACAGAAAAGATCTTTCTGGTTGGTGGCTTTATTGTTGACACTAACCAGTACACAAATCCCTATGCTCATGGCACAAGTTTCCCCATTTGATTTCGGATTGCGAGAAGCGAAGAATGATACCGCCCGCTATTGGGCTTTGTATCACGCACACGCTGAAGCACTTGCACGCGGCATGGAAGTAAACTACGAAGGCATTGACACCCTTGAAATCGAGCTTCCGGCCGACTTCAAGAGCATCCCGCTCGGCACACACACCGATTTCGGCGGACTTGTACTCTATGTCACCAATCACGCCCGACACGGATCGCTTTTTACCATGCCCAACCGGCAACAAGAACTGACACTCTCAAAATACCGGATCGAGAATGGGGATTTCCGCATGATGCCGGATCTGGCTTCCGGAGACAAACTTCTGGTCCTGAAAGACGATAACCCCTGGACGGAGCGCATCGGCTACGGTTACCGCGTGTTCCGTCAGGACCTCATCTGGGTCCACGACGGGAAGGGCATGAACAAGCCCATCGCTCCCTGGAACACAGACTCCACCCGCCTCAATGCATCCTTTTACAACGTGGACACTTCGGAGAAAGTTTTCCGCGGACTGACCTTGCACCGTCGTGAAGGCTCCACATTCAGAACGGGTTGCCTCTATTTGAACGGTCAGTTCAATGTGCTGGTGGAAGACGTGCATGTGACCACACCCAGAAGCCGTATGATTGCCGATGGCGTGTTCAGCGTGAGCAACTCAGCACGCATCGCTTTCCGCGATGTGACTGTGGACGGCACCTACTCTGGATACGGACGATGGCGCGACTACGGATACGCTTTCGCCCTCAACAACTTGTGGGCCACCACGTTCGAGCGAGTGACCGCGGACGGAAATTGGGGGGTCTTCGGCACCAACTACCTTTCCAACACGACATTAATTGACTGCGACATAAACCGTTTCGACATTCACTGCTACGGACGGGACGCCCTGCTGAAACGATGCACGCTTCGGCAACGGCAGACCCAGTTTTCCTCCATGTACGGTACCGTCACCTTCGATTCCTGCCGTTTCGTGGACTGCATCCCCGTGCGCATCCGCTCCAGCTACAACGCCTACACCCCTTTCGACATTGTGATGCAAGACTGCACCTTCGAACTCACCATGCGCCATCATTCGTTGGTTAATGTGATGCTGCTGGACACGGCCACAAACAGTCGCCCAGAGCTCAGCCGTAAATGCTGGCCCAACCTGACCGTCAACAACATGACTGTCATTGTGCCGGGCACCGTTCGCTCCATGAATCTTTACGAGCCCACCGGCACCCTCAGCGAACTAAAAAAGCCTGTGGACTATATCAACGATGTGAAAGTCATCGGTATTAAAATGCTGCGCCCCAATGGGAGAACCGCTAACATCCCCATCCGACTCTCTTCACGAGAGTTCATCTCCTTACAGAAAATGAATCTCACCCTGCCGGATGGCAAAACTGATACGCGACAATGAAATCAAAAATTGCCGGAAATCTATTCAAAGAAATGATCGGCAGTAGGATGCAGCACACTGTCGGAAAGAGTACAAACGGAAATCTCCCCATTGCCTGCCAAGCGTTGTAACCGAGGCAAAATATAGGGCGCCGCATCAAACTCCCGACGATAGACCTCATCTTCAACCAAAATGTAATCATAGTCGAACGTCAACGCATGGGCGACCACAGCCGTATCGTTCCACATAACAGCATATCCTTCCCTGTTCATCATCACGAAAGGAGTGTTCTGCGGATAGGAGAACAACGTCAGGAAACGGAGATCCTTCAACCCATAGCCTGTTTCCGACAACATACGATTTGCATTTTTATAGCGGATGGCGGTTGTAAGCGCCTCCACACCTTCTTGTCGGCGTACCCGCTGCATACGGCAAGCCACTACGGTCATGTATGCGGTGAAAGCCAACACCACAGCCAGGGCCGCCACACGCACCCATTGTTTAGACGGGTTGGGAAGTAGGCTCAACAAACCAGCAAATGACATCACAATTGGCAGATAGAAGCTGTCCAGAAAATAGTAGTCATGGTCGGCGTATTGCTGTGACATAGCCAATGCAAACAACACCTCCCCAAGCATCCAAATGGCCAGCAACCACCACAAAGACAACCGTTTGCCTTCTACTTCGGATTTCTTTCCTTTGAATACCAAAGTGACAACTGCTCCGACGGCTACTGCAACGTAGAGCCAATGCTGTATCCGCTGATAATAGTGGAACATCCAGCGGTCGTGGACATACTGCAGCACCTCGCGAGCTTCATCCATATTCCGAACCGGAAGCAGACTACCCAAAAACAGAGATCCGTATTGCTGTCGGAGATGCATGCTCCACAGCCACCAAGCGGCAAAAAGCAAAGCTCCTGCGACAAACGGCAGCCACGAAGAGCAGAAGCGAGCTTCCCCTCGCCATATCCTTAGCATCTGAAAGCACCCCACCGCCACCCACAACACGGCAAAAGAAGTTCGGGTCATCATAGACAAGGTGATGAGCAATAGAGCCATATAGAGCTTCCATGTCTTGTCGTCGTGCAAATAGAGTACATAAAAAAGCAATCCTCCAATAGCCAGCGACAATGCAGGCGTTGTGGGAAGGAACGATGAGCTATAATAAGCAAACGAAGGGGAAGTGGCCATGAACACAGCCACGAGCAAGGATTTCGCCCTAGAAGCGGTCAGCACAAAGGCCAGCAAGTAAAGTGCCCATAATCCCAAGATCGTCACCGCCAAAGTCAGGCCGCGGAAAACCCAGGGTTGGGTGCTGCCGGTAACAGACATCAGCACGGCGACGAGCCAATGATGCAACGGCAGGTCACACCCTGTCACCAAAGACTCCGGGTCTTCAAATCCATACTGCTGCTTATTGTATATTAACGTCTGTGGATGGAACAAATCGCACCCGTTATGCCGAAAGCCCAAAGCCAGCGAATAGTTATCCGCCTGCGCCCAAGCATGTATGTATGCCGGAGGTTCATTCAGATGCCGAACACCGATAATCAAAGCCACCAGCGCAATTATCATCAGCGGCAGAAAATGTTGTTTAATAAACAGTACTATCTTACCACTCATCTTCTGAAGTATCTTTTTTCGGCGACAAAAATATATTTTTTACGTGAACTATGACTATGACAATAACTATAACTTGTCAAAGAATAATTATTATTTTTGCAGTCGGAAAAATAAAATTCAGATTATGAAAAGAATATGCGCTCTCGTCTTGTTGTTCATGGCAATTTTAACATTGCCGTCATTCGCCCAACATTACCCCAAAGCACCCGCCATGCCGGCAGATGCACTGACGCTGCAAAGTCCTGATCACCAGTTGGAACTTAAGTTCGCTGTGGTGAACGGGCAACCACAATATTCGCTTCTACGCAACGGCAAGCCCGTGGTATTGCCCTCGCGCATGGGCTTCACTCTCGAATGGCGCGACGATCTGGCGCACGCCTTCGTCATTAAAGACAAATCATACAGCACTTTTGATGAAACGTGGGAACCCGTGTGGGGCGAAGAAGCGCACATCCGCAATCACTACAACGAGATGCTGGTGACCTTGGAACAGCCCATCGGCAGTGTGGAGAGCATGGATCACTCCACCGAAAAGAAAGCCACCGTCATGCAGATCCGTTTCCGACTCTATGACGACGGTCTCGGATTCCGCTACGAGTTCCCGATCGAAAACGCGCTCGTCTGCTTCTGGATCAAAGAGGAGCTGACTGAGTTCGCGATGGCGGGCGACCACACCGCTTGGTGGATTCCCGGCGACTTGGACACACAGGAGTACAACTACACCGAATCAAAACTGTCGCAAATCCGCGATTTGTGGGACGAAGGACACAAGAACGGCGGCTGGCCCTGGACTGCATTTTCGAAGACCGGCGTGCAGACCGCTTTGCAGATGAAGACCGCTGACGGACTGTACCTCAACATCCACGAGGCGGCCACCCTTGACTTCCCGACCATGCACCTCGATCTCGATGACACCACGATGGTGTTCCGGGCATGGCTCTGTCCCGATGCCACGGGCTACAAAGGCCGCATCCAGGCACCGTGCGTCACTCCCTGGCGTACCGTGATGGTCTGCGAAAAGGCCACCGACGTGCTCGCCTCGCGCCTCATCCTCAACCTCAACGAGCCGTGCGCTCTTGAGGATGTTTCGTGGATTCACCCCGTGAAATACATGGGTGTCTGGTGGGAGATGATCTCCGGCAAGAGCACTTGGAACTACACCAACGACTTCCCGTCAGTGAAAATCGGCGAGACCGATTTCGTTCACGCCAAGCCCAACGGCACGCACGGTGCGAACAATGCCAACGTGCGCCGCTACATCGACTTCGCGGCGGCTAACGGATTTGACGGTCTGCTCATTGAGGGCTGGAACGTCGGTTGGGAAGATTGGTACGGCAAACAGAAGGTGTTCGTGTTCGATTTCCTCACTCCCTACCCCGACTTCGACCTGCCCGCACTGAACAAATACGCCCACGAGAAGGGCATCCGCCTCATTATGCACCACGAAAGTTCCGCCTCCACAGGCAATTACGAACGTTGGATGGAACAAGCCTACACGCTGATGAACCAGTATGGCTATGATGCCGTAAAGGGAGGTTATGTGGGCACCATCATCCCGTTTGGCGAAGGTCACTACAGCCAGCCCATCAACAACCACTACCATTACGCCATCGTGGAGGCTGCCAAGCACCACATCATGGTCAACTCGCACGAGGCGGTGCGCCCGACGGGCTTGTGCCGCACATGGCCCAATATGATCGGCAACGAGAGCGCCATGGGCACCGAGTTCCGCGAGCGCATCCATCCCGGACACACCGCCATCCTGCCGTTCACCCGACTGCAGGGCGGTCCGATGGACTACACCCCCGGCATCTTTGAGCCTGACATGGGCAAAATCGTGCCATGGGGAAAGAAAATGAGCCTCACCATCTGCAACCAGCTGGGACTTTACGTCACCTTCTACTCCCCACTGCAAATGGCCGCAGATTTCCCCGAGCACTATGAGCCCTACATTGACGCCTTCCAGTTCATCAAAGACGTGGCGGTGGACTGGGACACCAGCATCTACATCATGGCCGAACCGGGCGACTACATTGTGACGGCCCGTCATCCGAAAGTTTCTTCACTGAACAAAGCCGCCGACGGTGTCGGCACTTTGGATGACGGCAAGAAGGGCGTGATCGCCAACGCGACACGGTTCGTCTATGCCATTCCCGACAGCGTAGAGACGTTTCATGAAACGTCTCTACCGCAACCCCGCGACGTGTGGTATGTCGGCGGCATCACCGATGAGAACGCCCGCGAGGTGGAGGTCAAACTGGATTTCCTGAAACCCGGCGTGAAATACGAGGCCACCATCTATGCCGATGCGAAAGAGGCCTGCGGTCTCCCGGACGATTCAGAATTCAGAGATCCAAATGCGCAATTGAAATACAACCCGCAAGCCTACTCCATCACTAAGAAAACCGTGACAAGCAAGAGCGCCTTGAAACTGCGCATGGCTCCGTGCGGCGGCTTCGCCGTGTCACTGCGGGAGAAACAATAATTGTGATTTGTGATCAGTGATTTGTGATTTGTGATTTGTCAATGGACTAAGTTTAAGTCTAAGTCTAAGTTTAAGTCTAAGTTTAATCTTTAGTCTTAATCCGAGTCTATATACAATATCGGTTAATAGTGATCATTATGAACAAAAAGCACTGGATAATTTTGGCGGCAAGCGTGGTTTTGCTGGCAATTGTACTGCTCTGGCCAGCAAAGGAACAGGAGAGAGCGCTACCTGAAAAAAGCGAGATATTGGGTGTGTTGCAAGCCCAGTCGCAAATCGCCTCCACCGAAGTGACCATTCGTAAAATGGGCATCTACGACTCCGAAACACAAATCACTACGCTGAACCCCACCAAGTGGAAACTCGGCAAGCGGCTCTGCGTGATCCCCGTGGATGTGACCATCCGCTACGGCATCGACCTCAACGAACTCAAAGAATCCGACCTGCAATTTGTCGGGGACGACTCGCTGAAGATCCGACTGCCCAAGCCGAAAATCATTGACAAATCGTACAACCCTGTCACCAACCAGAATGAAATCGTGACGCTCTCCACCGGATTGCGTGACAAGGTGGGCGAAACCACCATCCAGCAAATCAAAGCCATGGCCTTCGAAGAGGTGGTGAACCAGGACAAGGAACTCCAAGCGCAACTCGCCGACGAACTGACCCACAACACCGAAGCCGTCTTCACCTCCCTGCTCAACGCTGTTGGTCTCCATCCTGTTTTCGTCCATTAGAGCATCTATTCACTATTCACCATTCACTATTCACCATTCACTATGAACACCAGATTCATCAAATACGCCATCATCATCATCCTGCTGACAGCAGGAGTGGTACTGCTGAGCCGTCTCAGCCACCGTCAGGATTCAGACGAGCTCACCCTGAAAGACACGCCGACAGTCATTGAAGCCACACGGCCAATCGGGGTACTGTACCTCTACACCACCGTCACGGAAGACTATGCCAAGGACGCCTTCTACGGCAGCGGCATAGGCAGTTCCTTACTTGGGAAAGACAACGGAATCCTCAAGAAAAAGCACGATTGCGTGCAGATTCTGCGGCAACAGGTGAGTCTGACCATGAATCTGGACAAGGTTCAGTACCATATCGTGGAAAACTCTGACACCGTGCGAGTCACATTACCCGATGTGGAATTCACGCAATCGACTCTGAAAGCTTGGTTCAAATCGGACAGCGAAAGCGAGGAAAACGCGGTGCAATACGAGGCAAAGCCCCTGATTCAGAAAGTGGAGCGCAAAATCAGAAACCGCTACAACACCCCCGAGAACCGTGCGAAAGCCGAGGAGAAAGCGAAGGAAACCATCTCCGACTTCCTTAAGCAATGTGGAAAAGTGGCGGTGTTTGGCTGTTAGCTATTTGCCGTTTCCTTTTTCTTCGGAGGGAAGAGTACTGACATCAATATGCTGAGGGTCAGGATAGAAATAATGACCACCAGGGAGGCGACAATGCCGACTTCCACCCCAATGAGCGGCAGGAACATCTTCACACCGATGAAGGTCAGCAACACCGACAGACCGATGCGCAGATAGGCAAACTTGTCCATGATGCTCTCTAACATGAAGAACATGGAACGAAGGCCGAGAATCGCGAAAATATTGGAAAAGAAGACGATATGCGGGTCATGCGTCACAGAGAAAATGGCGGGAATGGAGTCAAAGGCGAAGATGATGTCCGAGAACTCGATAATCATCAGCACCACAAACAACGGCGTGCAAAGCCAACGACCATCCACCTTCGTGAAGAAATTGTGTCCGTCGAAAGAAGAAGTACTTAATTTTCTCTTTGTCAAGAATTTCACCACCGGATGATGTTCCACGTCAATCGATTCGTCCTTGTTCCGGTCGAGGAACATCTTGATTCCCGAATAAATCAGGAACGCACCGAATATGAGCAGCAGCCAGTGGAACCGCTGAATGAGGGCGCCTGCCGCGAATATGAAAATAAATCGCAACACTATCGCCCCAAGGATGCCATAAAACAACACCCTGTGATAATACTGCTTCGCTACCCCGAACGACAGGAAGATCATGATCATCACAAACACATTGTCGATGGAAAGCGACAATTCAATCAGATAACCGGTGATATATTCCAACGATAGTTGCCGTTTATAATGCTTGATGTTCTCGTTCCAGGAAAGGGCATCGTCATACGTCACTTGATGGTCATACAGCTGATTCTGCGCCACAAACTGCTCTTTGTCATGCACATCCACCACCATGTCGCCCTGCAAACGCAGGAACACGAAAAACAACAGCGACAGTGTCACCCAAATGGCTGTCCAAGTGGCAGACTCTTTGAACGTCACCACATGGTCTTTCTTGTGCAAGATGCCCAAATCCAGAAACAGGAGAAAGGCGATTACTACGATAAAAATCAGGAGGAATAGATTTTCGGTCATTTCTTTAATGGTTATGGGTTATAGGTTATTGGTTATTGAAGGTTATTGTTTATTGATGTTCATTGTGATGCTTATTCTCTAAATATGAGTCTTAGTAAATCGACAGCCAAAAGCCAATAGCTAATAGCCAATTTTCAAATAATCGATATAGGGTTCTATTTCATTGACGAGCAGGTCTTTCTTGATGACCACTTTGTTTTTGTCGAGGAGGAACATGTAGGGGATGGTGCGGGTGTCGAAGAGATTGTTGTCATCGATGGATTGATCGTAATTCCATCCTTGCAAGTAATTCGGGTTGGCTTCTTTGGATTTGATGTAATTGTTCCAAACCTTCGGGTCATCTTCGAAATAAACCATCACGACTTTCAGCTTCCCCGAGGCGATGGCCTTATTAAGTTTATCGAAATCTTTCATCCGATTGCGCACCTGATGACAAGTGGGACAGGTGGGATGCTGCAGATAGAGCAGCGTGTATTCGCTCTGGATATCGTACATGGACGTGGTGTCGCCGTTTGCCAGCACCATGTTGAAATTCGGGATGGTGTCGCCGGCATGGTTTTTGTCGATGAATCCCATCTCCCTCTTGTATCGACGTTCGCGATTCTCATCCAACTTCGGATACTGAAGCGCGTCTTTGAGCATGGCAATGTAAGTGTGTTCCACTTTGTATGGGGAGATATTGCTGCCGAGAACATGTTCCAACTCATCAAACAGATATTCGTATGAGGTTTGGTTAACCTTGGCTCGATTCAGTGCATCCACAACCAGACTGTCATATTCAGGCCTGTCAACCTGGTAAATCATATTGCAGTATTCCTTGAGTTTGTTGGCAACAATCGGAGTATTGAAAATACGCGGGTCATTCCATGCGAAATTGTCAAAAAAGTGCTCCAAATAGTACTTTTGGAAAAGTCTCCGGTTGCTGACAACCTCTTGCGGCGGGTCTTCTATATAGGTAGAAGTGGCGATGACGGAACCAAGCAGCGTGCCCGCATTCTTAGCTGCCGTCTGCTTCTGATACTCCCGCATCTCCCTGTTAATGCGCCTTGCGGAAGCCGAAAGGGAATCAACAAACACTTTCAGCATATACTGAGGCATACTCTTCTGTGCATCCTGGAACAGTACGTTCAACGAATCCAACCGACTGTTGAACACGGCCATGTCCTTGATGTATTTGACATAGCCCGTATTTTCCTTGGAATTAAGAAAAGTAATGTCCTCACCATCCATCTTCAGTGAGAACTTCTGGTTCTTTTCAGACGGTATCAGTATTACACCCAACAGACTACTGTCACCGAGAATTTCATACATTCCCGGCTTTAGGGATTCCTTGTCCTGAAGCGTCACCGATGGTGCAAAAGCAGTACTCAACACCTTTTTAGTCTGCAACTTGGCTTCGCTTTTCAAGAAGACAGAATCAAACGTATTTGTGTTCTTAATCTCCATTTGGATGCTCACCTGAGCCATCATGGCCGTTGCAAGCATCAGCATCATTACTGTGGTTATGGTTTGTTTTATCATACTGTTCTTCGTTTGTTCATCGTTTGTTCATCCCTATGGCTCTTGTCGTTCGCTCATAAGGCCAACTGTGCTCGTTCATAGGGCTCACTGCGTTCATCCCTATGGCTCACTGCGTTCACCATAGGTTAACATGGGGAGGGCTTTCAGCCCTTTTTGGACTTGGGCTTTTTTGATTTGAGAGTCAATAGTAGTCACATCGTTCTTTGTTAGTTTCATGCCGGTTTTATATATGGTTCTTCGTATGACTCATCGTCCATTCATCGTTCATTCATTGCCCATTCATCGTCAGAATCGCATCGGAGAAATACCGTGGCAAGTCGGAGGCGATGAGGGTGCTGGCGGCATAGTCTTCGGTGTATGCGTCGCCGGCGGCACCATGGAGATAGACACCCAAGACAGCTGCATGTTTAGGGTCATAACCTTGTGCGAGCAGGGCAAGCAGGAGTCCGGTGAGCACATCGCCGCTGCCGGCCGTGGCCATGCCCGAATTGCCCGTGGTGTTGAAAAACTGCCGGCCGTCGGGAAATGTCACCACCGTGTGATGCCCTTTGAGGACAAGAATCACCGAGTAACGCTGTGCAAACTGCTTAGCCCGCATCAGCCGGTCGAAATCATCGGAAGGTTTTCCCGCAAGATGTTCAAATTCAGCAAAATGCGGGGTCAAGATGCTATACGGCGGGAGGAATGCCAGCCATGTCTTATTCTCCGCCAGCATGTTCAATCCGTCGGCATCAATGACAAGCGGCAGCTTCACCGTGTCGAGGATGTCCTTCATGGCCGAGACCGTCTGCTTTGCCGTTCCCAATCCGGGACCAAATGCCACTGCCGAGATATTCTCGGGCAGTTTGTTCCAATCTATATGGCTGACATACTGTTCGTTTTCGTCAATGTCATGAATCGCTTCCGGCAAAGTTACGGCGAGGATATCGCGCACCGAGCGCACCGTATGCACGGTGAGTTTGCCGATGCCGCCACGCATAGCCGCAGTGGCCGACAGCACCGCCGCACCGGGCATCCGGTCGCAGCCCGCCACCAAGAGTCCGTGCCCGAAAGTGCCTTTATGAGCGGATTTCGGACGGGGGCGCAACACTGTACGCACATCCGTTGAAGTAAGCAACCATTTATCAGGTACAAGCTCCGCAGGGGCTTCCATACCTATATCCACCACCTCCACTTCGCCTACAAAAGCATCGTTTTCCGGCAGCAAAAACGCCGTTTTCTGGAACTGGATGCTCAAGGTCTTGTCTGCAACGACCACTTCACTGTTGTCAGGAGTGTGTTGGTCGGCGAAAAGGCCAGAGGGAATATCCACAGAAATCACGTATGCTGGCGAATCATTGATTTGCCGGATGACCTCGGCGTAGAAGCCAGCCACTGGTTTGTTCAGCCCAATACCGAAAAGCGCATCCACGACAAGGTCATTCTTGTTCACAGACAACTGATTATCAGTTGTATAGTTGACAGTGTGAGCATTTTCATACTCTTGGGAAACCTTCTGCCAGCGTTGCAACTGGTATTCCATCTCGCTGCTGAAGCGCGCGCCTTCGGGGGCGCAAACCACAAGGTTGACCTGATTGCCGATATGATGTTCCTCTAACAATTGAATGGCAATGACCACTCCATCGCCGCCGTTGTTGCCGGTACCAACACAAACGTAAACCTCCTCACAGCCTTTCATCCATAAGATTTCAACGACTTCTTCAGCGCAAGCCTCACCTGCCCGCTCCATCAGACCGAGAGACGAAATCTGCTCTTTTTCTATCGTAAACCGTTCACATTCACGTATTTCCGAAACAGCAAAAAGTCGATTGTCATCCATATATCTTTTAACAGTTTAAGGGCGCAAAGGTACATATTTTTTAGTTTTCGCAATGAATAAGATTTATACCGGAGAATGTTGAAAAAAACTTCTGGGAAAATATGACTTTTCAAAAAAAAGAGTATTTTTGCAGCGTGTAATTATATGCAAATTTACATTGGAAAATTCAATTTAACTAACCTTATTATTCATCAAAACCAAAAAAAAATGAAAAAGATTTTTACATTGTTTGTCGCGTTTTTAGCGTTGACTTTCTGTGCAAAAGCACAGGTGACAATTATTTTGGAAGCCCACGATGTGTGGGAAGACGGCTCTGGTTACCAGCTTCTTCTGGATGCCGACCATAACACCTACGGAACAATAATTCCCGAATCTGGTGGTTTGACCACTTCTGGAGATGCACCGGCTTCCGTGTATGCGGAATTTGAGTACACGGTTCCTGTCGGAGCTGACGGCAGCCTCACCACCCAGAATATTGTTTTTGACGGCACCGCCACCATTACCATTCCTGCAGGCACCTACGATTTCTGCATCACAAACCCCACCCCTGGTGACAGAATGTGGATTGCCGGCGCCGGCATCGACCCCACCCGTGCCGATGACTATATCTTTGTGGACGGCAGCATTTACCATTTCCTGATGATGAGAAACGGGGATTATGACGGATGTCAACTTACCGTCACCTTAAATCCCACCGAGCCCACAATCGTTCCTTCTCCCACCTCTGTAGATTTCGGTTCAGTGATTTTGGGCAACACCGCGAACTCGAATGTTACTGTAAACAACTATCTCCTCACCGCCCCTGTGACAGCCACCACCACGGCTCCGTTTGCCATTTCTTCTGACGGCACCACTTTCGGCACCACTGCCACTATCCCCGCTGCTGGCGGCACCCTCAGTGTCCGCTACACTCCTACAGCCGCTGGTACTGACAACGGTACAATCACACTGTCATCCACTGGGGCTACCAACGCCACCATCACACTGACAGGTTCTGCTATTGACTGCAGTAACGCTACCATACCGTACCACTTCGACTTCAACAACGACGGTATTAACTGCTGGACAGTCATTGACGCCAATAACGACGGCAGCACCTTCAGCTTCTCTCCCGAAGATGAATTCGCTTACTACATTTATTCAGAAAGCAACGACGCTGACGACTGGTTGATTTCCCCCGTGTTCAACATGAACGGTGACTACCACGGTTCCATCGACTATTCAGCCTATTCAGCTAGCTACCCCGAAAAATTCCAGATTTTCCTCATCGGTTCTAACAACAGCCAAGTCGCCCTTACGGATGTGATTGATGTCACGAACGAGGATTATCAAACCCAATCTTTCAACCTTCCCTCTATGAACGGCAACTATCAAATCGGCATCCACGCTGTGTCCGACGCCGACAAATTCGCTCTGCTCCTCACCAATTTCAACATCGCCCCGGGAGTCAACGTCAACGAATATGAGAACGAAACCCGCATCTACCCGAACCCTGCCAACAATGTGCTCAACATCAATGCAAATTCCAACATCAACCGCGTTGAAGTTTACAACATGATGGGTCAGATGGTCGGTTCTTACAATGTCAACGATATGAACACCCAAATCAACACCACAAGCTTCGCCAATGGTATTTACACGGTGAAGATCAATACTGAAAACGGCACTTCAACCAAAAAATTCACGGTTGCCCGCTAATTTTTCGGAATAATATCATCCTACAAAATCCCGGACCTGACGGTCCGGGATTTTTTTTCGCCAAAAACATCGGCTACAATGACTCCAACACTTAACGAGGTAACCAAGCATCGTTTCTACCAGGTTAAAAAAAATGAAAAATATTTCTGCAACGTATCAATAAAAAAATATATCTTTGCAGATTCATATATAATATATAAACGAATAATTAGACGTATAAGATGAGTTATATTGCATTCGACAAGGAGAAATTGGTGAACATCAATTTCGCGAAGGAGAGAGAGATTCTGCGCTGCAGCAGGACGGGGGCTTTCGCTACTACCACCCTGTGCGGCCTCAACACCCGCAAATATCACGGCCTTTTCATCGTCCCACAAGACAAACTCGACGGAGAACGACACCTGCTGGTTTCCGGCATCAACGAAAACATTGTGGTCAACAGCATGGATTTCCATCTGGGCATACACCAATATAAAAACAAAGTCATTGACCCAAAAGGGAACAAATATCTGCAAAAATTCTCCGCCGACAGCGTGCCTGTGTATGATTACCGCGTCGGGAAGTTCAACTTCCAGAAATCATTGCTTTTCCAACGCGACGCCGACCGGCTGATCATCAAATACACTTTCCTCGATGAAGTTGAAGATGTATGTATGCAGATTGAGCCGCTGCTGGCTTTCCGCAGCATTCACCAGCTCACTCATGCCAATGGTAATGTGCATGCCGATTATCAAACGGTTGAAAACGGTGTCGGATTCTGCATGTACGACAACTACACACCAGTCTATTTCCAATTCTCGGAGCCGGTGCAATACCAGCATCACCCCGACTGGTTTTACAATATAGAATATGAAGAGGAACTGAAACGCGGTTACGAAGGTCATGAAGACCTGTGGCGTCCCGGCACCATCACGGCAAAGGTGGCTGACAAGGAATTGTACCTTTGCATCGGCACCGAACCAATCGATGCTTCAGAAATCGCCAGTATCTACGCCAACGAGGAAAAACAACATCCCAAACGTTCCACATTCTCCAACTGTCTGCAGAACGCTGCGGACCAGTTCATCGTGAAACGCAACGGTCGCACTGACATCATCGCGGGCTACCCGTGGTTCGGACGCTGGGGCCGCGACACCTTCATCGCCCTGCCCGGCCTCACCCTGCCTCTGAAAAAAGCCGCGCTCTTTGAGGAAATCGCCGACACGATGATTGCAGACCTCAAGGATGGTCTGTTTCCCAATATAGGATCCGGCAACAGTGCCTCCTACAACTCCGTGGATGCCCCGCTTTGGTTCATCCGCGCCTTGCAAATCTATTTCGACCATGTCAACAAGCCGCGGAAACTGTGGACGAAATACGGTGACACCATCAAGAGCATCCTCCGCGCTTACCGCGACGGCACGATGAATCACATCCACATGCTCGACAACGGCCTTATTTATGCCGGCGGTGAAGGTCTCGCCCTCACCTGGATGGATGCCATCGTCGATGGCCGTCCCGTGACCCCGCGCACTGGTTGTCAGGTGGAAATCAACGCACTGTGGTACAATGACATAAAGTTCGCCATTGACCTTGCAAGCAGAAGCTGGGACAAAGAGTTTGTCACCGAGTGGGATCCGATCGTCGCCAACTTCCCCGCTGTCTTCAAAGACACATTCTGGTCGAAGGAAATCGGCTATTTAGCTGACTATGTGGATGGCGACTACAAGAACTTCCAAGTCCGCCCCAACATGCTTATCGCCGCATCTCTGCCCTTTGCGCCCATAAGCGAGAAAATCCGGCAGCTGGTGCTCAAATGCGTCACCGAAGAACTGCTGGTCGATAAAGGCATCCGCAGTCTGTCACCCAAAGACCCCGAATACAAAGGCCATTACATGGGTTCACAATCCGAGCGCGACGCCGCTTACCACCAAGGGACGGTCTGGCCGTGGCTGCTGTTCCCCTTCACCGACTGCATCTTCAAAGTGCATCCCGAAAGCGCCCCGGACGTGCTCAACCGCATCCTCTACCGCTTCGACAGCTGCATGAGCTCCTACGGCCTCTCCACGATTGCCGAGATCACGGACGGTGATCCGCCATACAAACCCAACGGCTGCATCTCGCAGGCGTGGAGCGTCGCAGCACTGCTCTATATGAAATGGAAAATTGAACAAGTACAAAAATAAGATGACATCCTATAAACTATGGCTATGAAAGTTTTAATGTTCGGATGGGAATTTCCTCCTCATATATCAGGAGGTTTAGGCACTGCTTGTTACGGGCTCACCAAAGGACTTGCACTCAATGGTGTGCACGTGACTTTCGTGATGCCCAAAGCCTCCGGCGACGAGGATACTTCATACGTCAAAATCGTGAACGGCAGTGATGTGGAAGTCGATCCGCGCACTTCCGAATATTTCCTTCACTCCAAAGAGACCTCTTATATCCAAGTCAACAGCAGACTTGTCCCGTATGTGGGTATGGATGATTACTACAATGTCATCAGCCAGATTGAGAGCGGTGTCTTTCAGACTACTGGAGAGAAGCGGAAATACGTCTTTTCCGGAAAATACGGTCCCAACCTGATGCAGGAAGTAAACCAGTATGCCAGCATCGCGGCGGAAATTGCCAAGAACGAGGATTTCGACCTGATTCACGCACACGACTGGCTGACTTACCGTGCCGGCATCGCCGCCAAACGCGCTTCCGGAAAACCGTTGGTGGTACACATCCACGCCACAGAGTTTGACCGTAGCGGCGAGAACTACAACGACATCGTCTATGGCATGGAAAAGGAGGGCATGAGCGCCGCCGATGCGGTGTGCGCGGTGAGCGATCTTACCCGTAACATTGTCATCAACAAATACGGCATTCCCGCTGAAAAGGTTTTCACGCTGCACAACGCCGTGGAGCCTAACGACAAAGTGGTGGAACGCAAGAAGTTCGTCAAAGAGAAAATCGTGACGTTCTTAGGGCGTGTCACTTTCCAGAAAGGTCCCGACTATTTCGTGGAGACCGCCAAGCGTGTTTTGGAGAAAGACCCTGACGTGCGTTTCGTGCTGGCTGGTGACGGTGATATGATGCCGCACATCATCGAGCGCGTGGCTGAATTGGGTATCTCCGACCGTTTCCACTTCACCGGATTCCTTCGCGGTGACGACATCAACAAGATGTTCGGCATGAGCGACGTGTATGTGATGCCTTCCATTTCGGAACCTTTTGGCATCTCGCCGTTGGAGGCCATGCGCGCGAAAGTGCCCGTGGTTATCTCGAAACAATCTGGAGTCTCCGAGGTGCTCACCCACGCCATCAAAGTAGATTTCTGGGACATCGACGCCACCGCCGATGCCATATACGGTCTGCTCCACTACCCTGCCCTCTCGAAGCTTTTCGCCGAAGAGGGTGCCGCCGAGGTCGATCGCCTCAAATGGGAGCATGTGGCCAAGAAATTAGTCAAAATTTACGAAAAAACGTTGCATTATGAATAAAATATGTTTCCACTTTCAGATTAGTCAGCCGTATCGTCTGCGCACATACCGCTTTTTTGACATCAACCAGGACCATCACTACTTCGATGACTACCAAAACCAGTATCTGACCAAACGTCTGGCGGAACGTTGCTATCTGCCGGCAAACAAGATGCTACTGGAAATCATCAAACAGAACCCTGACCAGTTCCGTTGCAGCTTCAGCATCTCGGGCAGTTCCATCATGTTGTTCAAGAACTATTGTCCGGAAGTCATCGACAGTTTCAAGGAGCTAATTGCCACCGGTTGTGTGGAAATCACCGGCAGCACCTACACCCACAGCATTGCTTCGCTGCATGGCGAGAGTGCCTTCATGGAACAGGTTCACCTGCAGGAGCAACTGCTGATGGACACGTTCGGGGTGAAGCCGGTATCTTTCTGCAACACTGAAATCATCTACTCCGATGAAATCGGCGAGTGGTTGGGTAATGCCGGCTACCGCGTCATCCTCACCGAAGGCGCACGGCACATCCTCGGCTGGAAAAGCCCTACCTACCTCTATTGCAACCCCTACCAGACAGATGTCCGGCTGCTGCTGCGCTCCTACCAGCTCTGTGACGACATCACACTGCGCTTCTGCGACCAAGGCTGGGACCAATACCCACTGACCGCTGAAAAATACCTGCGTTTCCTCGACAACGTCAACACTGAAAGTGACACGCCGCTCATCAACCTGTTTTGGGATTATGAGACCATCGGTGAACACTACACCGGCGAAACCGGCATTTTCGAGTTCTTCAAATCCTTGGTCAACACCTTGATCAAACACGAGAACTACTCTTTCATCTCACCTAAAGATGTGTTAGACATGGATTTGAGTCCAGCCACAATGTATGCACCTTGGCCGATTTCCTGTTCAGGTGAGGAGAAGGACACCAACGAGTGGCTCGGCAACGAACTGCAACAGGAGGCCTTCAACCAACTCTTCAAATTAGAGCCCCTGTATCAGAAGTCCGACAATACGGATGCCAAACTGAGCTGGTTGCGACTCCAGGCCGCCGACCACTTCAACTTCATGAGTTCCAAATGGTTTGGACACAGATTCGTAAAACGTAACTTTGAAGTCTATTCGTCACCCTACCAAGCGTTCATCAACTACATGAACGTGCTGAATGACGTGAAACTGCAACTGGAAGGATAAAGACTTGAGACTTAAGACTTGAAACTTGGGACTTGAGACTTATGACTTTAGACTGTTACGAAGATTATTTCAATAAGGGCTGAAAGCCCGAATTAACCCAGGGTGAGCGTTTGCGAGCCCTGGGCTTTTAATCACAGAACAATGCTATTAACCGAATTACAGCAATACAAGATCTATCTCGCATCGAAGTCACCGAGGCGGCGGGAGCTGTTGGCAGGCATGGGCGTGGAGTTCGAGGTGATGAAGACAGATGTGGAGGAGACCTACAACCCGTCATGGTCTCCCGAACAGATCGTGATGCATCTGTCCAAACTGAAACTCTCTCCCATCGACATGATGCAGTATGCCCCGAAAACTCTCTTCATCGCGTGCGACACGATTGTGGTGGTGGACGGGAAAATCATCGGCAAACCGAAGGACAAGGCGGATGCCACGCGTATGCTGAACATGCTGTCGGGCCACACGCACACGGTCTATAGCGGCCTTACCGTGGCCACGCCGCAAAAGCAATTAACGGATTACCGCAGCACCGAAGTAGTGTTCGACACTCTGCCGAACGACATGATACAATATTATATAGATACGTACAAGCCCTTCGACAAAGCCGGCTCCTACGGTGTGCAGGAATGGATTGGCTACGTGGGTATCCGCGAAGTGCGCGGCTCATACTACAACGTGATGGGATTGCCCACAAGGTTACTGTGGCAAATGTTAACAGAGATTTGCGATTAGTAGTCCACTAAAATGCATATCCGATCGCTAATTTCAAACCGTTAGCGAACCGCAGGCGATGTGGTGCATCCAACCACTTCAAATTGATGACACGCCCCTGTTCCTCACTGCGGGTGGGATCATAAATCGGCAGCGCATAATCCACTCTGATGACGAAGAAATTGAAATCCAGCCGTAAACCGACACCGACATCCACGGCAAATTCCTTATAGAAACGCTTGAAGGAGAATTCGGCACCAGGCATATCCTCGTTCTTCCGAGCCAGCCAGATGTTGCCTGCATCCACGAAAATTCCATACTTGAACGAACGGTAAAGCGTTCCGCGATATTCAATGTTAAACTCCAATTTGATATCACCAGTGTACAGCGTATCAGAACCATGCACATAACTTCCCGGACCCAATCCGCGATAACCCCAGCCACGCATACTGTTGCTGGTCCCCATATAGAAACCTTTTTCGTATGGAACATAGGAATCTTTATCCAATGGAATGATAAAACCCATATCTGAACGCATTGCTATAGAATTATTGCTGTTGATGGTGTAAGTGTAATTCCACAACAAATCCAGTTTCTCGAAAGTTGTATATCCGTAACCCAGTGTGTCCAACTTGTTCTGCCCAAGCGTCCAGCGCTCTTTCGGAGTAAAAATTGCATTCAAACCTCTCATGAAAAGCCCCGATGATTCAAAGTTCACACGCAGGTGCATATTATGTTTTTTATCATCCATCAATTTGGGTATCAAATAATTGAAGGAATATTTGAAAGAGAGGAGAAAGAATTTGCCAAACCGGTTCTGATAGGATTCGGGATATTCCTCATAGTTCAACAGCCTTGTGTAGCGCTTATCACTATTATTGATGGTTGTGACATCTATCGGACTGACACTGTGTGACATATAATAGGATGGATTCCAACGGTAGGTAAGACTTGTAGCATACATCAAGCGGCGATAGAGGCCCGAATAGTTGACACCGACATTAAGTGAGGTGCTTTTTGAAATAGAATTCTCACTGACATGGCGGTTGAAGAGAAACAATCGGTTTGGAAAATCCAACGTAGCAGAAATGCCGAATTCCGGATAAGAATAGGTCTTATTCCTGTGGAACAGGTTGTTTAACGAATAGTAGAAATAACCGCCAGACAGATTGACCGTCAGATGTTCGGCACCCTTAAAAAGATTGCGGTTAGTATAGGAAAGCAAAATGTTGGACTTGTCATTGCGCAGCTCCAGCTGTCCACCCACGCTATGCGGTTTCTTGCGCGAGAGACGGTACAAAACATCCAAATATCCTTTCTTGTTAGCCGTGTCAAGCATGGACTCGTCTTCTTTGAAGATTATGCCGATATAGTCAAAATTGTCCAAACTGGTCAGAGCACGACTGCTTCGGGTTCGTGCCGCCTGCGAATAGGCCTGTTCGCTCTGCGTGTAAATGGCATTGGACAGGATTCGGTACGAGAAATCCCTAAAGGGCGGATTTCCGTCGTATGAAGTTTCCACAAAGTGGATATCGCAACTGTCCTTTTTGCTGACTCGGTGATAATAAATGGTGTCGAACGCCAACCCTTCCGTGTTTACAGTTTGTACATCGGGGTTTACAATATTGTCTTTGAAATAATACCTGTAAAGATAACGGGCTGCATTTTCATTCTGAGGAATGCTCATCACAATTTTGAGCGACACCGACCTCGGATCATCTCCGAGGCTGTCGGGTGAATCATACGAAACCTCACCACGGATAATGGATTTCTCCACATAATAATAGCCTTCATCACGGATGAGATTGATAATCCGGGTGAATTCCTGGTTTATCAATGATTCGTTATATTGCATTCCGTCCGAAAGCAATGTGCCATCCTTGTTCAGCACCACAATGCGCTTATAGTCATAGATGGGGATGTCATAATCAATATGGCTTATGGTGTAGGGAAGTCCGGCCGACACAAAGTAGTCCACCTTTGACTTTTTCTTTTGTTTTCCTTTGAACTTAACTCGGTAATCCACCTGTGCATCGAAATAGCCAAGCTGTTTCATCACGATTTTCAACTGATCCATGGAATTTTCAATATCCATGCTGTCCAAAAGGGTGGGTGCTTCCCCTATCCTTTCTCTCAGGAAACGACGGAACTTGCTGTCTTTCGTCTCCCCGTGTTTGTCGTATGTAGGCTGCCCCCAATCATAGAACACGGTCTTGATACGGAATAAGTCCATGAACTTTTTGTTAGTGACAGGGCGCACGTATGTTTTCAGGTTGTCAAAATCCGGGCTCTTGGCATCTTTCACCACGACATTGTTCCTCACCAACATGCTCTCTCCCTCAGGAAGATGTCTGACAGAGCTACATGAGCAAAGGAGCAACACACTGGCCAATGCCAAAATCAGAGAACGGACTTTAGGATTCATTCCTGACTTTGTTATAGAAAACATATTCAACGCAAAGAATCACAAACACTGTGAAAACGGTGTTGCCAAGAATGACCATCAGAGTGTGTCCGAAATTCTTAAAGGTCATAGTTCCAAGGAGCACGGAGACAATCTGATAGATAGCCGTAAGGATAAAAGTGTACAGGAGAATCCAACGGAAATCCTTCACTCCGGGGACAGGTCGGTCGATATTCTCAAAGCGGTTGATATTTGAGCCGTTGAGGAAACGAACGATAAAAGGACGCAAGAACATTATCAGTGTACAAGAGAATGAGGATACGCCCAATGTGTGCGCAAATGCGTCAACCACAAAACCGGTGGCAAAACCGATGAAATATTGCAACGACAACGGCAATTCCAACGGAAGCAGAAACAGTGCCAACAGGAACAATGCCGGAGTCATGTAGCCGAACAGACAAACATGCTGACATATCACAATCTGGACAATCAGCAGCACCAAAAAACGCAAAACATTGGAAATAATGTTATTCATCTTTAAAATTGGCTTTTAGGGAGTCTATTTCGGGTTTAAACAGATTTTCCACCAGATACACCGTATAAACATCTGTATATTTTGTAGCCAGATTCACCTTGATAGTCAAGAAGCTGGCATTGTTGCCAACCTGCACACTCTTTACCGTGCCTATGAACAGACCCTTCGGAAAGATATTGGAGAAACCATTGGTAAACACAGAGTCTCCGATATTGATTTCGGAATGTTGGGGGATGGCTTCAAGGGATGCCACGCGGGGGTCATTGCCTTCCCAAACCAAAGTTCCGTTCTGGTTCGCTGGGGTCACCACGGCGCTGATTCGGGATTCCGGATGCAAGATCGGGCGCACCGTTGCGAAATTGGAGGAGACATCTGTCACGACTCCCGCCACACCTTCGGGGGAGAGTACTGCCATGTCGCGTTCGACACCATCTTTGGCCCCCTTATCTACAATCATGTAGTTGAACGCGCGATCCACCGTCTTGAAGATGACGTGAGCGTATGTGTAATCATAGAGGCGCACCTGCCTGCGGTTGATGGAGTCCGGTTTGCTCATCTCCGTCAGCACAGTGTCCACTTTCTCAAGGAACATGTTCTCCTGTTCGCGCATAAGCCGGATATTTTGTTCCACGAGAGCTTCGTTTTCAGGTCCCAAGCGGAAACGATGCACCATACCCGCACCGCTCTTCTGAATCGGTCCCACAATGCCCTGCACAGCCCGAGAAAGGCGGTATTCGTTGAAAGCCAACGACTTGCCGAGCATCACGACACTCAGAATCAGAAGAACGGCGAGTACGATGATATGAAATGCCTTCTTGAAAAATTCTATGAGATTATTCATCAGGCAGGAAGCAGACTATTTCTTTTCGGCGAGTTCACGGCCGGCCTTCATGCAGGCGAGGTTCACGTTCACGATGTCCTCACCCTTGCGGGCGAAATTCTCGCGGACGGCATTCTCAATCTCCTCGTAAGGCAGTTGCAGATACGGGGAAGCCGCACCGAGAATCACCATATTGGATGAACGGGCGGAACCCAGATCCTTGGCGATTTGGTCAGCGTTGATGGCCACGCAGTTCTGCACCTTGGCCAACTCAGCCTTCAAAGCGTCGAAATCGGGATAGTTCGGGATGTTCACGAAAGGTTGGTCGTTGGTGATCAACCAGCCGTCCTTCTTCAACCACGGCAGATAACGCAACGATTCCATCGGCTCCACGGAGATGATCATGTCGGCCTTGCCCAGCGGGATAAGGTCGGAAGCGATGGGTTGGTCGGAAAGACGGAAATGGGACTGCACATCGCCGCCGCGCTGGCTCATGCCATGCACCTCGGCCTGTTTCATGTACATTCCTCTTTTGATGGCGGCTGCGCCCACAATCGTGGCGATGGAAAGAATACCCTGGCCGCCTACACCTGCTAATATAATGTCGATTTTCATATTTCTTAATTGTTTTGGAACGAGTTATACGTTCTTGTTTATTATTTTAATTTTGCTTTTAGCTATTAGCTGTTGGCTATTGGCTTCAATAACCAATAACCAATAACCCATAACCATTACTTCTTCGCGGCCTGTAGTTTTTTCATACGACGGCTCAATGTCTGGATACATTCGCGGGTCGGGATGATCACGGAAACACCTTGGTATTCAATTTCCTTCTCAATGATGGCCACATTCTCTTCGAGATGACCCTTGAGCGGGTTGATGCGATGGATATGCTCCTCTTTCACGCCGAGGCCCTTGCAGATTTCGCCAAGCACGCCAAGCGCGTGGGAATCCTGACCGCCAGTCATGCCGGTGGTACTGTTGTCGAGGATCAACACCGTAACCGGAGTGTTCTCGTAGATACAGTCTAACAGGGAGGTCATGCCGCTGTGGGTGAAAGTGGAGTCACCGATGACGGCCACACATGGTCTGAGACCTGCATCGGCGGCACCCTTGGCCATCGTGATGGAAGCACCCATATCGACGGTGGTGTAGATGGCATTGTACGGCGGAAGCGCACCGAGGGTGTAGCAACCGATGTCGGAGAAGACTTTGCCCTTGCCGTATTTCTCCATTGCCTTGTTGAGGGCGGTGTAGGAGTCGATGTGCGGGCAACCCACGCACAATGCGGGCGGACGCGGAACAACCAGTTCCGGAACAGGTGCGCCGTAAGTGTCGGGCAGACCGAGGGCCTTGGCCACGAGGTTCGGGTTGAGTTCGCCGTCACGAGGCAGCTCGCCGCTCAGACGACCCATGATGTTGCCGGTGCGGTTCAACACGCCACGGACCTGCTCCTCGATGAAAGGATAGCCTTCTTCAGCGATGAGCACCTTGCCGCATTCATCGATCATCTTGGCGATGAGCTTGGACGGCAGCGGGTATTGGGAAATCTTCAGAACGGGGTACGGGCATTTGCCACCCTCGAAATTCTCCATCAGGTAGTTGAAGGCGATACCGGAAGCGATGATACCCATACTCTTGTCGGTGCCGTCAATGTATTTGTTGAACGGGGAGTTAAGAGAGTCATTCTCGAAATCAACCTGCTTGTCCAACAGTTTGCGGTAGTGTTTGCGTGCGTTGGCAGGCAGCAGGATAAACTGCTTCGGATCCTTCTCAATGTTGAGGGGATTCTGCGGACGCTCAGCCTTGCGCTCCACACCGGAACGGGAGTGCGACAGGCGCGTGGTGAGACGGATGACCACCGGGGTGCGGAATTTCTCGGACATCTCGAACGCATAGTAGGTGATGTCGTAAGCTTCCTGCTGGTTGGAAGGCTCAAAACACGGGATGAGCGCGAATTTCGCATAGTAGCGGGAGTCCTGCTCGTCCTGGGAAGAGTGCATGGAGGGGTCGTCGGCGACCACCACCACCAGACCGCCGTTGGCACCGGTGATGGAGGAGTTCATGAACGGGTCGGCGGCCACGTTCAGACCCACGTGCTTCATGCACACCATCGCGCGTTTGCCCGCGTAGGACATGCCGATGGCGGACTCCATGGCGGTTTTCTCGTTACCGGCCCAGATGCTGTGCACCTCGCCCGCTTTGCCTTGCTTGGAATTTTGGATAAATTCGGTGATTTCTGTTGACGGAGTGCCCGGATAGGCATACACTCCGGATAAACCGGCATCTAAAGCGGCTTGCGCAACCGCCTCATCGCCTAAAAATAATGCTTTTGACATAATCTGAAGTACTTTATTGATTGTATATTATTGATTTAAGTTCAAGTTTTTATCAAATTTGCAAAAGTACAAAATTTTATGCAAACCGCCAAGTGTTTTCGTTCGAATTTCTAAAATGTGATTAGTGAACCCTGATTGTGACTATTGACAGCAGCGGTTTCTACCCAAACATAAGTTATAGGCAGAAGTAAAAAGCCAACATCCATGAGCAAAAAAATAGTACTTTTGCCGCGAATTATGGAAAAAGAGAAGAAAAACTGGATTTTACCTGTTGTGATGGGTATTGTGTTGTTCGGCAGCATGTTTGTGGCCGCGGGGATTGGGGTGATTTCAATACCTACGAAGGTGATTCTGCAAAGCGTCGGACAGAAATTCGGTTTTTTTAGAGACATTCAAATCACTGATTATTATCAGGTTACACTTTGGCAGTTACGCATTCCGCGCATAGTGATGAGTGTGTTGGCAGGGGCTTCGTTAGCTATCTGCGGCGGTGTCTTCCAAAGCATTTTCCGAAATCCCGTGTGCGACCCTTATATTCTCGGTATTTCCTCCGGAGCCTCGTTAGGCGCGGCCATCGCCTTCATCCTCGGCTGGGACGCCGCCCTTTTCGGAATCACCATGCCCGCATTAGTCACCGCACTGCTCACCCTTCTGCTGATTCTTGGTATCGCCCGGTTAAAAGGAAAACATAACACCAACACCTTGCTGCTCATCGGCATAGCTCTCAACTTCTTCATCTCCGCGGTCATCACTCTGTTGGTTGTCGTCAACCAAAAGGAGATGCACAAGATCTACTTTTGGACCATGGGCAGTCTCACGCACGTGTCCTGGTTGGAAATCGCATGGCTGCTACCCGTGATGATAGCCTGCATCTTCATCCTTTTCTACCACTCCAAGTCATTGAATATCATGCAAGTGGGAACAGAGACAGCACAAACGCTGGGCATTGACACACAGAAAACAACATATATTGTGCTCATCACCTCGTCCATACTGATTTCCGTGGTTGTGTCCTTCTGCGGTTCCATCGGCTTTATCGGGCTGATTATGCCGCATGTGGCGCGATTGCTCTTCGGCAGCAACAACCGGCGGCTGTTCACTTACTCGCTCTTCTTCGGCGCCTTCTTCCTGCTGATTGCCGACACGCTGGCGCGCACCATCGCGGCGCCCGCTGAACTTCCGGTCGGAAGTATCACGGCATTGGCGGGAGCTCCTTACTTCATCTATCTGATCCTGAAGAAATAAAGAGCACCGAATGGATTAAACAAACAATTCTTTGTGTAAAAAATAAATCACTCTTCTCCCTTAAAACAAACCATTTTTATATTTTTGCCAACATATTTTAGAAATTAACAATATGATTAAAAAATCTTCCCTTCTATTAGCCATTATCTGTTTGTTTGGAATTTTCAGTTTGAACGCACAAAGAAACAAAGTCAAAAGTTTCATGTACGTTAATGCCAGCATGGCATACGCAGGTCAGACACGCGCCTCCTCGCATTATGATTTCAAACCGTATTTAGGCACGAACGACAATCTCGGAATCGGATATCAATTATACGTCAACCACTTCACTTTTGGCATAGGAGCAGAACTCGGCGGAACTATCATGATGAATTATTCCAATGAGGGTATCCATATTGACAACAAATTCATCCCCAAGGGAATGCTGGAACTTCTTGGAAATATCCATTTCAACACGCCTGTCATGTTAGGCGCTGAGTTCGGCAAGTTCTATTTCAAAGTAGGTGTCGTGCCATCCATGAATCTGTTGAATGGCGCTACGGTCCTCGGCCCTGTCTTGAGCCAAGAAAACCCTTCCTATTACGAACATCCGCAGCCACGTCGTTTCAAGAATCCGTTCCAGTTTTACGGTCGTTTCGAGATAGGAGGCTCTTTCGGCAAATTCATCCCATTGGACTACCCTATACAACCCAAAGCCCGTTTCTATCTGGGTGGATATGTTGACTTCGGCTTCACTAATGACACGCCTGCGGAAGCCCGCGGAGTCTATGATGCCCAAACGACCCCCTACGCAATCAGCAATGAGGCTTTTCACGACGTTCTTCACCAGATCAGTGTCGGTCTGCGCTTCACCTGCCTGTTGAATTTCGCGAAATAAAATCTTTGCTGTTTTCCAACACTTATCCGCAACCGAGTTGCAAATATGATCGAAAAGCTGTGTTTGCAACTTGGTTGCGCTTTATTTTCCGTACTTTTGCCTCCGAAAAACGCCAGATAATGCGCCCTGAAAAATACGGAAAATAAAACGTCTTATGGAACATATTCATCATCATTCAGAAGAATCACACACTCATCATCATGAAGCGTGCGATGGCCACTGCCACAAACACGGGGAGGCAGGTCATCACCACCATGAGCATAACCAGACGGGACAACTCTGCAGAATTGGTATCACCATTGTTTTGCTTATTGCCGCCGTCATAATCGAGAAGCACTGCGAACTGCCCACGTGGCAGTTACTGCTGATCTATCTTATCCCCTACTTGTTCATCGGCTTCAACACACTCAAAGAGGCAGCAGAAGGGTTGCTCCATGGAGATGCCCTCAACGAACATTTCCTGATGTCGGTGGCCACGATCGGCGCCCTGTGCATCGGATTCCTGCCCGGTGCCGAAACACAATTTCCAGAAGCCGTTTTCGTGATGCTCTTTTTCCAAATCGGGGAATTTTTCGAGAGCTATGCAGAAGGTAAGAGTCGTGACAGCATCGCTCATTTGATGGACATCCGTCCCGACAGTGCCAATGTGGAACGCGATGGCGAAGTTGTCACCTTGAAACCCGAGGAGGTTTCCGTGGGTGAGATAATTATCGTCCGTCCAGGTGAAAGAATCCCCCTTGACGGGGTGATTCTTGAAGGAGTCTCTTCTTTGAACACAGTGGCTTTGACGGGCGAAAGCATCCCCCGGGAAGTTGGAGTCGGCGATGAGGTGTTTTCCAGTTGTGTGAACCTTTCGGGAGTCATTCGGATGCGTACAACCAAGAATTTCGGAGAAAGCACCGCATCCAAAATCATCGAGCTGGTGGAAAATGCCAAAGAGCGGAAATCCAAAAGCGAGACATTCATCACCCGTTTCGCGCGTATCTACACGCCCGTGGTGGTGTTCGCAGCCGTAGTGCTTGCCTTGCTGCCGCCGCTCTTCTCCGGTCATTTCGCCACCGCTTTTCCTGTCTGGCTATACCGCTCACTGCTCTTCCTGGTGGTCTCTTGTCCTTGCGCCCTGGTCATCAGCGTGCCGCTCACCTTCTTCGGAGGTATCGGCGGTGCGTCGCGCAACGGCATCCTCATAAAGGGAGCCAACCATATAGACACACTCTCCAAAATCAGAACCGTGGTTTTCGACAAGACCGGGACGCTCACCCACGGACAATTTGCCGTTGAGGCCGTCCATCCCGAAAAATTAGACGAAGAGCAATTGCTGCACCTCGCCGCACATGTGGAGCATTTCTCCACGCACCCCATTGGTGCGGCCCTTCGCGATGCCTTTCCAAACGAAGCCACCGACGGCTGCTCTGTCACTGATGTGGAAGAGATTGCGGGACAGGGCGTACGCGCCCGTGTAGGCGACAAAACCGTCTGCGTGGGCAATGCCAAAATGATGGAAACCGCCGGTATCAAATGGCATGACTGCCATTTGGTCGGCACCATCGTCCATGTGGCGGTGGATGGCGAGTACACCGGGCACATTGTAATCAACGACCGTATCAAAGAAGACAGTGCGGAGAGTGTTACCCTGTTGAAGAAACTCGGTGTTAACCGTATTGTGATGCTCACCGGCGACCGCGAAGAGGTAGGCCGGAACGTAGCGGAGAAACTTCAAATCAGCGAGTACTATGCTGGTCTGATGCCTGCCGACAAAGTGAAACATATTGAACGACTTCAGGGTGAAAAGCACGACAAAGGTGCTGTGGCTTTTGTGGGAGACGGTATCAACGACGCGCCTGTGTTGGCCCGCGCCGATGTCGGCATCGCCATGGGCGGGTTAGGCAGTGATGCGGCAATCGAAGCAGCCGATGTGGTGCTGATGAACGACAAGCCCTCCAAAATCGCCCTTGCCATCCGCATGGCCCGCCGGACACTGCGCATCGCATGGCAGAATGTTTGGTTCGCCATCGGAGTCAAGGTTGCTGTGTTGATACTCGCCGCATTTGGATTGGCCACCTTGTGGATGGCAGTTTTCGCTGACGTGGGCGTGACTGTGTTAGCGGTAATGAATGCGATGAGAGCACTAAAATGTAGAATGTAGAATGTAAAATGTAGAATATTATGAATAACGCTAATACAAAGACGATTTCAGATGAACAGACGTTACGGGGAGCTGGCGTCAGGGTGACGGCGGTAAGACTGATGATATGGCGCACTATCCACCGCGAGTTCTCTGGAATATTCAATCTGGCGGAGCTGGAGCAGAAACTCCCTACTGTAGATAAATCCACTCTTTTCAGGACATTGGGTTTGCTGAGTGAGAATCATTTGTTAGACACTATAGACGATGGCTCCGGCTCCCAAAAATATTGCATCCGCAATCCCGAAGACCCACAATCAGAAATGAAACACGTCCACTTCAACTGCCGGATATGTCATCAGACCGTATGTCTGACGGAAGTCACTTTGCCGGAAGTGACCTTGCCTTCAGGATACACAGTGGAAGACACTGAATACGTAGTGAAAGGGGTGTGTCCCAAGTGTGCAGGCAAATGACTGCCGACAGCACAGAGAAACACTTTCTTATCGGATAAGTTAGATTATTAAAACTCGGTGTTTGCCACCAGTTGTTCTATCTCTTGCTGCAACTTTTCAGACACAGGGACCAGCGGCAACCGCAGCGTGTTTTCAATAACATTCTGGGCGGCCATGATAGCCTTTACACCGGCGGGGCTGCCTTCCTTGAAACAGTCTATGGTCAGCGGCACTAATTGCTGGTGGATGAGGCGTGCATCAACCATCTGTTGGTCCATAATATGATGCACCATAGCAGCAACTTTTGATGGGAAAGCATTGGCCATCACGGAGATAAGACCGTCAGCGCCGGCAGCCATGAGCGGCAAAGTCAGCAGGTCATCACCCGAAATCACCAGAAAATTGTCAGGGCGTTTGCATATCAGTTGCAGGATTTGTTTCATAAAGCCGGACGCCTCCTTAATGCCAACCACATTGGGACATTCCTCTGCAATCTGCAACGTAGTGGTCACCTCCAAATTGCAAGAGGTGCGGCCAGGGACATTATACAAGAACACCGGCATATCCGTGGCAGCGGTAAATGCCTTATAATGAGCCACCAATCCGGCTTGCGACGGTTTATTATAATAAGGGGTGACGGTCAAGATGGCATCTACTTCGTATTTGGCGAGTCTATCCAATTTCCGGATCATGAACTGCGTGTTCGGGCCGCCAAGCCCCACCATCACGGGAAGACGGTGTGCATTAGCTTCCAAAATGCAGGAGAGCACCTCATCTTTCTCGTCCGGGGACAGCGTCGGATACTCGCTGGTGGTCCCTAGCGCCAACAGATAATCGACACCTTCCTCCACCACATGGTTGACCAAAGCGGAAAGCCGTGGGAAATCAATCTGTCCGTCATGTTTGAAGGGCGTTATCAAAGCAACACCCAAGCCTCTGAATTTCTGCTGTATGTCTTTTCTCATTTTCCAGCGAGTTTTTGGGTGTACGTATATGCGGAATTCAGAAATTGTGTGTAATTTCCGTTTTCCGTTTGAATGAAAAGGTCGTAAATATCCTTATAGTCAGCACAGCTGCCGATGACGAATTTTGAAGAGGCTGTAGAGAGAATGGTTTCAATGGGAGCATGGTAACGATAGTTAAAATCAAGAAGAATGTCAAAATCACGGTTGATAAAGTCTTGAACCTGAACCACATTGGGTTCACCGCACCAAGTAAGTTGCTTCTGGCAGAAATAGTCTGCAGAGAGTTGTTGCAGACAATAGAACGGAACATACTTCTCGTCAATATAGCCGATAAGATGCACGATTTTCCCGCCCTGCTGCAATTGTGAAAAGATCTTGAAGATGGCCTTATAGGAATCCTCATCAGTGATTTCGCAAATGATGCCGACCGATGCGGCTTTTTCCAATGCGCACACCACCCTGATCTTATCTGGTTTTTTCGCCGCAATATGCTTATGTAAGAAGTATTTCTTTATTTTGTCAAACATAAAAATGGCTTTACTATTGAAATGGCAAAAATACAAAAAATCCACTTATGTTGGCATAATTTTTGTACATTTGCCCCCAATTTTTAAAGAACATATTTATGGAAATCAAATATTCCGAAGAAATGAACTACATCTTGGCTGAAGCACACGAGTTAGCCAAGACATATCATTCACAACAGATTGGATTAGAACATCTTATGATATGCTTACTCCGTTATCCAGGGGAGAGTGTCACAAAAAAAATATTCAACATCTTTCAGATTGATCTTGACGGATTGCGCACACGACTGGAACAAATGCTGGAGATGCCTGACAGCCAAGCGGACAATCCCGAGGAAAAAATCCCTATGAGTGTCCAGGCCCAGGGCAGGCTTCACCTTTCTTTCCTTTTCTCAAAACAATACCGTAGCGAAGCGGTGGAATCTTATCACCTCGTCCTCGCCATCCTGAAACCGGCGCAACTTGACAGCCAAAACACTATCAAGATGCTGTTGGGACAGGCAGGCATCACCTTTGAGACTTTTGAGGATGAACTCCGCCACGAGCTCCACCTTTCTGAACCCATCGCCACTGCGGGCACCCATGACGATGACGACGACGAAAACGAGCGCCGTACCGTCAGAAAAGGGAAAGACGGCGGCAAATCGGCCACCCCGATGCTCGACAGTTTCGGCAAGGACCTCACCAAGATGGCCGCCGAAGGCAAAATCGACCCTGTGGTGGGCCGCCAGAAAGAGTTGGAACGCATCGCCCAGATTCTCTGCCGCAGGAAGAAAAACAACCCCGTGCTCATCGGCGAGCCGGGTGTCGGAAAATCCGCTCTCGCAGAAGGCCTTGCCCTGCAAATCTCGTCCGGGCACGTATCGCGCACGCTCCTCCACAAGCGCATTGTCAGTCTTGACATGGCCGGCCTCGTGGCGGGCACCAAATACCGCGGCCAGTTCGAGGAGCGCGTGAAAACCATCTTAGAGGAACTGGAGAAGAACACCGATGTGATTCTCTTCATTGACGAGCTGCACACGATGGTGGGTGCCGGCAACGCCCCCGGCAGCATGGATGCCTCCAACCTCTTCAAGCCCGCCCTCGCACGCGGAGAGCTGCAATGTATCGGCGCCACCACCCTCGACGAGTATCGAGAGCACATCGAGAAAGACGGTGCCCTTGAGCGCCGCTTCCAGAAGATCATCCTCGAACCCGCCACCCCGGAAGAGACGTTAGACATCCTCAACAACATCAAGGACAAATACGAAGACCACCATGCGGTGAGATACAATGACGAAGCCATCAAAGCTTGTGTCACTATGTCAAATCGCTATATATCAGATCGTTGCCTCCCCGACAAAGCCATTGACGTGATGGATGAGGCAGGGGCTCGCCTCCACATCCAGAACATCCATGTGCCGGAAGAGCTCGTGGCCGCCGAGACCGCCATCGCGGAGCAAGAAAAGCTGAAAGAGGAAGCCATCCGGAACCAGCAGTACAACGAAGCCGCCAAATATCGCGACCAGATCAAAATGCTGGAAGAGCAACGACAGCTAATCCAAAAAACGTGGGAGAACAGCGTGAATGAAAACCGTCCTGACGTTACGGAAGATACTGTGGCAGAAGTCATTGCCATGATGACAGGCGTTCCCGTGCAGCGCATCGCCAAGAACGAGGGCGAACGTCTGATGCGGATGGCAACCGAGCTGCAGGGTGTGGTCATCGGGCAGGATGAATCGGTGGTGAAGGTTGCAAAGGCTATCCGCCGCAACCGCGCCGGCCTGAAAGACCCCAACAAGCCCATCGGAACCTTCATCTTCCTCGGGCCCACGGGTGTCGGCAAAACCTACTTGGCGAAAGTATTGGCCGAGTATCTGTTTGATTCCCAGGATTCCATCATCCGCATCGACATGAGCGAATATATGGAGAAGCACACGGTTTCCCGTCTCATCGGTGCACCTCCGGGCTACGTCGGCTACGAAGAGGGCGGTCAGCTCACCGAGAAGGTGCGCCGCAAGCCCTACTCCATCGTGTTGCTTGACGAAATCGAGAAAGCGCATCACGATGTCTATAATGTTCTGCTGCAAGTGTTTGACGAAGGGCAGCTCACCGATGGCATGGGTCGGAAGGTCGATTTCAAGAACACCATCATCATTATGACCTCCAACGTGGGAACTCGCGAGCTCAAGGACTTCGGCACCGGCATGGGATTCAGCACTGACGCCACCAAGGCGGCGGAGCAAAAAGTGGCGCAGGGTATCCTCGAAAAGGCGCTCAAAGCCACCTTCGCCCCAGAATTCCTCAACCGTGTGGATGATGTCATCTACTTCAACAGCCTTGACAAAGAGGACATTGGCAAGATCATTGACATCGAACTCAAGAAGGTGCTGCAGCGCGTGAAAGACCTCAACGTGGAGATTAGCGTCACCGAGAAGGCGAAGAACTTCCTGGTCGATAACGGCTGGGACGCCAACTACGGCGCACGCCCGCTCAAGCGCACCATCCAGAAATACGTCGAAGACGTCCTCGCCGAGGAGATCCTCAACATGACGCTCACTTCCGGCGACTCCGTCCAACTCGACTATGACGATCTGAAAGAGGAAATGCTCGTTGAACATATTAATTCATAATTCATAATGCATAATGCATAATTTCACAGCCAAAGAGGGAAACAATGAAGAACTATAAAGAGAAACTGAACAAAATACGCGCCTTCATCCTGGACTTTGACGGGGTGCTGTCGAACGGGATGGTTTATGTGACGGCCGATGGCGAGCAGGTGCGCGCCACGAATGTCAAAGACGGCTATGCGCTGCATTACGCCCTCAAGAAAGGGTACAAAGTGGTTGTCATTTCCGGCGGCTATGCCGAATCCATGAAGCTGCGATTCAGAGATTTCCACGGCATGGAGTTTTTCCTGCATGTCAGCGACAAGATCAAAGTCTTCAACGAGTACCTGGCCAACAACGACCTCAAGCCCGAGGAGGTGCTGGTGATGGGCGATGACATTCCCGACTACCCGATGATGAAGCTGGCCGGTGTGAAATGCTGTCCGGCAAACGCTGCCATCGAAATACAGGAGCTGGCCGACTACATCTCCATCCGCAACGGCGGCGACGGCGCAGTCCGCGACGTCATCGAACAAACGATGCGCCTGCAAGGCACCTGGTTCAACGAAGACGCACATATCTGGTAATAATGTTATACACCATCATCTTCAGCATCATCGGTCTCGCCATGGGCGGGCTGGGCGGAGCTTTCGGAGGATTCCTGATCGGCTCCCTGTTCGACAGCATCCGCAACCGGCGCAGAGCGCAAAGAGCGCAAGATGAGTTCAACGAGAGCCGTCAGCAGTATTACAACAATCCAGAACAATTTGAAGAGCAGCTACTTACACTTATCGGATATGTAGCCAAGGCCGACAACAACCGCCTGCTCCAATCCGAACTAAACTATTGCAAGCAATATTTCCAGAGAACGTTCCCGCACAGCGACATCTCGCAACTGATGCTCAAGTTCCGCGACATCCTGAATGCCGACGACACCGACAGTGCGTGCCAGAGTGCCTGCGAAAAAATCCGCCAGTATGCTACCATCCATGAGAAAATGGCTATCCTGCAGTGTCTCTTCGGTTTCGCCACCGCCGACGGGAACGCCCATCAACAGGAGCTGGAAGCCATCCGCAGGATTTCCGGCTGGTGCGGTGTGGACAATGTCACCTACGAAGCCCTCAAGATGATGTATGTCAGCTTCTCCGCAGGGAGCAGCTATGGCGGAGGATACTCCGGAGGCTATGGTGGCGGGTATTCGGACGGTTACGGAGGAGGTTACTACGACCAGTCCGGAGGCAGCACCTACACCCCGCGTTCCGGCCCGAGCTTAGACGACTGCTACAAGATTTTGGAAGTCTCCCCTGACGCCACCGACGAAGAGGTGAAGAAGGCCTACCGTGTGGCGGCCATGAAGCACCATCCCGACAAGGTGAGCCACCTCGGCGAGGATGTCCGCAAGAAAGCGGAGGAAAAATTCGCCAAGGTCAACGAAGCGTATGACAAAATCAAGGCCGCACGAGGAATGAAGTAATGCAGAATTCAGAATGCATAATGCATAATTATATGAAAAGGGACAATATCCTTATCGTTGATGACAACGCGGGCATCCGAACCACGTTGCAGATTCTGCTGGACGGGAAATGCGCGGCCGTGGAGACTATTGCTTCCCCGAAAGTGCTCGTCAGCACGGTGCAGCGTTTCCGCCCCGATGTGATCCTGCTCGACATGAACTTCGAGTCCGACATCAACACCGGCAACGAAGGATTGTACTGGCTCGCCGAGCTGAAGCGGCAATTCCCTGACATTGTGGTGATTCTGATGACTGCCTACGCTGACATCGCCCTTGCAGTGGAAGGCATGAAGCGCGGGGCCTTCGATTTCATCGTGAAACCCTGGGACAACGACAAGCTGATGGAGACTCTTGAAGCCGCCAGCCAACAACGCAAAGGCAAGGTTCCTTCCCAGCAGTCCGACACCGCGATGCCCATGCTGTGGGGAAATTCCCCGAAAATGACCGATCTTCGCCGCATGACGGAAAAAATCGCCCCTACAGAGGCCACCGTTCTCATCACCGGCGAAAACGGCACTGGAAAAGACATGTTAGCGAACGAAATACACCGACTATCCGCACGCGTTGGAAAACCCATGGTGAGTGTCGATATCGGTTCCTTATCGGAGACCCTTTTCGAAAGCGAGCTATTCGGACATGTCAAAGGGGCTTTCACCGACGCCCGCACTGACCATACGGGCAAATTTGAGCTGGCCAATGGCACCACCCTCTTCTTGGATGAAATCGGTAACATCCCGTTGAACCTGCAAGCCAAGCTGTTACGTGTCTTGCAGAACCGTTGTGTCACCAAAGTCGGCGACACCAAGTCCGTGCCCATTGACATCCGGCTCATCTGCGCCACGAACCGCGACCTGCCCGCCATGGTGCGCGAAGGCCGTTTCCGCGAAGACCTCTACTACCGCATCAACACCGTGACCCTCCAACTGCCGCCGCTACGTGAGCGAACTGACGAAATTGCCGCATTAGCCAACTCATTCACAATTCGTTACGCCAAGAAATACCGCCGCAATGTAACCGGCATCTCCGATGAGGCGATTGCGCTGTTGAGTCACTGCCGCTGGCCGGGCAACGTGCGCGAATTGCAAAACTGCATTGAAAAGGCCGTCATCTTGGCGGACAACTCCATTCTTCAACCCGAAGACCTGCAAATTGATAAATCCGCACTAAACACCGGCACCTCGTCTGTTGCGGAAACATTAGAAGATGCCGAAGAGCAGGTCATCCGCAACACCGTGAAAAAGTACAACGGCAACCTCTCTTTGGTAGCCAAAGCATTGAACATCAGCCGTCCCACATTATACAACCGGTTGAAAAAATACGGAATATGAGTACATGGCTATGGATAGTCCTCTTGTTGGTAACCTCACTGGTCGCCATTGTCGCGACCGCATGGTGGGTCAACAAGCGCAACCGTGAAAAGGTGGCCTACATGATGGACGCTCTGGAAGACGGCGAGTCCAACTTCCGTTTCCGGAACGACTCCGCCATGAACCGCGAACTCAACCGGATTCGTGACATCATGGAACGCCAAAGCCGTAAGAACGAGGAAGTTTCATGGAAAAAACTGTTCCGGGTCATCACGCACGAAATCATGAACACCGTCACCCCGATTGCCGCCCTCAGCGATGCCCTCTCCAAAGACGATCAGCTGGACGTGAAAGCCGGCCTCACAACGATTTCCTCCTCATCCAAAGAGTTGATCCGATTCGTGGAATCGTACCGCAACTTCACCAAAGCGGTACCGCCGGTCTTCAAAGCCGTGATGGTCGATAATCTGGTAGAGAATGCCATCCGGCTGAACAAATCCCGGACACAGGAAAAAGGGGTAACGCTGACTTATCAGGCCAAAACACCAGACCTATTGCTATACGTCGATGAAGGGCAGATTATGCATATCTTCAACAACCTGATAAAGAATGCGATAGAAGCAGGGGCCACGGCCATTACCATTTCCGCATACATGGACAAAGAGGATCGGACCGTCATCAGTGTCAGCAACAACGGACAAGCAATTCCGTTGCACAAGACGGAGGAGATTTTCGTGCCGTTTTTCACCACAAAGCCGCAGGGAACGGGAGTTGGACTGAGCTTGTCACGCCGCATCATGTCCGCCCATCACGGTACCCTCACACTCGTCCAAAGCGACGCCACCCAGACGATTTTCGCAATGGTGTTCGCTTGATTTGTAAAATCCACTTACACCTGCTGTAAGATTTTCTTACACTATTTGTAAACCGTTATGTGCTGACTGTCTAACAACCAGCGCATTACGGTTTTGGCATCCTTTTGGCATCGTTTTTTTGTGAACCGTAGAGACGTTGCGCGCAACGTCTCTACAACGGAAAAAAAAGGTAAAAACATGTCAAGAAGAACGACCATAGCCTTATTGATGACGCTCTTGTGCGGGACGGCGTACGCGCAGGACACGGCGGTGATGACCTTGCGCGATTGCATCCGTTATGCCCTGTCGCATTCTGCGGAGATGCGCGTGCTGCAGGCCGACCTCGGCGATGCGCAGTTAGCCCGCCGCAACGCCATCCTCAACGCCTTCACCCCGGTAGTCAGCGGCGATGTTTACGCTTACTCCAACTTCGGCCGCTCCATCGACCCGGAAACGAACACCTATAGCACCACCACCTCCTTCCACAATGGTTACGGTGTCTCTGCCGGCATCACCCTCTTCAACGGATTCAGAGCAGTCAACAACTTGAAAATCACGAAACTGGCAGAGGCGACGGGCGTGACGAGAATCCAGCAGAGCGAAGACCGTATCCGCCTCGCCACGATGGAGGCCTACTGCAATGTGCTCTATTACACGGAGTTATTGAAAACGCTACAGTCGCAGACGGAGACGGCGGAGACGGCCTTGCGGCTCGCGCAACGGCAGAGGGAGTTGGGGCAGAAGTCGCCGGCGGAGGTACTGCAGATGGAGGCAGACCTCTCCGACCGCAGGTATAGGTTCATCGTCTGTGAGAACCAACTTCAGAACTCCTATATCACGTTGAAAGACATTATGTTATATCCGACAGAACAGCCGTTCTCCGTCACGGATGTGGACGCGGACACGGTGTTGTCGGATGCGGTGCGTGCAATGGAGGTGAGTCGGGCGGCGGAGCGTCTGCCGGCCGTAATCATAGCCGAAAATGAGCGGCAGACCGCCCGCCTCGCCCTCAAAACCGCGAAGTGGCAGCTGTTGCCGTCGCTGTCGCTGTATGGCGGATGGTCCTCGACCTACTTCACCTACCCGGGGCGGGCTGACTACGTGCCCGTTCCCTACTGGAGGCAACTCTCCGACAACGGCGGCGAGTATGTGCAGTTGTCGTTGAGCATCCCGATTTACGACCGATTTTCGCGGCAGACGGAAATTGCGCGGCGGCGCAACGACTGCGACCGTGCGGAAGCCCGATACGCGCAGGCCCGGCAAACCGTGGAGGCCGAGATTCACCGCGCCCTTGCCGACCGCGACGGGGCCGCCGCCGCCCTCCGTCAGGCCGAGCGGCATGCCGCCCTGCAGCAGCAACTCTATGCAATGAGTGCCAAGCAGTTCGAGCAGGGCCTCATCTCCGCCCTCGACTACCGGACCGTCGCCGACAACCACCTGAACGCCACCGCCGAACTGCTCAACGCGAAGCTGCAGTTATTTCTGAAGACGTGGGTGGTGCGGCTGTATTTTGGAATGATGAATTATGAATTATGAATGCTGAATAATTAGTTTTCCTTGAGCAGCCTCGAAGAGGCAAAACGCACGAAGTGCAATTAACTCCACACAAGCGAAGCGCAGTGTGGGGCCTGACACACAAGACGAAGCCTCAGTGTGGGGCAGTTAAAAACAAAACTATGGACAGAGCGATAGAACAAAAAAAAGGAATCCGCAAACTCTTCACCCGCAAGGCGCTGCCCTACTGGGGCGGGGCGCTGCTGCTCGTCTTCATCGGGTGGCTGGCACTGCGCGACGACGCCAGGAAGTTGCGTGTGGGCGGAGAAGCAATCACCGTCAGCGAAGTGCGACGCGGCGAGTTCAACGACTACATCCGCATCAGCGGGCGCGTGGTGCCGATGACCACCGTGCAGCTCAGCCCGTTGGAGGGCGGCGTGGTGCAGGCAATCGTCGCGGAGGAGGGCGCGCACGTCCGCGAGGGCGACGTCATTCTGATCCTCAGCAACGAGAGTCTCGACATGCAGATTCTCAACGCCGAGGCCGACCTCGCCGAGAAGGAGAACATCCTCCGCAACACGATGATCCAGATGGAACAGCAGAAGCTGAGCCTCCAGCAGGAGAAACTGCAGCTGCAGATGGAGGTGCGCCGCAAGAAACGCACTTACGAGTCGCAAAAGTCTCTCTATCAGGATAATCTCATCGCCAAGGAGCTGTTTTTGCAGGCCGAGGAGGATTACCAACTGGCCCAAGACCGCCTCAGGCTGGTGGAGAACCGCGCCAAGCAAGACAGCCTCTACCGTTCGGTGGAGATCCGGCAGATGCGCGAAAGTCTGGAGAACATGCGACTTAACATGCAGATGATACGCAAACGCAAGGAGAACCTTACCATCAAGGCCCCGATTGACGGCGAGCTGGGCCTCGTCGATGTGGTGCTCGGGCAGTCTGTCGCGATGGGCAGCAAGGTCGGACAGATCAACAATCAGGACAACTACAAGATCGAAGCCCTGATTGACGAGCACTACATCGACCGGGTGACAGCGGGGTTGGAGGCCGACTTCGAGCGGCAGGGCGGCAAGTGCAACGTGCTGATACGCAAGGTCTATCCCGAGGTTCGCGACGGCAAGTTCAAGGCCGACTTCAAATTCGCGGACGGCCAGCCGGAGCACATCCGCAACGGTCAGACGTTCTACCTGAACCTTCAGCTCGGTCAGCCCGTGGAGGCGGTGCTCATCCCGCGCGGCGCCTTCTACCAGAAGACCGGCGGCAAGTGGATCTACGTCGTCACGAAGGACGGTACCAAAGCCGTGAAGCGCGACATCCGCATCGGTCGCCAAAACCCGCAGTACTACGAGGTTTTAGAGGGGTTGGAACCCGGGGAGAGGGTAATCACGTCATCGTATGACGGGTATGGGGAGGCGGAGGTGTTGGAAATTAAGAATTAAGAATTATGAATTATGAATTATGAATGATGGGGATAGTATATGCTTTTTTAGGATAGAATTCGAAAATACACAAAAGTGTTGTCTATAGGCAACATTTTTGTGTATAAACTGTTGGTTATGGACAACGCTTTGGTTTTGGTTGCGCCAACCTTGTGATAGAATTCTGGCGTAATCTCTGTTTTTTTATGGGATTGCGCCAAGGAACTTGTTTTGCAAAAGAGCGAATTACAGCAGAACTTCCGTCGGTGGGGTTGACGGAATGAAAAACATGACGTAGTATATCGGAAGATAAGCCACCTTCCCGTTTTGCTTGACTTCGCGCTCGTTCGACAATACGAAAGCTTGTTCGATGTGGTAGTCGGGAGTGGCGACAAAGGCATCCAACGAAGCATGCTCGTTGTAGTCTTTCCCCGATTTCACCTCGATGGGAAGAACCGAAAGCAGATCATAATCGTTCACAAGAAACTCAATCTCGCCTTTCTTCTTGTTGTCGTAATAGAACAACGGGAAGCCGTGCGCAACAAGTTCGCTGCAGACCACCGATTCATACACGGAACCCAGGTTTACGCTCTTCACATCATCCATAATGGCTGCTATGCTGTATTGATAAAGCAGTCGGGTTAACAGTCCCACATCATTCAGATACAGTTTCAGCAAGTTCTTGCTCTCTGATTCCACAAGAGGGAACCTTGGATTGGAAATCGCTTTTACTTCGTGACAGATACCGCTCTTTACAAGATACTCGAACTCAGCCTGATATTGCCAAGCCCGTGCCTGTTTCTTGTTCTCTATTTGGTTGAAATGAACCCGTTTCTTCTTGTTTTCAAGATAAGAAGGCACCAATTCGTACACCCGCTCAATAACCAGTTTGCGTTCTTTGTCATATTGACTTGCATCGCCCTTATACAGATCATACACCTCCTTTTGAGCCGCCCTCACCTCAACGATGTTGTGTGTTTCAACGAACTTGTTCACGGCATCGGGTAATCCTCCCACCAACAAATATTTCTTGAACAAATCCATCATTCGGTTGTGGAGTGGTTCGTCCAAGGCTACTTTTTTCAAAAAACACTGGTGTGCATGTTCGACAAACTCTTCTCCTACGTTGTTGGCCCACAAAAACTCCTCGAAATCGAGCTGGAACATGTTCACAACCTTGATTTTCCCGCCGGGCTTGGAGAGCGTTTCGTTAAGGGCAATTCCTAATTGAGAACCGCTAACGACATAGGTGAATCTGTCGTCTTGTCGCAGGAACTTCAAGAGGGTGAGCATATCGGGATAGGCCTGTATCTCGTCCAAAAACACCAACGTGTTCTCTTTTTGCCCCATACGGTCGCCAGCAACAGTGCTGAGTCGAAGGTAAAAATCTTCTTTGTTTCTCGTACCTTCAAAGATCTTTTCACCATTCTTGTCTTCATACAAATCAATTTCAATATAGTTCTTGAAACGTTTTTGCCCTTCATACCGAATGATAAAAGACTTCCCTATCTGACGAGCTCCATCAAGAACCAGTATCTTATCAGACCCATTATCAAGATAATCAGCGATTTCCTTTTGAATCTTTCTTTTTAACATACACTTTTCCTTTAAATTCAAGTCTGCAAAAATACACTTTTCTGAAAAACAATCGTATGAAATATTACACTTTTCCGTCAATCATACTTATTTCCTGTACCAACTCCAAAAATAGTATCTTTGCCATTATGAAAGGTACAATGATGACTTTTAATAAAATGATGATACCTGTAAAGAAACCTTACACCTGCTGTAAGAAATCTTTACAGCGGCCCTTTTGTTAGATATTTAGAGAATTGACAACCAATGGTTTATGTTTTTGGCACGGAAAATGATAATGACAATGAAGAATGTAGAATGAAGAATGTAGAATTATGAAGAGTTACCTCAAATTCCTAAGCAGAAACAAACTCTACACCGCCATCGAAGTGGTGGGGCTGAGCGTGTCTCTCGCGTTTGTCATCATCAGCTTCTGTTACGTGATGCAGCAATATGCCGTGCCGCGTGAGAACCCTGACCGCGAGCGGATTTACGCCCTGGGCAGCGATAATATGACCAATGCTTACGGCATGAAGGAAATTATTGGCGACAAAATTCCCGAAGTGGAATGTGTGACCCATTTCTATTTCCTAAACGACCAACTTCTGAAAGTGGAAGACGAGTCGTATGTTGGCAATTGCTTGTTCTGCGGCCGAGAGTTCTTCAACATCTTTCCCGTCCAGTTCAAGGAAGGTGGTCCCGACAATCTCACCAAAGCCCATGTCGCCTTCATTTCGGAAAAATTGGCCTCCAAAATGGGAGGGGAAGTGGTTGGCAAACAGGTGGTTGCAGATGAAGACACGCTGACGGTGGTAGGCGTGTTCTCCGATTTGGGTAGTTCTTTGTTGTATGATGCCGATATCATTGGCCACATTGAAACCTGCAAGTGCATGGCTGTGTTCAGAGAAAACCCGCTTTATTATCAAAATTCTATCCATACTTTCATGAAGGTGGTGCCGAATGCCGACCGTGTGCTTTTGGCTGAAAAAGTGACTGCACTTTGCAAGAAGACTTATGGTGATTTGTTTACCGTTTTTTACAAGGAAGGCGTCGCTATGATACGGCTGGATGAAATCTTTTTCAGCGACACAAAATGCCGTTTGCAACAAGGTGACAGGTCGATGCTCCGCAACGTGGTTGTGGTCGGGCTGTTGCTGCTGCTTTCCGCTCTCATCAACTATATCAATCTGAATGTGGCGCTTGTGGGAAAACGTGCGAAGGAGATGGCGTCGCGGCGATTGCTTGGAGCGCAGAAGTCGGCTGTCATCGGACGTTTCTTGGCCGAATCGTTCCTGTTCACCCTCTGCTGCTTTGTCGTCGGTTTGCTGTTAGCCGATGCAATAGTTCCTTTTGTCAACGATTTGTTGAGGGCAAATGTGGCGGTGCGCATTCCGTTCACGACGGGTTATCTCCTCGCCTATCTGCTGCTTGTGTTGGTGGTGTCGTTGTTGGCTGGTGTTTTGCCTGCGGTCATTGTGTCACAGACCAAGCCCATTGATGTGGTGAAAGGCACCTTCCGCTTCCGTTCACGCAAAGAGTTGTCGCGGATCTTCATGGTAATCCAAAACGTCATCTCCATTGTGCTGATAGCCTTGGTGATTACGATGCAGTTGCAGATGCGGCACATGGTGAATCGCCCTGTCGGTCTGCAGACGGACAACCTCTATTTTATCAGTTCCAAGTTGGATGTTATTCCTGAAAAGACAGCTTTCATCGACGAGCTCCGCAGTTTGCCTTGTGTGAAGGAATTGGCTTTTACCGAGAATGTTCCGGGCGTTCCAACAACGCATTTACTAATGAATAAAATGGGCGAGACAGAAAAAGACACAAGGGTCGCTTCGTTTCATTGCGACTCGGCGGCCTTCCGCATGATGGGTTTTCAAGTGATTGAACAGTTTCATGAACCGGAGGCAACGAGTTTTTGGATGACGGAAAGTACCGTGGCCGGCATGACGGGGTTGCCACGCGGAGTCTATAACTACGACACGATTTTTGCCTGGAAGCAGGGCAATATCGGTAATGATGTGTGCGGTGTCATCAAAGATTTCAACATGTTGGATGCCCTGCATGCGGCCGACGAGGACTTTACTATTGTCTTTTGCAGTGACAATCCTATTTTTGCGGGAAGCGCTCATCCGTTGTTGGAAATCGTGGGCGACCACCAGGAGGCCAAACGTGCCATTGATGCGGTTTATAAAAAACACTGCGAGAAGATGTTAGGCACCTATATGGAGCCGGAATACAACGATTTCCTGAAGAATGTTGTTGCCTCGAAATATAACAAGACAAAGCGGCAGATGCGCCTCATCGAGCTGATTATGGGCATTTCGGTGCTGTTGTCGTTGCTGGGTCTGGTGGCCATGAGCACCCATTTCGCCTCCGAGCGCGAAAAGAGCATCGCCATCCGCAAGGTGTTTGGCGGCACTTTGGAGAGCGAAACCCGCCGCAATCTGAATGAGTATGTCATCATGATACTGATAGCCAACGCGATAGCGATTCCCTTGGCCGTATGGCTGTGCGGACGTTATCTGGAGGATTTCGTTTATCGCATTGACTTGCATCCCTGGATCTTCGTGGTGACGGTACTGCTGTCGTTCGTCATTGCCATCGGCTCCGTCCTCTGGCAGACGCTCCGCGCCGCAAAAACGAACCCTGCGGAATCTCTGAAGAAAGAGTAAACGGCTAACAATCGTCGGCGAATTGAACGAATTATGCGAATTATATCAAGACATATTCCTTGAGCAGCCCCGGCAGGGGCAAGAGCTTGGTAGCCCCATACAAGGCGAAGCCGCAGTGTGGGGGACATCAGAACGAACAATTTAATACCCATTATTATGATACAAGTACAAAACCTCACCAAGATCTTCCGCACGGAAGACATCGAGACCCTCGCGTTGGACGGGGTGTCATTCACCATCAACGATGGCGAGTTCGTCGCTGTCATGGGGCCGTCGGGCTGCGGCAAATCCACGCTGCTCAACATCCTCGGCCTCTTGGACAACCCCACCGAGGGCTCTTACGAGCTGCTCGGCCAGCAGGTCGGCAGCCTGAAGGAGAAGGAGCGCACCAAGTTCCGCAAAGGCAACATCGGCTTCGTGTTCCAGAGCTTCAACCTCATCGACGAGCTGAACGTCTATGAGAACATCGAGCTGCCGCTGCGTTACCTGAACATCAGTGCCTCGGAGCGCAAGGAGCGGGTCACCGCCATGATGAAGCGGATGGCCATCACCCACCGTGCCAAGCACTTCCCGCAGCAGCTCTCGGGCGGACAGCAGCAGCGTGTCGCTATCGCCCGCGCCGTGGTCGCCAACCCCAAGCTCATCCTCGCCGACGAGCCCACCGGCAACCTCGACTCCAAGAACGGCAAGGAGGTGATGGATCTGCTCACCGAGCTGCACAACGAGGGCACCACCATCGTGATGGTCACCCACTCGCAGCGCGACGCGGGCTACGCCGACCGCATCATCAACCTCTTCGACGGCAGGATCGTGGAGGATGTGCTGCCGGAATTGTAATGACATATTAAATTTGGTTAATAACATTTGGAAGGGATTTTGTAGAGACGTGCCATGCGCGTTTCTACAGACCCACCTTAAATTGCAGAAACCAAACATCAATTATATGTTTCGAAAAAGTAATCTCCTAATCCAGATACTCTCCCTCGGGGTGGGGCTCGCCATCGGCATCGTGCTGATTGCCAAAGTGTGCTTCGAGTTGTCGTACGACAGTTTCTATAAAGATGTGGACCGTATCTATTGTATCCGTTCTGGTTACGAGCTACAGGGCGAATCCAAAGATTACCCTCAGGTGAGTGGTGCGGTAGCATTTGGCTTCAAGGCAGAGGTGCCGGGTGTGGAAGAAGCCACCCGAATGACTTTCTATTTCAATAGTGACCGTTATTTGGACGAGGATGGCAATGTCATCACCGGAAATCTCCGTTTAGCCGATTCATGCTTCTTCCGCGTTTTTGACCGTCCCATTCTGGCTGGCAATCCAGCGAAAGTGTTGTCTGAGCCGCTATGTCTGATGGTGTCGGAGTCGTTTGCACAAAAAATGGGTGGCGTGGAGGAATGTATTGGCAAAATCATCTACAACGAGGATGTCCCTTTGTTGAAAATGACTATTGAGGGCGTATTCAAGGATTTCCCTAAAAATGGTTCTATAGACGCCGACATTTTGCTGTCGATGGAGAGTTATTCAAAAAGCAGCACGGAGAACTGGGTCGGCAACGACCGCTATGTGGGATTTGTGAAATTGCAACAAGGTGTTGATCCGCAATCGCTTAACGATGCCATCCGTAGGATGCAGGAGGCTCATCAGCCTTTGCAGGAGTTTGAGAAGAACGGTATGAAGCTGTGGTATTATCTTGCACCATTTGGTAAAACCCACCTCAAAGAGTCTTCGGTGCATTCTATGGTAATACTGCTTTCCGTTATTGCAACAATGCTGATTGTCATCAGCTTACTCAACTATATCCTGATCACAATTTCGTCTATGGTACATCGAGCCAAAGAAATTGGGGTACGAAAGTGCTATGGTGCGAACGCTTTCAGTATTTATGGATTATTGGCTCGGGAGTCGATAATACATCTATTATTGGCACTCGTTTTGGCAGCTGCCATTATTTTTGCCACAAAAGGATTGATACAGAACTTGTTGGGTGTGCCATTTGGGACATTACTTGTTCCCCAAAGCATTTGGACTATTGTGGCTGTGCTGTTGCTTGTGCTGTTTGTTTCCGTTTTCGTTCCTGCGCAGCTTTACATGCGCATCCCCGTTTCGGTGGCTTTCCGCAATTATACGGAAAACTCGCGGCGATGGAAAATAGGACTGCTTGGCGTTCAGGTGTTTATCAATGTATTTGTCGTTTCGATGCTGATGGTCATCGCTTCGCAATATCATAAAATGATGAACGACGACCCGGGCTACAATTATGAGAATGTACTGTTTGTGGATATGTACGACGGGAATCAAGAGGCTCAACAACGTGTGGTGAATGCTCTTGGCCAACTTTCTGAAGTGACACACATTGCAGCAAGCTATGGTCTTCCTTACATTTGGTCGAATGGCGACAACATATATCTTCCCGGCGACGATCGTGAATTGTTCAACGTGGCCGACCAGTACGAGGCCACAGCGCAATTCTATGCTCTTTTCGGAATGGAGTTTGTTGACGGTCGCGCGCCGGCCGATTCCAATGAAGTGGTGGTGAGCGAGAGTTTCGTGAAACGAATGAATGACTTCACGGACTGGAGCGATGGAGCGGTGGGGAAACAGATTATGATTACCGGACACGAAAACTCTTTGACAAATCTTAAATCATTCACGATTACAGGTGTTTACCGCGACTATCGTCTGGGTAGCCTCTTGGATATGGATACCCGACCGAGCGTGCGTTTCTACGGCAGTTTGGAGGACGGAGAGTCTTATATGCCGCATCTGGTTTTCAAAGTGAATAAAATGGATGAAACCACGATGGGGAAACTGAAGGAAACCATTTCTAAGGCCCTTGATGGAAAAGATGTACAGCTGAAAGTATATGCAGACGAAATGCATTCAGCATACGAAGATAGTCGCAAGATGCGCAACACCGTTTTCATCGGTTCCATTTTTGCATTGATGATTGCCATGTTGGGCCTCATCGGTTTCATACGCGATGAGTCGAGTCGTCGGAGCAAAGAAATGGCCATCCGCAAAATTAACGGTGCTACAGAGAGAGATGTGCTAAGCATTTTTGCTTGGGGTGTGTTGAAGTTATCTCTTATTATGTCGATTTTTGCGTGTGTTTTCGCCTATTTCGTTGCCGACAAATGGCTTGAACAGTTCGCCGAGCGCATCGGCCTCTCGCCGTTGTATTTCATTTTTGGCGCAACGGTGGTTCTTCTCATCGTAGCAATCGTAGTCGTTATGAGTAGTATCAGAATTGCACGAATGAATCCTTCGGTGGCGCTGAAGAAGGAGTGAGGTAAAAGCACACTCTACCGGCAGTTCACCACCGAAGAGGTGATGAACGAAGCCGCCAAGACCTACGGCCCCATCAAGGAAAGTCCTTTCCCGTCGCCGAGGAGATAGATGGCGTGTAAAGAATCCTTACATATAGTCGCACACGTCACATTGAACATGAAAAAAATCAACGTATAGGTTGATTGTTCAAAAAAAGTGTATATTTGCGGCGATTATAAAAATTAAGTATTATGATGACTTTTGAAGACATTAAACAAGACGGACGCTTGTGGGCCGTACATTATGCTGACGAGGAGTTGAACGAATTGGACAGGGTTTTCACCCAATAGAATGATGCGGCATGGTTGTTGAACTTCTTCCATGATAATTTTAACGATCTCGTGTCTTATTTCAAAATAACAAAGTTGGATGAGGCGGTCTATGACACGATGGAGGATAGTGATGAGCTGGAATGCCTCATTTTGGATATCAACCCGGAGGCAAACTTGGACGAGTTGTTTCGACCGCTTGAAAGTAGCCGTGCCACTGAAATGAAATTAGGAAGAGAAAAGGCTCGATTAAAAGACCGCCCAAACCATGCCAGTTGGTTGCGCATTTATGCTATAAAACTAAACCCGGGCATATATGTTGTTACCGGTGGTGCAATAAAATTGACTCGTACGATGCAGGAACGGGAGCATACGCTCAAAGAACTGGTAAAGATGGAGAAGGTGCGCCAATACCTTGTCGCGAACAATGTGATAGATGACGACAGTTTTACAGATTTCATCAAAGAAAAAGGATAAGAAAATGAAAACCGCAGCAGAACAAATAGCGTTTTTGGAGGAACATTCTTCGTCTGAACCTTCGAAGTGGCGCGAGAAGGCGGAATGGAGGAGAGCGAACCACGACTGGCTCCGCTATTCGCGGAAAATCGCCATCGTCGTGGCCTTGTCTTTGGAAGAACAGAACATGTCTCAAAAGCAGTTGGCGGAGCTTGTCGGCTGCTCCCCGCAATATATTTCCCGGCTGCTGAAGGGCGAGGAAAACCTCACTTTGGAAACGTTATGTAAGTTGGAGCGGGCACTGAACCGTCCCATCATGCAGCAGGTTTTTGCATAAGAATGCCCCAACAACTCCTAACTGCTAACTCCTAACTATTTTCTCACCACACTCTCCCCCTCTCGAAGTTGATCTTCACGAGGTAAGTGTCGGAGGGATAGGGCGAGAGGTCGATTTCGAGCAGGGAGAGGTTGCGGGAGAAGAGGACCAAGGCGTGTAAAGAATCCTTACACTGCTGTAAAGGATATTTACATTCTTCGCTGTTTTCTTATCGTATTCTGCTAAACGTCAATGACTTCACAGTTTGGCACGGTTGCTGTATGGGATTTGCAGCTATAGATTTACCATTATGCGAATCATCCAAAAATCCAAAACCGAGATGGTCTCCGCCATCCTCAACATCGTCGGGCTGGCCGCCGCCTTCGCCGCCCTCTACATCATCCTCGTGCAGGTACACCACGACCTCACCTACAACAAGGCACTCAAGGACAGCGACCGGATCTATGTCCTTACCCAGAAGGAAATCAACAAAAGTGAATATTCCTCTTACCTTTGCCGACCTATAGGGGAATTTGTCATCAACGCTTCCCCTGACATTGAAGCCGGTGGTTGCGGTAATATCATGGGCAATCCCATCACAGTTCGTGTGAGCGATGAGCAATCGCCTGTGTCCATCACGATATCTTCCTTGAACAAAGGTGCCCGTGACGTGTTCGGTTTCGAGTTGGTGGCTGGCAATTGGGATGATTTGACAGGCACTGGCTTCGCCCTCTCGGAATCGGCAGCAAAACGTTTGGGAGTCCAGGTGGGTGATGTCATGAAATATTTCGATGGATCAGCATGGCATGATATATCCATTGCGGTCATCTATAAGGATATGCCGAAGCACAGCGACCTTTCCTCTTTCGAAATGCTGACCAATTTTGGCGACAATTGCATCAATGATTGGAGCGAGTTTTCATTTAACTATTTTCTGAAACTTCGTAAAGGTGCCGACCCCAATACGATTGTTGAGGTGGCAAAGCCTGTCGCCAGACAGTTTTTCAGTAAAATGACCGGAAAAGAGGCCACCGACGACAATGTCAAGTTTGGACTTTACCCTGTGCGGCTTACCGACATGTACTTCGACACCAATTCGTATTTTGCCCCTGGTAAGGCAGGCAACAAAACCACCACGATGACCCTGCTCATCATTGCCATCTTTGTGGTGGTCATCGCCTTCATTAACTACATCAACTTTTTCTTCGCCATGTTGCCCCTTCGCCTGCGCAGCATAAATACGCGCAAAATACTGGGTAGCAGTCGTTTCCAGTTGGTGACATCATCAATAGGCGAATCGGTGCTGATGGTGGCTATATCTTTGGCACTTGCTATAGCTGTGGTTATCCTCTTCAAGCAATCCACATTGGCTTCATTGATTGACACTTCACTTGATTTCGGACAGAATGGGGGCGTTGTCGCGTTGACCATCGGCTTTGCATTATTCATTTCGGTAGCGGCCAGTATTTATCCCGCCTTGTTAGCCACCTCATTTAATCTGGCCTTCGCCTTGAAAGGCACCCTCAGCTCTACGCAAAAAGGAAAGGCATTCCGCATCGGTCTGATTGGCTTGCAGTTCACTGTTTCCATCGTGCTGATAATCTGTGCGATATTCGTTCACGAACAACGCCGTTTCATGATAAACCATGAAATGGGCTTCAATCAGGAATGTCTGTTGCAGTCACAGGTTTCGTGGAATCTTGCCAACAATCGCGAGGCAGTGGAGAGTAAGTTGAAAGCTGATGCCGCCATCAAGGATGTTGCTTGGGGCGATGGACCTTTCATTCAGGATTCTCGTATGAGTTGGGGACGCAAAGTGCGAGGTGAGGATGCCGGTTGGCAGGTCTATCCCGTTTCGTGGAACTTCCTGCGCTTTATGGGTATCGATATCATCGAAGGTCGTGATTTCTCCGAAGCTGACGAGCAGTCTAATGGTGTGTATATCTTCAACAAAACCGCAAAAGACAAATACCAAATCACTCTTGAAGACCAGATTGGCGGCCATGGTGACCAAATTGCTGAAATTGCGGGCTTTTGCGAAGACTTCAATTTCGCTTCGTTGCGACAGGGCATCGAGCCTTTTGCATTCTATGTTTATGGTAAAGAACCATGGCACATTTGCATGAGGCTATTTATTCGCACAGAGGCAGGTGTGGATGTCCCAGCCTTGATGAAGCGCATCACCAAAACCCTCAACGACCTTGACCCCACCATGGGCGAGGAAATGTCGTACGAGGTGTGGCCTTTCTCTCAATCCATTGAGAACCAATACAAAAAAGAGAACAATCTCTCAACATTGGTTACCTTGTTCACCGTGTTGGCCATCGTCATCTCGCTCATGGGCGTGTTCGGATTAGTGATGTTCGAGACGGAGCATCGCCGCAAGGAAATCGGCATCCGCCGCGTGCATGGGGCCACGGTGAAGCAGATATTGGCGATGTTCAACTCCCGCTTCGTGAAAATCGTGCTGGTCTGCTTCGTCATCGCCGTGCCCATCAGCGTGTTCGTGATGCGCCGCTACTTGGAGGGTTTCGCCTACCGCGTGTCGTTGCACGTCTGGGTGTTCGCGGTGGCCCTGATCGCGGTGCTGGCCGTTACTATCACGGTGGTCACCTTACGCAGTTTGAGAGCGGCTACGGTGAATCCGGTGAAGTCTTTGAGGACGGAGTAGAGATTTTTCGTGTCCTAATACAACAACCCTTCCATCTTGTCAATGATCCGGGTGTTCAAGTCGCAAAGGGTTTTGTATTTTTCCGTACGACGCAAACGCAGGGCTTTGAACGTAGTACCCAACTTACGCAAGGATCTTTTGTAGTGGACGTTGAGGATACCGATAACCCCAGCTAACGTAATATAAATCAACCCAATCCAAAAATGATGGGTAAGAAGGCTGACTAACACGAGCAGGAAAATGTACCAAATCGGGAAGGTGGCGAGAGTGCCGATGGCATACTGGAACGTGGAGTGCATCATCGGGTCTTTGATCTTGTGGGTGAGTCGCTGCGTGATGAAGTCCGGCAGAAAATTGTTGAGGTAGCCGAAAAGGAAGAGCGGCAACGTGAGGATCATCAAGAAAATACGGAGAATGAGTTTGGACCATGAGATCTTCCGGTTGACCACCCAATGATGGAGACCCATCCGCTGCAACAAGCCCGTGTATTGGCGCGTGTCTTCCATCAACACAGTGAAATCGTCAGGATTTTCCTCTTTCAGTTGACGGATGGCGGCGATGATGGTCATGGCAGCATCTTTCTGGTTAGGCAGAAAACGCGGACGCAACCCTTTGCGGCGCAACAGCGGCTCGCTCATGATATGCGTAAGTGCCTCTATCTCATTGTAATACTCCGGAATATCAATATCAGGAGTCATCTCCTTGACACGGGCGCGGGCCTTTTCATTGAGGGCAAGATACGCCTGATTGGGAGCCTCCTTGTACAATTCAAAGAACTCATCGTATGTGAACGGCTTTCCGCAGGTGACCATCAAGTCGCTTTGGAAGTTGAAATAGTTGGAATAGTGGATGTTAAGAGGGAGAATCTGCACCCCGAGTTTGAAATCGTTCATCTCTTCGGCGGCGAAGGCGATACGGCTGAAACCTTTCTTGAAGGTACTCATGTAATGTCCGTGCTGGTGTCCTGCTTCGGGGAAGATGACCAAAGTTCCGCCCTTTTTCAACACTCTCGCTGCCCGGTTGAAGATGGCCAAATCCTTCTTGATATCCTCGCGACCACCATCACGATTCCGATAGACTGGCAGAATCTTCAGAAAGCGCATGATCCGTGCCACAAAGTCTTTCTTGAAGATGTCGCCGCGTGCGATGAACACCGGCTGCCGACCGTCCTTGTACATCGTGTGCAGAATCGCCATCGCGTCCATCATGCCGTTCTGGTGGTTGGCAATCACAAACGTCGGCGTCCCCTTCGGCGGGATATTCTCCTTGTTCACGATATAGAAGTTGCGGTAATACACATGGTTATGCGCCGCACACAAGTACTTCATGTACAGATCATACCACCACGAGTGTTTGTCTATGTCTTCGAAGGAAATCATATTTTTGGCTTTTGGCTATTGGCTATTGGCTGTTGGCCAAAAGCTAATAGCTAATGGCTGATAGCTATTCGATTACGTCAATTTCATCGACAATGTTCTTCGCGCCGGCGAACTTATCGACGATGAAGAGGAAGTAGCGAGCATCAAGACTGATGTTGCGGCAGCGATCGACGTCGTACCAGATGTCGCTCATGGTGCCTTCCCATACGCGGTCGAAGTTGGTACCGATGAGCTGGCCGTAGCCGTTGATGACCGGACTACCGGAGTTGCCGCCCGTGGTGTGGTTGCTGGCGATGAAGGCCACCGGCAGTTTACCGTTCTTGTCGGCGTAACGACCGTAATCCTTCTTCTGCCACAGCTCCTTCAGCTTCGGATGCACCTGATAATCATACACATCGGGATTCTCTTTCTCCATGATGCCATCCAAAGTGGTGTAATAAACATAGTCGGTACCGTCGGCGGGTTGGAAGCCCTTCACCTGCCCGTAGGTCACGCGCATCGTGAGGTTCGCATCCGGATAGAAAACTCTGTCTTTGTCTTTTTCCATCAACGCCTTGACATACAGACGGTAATACTCATCCAATTGGCTGGATTCTGCGCGGTATCTTGTAACAGCACCCCGATAGGTGTCAAACAGCGCATTGTATAGCATAATCATTTCATTACCGGCTGTTTTTGCTATTTGTTTAGGTGATGCTTTGGCGATGAAATCCTGATATTTGGCTGCATCCTGGAAGTAAGGCGCCTTCTTCGCGCTGTTATCCCACAATGCCGTCATCATCTCACGTACCACAGGTTCACTTTGGACATATTTCTTTAATGCCGCAGGGATATTCTCCGCTTTTTCATGCGTGAAATAATAAGTCATTAGTTCCACAAAGCACTCTTTGTCAATCACATCGAAATACTCGGCACGGAAACTCTTGTCGGCATCCTGCATCTTGGCGCGAGTTTCGTCCTTGATATTGTCATTGCCAAACAACTTGCTCATATAAGGATAGACGACCTCCTCCATCAGTTCCACACCGAAGAGATATTCGTTAATATAAGTAACCATCTGAAGATTGTTGTTGTAATTGTCATAGACTTTCTTCATATCCTGCAACAGTGTGCCATACTGCGATTTACGTTTCGGATCGGCGTTCACCCACTGTTGGAACTCCTTCTCCTGGGCCTGTTTCTTGCCGATGACGTCGCACTCGCGGATGCCCTTGCTCTCGCCCTGCCACTTTTTCCAGCCGTTGGAGATGCCGTTGGCCTTGGCGGAGTACATGAGACGGATGCGCGGGTCGAGGTTCATCTGCTTCTTCATCGCATCCAGGCGGATGGTGCGCGCTTGTATCGCGATGGGATTCTGAATGTTAGCTACCGCATTCACGCCGTCGGAGATGAGGAACTGGCGCGTGGTGCCGGGGTAGCCGAACACCAACGTGAAGTCGTTCTCCTGCACGCCCTTGATGGAAACGGGGAAGTACTGCTTCGGCTTCATAGGAACATTGTCCTTGCTGTAAGCCGCGGGCTTGCCGTCCTTGCCGGTGTAGATGCGGTAGAGTGAGAAATCGCCGGTGTGTCGCGGCCACATCCAGTTATCGCTGTCGCCACCGAACTTGCCGATGCTCTCCGGCGGAACACCCACCAAACGGATGTCATTGTAGGTCTCCGTGACGAACATAAAGTACTGGTTACCATAGTAGAACGGTTTGATCTGCGCTTTGTAGCCGGTACCTTCCGTGGCTTTCTTCGTCACTTTCGCAATATTCTCTTTGATCTTCGCCTGACGGTCGGCTTCCTTGTCCTGGCTGCCCACACCGGCCAAAACCTGCTCCGTCACATCTTCCATATAGACGAGGAAGGTGACGGTAAGGCCCTCCATGGGGATTTCCTCCTGCATGTTTTTGGCCCAGAAGCCGTCTTGGAGGTAGTTGTGCTCCATGGTGCTGTGCGACTGCACGTATGAGTAGCCGCAGTGGTGGTTGGTGAGCAGCAGCCCCTTGGAGGAAATCAGCTCGGCAGTGCAGCCGCTGCCGAACAGTACGATGGCGTCCTTCATACTGTTGTGGTTGATGCTGTAAATGTCGTCCGCCGTGAGGTGGAAGCCAAGCTGCTGCATCTCCGCCTCGTTCTGACTCAAATAAAGGGGAATCCACATGCCGCCGTCGGCGCGTGCGAAGCTGAGAATCAGGGATAATAACAGGGTCAAGAATAAAGGTTTTCTCATATTTTTGATGTTTTTATTGACACGTTTATTTAGAGGGTGCAAATATATAATTTTTTGCTATAAGGTTTAATGATTAAAGTTTAAGGTTTAAGCTGGGCGTGTGGGGATAGTATGATTAAGGAAAAATTGTAATTTTGCCGCCTTTAATATGGAACGACTCAACGTGCAGACCCGATACCCCGATGCGATGGCCAGCCATACCATCGGATTGCTGCGGTGGGTGCTGATGGCGCTCATCGTGGTTATCCACACCGACATGGTGGCGGATACCGGCTGCACCAACACAGTTTACGCCATCCTCTACCGATGGGCCGGCAATGTGGTATGGCTGGCTAGCCCGCTCTTCTTTTTGATGTCCGGCTATCTTTTTGTGGCTTCGGACAGTGGATTCACATGGAGGACTTTTTCCGAAAAATGCCAACGCAGACTCAAAACATGGCTGATTCCTTACCTGCTTTGGAACACCCTTTTCCTTCTGTTCTACGGGCTGGTCGGATTGGTGTTGCCTTCCATATTGGGTGAAATTCCCCCATTGCAAGAGATGACCTTGACCGACATTCTGAAGGCCTATTGCTGCATCCGGGGCGAAGGGTTCAACTCCGGACCGATCGACTGGCCACTGTGGTTCCTCCGCGATCTGATGTTGATTGCGATTTTTACGCCTCTGTACGTTGCCATCATTCGATGCCACAAGGTTACCATTCTGATACCCTTATTGTTAGGTTGTATTCCGCATCAACTGGGCTTCGAGTCGGAAATCGCGTTTTTCATGATTGGAATCTGGTTGAACATCTGGTTGCCATCACTTTCCCAACTGCTACGTAAACCCGTGTGGTGGTCTTTGCCGCTCTATTTGGCCGCTTCCATCGTAGTCACAGTCTCCGTCCCCGTACCAGCTTGGAGTATTGCCACTTTCACCTTTATCCGCAATCTTTCGGGTATGCTGCTGATAGCACAGATTTGCCACCGGGTGATAAATCGCCACTCTTCCACAGACTGGCGCGCGATGTCAGAACCTGTGTTCTTCGTCTTTGCTTTCCACTTCATGATTACCCGCCCGCTGACCAAGCTGTCGGCCAATTGGCTGATGGCGCACAATGCCGGAAGTCTTGCATTCTCAATGGTCCACCTGCTGAACGTAATCCTAACAATTGCCATCACATTGTTGATTTATAAACTGTTACACCGGCTAACTCCAACAATCTGTAATTGGCTGTCCGGCACCAACAACAAAACCACAAAATCGCCCCAACCTTAACATTCTAACCTTATAACCTTATGAAAATCATCAATTTCTGCGTCAACTTAGTACAGAAATACCTGCCGGAGCCGTTTGTTCTGGCCATTTTGTTAACGATTATCGCCGCGCTCACCGCCATGCCGGTATGCCACCAGACGCCCGTGGAGGTGGTCGAACATTGGGGCAACGGCGTATGGGGACTGTTAGCTTTCTCCATGCAGATGTCGCTGATTTTGGTCTGCGGCGCGACCTTCGCCGGGGCTCCCGCCGTCAAGAAAGGCATCCGCAAGATTGCAGCGTTGCCGAAGACTCCCGCCGCCGCCATTGCCACGGTGACGCTCGTCTCGGCCATCGCCTGCTGGATTAACTGGGGCTTCGGCCTCATCGTGGGGGTCATCCTTGCCAAGGAGATCGCCCGCGACTGCAAAGGTGTGGATTACAGGTTATTGATTGCCTCTGCCTATAGCGGATTCGTGGTGTGGCACGCCGGACTTTCAGGTTCCATCCCTCTGACCATGGCCACCGCCGGCGAAGCACTCACCAAGGCCACCAACGGTGCCCTCACCGAGCCGGTCAGCGTCTCCTCTACCCTATTTGCCCCGCAGAACCTCATCATCGTGCTGCTCGTCATCATCGCCATCACCGTGGTCAACACGCTGATGCACCCCAAAGGCGAGCACGTGGTCACGGTGGATCCGCAGCTGCTGTACGAACCCGAGGAGGCGCCCGCGAAGGAAGACAAGTCCCCGGCAGCCAAGTTAGAGCAGAGTTATCTCGTGTCGGGCATTGTCGCGCTTTTGGGTTTCAGTTTCCTGATTATCAAATTGTTTGTGAGAGGTGGCTCGTTAGATCTCAACGCCGTCATCATGCTGTTCCTGTTCACGGGCATCCTGTTCCACGGAACTCCGATGCGTTATGTCCGTGCCTTCACGAAGTCAGCGGGCAGCGCGGCGGGTATCATCCTGCAGTTCCCGTTCTACGCAGGCATCATGGGCATCATCACGGGGGTGGGCGCGTCGGGCATCTGCTACGGAACGGTCATCAGCGACGCCTGCATCGGCATCTCCACACCAACGACCTTCCCGTTGCTGACGTTCCTGTGCGCAGCGGTTCTCAACCTGTTCGTGCCCTCCGGCGGCGGTCACTGGGCTATTCAGGCGCCGGTGTTTTTCACGGCGGGCGCGAACCTCGGTGTCGATCCGGGACTAACAGGAATCTCCATCGCTTGGGGCGACGCGTGGACCAACCTCATCCAGCCCTTCTGGGCGTTGCCGGCTCTGGCCATCGCCAAACTCAACGCCAAGGACATCATGGGGTTCTGTCTCATTGATCTGGCGATTACGGGGTTGATTATTTGCGGGGGACTGCTATTTTGGGCGATGTAGTTAGTAGTTAGCAGTTAGCAGTAGTGGTGGTACGGAGGTCAAATTACAGATCACAATTCACTAATCACTGATCACAAAAAAAATGTATTTTCGCACTTTCTAAATTAAGATAATCAAATTACAGATTGTGAGAAAGTTACATTTTGTTTTAGGTTTGATTTTGTGCATTATTTTGCCTTTTTCAGCCATTTCTCAGGAAGAGAGCGTGAAAAAAGAGAAGAAGAAAAAGGAACGGAAGGAGGTGAACCCTAATTTCAAGCATAAGTTTACCACGTTTCATTTGGAGGCCCGTGCCGATTTCGAGTACAACTATAATCTCGAGAAATGGGGTTCAATCGATCCATCGGGCACTTACACTGGCGGCTCCGTCACACAACACCACTACGGCTTCCGTGGCGACTACTTCAACTTCCTGCTCGGCGGCGACATCGGCGACCACATTTCCTATTTCTTCCGTCAGCGTATTGTCCCCGTCAAGGGGTTTACGGAGTTGTTTGACAACACCGATTTTCTCTACATCCAGTATAAGTTCAACGACCATTGGTCGCTGCGCATGGGCAAGGAGGCCATCTATGTGGGTGGATTCGAATATGACGCGCCGCCCATCGATGTCTATTACTACACCAACTACTGGGGCTCGTTCCCTTGCTTCCTGCTTGGAGTATCTGCCGCATACACCGACAAGAGCGGCAAGAACAAGCTCGTGCTCAATGTCGCCAACTCGCCTTACGTGCATTACAAGGACAACCGCTGGAACTCGGGACTGCTCTCCTACAACCTCTACTGGAACGGCAAATTCGGACCATTTTCCACTCTTTACTCCGTCAACTTTTTGGAGTACCAGCGCGGCAAGTTCATCAATTTCATCGTGTTGGGTAACAAGCTCACGTTCGACAAATGGTCGCTCTATTTAGACTACATCAACCGCGCCGCCGGATTTAAGAAATTCTTCAATGACTTCTCCATAGTGAGCCGTTTGGACTGGCACGTCTCGCCAAGCGTAAATCTTTTTGCCAAAGGCGGTTACGACCAAAATTCCGCTGGTTACTATTATACCATTGGAAACGACCCGTACGTGGATGTGGACATGCTGATGCCGAACAACAGGGCCTATTGTTTCTATGGTCTTGGCATGGAGTACCGTCCGCGCATCTATCCCGACTTGCGCGTCCATGCGTATGTGGCCAACAGCACGATGACCCATCCTCTCGGTTATATTGGAGACAATAGCTGGAAAGATATGACCCTCACCGCCAACGTCGGCGTCACCTGGCGTTTGGATTTCATGAAATTCTTACCCGAAAAATTGAAATAATATGCCCATATTCCATTTCAAAACCAACAACATCCTGCAACAAGTTTCGCGAATATCGCGGAACAACGTGGTGCGCTATATGGTGCGTGCATACGGCCGTACGCGGGAACTGATCATATTCCTGATCCTGTTCTTCGGCTTCTTCATCGGGCTGTCCATCAAGATGAGTCTGCCGAACATGCTGAACACCTTCATGAACACAGCCTACAAACTACTGATAGACACGGTGTTCTACATCATGGCTATCACGGTGATGACGGGCGCCATCAGCAAGCTTTTCGTGGAGTTCGGTGTGGTGGTGCTGTTAGAGAAGATGTTGAAGCCGCTGATGAAGCCGCTTTACAATCTCCCCGGCGTGGCTTCGCTCGGTGCGGTGATGACCTTCCTGAGCGACAATCCGGCTATCATCACGCTGTCGAAGGACAAGACCTTCCGGCGCTACTTCAAACAGTACCAAATCGCCTCACTGACCAACTTCGGCACCTCCTTCGGCATGGGATTGGTGGTGGTGGCCTTCATGACGGGCCGCGGTTACGGTAGCGGAGCCTTGGTCGGACTGGCGGGGGCGTTCATCGGCAGTATCGTCACCACGCGCATGATGCAGAAGCTGACGCTGAAGAGCTATCCCGAATTGGATTCCCCAATGCCTGACACTGTCGTGGAGGAGAAACCTTTGGACGAGGTAGTCAATGAAACGGACGAAAAAGGGGCTAAAATAGAGGAAGAGAAGAAAGGACCGTTCTTGCGCACGCTCAACGCCATGCTCGATGGCGGCAAGGGCGGTGTGGAAATCGGTCTCTCCATCATCCCCGGCGTGCTGATCATCTCCACCATTGTGATGATGACGACGTTTGGTGCCCCTGCTGTCGGCGGTTACACAGGCGGCGCTTACGAGGGCGTTCCGTTGCTCCCGTGGCTGGCTTCCAAGATTGATTTTGTGTTCCGCTGGTTATTCGGCTTTGAACATCCCGAGCTGATTGCCTTTCCGATTACCGCGTTGGGTGCTGTGGGTGCGGCCATCGGTCTGGTGCCCGCTTTCGATGCTTCAGGTCTTATCGACGGCAACGCCATCGCCGTCTTCACCGCCATGGGCATGTGCTGGAGCGGCTTTTTAAGCACGCACACCGGCATGTTGGATTCCCTCGGCTACCGCCAGCTGATCTCCAAGGCCATCGCCTCACATACCGTCGGCGGCCTCATCGCCGGCATCTCCGCGCATTGGCTGTTTGTGCTAATCTCACTGATATAGCCTGCATTATTTCATAATGCTAACAATTTCTTTGGTCACACAACTCTTGGGATTGAAAAGCCTATTGCGATTAGTGACCAACGGATAGTGATTTGCTACTAAGGAATATGAGTAATGGAAGTTGAAATAATCGGTAAAGATGTAACATTTCCCATTTTTTGTGCGTTATCACTTCTGGCAAATAGTACATTCTCAAGATGGAACAAACGAAATCACGCTATAAGTATTGCCCGTCCCTTTCACGATGGGCTGCTCTCGTAGCGTTGGTTGTACTGTCTCCGCATCTATCGGCACAACAGGAGGATTGCGTGATTTCCTTGCCTTATTACGAGGTCTTCGACCATCCGGAAGATTGGACACCTTATTGGGAACTTCCGCAATTTGGTACCGTGGACATTGTGGAAGACAACTGCTGGCGCTGGAACATCGACGACCACCACCTCGCCATGCTCGGCGAGGTGTATGAACTGTACTGGCCTGACGAATGGAGTGCTGGCCAGACGAACCACTGCATCCAAATCTGTTCCAGATACACTTCCCTTCCCGGAACGCACCAGTACCAACAGACGCTTATTGGTTTTGTCAGCCTTGTGATAACCCCGGAGCTGGACTCCAAGCCACAAAGTGTCAGTTTCAGCACCTTTTCCTTTGGCAATTATGACCCCGTTTACGCGGGCGACAGCGTACGAAAACGTCTTGTGGTGGGGTATATCTCCGACACCAGCGACTGGAAGGGGAGCTTTGTGGGTGTTGACACATTGGAACTCACACGGGAACGCCTGGTTTGGGAACGATTTACCGTGACTGGTTTTGATGACATGCCCGCCCCCTACCACTTGGCCTTCTTCAACGACTCCCTCCTCCAATGGCCGGCTCAGTCTCTCGGAACCTGGCAGGATCCAGCTCCCATGATGTACCGTTTCTATATCGACAGTATCCACATCGAACGGCGTCCCTGGGTTCATGACACCTTGACAATGTTCGCGACCACCTGCCAAGGAACAGGTTATTTCGAGGACGGATTCCTCATCAGCGCTGAAGAGACAGCCGTCCCGGGGAACATCATTGTGCAGGATTCCATCATCAGTGAAGATACCATACATTACCGGATTCTCCATCTTTCTATACGACCGGTTGAACACACCCAGCTTGTGGAATACATTTCCCCTGGTGACACTGTTCTCTTCAACGGGATGGCATACACTGTTCCCGGCGATTATCCGTTCACACTCATCTCCACAGACGGGTGTGATTCCATGGTGACGCTGCATATCCTCTACCATCCGGGGGAATCTCTGTCCGTCAAGATTTGGATTCCCAATGCCATCCACCCGAATGGTAACGGACACAACGATGTCTTCAAACCCGTATTCAATTATCCTGAAGAAGTGGAGAATTACCGGATGGAAGTGTATAACCGCTGGGGAGGCCTTGTCTTCCGGACTCAGGAGATTGAATCCGGTTGGGATGCCTGTTACGTCCCCGAAGGGGTGTATCGGTATGAAATCCACTACAAGGAGAGGAACACGGCCGCCAAATCCGTTTCTGGAAGCGTGACCGTGTTGCGATAAAGAAAAACGGAAGGCGAATTCGTCTTCCGTTTTTCTATCAACAACAACCAATTTTATATATTAAATCATGACAATTCTGCTCTGATTTTCACGATGCAAAGAAACAATCTTTTCATCACACAGCTAATCCCCATTTTTTGTGTTTTATTTAACAACCAGTCATTATTAGTGGGGATATACAAACAAGGCCATTCCTAATAGAATTTTTTGTATCTTTGCCCCGTAAAATTTTACAAGGAATGTATAATAACGACCCGCGCACCGTCATCACCTTAGACGCCGGCGGCACGCATTTCCGTTTTTCGGCGATGCGGGGCTGTGAGGCGGTAACCGAAACTTTTGAGCTGCCCACCCATCCCAACGATTTGTCGCAACTGTTGGAAGACCTCCGCAACGGATTCCAGCACATTATCGACCAGCTACCGGAAAAGCCCGTCGCCATCAGCTTCGCCTTTCCGGGACCCGCGGACTACCCCAACGGCGTGTTTCCCAGCCGTCTCACCAACTTCCCCTGTTTCGAAGGGGGAGTCGCTTTGAGTGCCTTTCTGGAAAATCAGTTCGGGTTGCCCGTCTTCATCAACAACGATGCCGACCTGTTCACCTACGGCGAGGCTCTAGCCGGCGCACTGCCGATGTTGAACGAAAAAATCCGCAATGCAGGCGGTGTGAAACAATACCAGAATCTGATCGGTTTCATCCTCGGGACAGGATTCGGTATCGGCATAACTTCCCACAACCAGATGTTCATGGGCGACAACTGCTGCTCCGAGATTTACTGCACTCCCAGCAAATGGGGGCAGGAACTCATCGCTGAGGAAGGCATTTCCCTCCGTGCGGTGTTGCGCTACTACCGCGAACTCGCGCATGATGAAAAAGCCGACGGATATACAGACTCTTACGACATATACCGCATTGCCGACGGCACGCTTGACGGCGACAAGGAGGCCGCCATGAAAGCTTTCGCCCGTTTCGGCGAGGCGGCGGGCTATGCCATCGCGCAGGCGGCCTGCATGTTGGACGGCATCATCGTGTTGGGCGGCGGCGTCAGCAAGGCCGCAAAATTCTACATGCCCGCACTGCTCCAGGAGGTTCGCGCCACCATGCACACCCTCAACGGGAACAAACTGCCCCGCGTGCCTTCCTTCATCTACAACCTTGAGGATCCGACGGAATTTGAACAATTCGTCAAAGGCCAGACCAAGGAGCTTGAGGTCTTCGGCACCGACAAGCGCATCCGCATCGACACGCAAAAACGCCTCGGCATCACGCTTTCACAACTCGGCACCTCCCGCGCCACCGCCATCGGCGCCTACTGCTTCGCCCTCCACGCACTCGACAATTGAGACGTATGACGTGTGACGTATGATAAAAAGATGTAGCACGTAAGACTTGAAATTAAAAGACTTAGACTTAAACTTCGACTTAAACTTTGACTTAAACTTAGCCTTAGACTTAGACTAATCACTAATCACCAATCACTAATCACCAATCACTAATCACCAATCACTAATCACCAATCACTAATCACCAATCACTAATCACCAATCACTAATCACTAATCAACCACCAATCCCCAAATTCAATAACCAATAACCTATAACCCATAACCTTTAAAAAAATACAAACCAAATATCACCCAAATATGGCAAAAGATTTAACCCAGCAGCATATCGATTCCTGGTTAAACGGGAATTTCGATCAGGACACGAAAAAAGAAATCCTGAGAATGCAAGCGGATGATCCTGCAGCATTATCAGACGCTTTTTACAGAACCCTTGAATTCGGAACTGGCGGCATGCGCGGCATTTTAGGTGTCGGTACCAACCGGATGAACAAATACACCGTCGGCTTTGCCACTCAGGGATTGGCCAACTATCTGATAAAGTGTTGCAAGCAGAACATCAAAGTGGCTATCTCCTTCGATTCACGCAACTTCAGTGCAGAGTTTGCTAAAATCTCCGCCAACATTCTGGCGGCTAACGACATACAGGTTTTCCTGTTTGACTCGCTGCGCCCCACTCCGGAACTTTCTTTCGCCGTGCGTCACCTGCAATGCAACGCCGGCATCATGATTACCGCATCACACAACCCGAAAGAATATAACGGCTACAAGGTTTATTGGAACGACGGCGGTCAGCTCGTTCCACCCCACGACAAAAATGTCATCACCGAAGTCAACAAGATCAAATCGGTCGATCAGGTGAAATGGGACGGTCGCCCCGACCTGATCCGTATCATCGGAAAAGACATCGACAACGTCTATCTCACCCTCATCAAACGGCTCACCTTGAATCCGGAAACGGTGGCGGAAGCTAAAGACCTCTGCATCGTCTATACGCCTCTGCATGGCACTGGCATCTCCGTGGTGCCACAGGCATTGTCAGACTTCGGCTTCAAGAACGTGCATATCGTAGAGGAACAAGCGGTCACCGATGGCAATTTCCCGACCGTGAAATCTCCAAACCCCGAGGAACACGCCGCCCTGGAGCTGGCCATCAAGAAAGCCAAGAAAGTTAAGGCTGACATCGTGTTGGCCACTGACCCCGATGCGGACCGTGTGGGCATTGCCGTACGCGACAAAGATGGTGACTACCAACTTTTCAACGGCAACCAAACAGCCACGCTGCTGTTCCACTACGTGCTTTCACAGACCAATATCAATCCGCTGGAAAACAATTTCTTCTTGGTGAAGACCATTGTCACCACCGACCTCATCAACCAGATAGCCACCGATTACAATGTCGAATGTTTTGACGTACTTACTGGTTTCAAATACATCGCCGAAAAGATTCGCGAATACGAGGGCAAGAAACAGTTTATGGTCGGCGGCGAGGAAAGCTACGGTTACCTTGTCGGTGATTTTGTGCGCGACAAGGATGCCGTATCCGCCTGCTGCATGATTGCCGAAATGGCAGCCTATTACAAAACCGTCTATCACAAATCCCTGATTGACCAACTGGAAACGCTTTATCGCCAGTACCAATATTTCAAGGAAGATATGGTTTCGCTGACAGAGCCGGGTGAAGCGGGTATGCAGGCCATCCAGCAACGCATGACGGACTTGCGCGAACATGCCCCGAAAAACCTGGGCGGACAACCGGTGCTCAAAATTTTTGACTACAAAACCCAGTGTTCCTATAATACCCAAACCAAAACAAGCGACCGCATCGCACTGCCCGTTTCCAATGTCCTCCAATTTCTCACCGCCGATGGCAGCAAAGTTACTGTCCGCCCGTCCGGCACAGAACCCAAGATCAAATTCTATTTCAGTGTCTGCGGGAACATTCTTCCGGAACAAACCCTCGAAGAGGTGGACAACATTCTGAAGGAACGCATCGCAGGATTAAAGAAGGATTTGGGACTTTGTTAATGATGAATGTTGAATGTTGAATAATTTGATAAATGTAGGAGACGCAATGCATTGCGTCTCTACCAATCAAAACTCACAATTCACCAATCACTAATCACTAATCACAAAAGATTCAATGAACATCACCGAAGAAGACATCAGGAGAATTGTGCGCGAGGAAATTGAAGCGTATTTCCTTCGGCAGGCACAGGGCGGGAACGTCGTGGCCGAGCCGCAAGGGAAATACAATGCTGTCCACGATGCGGAGGATGACTTGTACAAGCGGGCGATGGCAGCAATGGACGCCACGCTCGGCGAGCAGGAGAATCCGAAGGTCGGGATTTTCTGGTATTCGCCACAACTTCAGGATGTGTTCGGGGTGGTGGCCATTGACGCGGCTACGGCTCCCAAAAGCGGTCATAGCGGGCTGCGCACCTGCAAGGAACTCCACAAGTACATCTGGAAGAAGCAGTTTAACTACGACAAAGCGCACAATATCAGCAGCCCGTTCCATGGTGATTACAAATACACCCCTCGCGGACGCGTTTTTTACGATGACGAACTCGACGAATACCATGTGATGATTGGCGCTTGGATTAACGACTGCCCGGAAGCCAAGGAGAAAATCAGGGCCGCCTTCAACCTCACCGACCCCAACCTGCACGTCACCTTCCAACGCGGCATCCATTGGGAAATCGGAATGGGATACGGAGAATAATTATGAATGATGAATTATGAATGATGAATAAAAATGATGGAAATTTGGTAAATGTAGAAACGCAATGCATAGCGTCTCTACCAATCGAAATTCACAATTCACTAATCACTGTTCACTGTTCACAAAAAAGACAAACAATTAAACGACCCAATATGATAAATCCAAAATTATTAAACCCCAAAAGCATCGTGATATGCGGTGCGTCAAGTGACATCCACAAACCCGGCGGCAAAGCCCTGAAGAATCTGTTAGAAAGCGCTTTCCAGGGGCAGATCTATGCCGTGAACCCCAAAGAGACTGAGGTGCAGGGCGTGAAGTGCTATGCCAAAGTCGATGACCTTCCGCAGGTCGATTGCGCCATCCTCTGCATTGCGGCAAAATTCTGCGCCCAGACAGTCGATGTGTTGACCCAGCAGAAGGGCACCAAGGGCTTCATCATCATCAGTGCGGGTTTCTCGGAGGAAAACGCCGAGGGTGCCGCCATTGAAAAACATATTGTCGATGCCATCAATGCCGTGGGCGGCTCGCTCATCGGGCCCAACTGCACCGGATTCCTTAACACCAACTACAGCGGCTGCTTCGACACCCCGATTCCGAAACTTGACCCCAAAGGTGTCGATTTCATTACCGGATCGGGCGCCACGGCTGTCTTCATCAAGGAATACGGCATGAGCAACGGTTTGAAATTCAACAGCGTGTGGGCGGTTGGCAACAGTGCCCAGCTCGGCATCGAAGATGTCCTTGAACATCTTGACGAGACTTTCGACCCCGAAAAGTCCTCTCGCGTCATCATGCTCTACATGGAGAAAATCGGTGACCCGATGCGCCTGCTGAAACACTCGCGCAGCCTCATCAACAAAGGCTGTCATATCGCTGCCATCAAGAGCGGCGGTAGCGCTGCAGGTTCTCGTGCAGCCTCGTCGCACACCGGCGCATTGGCCACCAACGACGCCGCTGTGGACGCCCTCTTCCAGAAGGCGGGTATCGTGCGCTGCCACAACCGTCAGGAGCTGACCACCGTCTGCGGTGTGTTCATGCACCCCGAAATCAAGGGCAAACGCTGTGCCGTCATCACTCACGCCGGCGGTCCGGCCGTGATGCTCACCGACGTGCTCTCGAACGGCGGCATGGAAGTGCCCCCGCTCAAGGATCACCCTGCCAGCCCCGCCCTCTTGGCGAAGCTCTTCGGCGGCTCTTCCGTTGGCAACCCCATTGACTTCCTCGCCACCGGCACCGCCGAACAACTCGGCTACATCATCGACACTGTCGAGAACGAATATGACGAGATTGACTTCTCCGTGGTCATCTTCGGTTCTCCCGGATTATTCAGCAACAAAGAGGTCTATGACCTGTTAGACGAGAAGATGAAGACCTGCAAAAAGCCCATCTTCCCCGTGCTGCCGAGTATCATCAACGTGAAAGACGAAATCAACGACTTCATTGCCAAAGGCCGCATCAACTTCCCGGAAGAGTGCGTCTTAGGCAACGCTATCGTGAAAGTGTATAACACTCCCAAGCCGCAACCCGAGCATGTGGAGCTGCCGCAGGTTGATGTGGCCCGCATCCGCGCCACCGTTGACCGCTGCAAAGACGGCTATATGGAAATTGCTGACTACAACGAACTTCTCGACGCCGCCGGCATCTCCCGCAAGAAATCTGTGGAGGTTTCCAAGAAGGAGGACGCATTAGCGTTCGCCAAAGAGGTCGGCTGCAGCAAGGATGTTCCGTTGGTCATGAAGGTCGTCGGCCCTCTGCACAAGAGCGATGTGGGCGGCGTGACCTTGGGCGTCAAGGATTTGGACACTGTAGCCAAAGAGTTCGACCGACTCATCGTCATCCCCGAGACCTACGCTGTGGAGATGTACCCGATGCTGGACGGTACGGATGTCTATATCGGCGCTATTCGCGACCCGAAGTTCGGACACCAAATCTTCTTCGGCTTGGGCGGCATCTTCATCGAGGTGCTGAAAGACGTGCAGAGTGCGCTGGCTCCCATCACTGCTGCCGAGGCCAAGGAGATGCTCACGAAGCTGCGTGGCTACAAGATTCTGCAAGGCGTGCGCGGCCAAGAGCCCGTCAACCTCGACCTCTACGCTGACCAGATTGCCCGCGTGAGTGCACTTGTGCAGGCCGCTCCCGAAATCGCCGAAATGGACCTCAACCCGCTGTTGGGCAATCCGAGATACGTTACGGCTGTGGACGCCCGTATCCGTTTGGAGAAGTAGCATCTTATCTATAAATCCTTACTAAACTTGCCGCCGTTCTTTCAACAGCGGCAAGTTTTCTTTAAGAGATTTCCACAAATCATTTTCTTATAAATTCTACACTCATGAAACCAAACAAATGGATTTGCAAACTGTTTCTGCTATGCCTATCTATCGTTCTGTTTTCTTCATGCCATAACGAGGACAAGCTCATCCGCCAGATGTGCGAGGATTTGCACACCCGATATCCACAAGCCACGCTACAAGACATTTACAAGACCTGTTACCAAGATTATTTCGGGGCTGAGCACCTGTTGACCGACACGGCTTCTGCCCGGGAATACCTCAGTTTGGAACTGGATGAATGTCGGGAGACAGATATGAGTGCCATGCCAAATGAAGAACCCACAGGCTTCCGGCATCGCTTCTGCCGCATCAATCTGTCGAATGTTGTTAATGGCAAACTATCAGAGCAACAACTACTTGCGATGTTCATAGAAGCAGCTGCAAAGGATAACGCTTTTGGCGACGATTGGACAGGCGAATGGGATCAAATAGCCTCTATCGCCCTGGAAGTCAATCCTGGATGGCGCGACTCCGAGCTGATGGCGGAGCTTCAGGAGGCGGCACAAACAAACCGGGCCGTCCGGCACAGCGAAGCCTTCCGAAAGGCATACAACCCGCACTATCGGATTGTGAAACAGCAATAACGGGATTCTTGATGCTTTCCCATTGCTTTATGGGACACTCAAAATTTACTTTGACGGCCGCGTTGAAAAAGACGGTTTCGACAATGTTTGAATCCTTTCTTCCAACTCCCGCCATTCTTCAAGCAAATTCCAGATACCGTCTTCGCTGAGCACACCGCGTTTCAGGTCGGCGGGCAACAGTCCCGCTTCATCAACGGAAAAATCCGCTTTCCAGTCGTCGCTGCCTAAGTAAGCATCCAACACTTGGATATCTCCCTGCACGGTCTCGTATTTTTCCAAAGCAGCCTCCAGCGCCCGAACAGCATCCAATGCACATTCAAGGCGCCGTTCCATCTGCTCTATTCTTTCAACATTATCCATTTTTACTTCATGTACTCGTGCATATCCAGACTCATAATCCGGTCGAATGCTTGCACTTTGTCTGTTTCAACTTTAAGGAAGACGGTTGCTGCAACCCCGGAGGTTTTATCAGGCACGCGACGCACATCGATGACCCCAGGGAAATCCGCACCGAACTTCTCTTCGTCGAAAACCTTATCTTCATCACCTTTCGGCAGATCAAGTACGGTGAAAGCGTAGGTCAGGTTCTCTTTGCCTTTCCACATCTCCTCTTTAGTAACACGTAAGCCTTTCAAGAAAGAGAGCATTGGGTGCCGGCCGCTGATGAAAACCTGCAGCTCGTTCAGGCAGAAACCCGTGAACCGCAGCGGGTTAATCTCAATAGGCACAGCCTTCTTACCGTCATAGCGGAACTCAATATGCATGGGGAAATTCCGCAAATGCAGCGTTTTGTTGAGGTTGGTGAGGAATTGGGTGAACGGTTCCTCATATCGGTCAAACAGCCCCTTATTAGTCATATACAGCCGATCTGACGTATCAGACTCATCCATAAACTTATGATGGAAAATATTGAGTATCACGGGATTCTCACTTTCGTCATAGTAGGCATCCACAGCGTATTCCTCACCATGGATGTATTCTTCAATCAGGAAACGGCTCTTCCCAACCACAAATTCCGGAAAATCAGCACCGGCTTTCGCAAAATCCTGCTGCAAGGACTCCACTGCTTTCTTATACTCTTCCGGATTGTGCACCACAAAAACTCCTTTGCTCAAGAAGCCAACCGACGGTTTTATGACGCAAGGAAAGATGATTTTGGCGGTATCCAACTGCGCCATTTCACTGATGTTCACTTCTTTGAAGAAAAAATCAGGATATATGTCACGACAAATCTTTCTGAACGCATTTTTGTCTTTCACGATGGAGATTCCATCAAGAAAACGTTTGTCATCTATATGGTCATATATCCAGCCGAGGGCGTTTTCAGATACCGTATAGAGTTTGCCTGTTTTCTTGTATTCTTCAGCAAATTCACTGTCAGTCAAAACCTTACCATTTAACACACGTTGTTCTGACATTTCATTTTTCAACACGGGAATCCCGTTTTTCTCCAATGTTTCCACCATCAAATCGGAAGCGAAAGGTCTCTCCAATATTACCATAACTTATTGATTTTTATTTAATTATAATCACATAGACAAACCGCCATACAGGATAGCCGCAAGCATCCATGCAAAAGATTTATCATTATTATTTTTTATAGGGCAAAGATACTACTTTTTCGAATGCCGTTGTTCTTCTTCAAAGATTATTCATAGTGCCTGATTCGCACTTCCACCCCATCATTTTTCAGCTGTGCTGGCAGACCGCTGACATCGGTTTTCCCATAATGATAGGGAAACAGCACTTTGGGACTGATGGTACGGGCGGCTCGTATGCATTGTTCCTGTGTCATGGTGTAGGGTTGGTTGCAGGGCAAGAAAGCAATGTCAATATCTTTGATACCAGCCATTTCGGGAATATCTTCTGTATCGCCGGCAATGTAAATCCTCATTCCATCAATAGTGAGAACAAAACCGTTGTCACGCCCGCGTGGATGAAATTGCAGATGCCCTTCGGTGGTATTATAGGCGGGTACTGCTTCCACAGTTAGCCAGTCGGTTAAAACCATGCGGTCGCCATTGGACATGACCGTTCCATATCCGAGGATATCAGCGCAACGGCGGTTGGTTATAAGCTGTGTGCCCGATTTCGACAAAGCCGCAATCGCATTGGAGTCCAAGTGGTCAAAGTGTTCATGGGTGACGAAAATGAAGTCGGCCTTGGGGAAGGAGGCATAATCAATGACTTGATTGTTGTATTTGCTCACGGGATCGATTTCAATCTCTTTTCCATCGAACTCAATCCTGATGCTGGCATGAGTCAGCGCATGGATCCGGATAGTTTTCCCGTTGGGAGTGAGAAAGGTGTCGGTCTCGTAAGTGTTGTCAGATGCCTTGGTTTGTCCACAGGAAGTCAACAGACCGAAAATAATAGGGAGAAGTATTTTTTTCATTCGCTTTGGATTTGTTTTTTATTAAGGCGCAAAAATACAAAATACATCACGATTTAAGAGAATGCTTGTCGTTATTTTTGTTTTTTATTCATTCCAGCTTGCACTATACGGAGTTCCCAAAACTCATAATCGTCACCCAAAACCTCTCTGGCTTTTCCCAACGATGGGTCTTCTGTATCACGGAAGTATTCCTCAATAACTGTGATTTTCTCTTTTGCCACAAACTGAGAGGCTTCATAGTCCCCAGCTTCCACAAACCGGGCTATGTGCCCGTAAATCGTGGATAGTGCGAGATTTCGTTCTGAAGCGATTTCCTCCGCTGTCATTCCTTGGTCAATCAACTGTTTGGTAATACGAAACGTGGTTCCTTTCGGTTTTTTAGCGATTCTTTCAGGTATTTCAAATTCAGGACTTGTATCCTCCAATGATTCCATTCCAGAAAAAATCCGCACCATATTGACCAAATCTTTTCCAAAAGCGCGCAAACGTTTAGGTCCCAAACCCTCAATCTCTTTCAACGCATCCATAGAGACAGGCTTCTCTTTGGCAATGGCTTTCAACGTTTTATTCGGGATTATCTTGTACAGCTCCGCATCTTCTTCTTCGGCCTTTTCCGAACGCCATGCAGCCAGCACATCATACAACTTGCTCTTATTCATTGCGGCATCTTTAATGGAAAAGGTGGATTTATCCTTCTGCTCAAACTCTAACAAACTGACAGCCTTTGTTTTGTAATAACGATCAACATCGAATTTCTGTTCGCAGAGGGTCAGGCATTCTTTCTTGACATACACAATCTCGCGCAATTGTTTCAATGCTTCCTCTATTTGCTCATTCACTGTTTTGTTGTCAGTTTTGAATGGTAGCTTGAATAACTTGTCAGATTGTATATTCAGTTGTTCCTTGAAATAGGATGCCCCTTTTTGAAGCCTTTCCTGTAATAGAGGATTTGATTCATAGAGTGCTGTGGGATGCAATTCACGGATTTGTTTTTCAAATTTTCGGCTCACGTCAGCAACATCTGTTTTTGCCTTGTCTCGAATTATTGACAATTCCTGCAACAACTCGCCCTCATACAAAGAGCGATTGTCAACAACTACTTTGGCTGCTTTTCCAATAAGTCTGTAAAATTCCTGAAAATCAAACAATTCCAAGATAGTTTCCAATTCGTATGCTTGTCGAAGTGTATCAACTTTCTCTTGGGATGGTTCTTTTTCCGGCATCTGCTCCACAAAAAAATCCACCATGCCGTCACCGACTAATGTGCCGGCGTCCAGTTTCGTCTTCAGGACAAGGCCTTCGAGGGAAGTACAGCGGCTGAGGGCGACATAGACCTGACCGTGCGCAAATGCCTGCCTTGCATCCACTATCAGCTTGTCGAAGGTCAATCCCTGGCTTTTGTGGATAGTGACCGCCCATGCCAGTCGGAGCGGTATTTGCGTGAAACTGCCGATTTCCTTTTCCTCGATGGCCTGAGTGTCCCCATTGAGGGTGTAATCAAGGTTCTGCCAGCGCACGGGCGTGACTATGATGCGTTCACTACCGCATGTCACCGTCAGCGCGCCGGTATTTTCGTCATAATTCGTCAGTTGTCCGATTTTACCATTATAATAGGCCTTTTCAGGATTCGGGTCATTTTTGACAAACATCACTTGTGCACCGATTTTCAATTCCAACTCCTCTTTGCAGGGATAGAGACTTTGAGGAAAAACGCCTTCAATTTCAGCCTTGAACAAAAGACTATTGCCCTTAAGTTCCGACAGATGCGCATTGTTAATATCATCAGCCTGATAGTTGTGGGTGGTGAGGGTAATATAGCCCTCAGTTGGCTTGAAACCGGGCAAATATCGTGAGTTGAGCAGTTGAAAGCATTCCGCATCCATCTTGTTGTCGCGCACCTTGTTGAGCAGCGTAATGAAGTCTGTGTCATGTTGGCGATAGATGTGATCGAGTTCCACACAAAGATAGTCTGTCTTCTGGAGAACATGACTGCCAAAGAAATAGACGGTTTTATAGTAGGGAGCGAGCAGTTCCCACTCTTCGGGCTTTGCCACGGGTGCGAGCTGGTGCACATCGCCGATCATAAGCACCTGCACACCGCCGAATGGTCGTGACGAGCGCCGCGCACGACGGAGCACAGCATCCACAGCATCCAGCACATCAGCACGAACCATACTGATTTCATCAATGATGAGCAGGTCAAGAGTGCGCATGATTTTGAGTTTCGTGCGTGTTAATTTCTGGAATTGCAACGAAGAGGTTTCTACCCCATATTTTGTCGGATTCAACGCTCCTTCAGGCAATTGCGGTCCAAAAGGGAGCTGAAAGAACGAGTGGATGGTTTGTCCTCCCGCATTGATAGCCGCCACTCCGGTCGGAGCCACTACGACCAACCGCTTGTGTGTTTTGGATGGCAGACTTTTCAGGAATGTGGTCTTTCCTGTACCTGCCTTACCTGTCAGAAAGATATGCGCATCGGTGTGGAGTACAAGCTCTTCAACAAACTGAAGTTTTTGATTTACAAATGGTTGATCTTCTTTTAATGTTTTTTCTCTGGTCATTTTATTAAATTTTTTGTTTTAAAGTTATTAATGCGCAAATATACATTTTTTCGGTTTACGATTTACGGTTTGCGGTTTTCGCAAATCGCAAAAAAGGGACGCCCTTTCGGACATCCCTTACTATAACATTTGAAGTAATTCGTTCGGATTAGCCGTTGAACACTTTGTCGAGGCTGACTCCGCGCACTTGGGCCACGGTATAGGCGTCGCGCATTTTGGCGAGGGCGCCGATGGTGGCTTTCACCACGCTGTGGGGGTTGGAGGAACCTTTGGACTTGGCGAGCACGTTCTTCACGCCCACGCTCTCGAAGACGGCACGCATAGCACCGCCGGCGATGACACCGGTACCGGGAGCAGCGGGTTTCATGAAGACATTGGCACCGCTGTACTTGCCTTCACCTGCATGAGGAATCGTTCCCTTCAGGATGGGCACTTGGATGAGGTTCTTCTTCGCATCTTCCACGCCTTTGGAGATGGCGGTCGAGACTTCACGGGCCTTACCAAGACCATAGCCTACGATACCGTTCTCATTACCAACGACCACGATGACGGCGAAACTGAAGATTCGACCACCCTTGGTCACTTTAGTCACTCTGTTGGTGGCGACCACGCGCTCTTTGAGTTCGAGGTCAGCTGCTTTTACTTTCTTGATATTTTCGTTAGCCATAGTATTGATAATTAAAATTTAAGACCACCTTCTCTAGCTGCGTCAGCCAAAGATTTAACTCTACCATGATATAAGTAACCGTTACGGTCGAACACCACTTCGTTGATGCCGGCTGCGAGGGCGCGGGAGGCGATTTCCTTGCCCACGAGTTTGGATTTCTCGCACTTGGTCATCTTCTGGGAAGCGATGTCGGGCAGCTTTGAGGATGCGGACACGAGGGTTACGCCGGCCTCATCGTCAATAACTTGCACATAGATGTCACGGTTGCTTCTGAAAACGGACATTCTGGGACGTACGGGAGTACCGCTGACAATCTTACGAATGCGGTTTTTAATCCTTTTTCTTCTATATTCTTTTTTATTGTAAGCCATAATATCAAATTTTGACGATTATTTTTCTGCCGACTTACCGGCTTTCTTTCTAACATACTCTCCTTCGAAGCGGATACCTTTACCTTTGTAGGGTTCAGGTTTACGATAGGAGCGGATCTTGGTTGCCACCATACCCAACAGCTGTTTATCGATGCAGTTCAGGATGATAATCGGGTTTTTACCTTTCTCATTGATGGTCTGCACAGTGATTTCCTTCGGGAAATCGAACAGGATGTTGTGGGAGTAACCCAAACCCATATCGAGTTGATGGTCACCCTTAGCCTCAGCCTTGTAACCGACGCCGATGACTTCCATCTTCTTGGTGAAGCCTTGGGAAACACCGGTGATCATATTGTTGAGCAGTGCTCTGTAGAGGCCATGCATAGAGCGGTCGCGTTTGGAGTCGCTCGGGCGTTTCACATGGAGGTGTCCGTCTTCAATTTCGAAAGTGATACGTTCATCGACATACTGTTGCAGTTCGCCTTTCGGGCCTTTCACAGTCACGATGTTGGACTTTTCGTCTCTTTTCACCTCAACCCCTGCGGGGATGGCGATTTGTAATTTTCCTATTCTTGACATAACTTCCTCCTCCTATTAACTGATGTAACATACTACTTCGCCGCCAACGTTTTGGGCTCTGGCTTCCTTATCGGTCATCATGCCGTGGGAAGTGGAGATGACAGCGATGCCGAGGCCGTTCAACACAGAGGGCAGTTCATTGACACCCACGTATTTACGAAGACCGGGGCGGCTGACGCGCTTAATCTCGCTGATAGCGGACTGTTTTGTTGCGGGATGGTACTTCAAAGCGATCTTGATCGTTTTAGGCATAGTATCATCCACAAATTTATAGTTCAAGATATAACCTTTGTCGAAAAGGATCTTGGTTATAGCTTTCTTCTCGTTGGAAGCGGGGATTTCGACCACTTCGTGATGCGCGCGGATGGCGTTTCTCAAACGAGTTAAATAATCTGAAATGGGATCGGTATTCATAATTTAATCTTCTTCATTTAGGTTTACCAACTTGCTTTTTTTACTCCGGGAATCTTGCCGGCGAGTGCCAACTCTCTGAAGTCGATACGGGAGAGGCCGAATTGGCGCATGTAGCCTTTCGGGCGTCCGCTCAGCTTGCAACGGTTGTGCATACGGATCGGGTTCGAGTTCGGGGGTAATTTCTGAAGTGCGATATCGGCAGCTCTCTTGGCCTCGTAATCATCGCCCTTCATGATTTTCTTGAGTTCAGCGCGTTTCGCTGCATATTTGGCGACCATTTTCGCCCTTTTGATTTCTCTTGCTTTTAAAGATTCTTTTGCCATGATTACTTACTTTTGGTTTTTGAAGGGTAAGCCGAATTCTTTCAACAGGGCCAGACATTCTTTGTCGTTACGAGCGGTCGTCACGAAAGTGATGTCCATACCGTTAATTTTGAGCACTTTGTCGATGTCAATCTCGGGGAAGATGATCTGTTCGGGAATACCGAGCGTATAGTTGCCGCGTCCGTCGAAACCCTTATCGCTGATACCGCGGAAGTCGCGGATACGGGGGATGGAGACGGTGATGAGGCGGTCAAGGAACTCATACATGCGGTCGCCGTGAAGGGTCACGCGCACGCCGATGGGCATTCCTTTTCTCAACTTGAAGTTGGAGATGTCCTTCTTGGACTTGGTGGGGACAGCTTTCTGACCGGCGATGAGGGTCATTTCCTGCACGCCAGCGTCGATAAGCTTTTTGTCGGCGATGCCGAATTTACCGAGACCTTGGTTGAGGCAGATCTTGGTGATTCTGGGCACGCGCATCACGGATTTAAATCCGAATTGTTCTTTCAGAGCGGGAAGAACCTCGTTCTGATATTTTTCTTTATATCTCGGCTTGTACATTACTTGATCTCCTCTCCTGTCTTTTTAGAATATCTGACTAATTTACCTTTATCGTTCAACTTTCTACCGACGCGGGTAGCGTTTCCTTTAGCGTCAACCACCATAAGGTTGGAGATGTGGATCGGGGCTTCTTTCTTGATGATGCCGCCGTTAGGTGCAGCCGCACTGGGCTTGGTGCTTTTGGACACCATGTTGCAGCCTTCCACCAGGGCTTTGTTTTCCTTGGGGAGGACTTCCAGCACCTTACCTTGAGTTCCTTTGTACTCACCGGTAATCACTTTTACAGTGTCGCCTTTCTTGATTTTCAGTTTCATTTCTTTTTTGCTTTAATGTTTGTCAATTGGTCTTTGTCAATTGTATAAAAAATGTTTATTGACTTGATTATAACACTTCGGGGGCCAAAGAGACGATTTTCATGAATTGTTTTTCACGAAGCTCACGGGCCACGGGTCCGAAGATACGGGTGCCGCGCAACTCATCGGCTGCGGTCAGCAGGACCACGGCGTTATCATCGAACTTGATGTAGGAGCCGTCGTTTCTGCGGACGTGGCGTTTGGTGCGGACCACGACTGCTTTGGACACGGTGCCGGCTTTGACCTGGCCGGAGGGGATGGCACTCTTGATGGCGACGACGATTTTGTCACCCACGCGTGCATAGCGTTTCTTGGTGCCGCCCAATACGCGGATACAGAGCACTTCCTTTGCGCCGCTGTTATCTGCTACTGCTAATCTGGATTCTTGCTGTATCATAATATTATTTAGCCTTTTCTACGATTTCAATTAAACGCCAGCATTTGTTCTTTGACAAAGGTCTGGTTTCCATAATTCTCACTCTGTCACCGATACGGCACTCGTTTTTCTCGTCGTGTGCCATGAATTTGGTGGAACGTTTCAGGAACTTGCCATAGATGGGGTGTTTCATCTTGCGTTCGACCTTGATGACGATAGATTTGTCCATCTTGTCGCTCACGACAATGCCTTCTCTCACTTTTCTGTTATTTCTTTCCATAATGCTTCAGTGATAGGGTTATTTATTCTCGTTCATTTCTCTTTTGCGCAGTTCGGTCAGCATGCGTGCGATGTCTCTGCGCTGAGCCTTGATCAGTTGGGGATTTTCCAGTGGGGAGATGGCGTGGTTGAGACGCATCGTGACCAGTCTGTCTTGCTCATTGGCCAGTCTTTCCCTCAGTTCGGGGGTGGTCAGTTCGTTGATTTCTTGTTGTTTCATACTTTCTCCTCCTATTAAATTTCTTCTGAATAATCTCTTCTGACAATAAATTTCGTATGCACGGGCAGTTTTTGTGCGCCGAGTCTCATAGCCTCGCGGGCGACTTCCAACGGAATGCCATCGGCTTCGAAAAGAATGCGACCCGGGCTGACGCGTGCGGCGTAGTATTCGGGGGTACCCTTACCTTTACCCATACGAACACCCAAACCCTTGGCGGTCACGGGGCGGTCGGGGAAGATACGGATCCAGAGCTGTCCCTGACGCTTCATCTCACGGGTGATAGCCTGACGGGCAGCCTCAATTTGGCGGGCGGTGATCCAGTACTGGTCCAACGTTTTCAGTGCGAAAGAGCCGAATGCGATTTCAGAACCACGCTTGGTGATGCTTTTCATTCTGCCCTTTTGCGGCCTTCTGTATTTGAGTTTTTTCGGTTGTAACATTGCTTTTAATGTTTAAGGATTATTTGATTTACCGGCATCTTGGCGTCGGTTTAATTATTGTGATTTCTATTGTTGTTGCGGTTGCGGTCACGACCGTCGCGGTCTCTGCGCGGTCCGCGGAACATCTTCTTGCCGCCGCCTGCAGGGCGTTGCTCCTTGGCAGCTTCGTTGGCGAAGAGGTCGCGTCTGCCATAGACGATGCCGCGGCAGATCCACACTTTCACGCCGATGCAGCCGTAGGTGGTGTGAGCCTCCACGGGAGCGTAGTCAATGTCGGCACGAAGGGTGTGCAACGGGATACGGCCGTCTTTGAAGTGCTCGGCACGGGCGATTTCGGCGCCGCCGAGACGACCGGCCACGGTCACCTTGATACCCTCAGCTTGGGCGCGCATGGTGGCGGAGATAGCGGTCTTCACCGCTTTCTTGTACGTCACACGGCCTTCGATCTGGCGGGCGATGTTCTGCGCCACGAGTTGAGCGTCCAGATCAGGGCGTTTGACTTCCATGATATTGATTTGGATCTCCTTGCCAGTGATCACTTTCAGTTCCTCTTTCACGCTGTCAACTTCCGCGCCGCCTTTTCCGATGATGACACCGGGACGACCAGCGCTGATGGTCACCGTGACGAGTTTTAAGGTTCTTTCAATGTAGATTTTCGAAATGCCGGCTTTTGAGAACTTAGCATTTAAATACTTTCTAATTTTGTCATCTTCGACGATTTTACCGGCGAAATTTTTGCCGCCGTACCAATTAGAGTCCCAGCCTCTCACAATTCCGAGGCGCAAGCCGATAGGATTAACTTTTTGACCCATACTTTAATTTATTATTTTTGTGATTCTTCAATATTTGCCACTTGTACATTCTCTTCGTTGCGGTCGCCGAGAATCAACGTAACATGGTTGGAGCGCTTGCGGATGCGAGCGGCACGGCCTTGAGGGGCAGTGCGGATACGTTTGAGCATCCGGCCTCCGTCAACCATGATGGTCTTGACATATAAGTCGGCGTCCTCGAGGCGTTTGTCCTCGTTCTTCGCCTGCCAGTTGGCAACGGCCGACTTCAACAGTTTCAGTAATTTTTCAGATGCCTCTCTGTGAGAGTACTTCAACACATTCATAGCGTAATCTACATTCTTGCCACGAATGACGTTGGCCATAATTCTGGTCTTGCGCGGTGAGGTCGGATTATCCACTAATCGGGCCACGTACACCGTTTTCATTGCTTCTTTACGCGCATTTGCCGCGTTTTTCTGTTTTACACTCATTGTTATTTTTGTCTTTTATTACTTTATATTTTTCTGATATTCAGATGTTTAACTACTTGATAGGTGCCTTTTTTACGTACATTATCAAATTGGCGGCAAAAATAGTCTTTTTTTGCATACAATCAATAGCTTACGAATTTTTTTTTCAACAACTCGGCGAAGTTATCAACAGTCGGCGAATTTTGCGAATTGGGCGAAGATGGCGGTCGGCGAATTTTACGAATTAGGCGAAGATGACGGTCGGCGAATTGGGCGAATTAGGCGAATTTGACCATCTGCTAATTGTGCGAATTTTGCGAATAATATACAAATATATGGTTGAACCCTGTTTTGTAAATACAATTCGCTAAATTTGCTTAATTCGCCGACAAACTATTCGCCGACAAATTTGGTTGTGCAGGGAATTCGCTTATAATCCAACGAGGTCTTTCCGAAATTAATCAGTAGCCCCAAATCCACGCCACTTGCCTTTAAGTAGTTGTACACCTGAGAATAATGCTCCCCTATCAAATCAGACACCGCTTTCAATTCCACAATAATTTTCCCATAACAAAAGAAATCCGGAACAAAACGCTTGCTTAGTTCAGCACCTTTGTAATACACCTTGAATGTCTTTTCCCGCTCAAAGGGAATACATCGCCAAAGGAGTTCCTTTTCAAACGCTTCCTGATAAACAGGCTCTGTGAAACCGCATCCCAGCTCACTGTGAACTGCCATGGCTGCGCCAATAAGACAGTAGGATTCTTTTCTGAATAGTATTTTGTCATTCATATTAAAGTATATTTTGTTTATAAATGTTTGGAAGCAAAGATATGAAAAACCTATAATAAAAAATCACCGAAAGTAATATTCCGGTGATTTTCTGTATAGTCTATTGTTTGACAAGTATTTGCTTTTCTAACAGAGCATCCGATACCTTAAATTATTAACAATAAACATTTAAAATATTGGCAACGCTTTGCAAGATATACGTGCTAAATTCGCAAAATTCGCAAAATTCGCCGACCCTATTCGCCGTTTACCAGGCGATGGTGCGGTCGCTTGGATGCTTTACGCTGTATGTAACAGTGAACGTGCGCGTTTCGCCAGCCTGCAACTCCACATCCCAAGTCACCACACCGATGTCACTCTTGTCGTAGGTGGCTTTTGGTGTAATCGTAACGTCCTTCACTTCAATGTCTTTGTCGTTGGAGATCGGATACTGTTCCTTCAGCGTCAGTTTGGCGGCGCGGTTCAGGTTGTTCTTGACGGTGATCAGGTACGACTGCGTGACGGTGGTGCTGTTACCCACGTGCTTGGTGCTGCAGAAGTCTTTCTGTTTCTCCCGTTTCACGGTCATGCGCGGCTCGGTGGTGAGCGTCAATGTAATTTGGCTCTCCGTATCGTTCGGGCGCAGGCGCGTGCGTCCCACGAAGGTGTTGTTGAACGTCACCGTGGCCTCGCCAGGCAGCAGGTTGTATTTCTCGTAGTCGGACAGCGTGGCGACCAGATAGGTCTCATCCGACAGCTTCGGGACGCTGTAGTACTTAAAGTCGGCCTTGACATCGTAGCTCTTCAGGTCGATGAGTTTCTCCTTTCCGTTGCCGGGAATGTCATACGGAACTGAAATGGCAAAAGATACTTGAATGTCCTGGTCTTCCACTTCCACGAAATCGTTCATCAGGATGGGGGCTGTAGGTTTGGGTGATACCAAAGCAGGCCTTGATTCACTTCTTTCTTCGGCAACTGCGTAAGCCATGGAATTGCTTGCGGCTGCGTCATACCCTTTGGCAAAGGAATTATTGTATTGTGGCTGCGGGCGTTGGAATCTTAAGAACCAAGTCTTGAAGACCGGTGCCACGGTGGATCGATTCGGGGTGGCGTTGGAGAGTGTGAGCTTCACGTTGTTCCAGTCAAGGCCGGTAAGCTGCCGCACTTTCGCCTTGGCCTGCAGCGTAATGGACTTATCCATCGACGGGATGTTTATGTCGTAGCACGGCACCCATTGCGCCTGATTGGTGAAATAGGTGATGGTGAAGGTGGTGGTGGTGTTTTCCGGCACGCTCACGGAAAGACGCAACATTCCGTTGAGTTGGGAATTCTCCGTCTCGTCCTGGTTAATCTGGTTGTTCAACCTGTTGACCGTTTCCTTCAGCTTCTCAATCTTCTTGTTGTCCTTGTCGATGCTCTTCTGCAGCTCGGCGGCTTTCGTGCGGTAGAGCTCCATGTTGGCATTGATGTCGGCGATGGTGACCGTACCATCTTTCTGGCTCATGTTGTTCTGAGTGCCGTCAGTGACAAGCTTGAGCAACTGTTTGTGGACAGCCAACTCGTTCTGAACATCTTTCAGCTGTTCCTGGTAGAGGTCCAGTGAGTCTTGAAGTTTCTTGATATGGGCTGCTTGTTCTCGTGGTGTGAGGTAATCTTGTGAAAACTCAGTGGCAGAGATGAGCACACCATTTGCTTTGACTTTCAGGCTGTTGATTTCAATATCGGGACTGAGTCCGTCAATAATCACCTCTTGACTGCCGCTTTTGAGCGTAGCGGAGGCGGTGTGAGTCAGTGCGGCACCGCGAAGATAAACGGTGGCATCGGTCAACTTGGCCGAAATTTGTTTTTGTGCCTGCATAGGAAGAATGCAACCGAGGCAAAGGCTAATCAGGATGAAAAGATTTTTGGTATTCATAATTTGTATATATATAATTAGAGGTAAAATCTGAATCCAAGGACTATTTGACCAGACTTCCGATAGTTTGTTTAAAAAATCATGAACAAAGGGTCTAACAAGTGATTACTTGCGTTTTCTTCGTATAAATGCCATGACGACAGCGTACAAAACACCCAAGATGGTGAATGGAACGGCGATTCTCGCTATATAATCTCCGTGTTTCACATAGAAGGTATTTCCTTCCTGCGCACCCACAATGGTCTGGATGGCTGTGCGAGTGCCGTAATCTGTCTTCGCCAACACGCGCCCCGTCGGATCGATGACACCGGAGAAGCCGCCGTTGGCCGCGCGAAGCACGTAACGCCGGGTCTCAAGAGCCCGCAACTGAGCCATGTCGAAATGCTGCCGATGGCCGGGACTGTCATCCCACCACGAGTCGTTGGTAATCACCGCAAGAACATTCGCTCCATTGCGCACGAACTTCGCAACCAGCTCGCCATAGACAGACTCGTAGCAGATGGCTGTACCGATGCGCAACTCCCGGCCGTTCACGTCAAACGGGAAAGTGCGCTGTTCGGTGTCCTTGCCGAGGGAGGAGTTGGAGCCTCCTAACTCAATAAGGACATTTCCCAAGAAACCGAAGATCTTCGGGAAAGGCATTCCTTCCACACCCGGCACCAATCGACACTTGTGGTAATAGCCCACCAATCCATTGCGATTGTAAAATCCCGCAGTATTGTAAAATTCCATGAATTGCCCTGGGTTTATTTCCCGCGATGCTGGCGACATCTCACGATCCGATATAGTGACCGTGGAAAGGCCTAACACGAAGTTCAGGTTTGGATATTGCTTTATCGTGCTGTCGATCAATGCAAATCCCTCAAAACGGGTGTCGCCTTCTGTAAAAGTGCGGTTTCGCAACGCCTTCATGTCGATGGTGTGCGCGATAGCTGATTCCGGTGTGATCACGAGATTAGTCTTCTCGTTGATGAAGGGTTTCGCGACCTCCAACACGCGCTGAATTTCTTCCTCGTTCGTGAGACTGTACTCTTCCTTCCAAGGGTCAGTGTTCTGCTGCACAATGACAGCCTCAATAGGGGTGGAACTGTCAATCCTCCGTTCAACCACCTCGTACATGATCACTGAGATGAGTATCGGCAGGATGAGGCAACAAAGGGTAAGAATGCTGCCGTATTTGCGTGGACGTTTTTCCCGCTCTTTTTTAGTCAAAGGTTCCCAGTAAACCAGGAAGTTGCAGAGCAAAATCCAGACGGTGCCGCCCAGCGTTCCCGTAACGCTGTACCATTGCACCATAGCAGGCATGGTGGCGAATACATTGCCCAACGTGAGCCATGGCCACGTCAAATCCCAGTTCAAATGCAAATATTCAAATGAAACCATGAAGAAAATCAGCATAACCGCTTGTAAAATACGGTTTTCCACTTGTTTCCGACAAGCGTGCCATGCTGCAAACACTAGCGTCTGCAGCAGTGCATTGAGAATGACAGCCGCCGCGGCACCAGGCACCGTGCAATAGGCTATCCAGTACGTTGTAATGAGGTTGAAGACGAAAAATGCCGGATAGAAGAGCAGGATGCCACGCCCGAAGGCGTTGCGTTTGCCCTCCTTCAGCGAAATGTCGCTCAACCAAAATAGCGGCACAAAGGCCAACATGATGAGGAACGCCGCCCCGCGCACATACCACGCGAGGGACAATATCAATCCCGTTAATACACTGAGGGATAATTTAATGTACCATTTATTCCCATTCATAACAGCTGTATCGTCTTACACCCCCTGGCCTTACGGCCACCCCCCTAAAGGGGGGAATTGGGGTTGTTCGTTCGTAAATATCTGTTGCCTGTTCCCTATTGCCTATTCCTTATTGCCTTTATACGCATCGATGCCTTTGCGGAGGAACGCGATGTATTTGTCCTTGTCGCGCTCATAATAGGTCGGGCCGGAGAGGATGTTGCCGTCGGGATCCACCACGAAATAGCAAGGTTGCGAATTTTCGTGGTATTTGGTCTGCTCGATGTGGCGGTTCTTGGCACCCAACATGGTGATGGGGTCGCCGTTGGCATCGGTGAGCTTGCCCTTTTCCTCGTCGGGCAGCGGGATCACCTTGTCGTCAGCGTACATGGTGCAGACGATGACCTCCTCGGCGAAGATGCGTCGCACCTCGGGATCGATCCAGACGGCGTTCTCCACGTTACGGCAGTTGGTGCAGCCGTGACCGGTGAAGTCAAGGAAGACGGGCTTGCCCTCCTTCTTGGCTACGCGCAACGCTTGGTCGTAGTCAAAGTAGCCTTTGATGCCGAACGGGATTTCCAACTTGTCGGCGTACATCGGATCCTCGGTCCATTGGTAGGTGCTGGCGGTTGCGCCACCAGAGCCACTCTCTGTCCGTACAATGTTGGAAATGTCGAAATCTTGGGTGGTCATCGGCGGAAGCCAACCGGAGATGGCCTTCAACGGAGCGCCGAACAGACCGGGAATCATATAGACCACAAAGGAGAAGACGGCCACAGAGAGCAGGAAACGGAACCAGCTCTTCTGCACCGGATAGTCGTCGTCGTGCGGGAACTTGATTTTACCGAGCAGGTAGAAGCCCAACAGCGAGAATAACACAATCCACAAAGAGAGATAGACCTCACGGTCGAGGATGCGCCAGTGGTAGGTTTGGTCGGGCACGTTGATGAATTTAAGGGCGAAGGCCAACTCCACAAAGGCGAGCACCACCTTGAGGGTGTTCATCCAGCCGCCGGACTTTGGCAGCTTCTTCAGCATGTTCGGGAAGAGGGCGAAGAGTGTGAACGGCACAGCAATACCCAATGAAAATCCCAACATGCCGATAACGGGTTTCAGGAAGGAACCGCCAGCGGCGTTGAGAGCCACAGCACCCGCGATAGGCAACGTGCAGGAGAAGGAAACCAGCACCAAGGTCAAAGCCATGAAGAAAATGCCGGCCACACTACCGGCGTTTTGACGCTTGGCGGAACCGTTCACCCAGGAACTCGGCAGCGTAATCTCAAAATAGCCCAACAGCGAGAGGGCGAAGATGAAGAAGATGATGGCGAAGAGAATGTTCGGAATCCAGTGGGTGCTGAGGACATTGCCGAGATCCGCGCCGAAGATCAACGACAACACCAAACCGAACACCACGAAGATCAGGATGATGAACAAGCCGTAGAGCATCGCGTTGCGCTTGCCGGTGTTGCCGTCTTTCGAGAAGTAGGAGACGGTCATCGGGATCATCGGGAAGACGCACGGCATCAGCAGACCGACGAGACCGCCAAGCACAGCACCCAGGAAGTACATCAGCAGGGACTCTTCTTCTTCAGCTTTCTCTGCGGGTTCGTCTGCGGCGGGAGCAATTTGCGCAGTTTGCATATCTGCATCTGATTCAACCGCTTCATTGTCAGCGTTTTCTGTTTCTGTATTCTCTTCAGCAACAGAGGACATAACAGGATGGAAGTCTTTGAGATCGAAAGAGAACTTCTCTTCAATCGGAGTGCAACGACCTTCAATGCAGGCCTGTCCCTCCAACTTGCCCTGTACGGTAAAAGGTTGGTCGTCTTTCACCTTAACGCGCTGTTTGAACGTCACCTGTTTTGTGTAGAAGTTGGAATGCGCATCCATGATGTCGTCGTAATCGCTTTGCGGGGTCGGCTCCGCGACTTTGCCTATGCGTTCATATTTCGGTGATTTGGTGAAGTTGAACACCAGAGGCAGCTCAATCTGACCCTGTCCCGGCTTCTGCGAATAGAGATGCCAGTTAGGTTCTATATTGGCGGTGAATTGTAGTTCGGCCACGGAATCATTGACCTTCACCGTCTTATAGGCCCATTTCACGGGGGTGACGGATTGCGCGAAAGCAAAAAAAGACAGACATGCCAGCAGACAGGTTGTCAACAAGATGCGAATATTCTTCATTTTAGGGCTTTTTTATTCAAAAAAAACAAAGGTGCAAAGGTATAAAATTTTCACGAAAATTCAGAAAACAAAATCACACAAACTGTCATTTTTTAACCCACTATCGTATTCTAATCAAAAAATATATACCTTTGCAACCTGAAATTCATTTACAAACCAATTTATCAACAAAAAATGAAAAAAGTATTATCTATTCTGGTGATCGCATTATTTGCGATAGCAATGGTATCCTGCAGCAAAGTAAATGATACTGAGAAACTTATTATCGGGCAATGGCAAGAGACAGAAGTTATTGGCACAACGACTATCAATGGTGTAACTGGTGAACCCGAATCTATGCTCGAACCCGATGAAACCACCGTCATCACCTTCAAAAAGGATCACACTTATTCTTCTCTATGGACTACCGATGGTGGCGAAGTCGCATCCAAAGGCACATGGTCTGTCCAGGACAACACTCTGACCATGACGAGTGAATCTATTTCCACTGAGTGTAACATTGACGAACTCGACAAAAACAACATGGTTCTTTCGTACCACGAGTCTGGCGTTGAAAGTGGCCTTTCATACAGCACTCTTGTTGTAATAAAAATGAAAAAAATCTAATCCTGCAAAATACGGGATTCATTTTTTTCAAGAAAATAATTTCGCCATAAACTTCGCGCTTTCCACCACAAACCGCTCGTGAACGCCTTCGCCGACCAGCGTCTCGCCCTCGAAGCACTTCACGGAAAAGACCAGACGGCGGCGATCCACTTCCACGAGTTCTGCCTCGCAGCGGATGGTCGCGCCCACGGGACTGGCTTTCAAATGTTTGATATTGACGGCAATGCCGACGGTGGTGTTGCCGTCACCTATTTTGTCGCACACGGCCATCAGGCAGGTTTTCTCCATCAGGGCGATCATCGCGGGGGTGGCGAACACCTCCAGTGCGCCGGAGCCATATACCGCGGCGGTGTCTTTGTGCTCCACCACCAACTGTTCGCTGTGGCGGAGACCGGTAAGGTTGTTAAATTCGGTCATAGTAGGATGTTTTGGGGTGCAAAAATAAAACTTTTAATCATACAAAGTTCACCACCGCAAACACCTACGGCACACGGAAAACACCGTGGCAAACAAAATCGCCGGCAAGTTCATCCGATCAATGGCAAAGGAGGGCTGCTTAATTTACCGCGTAATTTGATCTGACGCCTTCTTCAACCGGGGACAATCATTCAAATTCTTTTTGAAATTCCTTTGCGGAAAACCTCGCATAGAATACCATCCTTCAGTTGTTTTGTATGCGACACTCACACTTGCTGAATGCGACAACATTCGAATCAGATACTTGTAAGGCATGAGCAAAGTCTTAACGCCCCCTGCCGCACTTGAAGAATCGACAAACACCTCATCTTCATATAAAACATCCACCAGTGTGGAGGTGCTATCATGGAAAGCGATTTGAACACTGTCCATTTTGTAATCTTGAAAGTTGGTGATTACGAAACTGGCAAGAGGATCTTCACCATCCTTATCTATGGTAAGAATCATATTGGCAAAGTGCCACGGGGTTTGCCAAGGGTCAGGGGTAACAGTGTAGCACATAAGTTCCACATCTGTCGAGTACACCGTTTGCCAATCCATTAGGCGACTGATCGACTCACTTGAACAATCGCATTGTAGAATCCGCTCATCCCTTGGCGCTTGTGCCCAAAAGTTGTCCGCCGTAGCCCGCATCATCAGGGTAAACTCAAACGCTGAGTCATTGGCTATGACATCAGCCATTCGGTCTATCATTCGGCACACCTGATCCGAATGAGCTTCGACAGATTGGGTGCTATCCTCCAGGAAATAATAGACGGAATCTATCAAATTGATAAGCGAGAGCCGCTGACTGTCGTTGATTTCATAATCCGCCGCCCAATCCCGCAGGAAATCCGGCCAACGGACTTGCTGGTTTTCTTCATCGGTCTTTTGGGATGTGGTGCAAGCAGAGAATGCGGCAATGCAAAGGAGAATAATTGCGAATTTGGTAAAGTTTCTTTGATTCATTGTTCTTTGGGGTTTTTATTTACATATATCAGTAACTTCCCGGAATTTTTCAAAACAAGTTCACAGATGTGTGGATTTATCATTGTCATCGTATGGAATTTCACGGAAGCCGACATGGTTGTCAAAGTGCATACGCACATCACCAGTGCCGCCGAAGGTGTTCTTTCTCACCATGATGTCCGCCATATCTTCTGAGGGCGAATTGTCTTCAAATGTATCAAGATAATAATATTCCGGGCGATAAACGAACATTACCATCGAAGAAAAATACTCAAGCTGATACCAATCCCTTAAATCGCTTAAACATGGGCGTTTGGAGCCTCCCCGTGTCTCTACCGAAAGGCTCAGGCCGGAGGTAAGCACCACCGCCAGATGCATTCGGTCTGCGGCTTGATATAGTTTCTGGAGTGCCCGCACCTGCTCTGTCTTGCAGGCACTTAGGATCGAACGCAAGCTGTCCATAATCACGACCCGCACCTGGTTCTCCTGATGTAGCCGCTCCATACGACTGACAATCTCATCCACACCTATTTCCAAGTTGTGTTCTATCCAGACAGGGGCTTCTTTCATCATTTGCACGGCTTCCTGTTCCACATCCCGACCTTTTTCTATGTGAAACCCTATCTTTTTCATTGCATCGATAACATCCACGGGTGGCGTTATCTCATTGCAAGGCACGGTTTCCCAACTGCCGGTTAGGGAGGCCTTAAGTCTTCTCACGATTTCCAGCTCGGTCAGATCAAGGGAAAAATACGCCGCAGGCACTTTCTGTACCACACCGATATTGCGCAGAAGGGACACGGCGAAGGCCGTTTTGCCCATCCCCGGTCGTGCGGCAACGGTGCATATTTGCCCTGTTCGCAGTCCGCCTGTAAGGTGGTCAAGATGTTGGAAGCCCGTGGCAATGGTTTCGCACTCTTTGTCGGGGGGAAGGGCTATGAGGTGGTTTAGTTTCATGATGGGGTGGTTGGTTTTTAAGGGTTACTTTCAATCAATGGCCAAATATAATGCTGCTGCCACAAAGCCGGTCCAAAGGAACGTCAGCACAAAGAAAAGAACGGTAAGCCAGCGCTTGTGTATTCTTGCGATGCGGAGCAAAGTCCCTCCTGCTGCAGCGGCAATGCCATAACACACCAAAGTGCTCACCACCCGCAACCCCGGCACTAAAACAATGCAATCCTGAGGGTTAAACAGATCTCTGAAGATAACATTCAGATGACCTTGTAACAACACAGGGGTCAGTAATGCAACCACGATAGTCATTGTCAAGAGAACAACTTTGTTTGCTTTACTTGGGGTGTCCGGGTTGTTGTTTGTTTCTTTGTTGGGGTTCATAGTGCTTTGGAGTAGGCTCTAAAATAATTTGTTATCTCTCCCAGTAAGTCATCGGTTTGTCCTTGACGTCTTCATTTTCGTTTTTCGACGGAGTAGTAGATTCCTCTGCATTTGTTGGAGGCTGATCATTTTTTTCGTTCTTCTCCGTTGGCTCTTGTTTTTCTTCCTTTTTCTTCCCAAAATATATCAAAACAATGCCCAAAGCCAGCCAAAACAAAGGGCCGAAAACACTGTGTCCTGCGGCGAGACCTCCTATGAGGGCGAGACCACCTATTACTGCAAAAACATAACCTGCAATTTTCATAATCTATTCCTCCATTTTTTCAGGTTCAACATTATCAATTTTCTTTGAACAAAGCACTGCAATCAATCCGATGACAACATTGAGCAGCGAAATGGCGAATGCCAGTCCAAAACCTATTTTCCGAGTTCGACCCAAGCAGCCGACACCATACGCGAGGCTAACCGCGATAAATAGTAAAAATATGTGTTCCATGTTTATTTAAATTTTAACTTGTAACAACAGTATTCATACAACTGTGTTTTTCTTTTTGGCTGCCGGCAATTAGCTTTTGACTTTTACGGGCAAGCCATGCCAATAGCTAAAGGCCAATAGCTAAAAGCCATGTTTTCAGCACCCCTGCCTCATTATTTGTTTGTGATTATCCCCGCCTCGTCCATCACCAAACTGCGGTCGAGGGGGATGTATTTTGCCTGACCGGAAGATCCCGTGATGTAGTAGTTCTTGGCCAGATCATCGCTGAAACGGCTTACAAAGGCGGCGCGGATGCGGCTGCACTTTTCATTGATGGAATTGCGGGTGGAATCGACCAGTTCGTCAATACTTTGCTCCATTTTAACCGCATCATAACGGTTTGAAATACGACAGTAAATCTGCAACAATTCATCGCGGTGGTCAACCAACTCTTTGAACCGCGATCCTTCGGGATGGCGCAGGTAGAAGAAATAGACAACCTTGGAGAGTGTTGGCAAGGCGATTTCCATATCGTTGTAGTCGGGTAAAAAGATGCCGTAATCCTTGGTAATGCGAAGCGTGCTCAGTTTAGGGTCGGGCAGCGCAATAAGTTTCTTTATGACAAAGTCGGACACCCCAATTGAGCGCATTTCCTCGATCCGCTGCCGGATTTCGTCCGCCAGCACATCGATTCTTCCCCGGTCCGCGTTGTCTTTAGGGTCCACATCCACGTTCTCGCGCAAACGGCTATGACGCAGGGGATGTTCGATAAGCGTACTATGAAATATGTTCGAATCAAGACGTGGCACGTGCGCAATGGCGGTCAGCAACCGTTCAAATTGGGTGTCGTTACAGTACAGAAGTGGAAACAGAGTGAAAACATGGCCGTCTAAAGAGGTCTCTTCATGGCGCATTAGCATGGGTAATTCCACGATTTGCAGAGGCAATTCGGGCATTTCGTCTTCTTTGTCTATCCTGTAGGAGAGGATTTCCCGATAGGTGTCCTGAATCCACGACGGATCGGACTTCGCCTTCTCTATCCAAGCGGAATCGGTCTCCGGCCAGTTGTACTCCACAATTTGCGCCAGCTTGTCCAGCATTGCAGGCAAATACGTGAATGATTCGCCCAAAATGTTGACAGCTTTCCCCATATTCTTGTGAAAGTACCCGTTGATCTCCTCATTCGCGCACGCCTCGACATACAGCATCATGCCATATTGAGGCTTAAAAGGCAGGTCCCGGCTGAACAACGCCTTCTGACGATGGACTACTTTCGACGGTGTAATATTCATGATATGAGCACTCTTTCTTACAATTATTAACCGGCGCAAAAATACGATATTTCAGGTGATGAGGGAGGGGTTGCAAGGCTTGCAAAGAAGGGGGAAGATGAGGCACGTATCCCATCATCATCCCTTACTTCGATTTTGCGGTTCTTCTTGCTGAACAATTTAAAATTTCTATATTGAAATCACATGCTTTAAAATAAGTGATTTGGCATCTTCTAACTGTCTTAGATAATGCTCCCGATTCCCTATTTGTGTATTCAAAGAAGAAACCTGTCTTTCAAGTTCTATCTTTTCGTCTCTGAGCTTTTCGTAAAGTGGGTTTTTCTTAACAAACGATTCTCTTATTTCGTCTTGCTTTTCCCAGTCAGCGTTCTCCAACCTTTTTTGCAATCTATCATATAAATAGTTGAACCGTCTTTCAACGCTATTCAATCTTTTCTCAATTGGTTTAAGCGTTTCATATAGGTCTGCGATGTATGCTTTTACAGGCATGATGGCTTTTATGATTTCTGGATATAGCCTTGCATTAATCTCCTTTATCCTGTTTATTGATAGTTCAATGCCATCATAAATCTCGGACAACTGTCGTAGACTTTTTAAAAAATGTAATGCACCTGTTATTTTCTCCATCCTATATACTAGTTTTGCTTCTTCAGGAGCAATAGTATAATATTTTACATCTTTTTCGTTAGCCATTCGTGCTGTCTTTATTCCTATATAATATCTTTCTTGCAATGAGTCATCAGGAGTTGAAATCATCAATCTTTTCTCCATCTCCTTATCTGTTAGTTTAAACAATTCTCCAATACCGTCCACCAGCGTGTTCACTTCTTGCATTATGGTTTCTTGAACAAATGCTTCTGGATTCTCAATTGCCTGTTCTACGAACCAAATAACAAAATCCATACATGTGTTCCAATTAGACCTTTGTGGGCTATATGACCTGGTGCATCTTATGATCTCATTGTAACCAGCATAAAAGTAATTCACCCAAACGCTATATGGTAATATAGGTATTCCTTTGTAAGTTACTATCACCAACAAACTGCTTGAACTACCGTAACAGAAGTTTGTTTTTAATACAATTTCAATGTCTTCCGTGACTTTTCTGGAATAACTAAACCTTCCATGTGTCTCATTCGAGAATATAAAATAGCGTTTCTCTACGTCATATTTGACAAGAGCATCATGATAATCACTGGCAAAAACATAAGGAAGACATTTGTCAATATAGTTTAGTTTTTGTCGATAATTCCACTTGTTGAATGATCTTGCTCGATAATCACGTATCGTTTCGTTTTTCGCTAATTCTATTCTGTCTTTATATTCCTTTGCTTGTTTTCTGTATTTTGTTTCATCAAAATAAGCATAGGTGATAGGGTCAATAAAATATGCCGTCAGGGAGCCAAAGCCTAAGCAATACTCAAAATCGCCGTAATCACTGTATTGTCTCTTGAAAGTGCGGTAAATATCATCTGCTTCATACGCATCGTCTTCTAACATGCGAAAAACGTCATTTATCAGCCCTTCGTTTTTTTTGATGGGAATTTGAAGTTTCTCAATGACATCATCGTTGTTCCTAAGGGCTAATATATAGTCAAAATTTACGCCCTCATAGTACTTGTTGTTTTTTAACATTGGTTTCACAGTGATACATGTTTTAATGAGTGATGGGTTAAAAAATTACGAACTGTCAAATTATTTTTAACAATCATTAACCATATCAATTATTAATCAAAATCCAACATACAATAATTGCCTTTTTTTTGCTCCAGATCTATTGCCTCGAATAGTTTATTGGCATAGAATTCTCGTTCGTCACCAATCCCCATCCAAGTATGATGACCATCCAAATTCAAGTATTGCAATATCTCCGAATACCCCAATTCATTTTCCCAACGCTTAGGCCAAAAGTCTTGTTCCTTTGGTGACAGTTCATCCCAAAAGCCTGTGCATCCATTAGAAAAATAATAAACAAGTTCGAATAAAGCAGACTCATCTCGCATAGTTTTCCAAGAACTATCACCAACTTTCGTTTTGCACCTAAAACTCTTATTGACATTAATCAGTTTTATAAAGGAAGAACTATTATTCACTAATGTGAAAGCGGTCATAATATTTATCAATGGGTAATCTTCTTGAGGGCATTGCTTTCTATACTTATGAAGATAATAGTATAACCAGAACCCTGTCGGAATTTTTATTTTAGGATTGTTGTTGTACATGACATTCATGTAAGACAATACTGAAATGAAAGGGAACCACCCCTCTTGAGGGATTGATTTAATTAGAGATTTATTGTTCAACATTTTTTTTGCCACCGTCATCATCAGGTTACAAACATTCTGATCGCCATTGATAGAAGATAATGCATAAGTACCTCCAAGACCCCATCTCTTTATTATTGTGGCCAGGCTCAAAATATTATCTGTAAGTAGTCTTTGATATACAGTCTCTGACGGAATATATTTATCAAAAATGTCAGGGAAAACCATAACGCACTCATTTTTCTTCTCCTCAGAGAAGTCTCCATAATGATTGCGCACATATTCTTCAAAGAGTTTAGTGTTGTTTTCATCGTTCATTACACAAAGATTTTCGATTTCGGAACCTTTTTTAATATCGTGAACGAATGCCCAGACAATGGGTTTGGAAAAATACGATTTCAGATGTTTGGATTGAAGGAAAACTTTTTGAAAATCAAATGTCTCATAAATATCAAATACGTGAGGAGATTGATCTTCGTAAGGCTTCTTCATTAACAAAATAAATACTGCTTGTTTTTCCTCCTCTGAAGAAATGGGAGATACTTGAATAGTGACCATTCCCACAACATCTTCTTCCTCTATCATGTTTTCTGTCATCCACTCTGGGGGATTACTTGGATCTTCAAGTATTCGTGGCATCTTTTTAAATGTAAAAGGTTGTATACCGTGAGTACAATCTCCCTCTTCGTCAAAAAAGTTATAAATTTTATGGCAAGCATCCTTGGAGTAAAATGTGTAGGTAACCCCAATATTTTGATCCTCCTCATAGATATTGTAGTAGCGTGTGGCGGACTTTAGGTATAATTGGGGAATAATTGAATCATTTACTGTTTCTTTGGGAATAATCCTGTCTTGCTTCAAGTAAAATCCATTATTTTTTCTCCAATCCCAAAGCATAGGCGAGAGGTTGACCACAAGATTGTTTTTTCTAGTTATCAAAACCAAATATGGGTACAATGGTTGTTCGTGATCCCATTCCTTTAATAATCCATCAAATGAATTATCCTTTTTGCTCAGGTATTGCTTAATTGAATCCATTTCCGTAACATTATTTACCGAAGACCTCTATTTTTATCATTTTCGCACCACACTTCCAGACCATGCGAGGTCCTTTGAACAAGGCCTGAAAACATGACGCTGTAAATCTACATGATATTTTTCTCAAATATTTTCTGTGATTTCGATTTCGTACAATTCGACACGATAGAATCAGATGCTGATTGCCAATAAAACGGTGCGAAGAAGTTACATCTTCCAAGCCCCTCTACTAATCCCATATATCTAACGAATCATAGAAGTCCTGAAACGCCTCATATCGCTCACCATCAAGAGAGAGAGGGGATTTACCAAATAGGGTATTGTCATCAAACAACCATGCTAGCAGTTTGGGATTAAGTTCAAGTTGCTCCGAAAAGTAACCTTGTATATCAGTGTAATCGCAATGTTCATTGTACATTTGGCATATGGTATTGCGCTTCCAACTAACATTGGGAATATTGTTAATTTCTGATTCTGTGTTATAATTCCGCATATAGAAAGCTATTTTTTATTGTTCATATATTGTTCATGAATTGACTCATTGGCACCAACTGTGGTTGAGGACCATAAGGAGTTTGGCTATATACAGTTACAAACGCTTTGTCTATATGGTTGTTAAGAACCACCTCAAGTGCTGACAGTACAAGTTGCTCTCCAGCGCATTGTCCCTCAATAGCTTCTAAGGTACGTCGTAGCGCAGATACAATCATCATAAGGTCATTGTCAATTATTCGACCATGCTGGTTGATATGTTCTTGTGCCATCTTCTTTAGTATTTCTTTTGAAGAGAGACCTTGTTCATATAAATCAGCCGTTGTTCTAATCTTACTTATATAGTACTCAATATCAGTAGCATTTGCTTGAACTGAATTCAGTGATACGCAATAACAATCGTACAATACACATCTGCCACCATCTGGTACAACTACTGTTTTGGCCAAAATCTGATAATCACCTTTTGAGGTTTTGATGTCAATGGGTAAAAGATTCCCATCAATTTTGTATGTTACAGTTGCCATAATTATTTGGTTTTGTATTTCTGCTCAGCTTTAATTCCGTGAATTGTATGTTCTTTCATCTTGTTGGTTTGAATTATCGTGCAAAGATACAAACTAAAACACAAACGCAGTTAGTTTTGCAAGGCTTGCAAAACTCGTTCTGTTTTCTCCATTTGGTATATCTTTGCACATTCATTTTGAGATATAAAAAAGGCGTGACTTTGTTCCTCATTGCTACATGCATCCCTAATAGGTTCTGGAAAAACCTTGTATCGTTGCAAGCAGCGAACAATTCACGCCCATGCGTGAACTTTTCGCAATCCTGCCTCAGATACATTTAGAATTTTCCAGATTCATTAGGGGAGGCATGAGCGTAAGCTCAATATATATTATGTTGTTTTCTTTATTTTATGTCATAGATTATCTTTGTTTGTTTGACGATGCAAAAGTACAATTATTTTCTGAAACTTTGAAATGGTGACGCATTTAGTTGTGGATTATTGTTCTACTGGAATTTTGCATCGTTGACCTCTGACCTTAAATGCTGCTATATCTGTGAGTACAAGAACCAAAAAGTTTTTGTTGATTTCCTTTTGGATCCTTTTCACAAAAGTGGTTTTGCCAGTACCCGCCTTTCCTGTAATGAAAAGGCTGTTGTTGGTGTTTGCTACAATATCGAAAGCTTTTTGCTGTTCGAAGTTGGTTGGGTCAAATGTGAATTCTTCTTTCTCCATCGTTGTCCTTTTGATTTCGGGTGCAAAAGTACGATGGCGGTGCGAAGCCTATTTTCGTAAGAAAATAAATATCACATCAATTTAGCGCAAACAACTACAGACAAAAATGTTATCTTTGCAACAATAAAAACTTTACGATATGGATCCATTTATGGTATATACAGGAAAACATGTGTTTCATTTTACAAAATTTGAATCTGCATTGAGGATCATTGCATCCAAATCATTGAAATTTGGTCGTTTTGAGAACATGAATGATATTGCTGAAGCAAAAAGAGATGTTTATGGTATGATTCCTGCCGATATAATAAATGCTGAGTTATCAAAATATCAATCCATAAGTCTCACATTAGACAAGCCTTCGCATCGAGGCTTTAAAATTGACCCTCTTTGGGGACACTATGCACAAGGGGGCAATGGTGCATGTTTGGTTTTCGATAAAGACAAGTTATCACAAAGGGTTGTGGAGCAATTTGGTAAAAAGGCCACAATTGCTAAAATTCGTTATTCTTCTAAACACTCAAATGCGGTATTCGCAAAAGGAGATTCGCAAGGAACGGTATATAAGTACATTAGGAAAAACCTTAAAAGAATTTTCTTTACAAAATCTCCTGATTGGAAGTATGAACAAGAACTGAGGATTTTAATCAAAGAAGACGGGAAAAACGAGCAATACCTTTATTGGGATGATGCATTAATCGCCGTTATACTTTGCCTTCCTAAAGTTTATGATTATAAAGAAACAGCTGAATTCAAAATACTGAAATCAATGTTAACTGATGTTCCAATCCTCCATTATACAACATCTTTGGGAAACAAAGAGTTGCTTGATGAGAATGGGGAAAAAGTATGTGACATTCCTGGAGTGGACTTACAAATACTCTTCGAATAAGGTATGTTAAATAAACTGTATTCAATTTGTAAATAGCAATCTCTGTTTGATTTTTGCGGTTTGCCTAAATGTTTCCACTACAGCGCATACGTGCCCTCATATAGGTAACTGTTTTTTTTTGCGAACGTTAAGCAAGAAAAAAGAGAAAAGAGGGTGTGTCAAAAGTCCCAAAAACGGCATTTTTCAATTTGTAACTCTTTGATAACCAGATAGCGATTTTTGCTAAAACCGACTTCTGACACACCCTCTTTTTAGTTGGAATATTAATCTGTTTTATCAAATGTTTGAAATCTGAAGATCTATATTTCATTCGGGTTCAACCATGATTCTTCTGGCTTAGCAATCAATCTTGCATTTTGGTATGCCGCATCCAGAGGTAGTATTGTTTCTGGTTCATACATTCGCAATTCTTTATTTGGAGTTAGCACTAATGCGAAATCTGGTCTATCACTATATGTTCCTTTAAGATAAATGGGCATCAATAGCTGTATCTTGTCTTCTTGTGGGCGGTACATTGGAACTATAAATTTATAATTACGCTGAGCTAATGCAACGGCAAAACCGATAGCATTATCAAATTTTGTGGCAAGTTCCTCAGTAGACATAGTATGGTATTCTTCAGGAAACCTACGTCTTCGTTCTTCAATAATATGTGTAAATGTGTCGAAATCCTTATCAATCTCCCATGTGGTTTGGAAAATCACCTCATTAACATCGTCAAAAAATTGTGGAGGGAGAGCATTTGCGTTTTCGTCAAAGCCCATTTTCCGAAGTTTTAAACGGCCTCCTGAACGTGAAGGATTTTTAATTTGCATTTCACCATCTTTACATTCCGCATCTCCTACAACAATGACTTCATGAAAGTACTTATCTAAAAGATTGGTATTAAACATGACGTACTTTTTGTCCTTCGAGAAAATAATCTTTCCATCACGACCGTCCTGGCTCTCTTTTATTAACCTATTTAATATGTTTTCTAAATAGGATTTTAGAATAGGGTGATTAATTCCTGATTGTTTGTTCTTGTACTTCCAGGATTCTGGAATTGTGTTCTTTGCAATATCTTCTAAAAACTCAGATCCATCCCAAAATAAATCAAAATACATTGCTCCGATATTAAAACGACTATCAAGAATCCTCATTTTCTCAAAGTCATTAAGGGTGCCCCACGTTACACCGTTGAAAATGTTTTTGTCCTTGATGAACCAACCTAATATTTGTTCCCCTTCTTTATTTAAAAAAGGTACTTTAAATCTGATGTATTTAGCAGAATCTCTATCTATAGGCGTTCCGTCAGGAGTCTTTGTGTATCCCGCACCATTCAAATACTCAACACTATTTTCGTTGATAGCTATGTCAATGGTTGCTCTATCCACCGGTTGATTTCCTTCAATAATATTTTTTAATTCGTCAATGTATGTGCCTCTGTTGGCAACATATCCAAGAGAATAAATCCCATTTTTCTGTTTGTTAATGTTTTCCATATCCTTTAATGTTTTAGTTATTTGTATAATGTTTTTTCGCCGGCAAAAATACAACGGTGCCGCGCAACCTATTTTCGCTTGTTTTTCGGTATTTGTTATTTGCTCTTCTGTTCCAAAAAGATTTGTTTTTGCAGCTCTATCTCTTGGCGCAGCTGTTCCTTCGTGGGCAGATAGGTGAGATATTTGGCTTGGAACAATTGTTCGCTGCCATGGAGAACGCTATATCGCGCCATATCTTCGCTGGTGTCGGAGCAAAGCAACAAGCCGATGGTGGGATTGTCCCCATCTGTACGCATCAATTGGTCATACATCCTTACATACATATCCATCTGTCCCACATCCTGATGTGTTCTCTGCTCGGTCTTCAGGTCTATCAAGAAGAAGCACTTCAGGATATAATTGTAGAACACCAAGTCAATATAAAAATCACCCATATCCGTGCGGATATGCTTCTGTCGGGCCACAAAGGCAAATCCCTTGCCCATCTCCATGATAAAACTTTGCAGATGACTGATGATACTACCCTCCAGTTCTGTCTCCGTAAAATCAGCATAGGGTTGCAATCCAAGAAACTCTGCTACAACAGGATTTTTCATGAATTGCAATTTATCCTGCTGCTTGGATTGTGTCAAACGGTGCATTTCTTCAGTCACCTTCTCTTTGTTTCCGGACCGCATGAGACGATAGTAGTATTGTGACGAGATGTTGCGATGCAATGTGCGGGTACTCCACATTTCACGCAGGGCTTCTTGCTCATACCATTCTCGCGCATCAGCGTCTTCCACGCGAATGAGTTCCCTGTAATGTGTCCACGGAAGCAGTTTTGGACTCGTTGCGGCCAAAACTCCGAATTGTGGCCTCGTTGCGGCCACATTTTCGGATTGTTGACTCGCTGCGTCAACTATTTGCAATTGTGGCCGCACTGAGGCCACAATGTTTGGAAACTTTCGGTAAAAGAGGATATACCTATATAAGGTGCTTTTATCAAACCCTTTACCGTATTTGTTAGTAAGATCTTGTGAAAGCTCTGTGATGATTTTTTTCCCATACTCAGCCCGTTCTGCTCCATCAAGGCTTTCCCGAGCAATACGCTCACCAAGTAGCCAGTTGCGCAACGTCAACGCGACATTGACGGCACGATAAGCATAGTCACGAGCCTCCTCAATGATTTTACAAGTATCGAAATATAACAAGTCGTAACTATGGGTTGAGTCTATTTCTGTCATGTTTCTATCCTTTTTATGAGTCGCAAAAATACCAAAAATCACAACGACTGATATGCTTGAAGCTGGGCGGTCAGACGGTCGCGCACTTTCTGCTGAATTTCAGTGGGGGAAAGGACTAACAGCTCTTTGCCGAAAGACAATAATTCCCGGATCAGTTCGTAGTTCTCGATGCACTCAATGGAGAAGAACGCGCCACCGTCAAGCTTCGGGTATTGTTGGCGCAATTCCTTTTCCTTCTCTCCTTTATAATGCCGCTGGGACTCGTGCAAGGGTTTTGTGGCGACATAATCTTTGGAATAGTCGCTGACCCAGAAGAGGATGGTCTGCAATGAATTGCCTTCTATGAGCGTCACCCCGATGATGTCCTCGAAACATTCGTTGAGGTCGCCATCGTATTCCTTATAATGACGTGCGGGCAACGGGACGAACTTGTCCAAGCGGTCGAGAGCGAAGCTGAGTATTTTGCCCGTGTCTTCGGCAGCAGCGATGAGATACCAACGACGGTTATACTCCTTGAGCAAATAGGGGAAAACCACCGCCGAACGGTCTGTTTCAGGCGTGTCGAACTTGTGGAAATGCAACTCCACCACCTGCTTCTGCGTGATGGCAGTGAACAACTCACCCAACAGACTCCTTCCTTCCAAAGGATTCTTGGTGAACGACACAATCTGACGGTCGGTTTTCACCTTGAGACTTTCCCTGAGCCTTTCCAAACCCTCAAGATTCGGCAGACCGTCAAATTGCCCAAGGAGGGTGAAGGCTTCGCCAAGCAGATGTTTCTCGTCATCCGTAAGCTTCTGCGTGAAGATGGAGAACGATGGATCCGCATAACGATGGCAACTTTTCTTGACCGTCTTGAGGGTTCGTGGACTTACATCATCAATCTGATAATGCTCTATTTCAGCGACAAAAGGGCTTTCGTGTTCCAAATAATGAAGGTCAAGCTCAATGGTACGGCGGCTCACATGCTGTTCCCGTTCCTCCAACTCCTCGTTGACCAGACGGCACAAATCCTCAGTCGAATAATTGTGGTAACGGTTCGCCAACAACTTGTCGAGAATGTAGTAACGTGTGACGGCGTTTTTGTTTGCGGGCATAATGTTTCGATTTTTCCGGCTGCAAAAATACGAATAAATCGCGAAACCTATTTGCGCAGCAACAACCCTTCAATCCTATTTGTCAAGTTTTGGATTTGTCATGTATGTTTGACCTTTGGTATGACGAGGCTTGGTAGGTAGAAGTGTCCCGTCAGCCACCAAATTAGGGATAAATCTGTTTCGCAAATGTGCAGGTGTTTTGTTTAGAAGCAAGGCTAATTCTTCAATGGAGTGTTCTACAATACAGGCTTCAATAATACATTCTCTTATTTGAGCAGGCGACATCTTTGAATGAATTTTCTTCTTTACTATTTCATCAACGATGCGTTTGTTCTTTGCCAGATGATCAGTTGCAACATTCAAATTTCCAGTTGCAACATTTGTGCTTCCAGTTGCAACATTTGCTATGTCGTTTGGATTGTCAACCAGAGGGTTATCAATATAATTGGTCGCATCATCAGTTCCAATATTAGTTGCAACATTTGAACTTTCAGTTGCATCATTATCGCGCCAGATTGTGGTAATGAACTCGGCGCTCAAATTAATCTCCGGATTTTTTTCTCATTATCATCACTAATTAAATACAGCTGCCATATTACGGGTGCGTTTCTTTATGCTAAAGAAATTGGAAAACGGGCTTCGCGTGCCGGAGGCACGATATCCTAATAACCCCACATCAGCGTAACGAAGTGGAGCGCAGTGTGGGGTGACGGCGGAGGCAGCACGTCGATGGCGTGTTGAAAACACGCTACTATCAGAGAATCGAGTAGTGGCGTGCCTCTGGCACGCAGACTTCCGCCGCGCATTCCACCCCACACTGCGGCCTGTCGGCCTTAGTATGGGGTTATTAGAATTGCGTGCTTCCAGCACGCTCAGCACCCCCTGATTCTCTCTTCTTCTGCTCCAACTCCCTCACCGTGCGCTCGACCACCTGCTCAAGCTGGTAAGTGGATATGCCAAGAGGTTTGTTGATGTCCTTCAACGACCATTCCACCACGGTCTTGTCCGTCGATTTGCAGATGATCAGTCCCACGGTGGGGTTGTCGCCCTCCGCACGCAGCAACTCGTCAACGGCGGTGACGTAGAAGTTCAGCTTGCCAGCAAACTCGGGGATGAACTTCACCACCTTCAACTCGACGACGACATAGCGGTGCTGCGGAATGTGATAAAACAGCAAATCTGGGAAAAAGGTCTGCCCACCAGGCATTTGCAGCTCCATCTGACGCCCCACATACGAGAAACCCTTGCCCAACTCCAATAGGAACTGCGTGACCTTTGACACAAGCGCATCTTCCAAATCGTGCTCATCATATTTCTCGTTCATCGAAAGGAATTCGAAATGGTAGGGGGCTTTCAGCAGTTCTTTGGCCAACTGGCTCTCCGTTGCGGGCAAAGTGTTTGCAAAGTTGGTGATCGCCACACCTTGGGATTGATACAGATGTTTGTCAATATTAGCATTAAGTGCCAGACGAGACCAACCTCTATCCACAACCTGCTGAACATAGAATAATGCTTCTTCTAATGTCTCGCATCTGGAAACAACATCAATATGTTGTCCCCAAGGCACTTGGCCAAAAAACTCAGGCATTTCTAATTGGCCAACGACTCGTTGGCCTTTTTTATCGCCTTCTAATTGGTCAGCGGCTTGCTGGCCTTTTTCAAAGGCTTCAAATTCGTCACCAGCTTGGTGACGAATTTGGCCAACGGGTCGTTGGCCTTTTGTAACTCTTTCATAATAAAACGAATACCATTGCTTCATATATTTCACATTGGAATATGAGAAGCCTGTTTCATCGGGGAATGCTTGTCGCATATCGAGGGAAAATTGCTTAACCACGCCAGATCCCCAACGCTCTTCAGCACGCAGTGCCACCAAATCTCGGCCTACGCTCCAGTAAAACTCAAGCATGGCGGTGTTTACTCGAACTGCGGCTTTCAATTGGCTTTGGCGGAAACGCTGCTTGATGTCGGCCATCCATTGCACATAGCCCTCGTCGGAAGTCATCATGTCACGGGATACGAATGTCGGTTTTTTATTCATTTTGTTAAAGGTTTAGTGAGCTGAAAAAATACATTTTTTTTGCAAACATACAGATAGTTTATTTACAATTCACACCGACCTCGTCCTTATGAAATGCCCCTCCTGAACGGCGGCAAAGGTCGCGACAATGGCTATAATAGCTATTGGCACAATAGATTCCAGAAGCAGGGTCAATGGGACTCCGACGAAAAGGATGACTCGATTCTCCATTGCTCCTAATCCACTTTCTCCAGTTCGGGCAGGATGACGGTATCGGAGGCTGCTGTTCCATTATGAAGAAACATACAATAATAAATGGGCAGGTAGGTGACACCCTTCTTTTTTTGCACCGCCCTTTCATTTGAGAACACGATAGCCCGATGTATGCCGTAGTCGGGAGCATTCAGAAATTTGGTCAGGGCGCTGTGCTCTGTGTAATCTTTCCCCGATTTGATCTCCAACGGCAGCACCTCAAGACGCTCGTAATCGTCTATAAGAAAATCCACTTCTCCTTTTTGTTTGTTATCGTAGTAGTGAAGGTTAAAACCGTGAGCTTGCAACTCTTGCGCCACCACCAATTCATATACCGTTCCCAAGTTGATGCTCCTGATGTTTTGCAACACCGCATTCACGTTGAGTCCGTATAGCAAATGGGTCAGCAACCCCACATCGTTCAGGTAAAGCTTGACCAGACGTTTCTGTTCCGATTCAATCAAAGGGAAGTGGGGGTTACTGATGGCTGAAACCATCAATGCCACTCCAGAATTCGCCAGATACTCAAATTCGTCGGCGTAATCTGAAAAGTCCTTGCCTTTTTTGTCTTCAATCTGCTTATAAACAATCCGTTTCTTTTTGTTTTCCAATGCACTGGGAATCAGATCGTAGATGCGCCGGATTTTCAATTTATGCTCCGCATCATATTGTGATGAATCAATGCGGTAGAGTTCGTGGATATCGTTGTGTACCGATCGCACGCGCGTTATATTCCTGTCTTCCAGATATTTGTTGATAGCCTCTGGAAGTCCTCCAATAAGCAAGTAGTATTGGAATCGTTTTAGCAACAGGGTATGCGTGTTTTCATCAAGAGCCTCCTCTTTCAGATAAGAATTGTGAATTTGGTCAATCCACTCCGTACTAATGCCTGTTGCCCACAGGAACTCTTCAAAATCAAGCGGGTACATCTGCTTGATTTCCACGCTGCCGAGCGGCACAGAGGGCGTCTGCGCCAAGGCCACCCCTAACTGCGAACCGCTGGCAATGAAACGATACTTCCCTTCCTGGTTAAGAAATTTGAGCATAGTCAGCAGATGCGGGTAACTCTGTATCTCATCCAAAAAAATCAAAGTATCGGATTTGTTACCCAAAGGTTTTGAGTAATAGTTGCTTAGTCGAATGTATAAATCATTGGTAGTATGAACTGAAGCGAACACCTGCTCGCCTTCTTTGTCCTCTTTAAGATTAATTTCAACGAAATGAGTGTATAGCTTGGTCCCCACATAGCGAATCAGATACGATTTCCCAATCTGACGGGCACCGTTCACTAATAAGATTTTGTCCTGCTCTTCTTTCAGGAAGTGCTCAAGATATTGGGTGATTTTGCGTTTCAACATAGCCGTGATATTTTTACGGCTGCAAAGATACTATAATTCTGTGAAATACAATAAAAAAAATCACTTATTCCATAAAATCATTATTGCATTTTGTCACTTATTCCATTTTTAACAACGTAAAAATTACCACTTATTCCGTTTTTCTACACAAAATTCACAACCGCGAAAACCAGATGGCATACGGCAAACGCTGTGGCGAAGAGGACGGCCAGGAGGTTTTTCCTGTCGGCGGCAAAAAGGATGAACGCCAAGCAGGGCGGGAGGGTCAGCAGGAAGATGACGATGGGGCTCACATTGGCTGTGTAATAGAGCGCCCAGCCGATGTAATATATTGCGACACAAATAATTGTGGCGATAATCAAGGGAGAAAAGCGAAGTTTGCTTCTGTCATTATGGATGACGAGGCAGAGGCAGGCGACGGTCAGGACTTGGAACACGGAGCCGATGGCGTCCACCACTGGCGTGACCGAATCCGTGCGCAGGATGTCGTTCGGTGCGGGAACGGCGAACCAGATGAAATTGGGGAGCATCACCAGCAGGAAGAGGAGCAAGCCCCACGGATCGAAGGCGAAACGGTAATGTAAATTGCGTATAACACTCATTTTCAGGCAAATATTAAAAACAAATCACTTGTGACTGTACCGTTTTACCATCTCTTTCGCCTCTTCCAGAAGTTGTTGACGCAGCCAGAGAGGCTTCAACACCTCCACACCGGAGCCCATGGCCCGCAAGGCACCGATGAAGTCGGGGGTGGGCACCAGGCACAACTCAAAATGGAGAGGCTCGGTCTCTTTTTGGGAGCGGTGCAGCGGCAATGATCGCAAATATTGGGCTTGCGATTCGGTGGTTTTCAGCAATACCATTTCGATGTCTCGGTCGGTGAGCATCATGCCGAAGAAAGGGTAGAAATGCGACTGGGCGGAGAAATCAGCAGGCAGGGTGAAGGGGGTGTCGGTCAGTTGTACCGTTTTCATGCGGTCAAGGGCATAGAGGTGCAGTTGGGTGTGGAAGTCGGTGTGGGCCAGCACATACCAGCGGCGGCCGAAGTAGCGCAGTGCGAAAGGTTCGATTTCGAATTCGCGGGGCGACAGCATCTCAAAGCTCTGGTAGGTGATGACGATGCGGTGGTTTTCGCGCATGGCAGCGGTGATTTCCGGCAGGAAGCGGTTGCTGGCGGGCGGGGTCTCTTCAAGGAGAATTCGGTCGCTCAGATCGCTATTCTCGCTCACCAGCCGATTCACTGCGAAGGCGGAGAGCAGGAAGTCGCGGGTGCTTTTGTTGCGCACAACCCCTTCATTGTCAATGTAATATTTGTCGTTCAGACGGCTGTATTTGATGTTGATATCGAACAGACTGGCGATGGTCTCTTTCATGCGGATGAAGGTGCGTCGCGGGATTCCTTCACAATCAGGGTTCTCGTTGAGTCCTGAATTTCTCCATCGTTTGTTGATCTCTTCCAGAGAGAGGCCTTTGCTGTACGACAGCAGTTCCACCAGCCAGATGTATCGGTTGAACAGTGCAGTCGGGGTCATGATTATTTCCAGTAACGGGTTTAAAGGTAGAAGATGTAGGGGCGGAATAAATTCTAAAAAAGGTATCTTTTTCTAAGATAATTTATCCAATCCTTTGATTCTTTTGTTGTATAGTATTCATCTAGAATTTTGAAAAAATCCTCATAGGTTACTCCTCGAAAACTTCTTTTGCCGTACTCTGACAATAGTTGCTCATACTCTGGAATAACTTTCATAAAGTGATTGTTTTGACTTGGAAAAATAGTTATTGAATGAAAATGACGTAATGGATAATCGATTTTGTCGTTATTCAACATTGATGCGCCAAGAATGTGGTTTCTCCATATCTGGCGGAATTTATTTTGAATGAGAGGATTATTTGGAAGAGGTTTATTAGAAATACTTTCCACATAATACCCACTATGTTGGGTAAAATTGGCATATGCTTCATTTTTCCCCAGCTTAATATCTTGTTCTTCTTTGGATCCATGCTTCAACGGATAGCCAATCTCTGTGTATTTTATTTCAATCCCGATTCCTCCAATGCTGCCATCTGTGTGCAGATAACGGATAAAGGTGTCAAATGATGTGCCATCATTTAACGCAAATTGCTTTTCGGGGGCATATTCTATTTTTATATCAATAATTTTTTTTATCTGTCCCACACCGATAAGTTCATCAAATACTTTTTTTGCTGACTCAAAGTTATCTCTCATGGGAACGAAGATGTTAAAAGGAATGTGCTCACTACGAAGCATATTGGCATAGATTGAAGCTAGTTGTATGGAGGTTCTATCAGGATACCGACACGAAATTTCTTTTTTTATCTTTCCCCAGAATGGAGAATAAAAATTTTTGCCATCCCGAGCATCGTTCCATTTAAGATAAGCACCATATTTTCCATATTTATGGTTGGGATCAAAGCTACAATGTAATTCAAGCCAGCGATAATCAGATTGGTGTGTTCGTGCTGCACGCTTAAATCCAGAATCGCTTTTACATTCAATTGGTTTTGGATTTTCTTCTCTCAAATTTTTGGTTTTACTATTTTTCATATTTACGATTTTTTGTTAATAATAAAGAATTGATTTTAAATTTCCCATCATATAGGTCAATGATTTTTTTCAAGCAACAACTCCTCTTCTAAAAAAGTGCTGATATCCGTATCAAAAACGATTTCCTCCGGCATTGAAGGCGTTTTCCGGAAAATCTTGCTGCTACCCGCAAAAATTTCCACATTTGTCAGAAAATCTTGCAGCTTTTCCATAAGGTGCAACTTGTTTTCCTCCACCAGCTCCAATATCGCGTCACTCAAGAAGTCGTGAATCTCGTTTTTCAATTGTATTCGCTGTACTTCGTTAAGTGCCACATCTCTTGTCTCCAAGTACGCTTCCCACCAGAGCATGTCATAACACAATCCAACCATTCCTTTCATACTATTTTTGCTTTTGAATTTCGCGGCAAAAATAATGGTTTAAGTGCCATTACGCGGCGCAGTTGGATTTTTTTTGATTTTTTTACCCTTTCAGGTAAATCACCTTCTGCAGCCTTTCCAGAAACCGTGCCGCGTCGCCGCCGTCCATCTGCACGTGGTGGAACTGGAACGAGACGGGTAGTTTGGTTTTGAACCATTCTTTGCGGTACTTGCCCCACATCACCATCGGGTTGAGGAACTTGTCGGTGTATTGGTTGCAGATGCAGTCGAGTTCGGTCTGGATCATCGCGGAGGTGCCGACAATCATGTAGCCGTCAAGGAAGCTGCTCTCGCACTCTTCCGCCACCTTGGTGGTCAGCGCGATGTAGTCGCGGTTGAACTGTTGCAGGTCGTCGGAGAAGGGGATGTCGCAGGAGTTGATGCCGCCCTTGCGGTTACGCACCACCACGTTGACGGCGATCTGGTCGTAGCGGAAGAGTTTGCCGTCCTCGGGCAGCAGGTGCAGTTCCTCGGTCCGGCTGGCGGTCTTCCCGATGCACCAGCACATCAGCGTGTTGAACTTGATGCCGCTCTTCCGGCTGGTTCTCAGCAGTTTGCTCACATCCATCGTCTTTACCAGCGTCACCATCGGCATCGGTGCGGTCATCCACATCTCGAAGGCGAATGCTCGCGGAGTCTCTTTAGGGTCTATTTCTTGTTTCATATTAGGGATTGAGTTGAGGGGCTAAAGTACGAAAAATGCGGAAAAGAGTTGCGTTGGCAATGACATGGAAAACGTTAATTATAGTTATTTTCTCACGATGACGCTACCGCTGCCCTGATGGGTGGCGAGGATCAGCACCTCGGCAATCTGCACGTGGGCGGGTGCGTTGGCGGCATAGACGGCCACATCGGCGATGTCGTCGCCCGTAAGCGGCTTGATACCCTTATAGACATTGGCGGCGCGCTCCGTATCACCGTGGAAACGGGTGTTGCTGAAGTTCGTCTCCACCAAACCGGGCTTGAGGTTCGTCACGCGGACGGCACTGCTCGCCACATCAAGGCGCAGTCCGTCCGTGATGGTTTTCACCGCCGACTTGGTGGCACAATATACGTTTCCGTTGGCGTATGCGGCATCACCGGCCACGGAACCGATGTTGATAATATGGCCGCGGTCGCGCTGCACCATTCCCGGCACGATGAGACGTGTCATGGTCAACAACCCCTTGATGTTGGTGTCAATCATCGTCTCCCAGTCCTCGAAACTGCCCTCGTATTCGGGCTCCAGACCAAGTGCCAAACCGGCATTGTTGACTAACACATCGATGGCTTTCCATTCTTCGGGAAGTGCGTTGATGCACTGCGTGGCCTTCTCACGATCCCGCACATCAAACACCAACGTCAGCACTTGAGTGCCTTTTTCCGTCAATTCCTTGCGTATTTCTTCCAGTTTCTGCTCGTTGCGTCCGGTCAGAATCAGTTTGTCGCCATTCTCGGCGAATTTCCTTGCACATCCAAGCCCAATACCGCTTGTCGCACCCGTTATCAATACAATCTTATTCATAATCAATATATTAAACTGTGATAAATTCAATAGGATTTCGATTACAAAAATACATTTTTTGCATTATGAAATGTTCCTGAGTTTCCCGACGTACATTTTTGATTTTTTTGTACCTTTGCCGCCTAAAACAACCTGATATGAACGGCAAAGTAATCATTGTGTCCGCACCGTCTGGAGCCGGCAAAACCTCCATCGTGAAGCACGTGTTGGAACTTCTTCCCGAGCTGCGGTTCTCCATATCCGCGACCACCCGCACCAAACGGGACGGCGAGGTCAACGGCAAAGACTACCATTTCCTTACAGTCGATGACTTCAAAAAAGGCATCCGCCACGATGCGTTTCTGGAGTGGGAGGAGGTCTATGCCAACCAGTTCTACGGCACCCTCAAGAGCGAAATCCAGCGTATCTGGGACGAAGGCAAGGTCGTGATTTTCGACGTGGATGTGAAAGGTGGACTCAACATCAAGAAGTACTTCGGCGACAAGGCGTTAGCCATCTTCGTGGAACCGCCGACAGTGCAAGAGTTGGAAAACCGGTTACGCAAACGCGGCACTGAAACAGAAGAGTCCTTGCGCAAGCGCGTGGAGAAAGCCGAGTACGAGCTTTCGTTCGCGCCACAGTTCGACAAAATCATCCTCAACGACAATCTTGACGACGCTCGGGCGGAAATGCTCCAGACCATCCGCGAATTCCTTGACAAAGAATGAGTTGTAAGGCCAAACATATCGCCATTGTGGGGGCGGGGGCTTCGGGACTCTTCTTAGCGAAGAAACTTTCCGAATCGCCAGACATGGATGTCACCGTCTTCGAGAAAAACCGCCAGGTGGGTGCGAAACTGCGTGCCTCCGGCGGAGGAAAAGCCAACATCTTCAACCGTGATATCCGCCCCGAACATTTCAACCAACCGGAGTTTGTCGCAGAGCTGCTACAGCATTATTCTCCGGAACAGCTTGAGAACCAGCTCGCTGAATGGGGTTTAGTGACGATTACCGATGAGGAAGGCCGCGTCTATCCCGCCTCGCAGTTTTCCCAAACCGTCGTCGATGTGCTGACCCATTATCCGAACGAGAATGTACAATTGGCAACGAATTACGACATCCAACACCTTGATTATAAGAACCGGAAGTGGAAAATCAACGACTCCCCCACTCTATTTGACGTTTTGGTTCTGGCATCAGGATCTCCTGCAGGCATGATTCCGAAAAACCAACGGGGCTACAATCACTATTTGCAAGATTTAGCACTGAAAATCAACCCATTAGAATCTTCTCTGTCGGGTTTCATCCTAAAAGATTATCCAAAGTCACTATCGGGCTGCAGAACAAAAGCTGTCGTTTCATTATACCAAAATAAGAAACTGATTCACAAAGAGTCTGGGGAAATCACGTTCAAGGATGACGGGGTCTCCGGCATTGTCATCATGAACTTGTCGGCCTACTATAGGCGTCTTTCATCGCAGAAAAACTGCCGTTTGGAAATCAACCTCACCTACTGGGACGAGAATTTCGACACAAGCACTTATTTGCGCAACAATCGCAACACCACCGGACTTTTACATCCGAAATTAGCCGCCCTATATCAGCAGAAGCCCTTCGACATTCACCGGCTCACATTTCAAATCGAAGACACATACGCCTTGGACACGGCACAGGTTTCCCACGGCGGCATCGACCTGTCGGAAATTGAAGGGAACTTTGCCGCAAAAAGATTCAAGAACCTCTACATTCTCGGCGAAATGCTGGATGTGGACGGCGTTTGCGGCGGCTACAATCTGTTTTTCGCATTTGCCTCGGCGGCAGTTGCCGGAAACAGCATAATGTAGCAACATATTATTATTCACCACCACATTCCATCTATATTCTTCTTTCAAAAAATCGTATCTTTGCGCCGCATTTTAGAAAAAAACAATTATGCGTAACGCCCGTATTTTCATAGAAAAAAAACAGGGTTTTCAAGTCGAGGCCGACAGTTTGAAAGCCACTTTGAATCAGAATTTTAATCTCAAAATCAACAACCTTCGCCATCTGAAGGTCTATGACATATTCAATATAGACGAGGAGCTGCTCAGGAAAGCCGAAAACGTGGTTTTCTCCGAACCGGTGACAGATGACATATATCACGAATTTCCATTGGAAGGCAAGAAGTATTTCGCTGTGGAGTTCCTGCCCGGGCAATTCGACCAGCGGGCCGACAGCGCCATGCAGTGCCTTAAACTCCTGAATCCCAAGACGGAAGCGGTTATCAAAAGTGCAAACTTGTATGTAATTGACGGGGACCTGACTGACGAGCAATGGCAGAAGGTGAAGAAATATTGCATTAACGAGGTGGAGGCCCGCGAAAAGGACATGTCCCGTCTTGAGCTAATGGAAGATCCTGAAGTTCAAGATGTTCCGATTTATAATGGTTTCAGGACCTGGACTGAGGAGCAATTGCGTGACTTCCACGGCATGATGGGGCTGGCAATGTCTATGGAGGATCTGAAATTCATCCAGCAATATTTTGCCAACGATGAGAAACGTGACCCGTCCGACACGGAGATCAAGCTACTGGACACTTACTGGAGCGACCACTGCCGCCATACAACGTTCGAGACTGCAATCACGGACATCCAAACAGAAGGTGACAATATTTACAAAGAGCAGATAGAAAATGCGTTGCGTGAATATCTCGCTGTGCGCGACGAAATGTACGGCAAAGACACGCAACGGCCTGTCACGCTGATGGATCTGGCTTCCATCAACGGCAAATACGAGTACAAACGCGGCAACCTCCCTGACAAGGAAATCTCCGAGGAGAACAACGCCTGCAGCATCCGCGTGAAGGTGGATGTCGATGGCAAGGAGGAGGACTGGCTGCTGATGTACAAGAACGAGACGCACAACCACCCGACGGAGATTGAGCCGTTCGGCGGGGCAGCCACCTGCGTGGGCGGTGCCATCCGCGACCCATTGAGCGGGCGTAGCTATGTGTATCAGGCACTGCGTGTTACGGGCGCGGGCGACATCAACGCCCCGATTTCCGCCACACTGCCTGGCAAACTCCCGCAGTCGGTGATTTCCAAGACCGCCGCCGCCGGATATTCCTCTTACGGCAACCAAATCGGTTTGGCCACCACCTGCGTCCGCGAAATCTATCACCCTGACTATCAAGCGAAACGTCTGGAAATCGGAGCCGTGGTGGGTGCCGTTCCCGAAAACCAAGTTCGCCGTGAACGACCTCAGCCCGGCGACATCATCATCATGTTCGGCGGCCGTACCGGTCGCGACGGCGTCGGTGGCGCTACCGGTTCCTCAAAGGAACACAACGAAAAATCTCTCGACACCTGCTCCGCCGAGGTGCAGAAAGGTAATGCCCCTGAAGAACGCAAAATCCAGCATCTCTTCCGCCGTCCAGAAGTGACCAAGCTCATCAAGAAGTCTAACGACTTCGGTGCCGGCGGCGTAAGTGTGGCCATCGGTGAACTGGCCGATGGACTGGTCATCGATTTGGACACTGTCCGCACGAAATATAACGGCCTTAACGGTTCGGAGGTCGCCATCAGTGAGTCGCAGGAACGCATGAGCGTGGTGGTTGCCCCCGAAGACGTGGAGACATTCTTCCAATACTGTCGCGAAGAGAACTTGGAAGCTAACATCATCGCCAAGGTGACCGACAATAACCGCCTGACGATGACGTGGCGCGGCAAGACCATCGTGGATCTCAGCCGCGACTTCATCAACACCAACGGCGTGCGGCAGAAGGTGACCGCCAAAATTGCTCCCGTGGAGAACGGTGTGATGAAATCTGTTGACATTCAAGGGAAAACGATGCAGGAGAAATGGCACAGTTGCCTCACCAACCCGAACGTGGCTTCCCAAAAGGGCCTCATCGAGATGTTCGACGCTACTATTGGGGCTTCCACAGTGCTGATGCCATTTGGCGGCAAAGACCAGATGACGGAAGCGCAGGTGAGCGCACAGAAACTGCCTGTACTGCACGGACATACAAACCTTGCCTCCATCATGGCGTTCGGCTACAACCCGTTTATCGCCATCCGTTCCCCATATCATGCAGGCGTGATGGCCGTTTTGGAGGCCATGTCGAAAATCGTGGCGGCAGGCGGCGACTACCACAAAATCCGTTTTACCTTCCAGGAATATTTTGAGAAACTCGGCAAAGAGCCAACCCGTTGGGGCAAACCGCTTTCCGCACTGTTGGGCGCTTTCTGGATGCAGAAAGAGTTCGGGCTCGCCTCCTTAGGTGGCAAGGACTCCATGAGCGGCACCTTCAAAGACATGCACGTGCCGCCCACCATCGTCTCTTTCGCCATTACCACGGAGAATTCCGACCACATCGTTTCGCCGGAGTTCAAACAAAAAGGCAATTACATCTACTTCATAGAAAACAAGTTAGAAAACGACATTCCGAACATCCAGCACACCGCCGAGATATTCGACTTCGTACACAAAAACATTCTGGATCAAAAGATAATCTCTGCTTTCACATTGCAGTTCGGTGGCATTGCGGAAGCATTGGCCAAGATGAGCTTCGGCAATGACTTGGGCTTTGATATCCAGACTGATAAAGACTTGTTTGCATACGGTTACGGCAGTTTCATCGTGGAAACCACTGAGAAACTGGATGCGCCGTTTGCCATTGAGTTGGGTAAGGTCGCTGACAACTTCATCGTTAACGGCGAGAAGCTCAACAAAGCGGCGCTGTTGGCGGCTTGGCGTGGCTTCTATGGCAAGCTCTACCCGCAGACCGCCCCGAACGAAACGGTTTCCGTTGGTGCGGAGTTCACCCGTAAAGCGCAAAACCACAGTTTCGAACCTACCACGAAAGTAAGCAAACCGAAGGTGATTTTGCCCGTGTTCCCCGGCACCAACTGCGACTACGACACAGCGAAAGCGTTCGAAGACGCCGGCGCGGAAACCCGCATCTTGGTCTTCAAGAATCTGGACGAGGCGGCCATCGAGCAATCCATTGACGAGTTGGCGGCGGCCATCCGCGAGTCGCAGATACTCGCGCTCTCCGGAGGTTTCAGCTTGGGTGACGAGCCCGACGGCAGCGGCAAGTTCATCGCTAACGTGCTCAACAGTCCGAAGGTCAAAGCGGCCGTAGAGGATCTGCTGGCCCGCAAGTGCTTGGTACTCGGCATCTGCAACGGCTTCCAAGCACTCGTCAAGTCGGGTCTGCTGCCCTTCGGCAAGCTCGGCGATGTCACACCCGATTCTCCCACCCTCTACCGTAACAACATCAACCGCCACATCTCGCGCATCGTGCGCACCCGCGTAGGCAGTACCAACTCCCCATGGCTCGCCTCCTTCAAGGAAGGCGACGTCCACCAAATAGCAGTCAGCCACGGCGAAGGCAAGTTCGTGGTGTCGGAGAAGCTGGCCAAGCAGCTCTTCGAGAACGGTCAGGTAGCGTTCCAGTATTGCGACGAAGCTGGAAACGTGAGTATGGATCCCGAGGACAACCCCAATGGTTCCTTCTACGCCATCGAGGGCATCGTTTCCGACAACGGTCTGATTCTCGGCAAGATGGGTCACAGCGAACGCAAGGGACGCAACCTCTACAAGAACATCAGCGGAAACAAAGAACAGGATATCTTTGCGAACGCGGTGGCGTATTTCGGGCGATGAGGCGATGAGGCGATGAAACGATGAGGCGATGAAGCGATGAAACGATGAAACGATGAAGCGATGAAGCGATGAAACGATGAAGCGATGAAGCGATGAAAAGATGAAGCGATGAAGCGATGAAAAGAGGATAAGATGATAAGATGAATATGGTACCGTCTGCTCACTGTTCACTGTTCACTGTTCACTAATCACTATTCACCAATACACCAGCTTCAATAACCAATAACCCCTAACCAATAACCATTCCAAAAATGCGAATCAACGACATAGAATACATTGAAGTGGCGGTTTTTGACGTCAGGTCATCCTCCCAGGCTATGGAGGCATTCTCCATGATTTTGGTGGACAAGGCGAATCTCACCCATTATGTGCCCATCATCATCGGGTTGAACGAGGCGCGGGCGATTTTGGGCGAACTGCACGGAAGACTTCCTCAACGGCCTCTCACTCACGCGCTTTTCGTTGACCTCATCACCAACAATATTCCCGACTACAATATTGAATTCGTCTCCATCAACGAGTTCAGCCAGGGAATCTATTATGCCTCCATTGTCATCCAAACGCCGACCGAATCGTTCTTTGAGGTTGATGCCCGCCCGTCAGATGCCGTGGCCATCGCCTTATGCGCCGGCGTACCCATCTATTTCAACAAGGTTCTCTTTGAAGAACAGATGCAGATTGCCACGAAATCACCTGATTATCAAGAGGAAGCCCCCTTTACGGGCGAATCTGGAAAGGTACGTCCTTCTACGCCAACCGAAACTGTCCAATCGGAATGGGAAAACCTTTCTGTACCAGAACTGAAAGAATTGCTCCAGAATGCTGTTGAGGAGGAGAATTATGAACTGGCAGCGAAGATTCAGGAGGAGATAGATAGACGTAAAACTTGAGACTTGAGACTTACTACTTGAAACCTGAAACTGGAGGATGAATGATTTTAGACAGAAAGCCCGCACCGTTCTCAAGCAGCATTGGGGATACGACAGTTTCCGGCCGCTGCAGGAAGACATCATCCTTTCTGTGCTGGAAGGGCGTGACACTCTCGCGCTATTGCCCACCGGAGGCGGGAAATCCATCTGTTTCCAAGTGCCTGCGCTCGTGAAAGGCGGTCTTTGCATCGTCATCTCGCCTCTTATTGCCCTTATGAAGGATCAGGTTGAGCACCTCCGCGCCCGCCATATCAAGGCCGGAGCCATCTACTCTGGGATGCGGCAGAGCGAAATCCAGGCCACCATCGACAACTGTCTCTTTGACCATGAATACCGTTTTCTCTATGTTTCTCCGGAACGACTTCAAACAGAACACTTTAAGATGAACTTCGAGCGGATGCCAGTCTCCATGATTGCCGTGGACGAGGCGCACTGCATCTCGCAATGGGGCTACGACTTTCGGCCGCCGTATCTGGAAATCGCACAGATTCGCAAGATTTTCCCGCAGGTGCCCATATTGGCCCTCACCGCCACCGCCACACCCGAAGTAGTAAAGGATATCCAGCTGCGGCTGGACTTCAAGACCGAAAATGTCTTCCAAAAAAGCTTCAAACGGAGCAATTTGACCTATTTTGTGGTTAACGAGGAGGACAAAAACAGCCGGATGCTTCGGATCATGAACCGCTATCCCGGCTCGGGCATCGTATATGTGCGCAACCGTAAGAAAACAGCGGAAACCGCTGATTTCCTGCGCAATAACGGTATCTCCGCCGACTATTACCATGCCGGGTTGGATCCTCGCGAACGCGACCGCAAGCAACAGAGCTGGATGAAAGGCGAAACCCGCGTGATGGTTTCCACCAATGCTTTCGGCATGGGTATTGACAAACCGGACGTACGGTTCGTGGTACATATCGATTTGCCTGACACCTTAGAAGCTTACTTCCAAGAGGCGGGACGCGCCGGCCGCGACGAGAAGCCCGCTGTCGCTATCCTGCTGTACGACAACTACGATGTGGCCCAGCTCAAGCGCAACTTCACCTTCACGTTCCCCGAAATTGACCGTGTGCGCGAAGTCTATCGCGAACTTTGCCAGTCACACCACATCGAAATCGGCACGGGCCAGAACAAGGTCTTCCCGTTCTCCATGGAAGAACACGCCCGCACCGTGAAGATGAACGCCGCACAGTATTTCAACGCGCTGAAACTGCTCAACAACATCGGCGTCATCCTCGTATCCGAACACCTGCGCGAAAAGTCCGAATTACAGTTTCGTCTGACCGGCGACCAATTGCTGAAATTTCAAAAAGAAAAACCCGAATACGAACCACTGACCACCACAATTCTGCGTTCCTATACCGGCGTATTCTCCCAATTCGTCAACATTGACGAACAGCTGTTGGCCTCCCGTTTGGAAACATCAGAAAAATCTGTAATAGAGCAGCTTAAAACGTTGCGAAGCGAGAAAATTCTCTCCTACCAGCCACAGAGCAACATCCCGTTAATCGTCTTCTTGAAAGATAGAATTGACGAAAAATATCTCTATTTTGACAAAAAAATCTACGATTTTCGGAAAGAGAAGGCGGAAGAGCGGTTGGCAGCAGTGGAAAATTACGTGAAAACCGACAACGTATGCCGCAGCCAATTGTTATTGCAGTATTTCGGGGAATGGAGCAGCACCCCATGCGGTGAATGCGACGTGTGCAGGCGCAACCAAATACAACGTATCAAAAACAAAATCTTTGAACAGATTTCCGGCGAAGTAAAATCTTTACAGCAAAAAAGTTATACCCCAAAACAAATCCTCACTGAACTTTCCAAAAAATACGAGGAGCCGCAAATCGTAGAGGTGATGCGATTCCTCGCAGATCAACGTTAGTTTGCAATAAGAAATTGGCAATCAGTACGAAAAAAAGGACTTAAGATTCTGCATCCTAAGTCCTAAATCTTACGTCTTACGTCACACGTCTTACTTCTTCTTGAACAGGGAAACAATGAAAAGCAGCACGCATGCGCCGATGACGGATACAATGAGTTCCCAGAGAAGTCCGGCTTTCTGGATGTGAGCCAAGCTCATAAGCCAGCCACCAAGGAAACCGCCTATCACACCGATGATAATATTGACAATCAGGCCGAAGCCTCCGCCTTGCATCAGTTTGCCAGCCAACCAGCCAGCCACTGCACCGATGAGCAGAAAAAGAATAATTCCTACAATGTCCATAGTTTTAGATTTTGGTTAAACATTTATGATGGTGCAAAAGTACAAAAAAACTTTAACTTAGACTTTAACTTAGACTTAGACTTAAACTTAGACTATGACGGTTGGCTTTTATTCTGCATTTTTCATAATCAGTACTGCGTTCGACACTCCGCGTTCTCCTTCGTGGTCGAAGCGGCCGTTGTCGGAAGGACAGTTGAGAACTCCTTGGAACTCATTGAGATCCAGCCATATCGTGGTGGAGCCGCCGCCATCGAGGTTGAGGGCATCACGGCAACCGAGCCATCGCAATAGCAGTTGTAACTCATTGAGTGACAATCCTTCCGCTTCTTTTGCCCTGCCATCTGCCACGAGAAACAGCACCGTTCCATCCTCACGGATGCCAACGGCGGTGCGGTTGTGACGGTTGGTGACGAATGTGCGGTCATCGCGCATATACTGCAACGTGTCATGCCAAATCAACAGCGGACCTGCAGTCATAATATCCGGATAAGGTAACACCTCTTCCCAATGTCTCGAAGAACCGGTTTTGAGAATGAGAACACTGTCGTGGTTCAGACAAAGCGTACCAAATTGGTAATATTTGCGGTTCACAGTGTCCTTGCCGGGGGTGTTCTCCCCGAGTTCCAGGCTGTCGATACGCAGGTAGCAGACCGGGAAGTGTTTGTCCATATCGAAGAATGATCCGTTGATAGCCGCCACCGCATCGTGTTTCTGCGCCATTTCGGAGGTCTTCGTTCGGCGCGGCTCGTGCGCGAACGCCAACGCGTAGTGCGCCGTATCAGGGATTTCCAATACGAAAATCTGCTGGTTCGAGGCGAACAGCTGCTTTCCTTCGAACCGGCACTGCTTCAGAACCATGCCGTCGAGCGTGTCGGTCTGCCAGTGACCGCTCGCAAACGCCAAAGAGTCGCGCTGCGCGTGGAGGCAAAGGGCGAGAGTAATTAGGGTGAGCGTTAAGGTTATACGTTTTTTCATCGCTTTTTGTCATCAGCCCCACACTGCGCTTCGCTTATGTGGGGTTACTAGCACTTCGTGCGTCTTGCCCTTTCAGGGCTGCTCAAGGAAGTTGTTTTAATATAAATGTCCTTATTCGTAAAATTCGCTTAATTTGCAGACAGCGCCGCCATCACGCTTTCAATGTCCTCATCCGTCGTATCCCACGATGTCACGAGCCTGATTTCATCCTCGGCCTCGTTCCAGTAGTAGAAGAAGGTGGTCTTCGCAAGGCGGTCGGCGACGGGACGCGGGAGCTTGAGCAGCAGGATGTTGCAGTCGGTGCGCTGGGTGAAGACGTCGCCGAGGACAGCGGTGATGCGCTGACGGAGCTTTTGCGCCTGCGCGTTGGCGTGCGTGGCGTTCTTCTTCCACAAATCATTTTCGAAGTAGGCGATGAACTGGGCGCTGAGGTAGCGCATCTTGGAGCTGAGCTGGGCGCATTGTTTGCGGTGGTACTTGAGTTCGGGCACCAGTTCGGGGTTCAGCACAACCACCGACTCGCCCATCAGCATCCCGTTCTTAGTACCTCCGAAGCTGACGATGTCAACGCCGCAGTCGGTGGTCATCTCCTTGAACGTCTTGCCGAGCTTCACCGCTGCATTGGCAATACGCGCGCCATCCACATGCAGGTACATGCCGTGCGGGTGGATGAGGTCAGCGATGGCGCGGATCTCCTCGCAGGTATAGACGGTGCCGAGTTCCGAGCACTGCGAGATATAGACGGACTTAGGTTGCGAATGGTGTTCAAAGCCCCAATTGGTGAGGTGCGGGCGAATGAGCTCCGGCGTCAGCTTGCCGTCGGGCGTGGGGATAGTCACCAATGAGGCACCGGTCATGAAGGCGGGCGCACCGCACTCATCGACGGCGATGTGGGCGGTTTCGGCGCAGAGGATGCTGTTGAACGACCGCACACATGCGCGCTGAGCCACCACGTTGGCACCGGTACCGTTAAAGACAGGGAAAACCTCCGCCTGCGGACCGAACTGCTCCTTGAAAATCTCCCGAACACGGGCGGTGTAGGTGTCGTCGCCGTAGGCAATCTCATGGTCGGCGTTACAGGCCGCAATAGCCTCTATTATAGCGGGATGCACTCCCGAATGGTTGTCGCTTCCGAAGGATCTCATTGTGATTTGGTTTAGGCGGCAAAGGTACATATTTTTTGTACTTTTGCCGCATGAAAGAAAAAAACGGTCTCTACATCCATATCCCGTTCTGCAAGTCCAAATGCGTCTATTGCGGATTCTATTCCACTGTGAACCAGAAGGATGTGGACAAATATGTAAGCTTTTTGATAAAAGAGATGGCACTGCGTTGCCGCGAGGCCAATGGTGAACCGATTAAAACCGTATATTTCGGCGGCGGCACCCCTTCTGTCTTGCAAATTTCTCAATTACAGCAAATTATAGATTTCACAAAGAAGTATTTTTCTTTTGAAGAGAATACGGAGACGACTATCGAAGCCAACCCCGAACAGCTGACAGCCGATTACTGCCGTAACCTTAAAGCATTGGGGTTCAACAGAATAAGCATCGGTATTCAGTCTTTTCACGATGAAATACTACAGTTTTTGGGAAGAAAACATTCTGCGAAGGAAGCCTTGCAAGCAGTGGAGAATGCGCACAATACCGGTTTCGAGAACATTTCCATTGACTTAATCTACGGTGTGAATGAGCGTAACAATGCGTTGTGGAAGAAGGAATTGGATACAACATTCCATTTACCGATAAAGCATTTCTCCGCTTACGCCTTGACGGTTGAAGAGAATTCACTACTCTATCGCCGCATCCATCAGCACAAAACCGTGGAACCCGATGAGGATTTGGCATCCATACAATATAATATATTGTCGGAATCTGTGGGAAACTCTTCATTCGCGCAGTACGAGGTCTCTAACTTCGCGATGAAGGGCTGGGAGTCCAAGCACAACTCCGCCTATTGGCACCGCGTGCCCTACATCGGGCTGGGGGCTTCGGCACACTCCTACGATGGACAGCACCGGCAGTGGAACGCCCCGAACCTCAGCGGTTATTTCACCCAAATCGAGGAGGGAAAAACCTACTACGAGCGCGAAACACTCACCGATATCGACCAACACAACGAGTTCGTACTCTTGGGCTTACGTACGCGAAACGGCATAAACCTGCGCGAGATGGAAAAACTTTTCGGTCACGAACGAACCGATGCACTCCTGAAATATTTCGAATCGGAGGTGGAAAATAACCTCTATCAATTGAAAGACAATCGTCTTCGACTCACTCCTCAAGGGCTTTGGCATGCTGACGGCATCACCAGCGGCGCATTCCTCACCAACAGTGTTGACGTTTAATGATTTAGACACTTCCAACAGCCTAAGTCTAAGTCTAAGTCTAAGTTTAAGTCTAAGTCATGGTCTAAGTCTCAAGTCTTAAGTCTCAAGTCAAAACAACGTCGGGTCCCAACTTTGGAGACCTTCCGCCCTGGCATTGGACTTTGCCTCCATATTCAGCAGTTTGATTTTGCGAGAGACATCCCACCGGTAGCCGCCGAGAGTGCCATTGGTGCAGACCACACGGTGGCAGGGCACGATGCACATCACCGGATTGGCACCCACAGCCTGTCCCACCGGCCGGGCCGCCTTGGGCCGGTGAATCCGTTCCGCGATGTGGCGGTAGGTGGTCACCATGCCGTTGGGGATCGTGAGCAGATCCCGCCACACCTCAAGTTGGAACAGTGTGCCATACAGGTGCAGGCAAAGACTCGGCACCTTATCGTCGTGACGACGGAGCAGCAAAAGGGCTTTCTTGTGCAAAGACACGATGCGGTTGCGGAATCGCGCCTTAGGGAAATGCCGCTTCAGCGTTGCTTCGGGTTCCCACTTCATGGCGGCGGGCATGATGAAACAGATTCCCTTGGGTGTCGAAGCAATCAACACGCGCCCGATGGGAGCGGACTGGATACTGTAACTGATGACGAGGGGCTTCTCTTTGCCCAAGAATTCCTCCCGCGACATCGGCTCAATCCAGATGCGGCAGTGTTTTTTGTCGTTCATTTCAAGCGAATTAGACGGCAAAGATACAAAAATATACATGCTCCTCCGTTTTGAAACAGAAAATAGTATCAGAGGAGAAAATTATGTATTTTTGCCGCACAAGTTTTTTCTCAGAAAATAAAAATCCCAAATATGAAAAAGATCACCCTCCTGACCATCATCCTCGCGGCCGTCGTGCTATTCGGCTGCCAGAAACCCAAAGCCATCGTGGTGGTTCCCGAACCCGTGGAAATCACCCCGAAAGGCGGACAATTCACCATTGACAACCAGACGATGCTCTGCTTCGACAACCTCGGGGCCGAAGCTTCCGAAACCTCGAAAATGATCCGCGACCTCTACGAGAGCTACTTCAAGCTGCGTCCTAACCTCGGCGATGCAGAGAGCGCGAAAAAGCACTCCATCCTATTCAGTATCAGCAAAAAAGAGATCAAGAACATCGGCGATGAGGGGTACGTGCTCACGGTGAAACCCAACCGCATCGTGGCGGAGGCCAACACCACCTCCGGACTCTTCTACGCCATGCAGACGCTGATGCAGATGGCTGGCACCGACAAGTTAGCCGACAACAAAACTTTCGCAGTGCCGTGCGCCGTCATCACCGACTACCCACGCTTCGCCTACCGCGGCGCCCACCTCGACGTGTCGCGCCATTTCTTCGACACCGCCTTCGTAAAGAAGTACATCGACATGCTGGCGTTCTTCAAGATCAACAAGTTCCACTGGCACCTCACCGACGACCACGGCTGGCGCATCCAGATCGACCGTTACCCTGAGCTCACCCGCGTAGGTGCGTGGCGTCCTGAGCGTACATCCTGGGACACGCTGCACCCCGTAATGCCCGAAGAGCCCATGACCTACGGCGGCTTCTACACCAAAGAGCAGATCCGCGACATCGTGCGCTACGCCGCCGCCCGCCACATCGACATCATCCCTGAAATCGAGATTCCCGGCCACTGCAGCGCCATCCTCGCCGCCTACCCGCAGTACGCCTGCGACAACTATCCCTACACCGTGGCCGTAGGTCCCTACTGGCCGCCCAAAGCCATCATGTGCGCTGGCAACGACGGCGTGCTCACCTTCTACAAGAACGTGCTCACCGAAGTGGCCGAACTCTTCCCCTACCCGCTCATCCACATCGGCGGCGACGAAGCCTTCAACGACAACTGGCAAGTCTGTCCGAAATGCCAGCAACGTATTCAAGACAAGGGACTTAGAAACGAGTTTGAGCTCCAGCAGTGGCTGATGAACCAAATCGAGCATCATCTGGATTCGCTCGGCAAGAAGGCCATCATCTGGGACGACATCGTGTCGGACGACATGGTGAACACCTCCACCATCATGTGCTGGCAGGGCCTCGACGTGGCGAAGACCGCCGCCAAGCACGGCAACGACGTCATCATGTGCCCGACCACCCACTGCTACTTCAACTACTACCAAAGCAAGGACAAGGACGAGCGGCTCTGCATGGAGGGTTACGTCTCCTTAGGCAAAGCCTACTCCTTCGACCCGATGCCGGAGGGCCTGAGCGAAGCGCAACAGAAGCACATCCTCGGCGGACAGTGCAACCTCTGGACCGAGTTCGTGAACGACCCCGAAACGGCCGAATACATGATCATGCCGCGACTGTTCGCCCTCTCAGAGTGCGTCTGGAGCCCGAAAGAGAAGAAAGACCCGAAGAAATTCGCCGCCAAGGTTGATTTCGAGCGGAATCTGATGAAGAAGTTGGGGTACCGGCCATCGAACAGAACCGTAATGGAACTGGAATAGTTCAATTCACCATTCACTATTCACTATTCACAAAGATTGGGGCCGTCCGGAGGGGCGGCCTCAATTATTACAACGTATTACAAATCCCTATCATCTTATCCAACAATATTTTAACCATCGGCAAATAGCGTTGAATTTCTTCTTCAGTAACTTCCACAAAGTCTTCATAATCACCCTCTTGTCGTAATGAGAATAATTTCCGGATCAGTCGGATGTCTTCTGTTGACAATAACCCTTGTTGTACAAGATGGAGACTTATCATCGCAATAACACCCGCATGGGTGTGAGCGGCCAATTCCTTCTTGATTAATATTGCTGTTGAAGCATAAAACAAAGCATAATACAAACGATTGGCCGCAATGTTCCATAAACCAATTGCCGACACCTTTTCCGCTTCATCAATGGCATTTTGTGCTTTTTCAATACGGTAACTCACTACCGCAACTCTTTCTTCTTCAGACAAGCTCATAATTCGATATGCTCTTTTAAGACATTAAATTTAAATAAGGACGGCGGTGCCGTTTCCCATTGTTTCGTGTTATAGGTAAAAGCGTTGATTTCCTCCCCGATTTGGAGTCCTTTCCACCATAAGTCGTATGAAATATCGCTTCGGGCATCAAAATTCATGTCTGGATCGTTGACCAACACAATGACATCCCAGTCCGAATCCTGACGAGCAGTTCCCTTTGCACGAGATCCGTATAATAATATCCGCGCGGTTGGATCTGCCGAAAGAACCGTCTTTCGGATAAGATCAATAACATTTTTTGTGTCAACAATATCCATACTCACATTTTTCAATCGGCAAAGATACATTATTTTCAATCACATGGCTGTTTCCGTACGCATTTAATTTGTGCGGACATGTTTCGACGCATGAAAAAATCATGTAAACAGCCAAATCATCTTTCCTCTAACAACGGCAAGTGATCCTCCTTCAAAAGATTCATTCTTGTTGTGAGCATATCGGCATACTCTTTGGTTGCGGGCACATTAACAGGATAACAATCAGAAATGTCTTCGCCGTTGTTCACTTTCGAAGCCCATTCTTCCATCAGTTTAATATATAAATCCAATGCACTATGTGCGGATGGAGCACTTAATATGTCAATATAGGCCGGAGGAAGATCACCTACGATTACCCAAACATGATTGTCTGCCCCTTTCGCAACATCAGGCACGATTTCAAAACAGAAAAGGCCTATAACATATCCACAAGAATAGACCAACCAACCCTTATTGATAGACAGACACCATGGGAAGGACAACAAATAACTATGGGCTTCCTTCGCCAACTCTTTTACTTCTTCAACTTGTTCAATTGACAAGGGATTGCTGTCCAATTTATCCAGAATTGCCCATTTTTTTGTATCGAGTTCCATATATTAATCATGATTAATAGTATAACAAACTATGCACCGCATCACGAACAAAAATGATTTCTTGACCATTCTTATCACGAACTATCTCGTATGCAAAATGGAAATCCTCACAAGTGTATTCCTGCCAATTGTTTTCAATCCACTTTCGTTTTAACCTCGCTTTTGGGTATATGAAATAATAATCGCTTAAAGACGCAAGGGCTTCTATTAACCTTTTCTTCTTGGCCATAACAGTTTCCTCTGACAACGTGATATGCCTCCTCATGGCGGCAGAGTAGAAACTGTCAATCTCTTTCACAACAACATCATCAACAATTACTTTCATTATTTTGCATGGTAATGTTGATGAATAAACTCTGTCAAATGGTTGTCAAGTTCCTCCAAAGTCATACTTCGCTCCATCTCTTCTTCGGTGATGGTGCGTAAAGTCCTTTGGGCGGAAGCGACATACTGAACTTGAGGATCGTTAACCTCATGATTTTCAATATCTTTTGAAGTATATTCTTTTGCCATTATGTATTTAATTATCTGCCGCAAAGATACAACAAAAAAGACCGCTTGTCAAGAGGGGAAATCGTTTTTTCTCACCACGCCGACTTCCTCTCAAACACCATTTCCTCTCCACTCATCGGGTGCGCGAACGCAATCCGCGCGGCGTGCAGATAGAGCCGATCAGCGCGGCGACCGTAGAGGTTGTCGCCCTGGATGGGACGACCTAACCCTTCCGCGTGGGCGCAGTGTACGCGCAGCTGGTGCGTGCGACCCGTGAGCGGATGGAGCTCCACAACATGTTCTCCCACCACGCGATACAACGTCACAGCGGGTTTTCCGTGCGCTTTATCGACCTTCTGGAACGGACGGTGCATAAGGTCGGGGGAGAGCGGCAATTCAATGCGACCTTCCTCCCCTATCGGCAACGGTTCGCCGTCCAACACCGCCACGTAGGTTTTGTGTATCTCCCTGTCCCTGAACTGTTTCTGCAGACGGTAATGCGTGGTTTTGTGCTTCGCCACAACCAGCAGCCCGCTGGTGTCCATGTCCAACCGGTGAACGACTAACGGTGTTTCGCCTTCTTGACAACGTTCCTGCAACAAGGAAATTACGGATTCGCGGTGCGACTTCCCCGGCACGCTCAGCATCCCCGAAGGCTTGTTCACGACCCACAAATCGGCATCCTCATAAACAATTTCCAGTTGCTCAGAGAGGTCTCGATGCGAATTTGCGGCCAACACCTCCGGTGGCAGCATGTAGGTCAGCACGGGCTTGCATTTACCCGAGCAGGCGGGATAATAGTGCAGATGGTGACGGATTTCCCCTTCGGGCGATTTTCCCCACCAAAACATCGCCATTTGGATGGGTTTAAGTCCGTGTGTGTAAGCGTATTGCAGCAGCTTCGGCTCGCAGCATTCGCCCGTGCCCGCAGGAGGTAATTGCTGCACGGTGTCGCGGAAAATCTCCAGCAGATTGCACCGCTCGCCCGCATAATTCACCATCACGAAATGCTCGAACAGCCAGTTCTGCAATGCTTCCGATTTTGTTTTCCGTTGGTTTGCAAGCTCTTCAATACGTTTTTCGTAAATATCCACCGCTGCTTTCGCCTCGGCTATCTTTTCTGTCCATCGCTTTTTCTCCCGCCGCAGTTCCGCCTTCAGGAACTGGCTCTCTTTCACGAAAGCGGATTCCTCCTCTGCCGAAAGCACCCTTTTAGAACGTTCGGCATCGCGTCTAGTTTTGGCATCCAACATCTTTTGCTTGGCAGCGGTGATGGCAACCTCAGCATCATTTTGTAACTGCAGATAAATTTTTCGAGATTCGATATACTGGCCATCGGACTTCAAGTTGTCGATTTCTTGATTAATAGCGGAAATTTTCGCTTCATGCTGTTTAAAATAGCCGTCGGGGTCAAGGAAATCGAACACAGGCGGGACAAAGCCGGGCAGCACGGACTGGTCGCACAGCTGTCCCGAAAAGGCAGCCAAATAATACAGTTTCTCCTCTTTCATCACCACCAGCACCCCGAACATCTTGCCTTTGGGATTCCCGCGCATCAGCTCCTCGACACGCGGCAGCAAATCCCCCACCGCCGCCTCGCACACGGGATGCGGCACATAATCAAACGGGTTGTTGAACGTTTCCGGCAACAACCCGCGATATAGAAAAGGATGTAGGAGGTAACGCACAGGCGTGAGACAAAAGACAGTGATTAATCTGGATGTTGGCTGTTAGCTATTGGCTGTTGGCTAAAAGCTAATAGCCAACAGCCAATAGCCAACAGCTAATAGCTACTTCACCCAATACACCCAATTCTCTTTGCGGGGTTTGGCTTCGGGATAATCGCCGGCAGTGTAGCCGAGGATGCAGTTGCCGACACCTACGTAGTCGCCCTCAATGCCAAGGTCCTTGAGAATCTGTTTGCCCTCTTCGGTCTCAAACATCTCTTTGGCACGATGGATCCAGCAAGAGCCGAGGCCCTTGGCGTGGGCGGCGTTCATCAGATTGCCCATCACGAGGCTGCCGTCCTCGACACAGGTATGCACGTTCTTGTCGGCGAGCACCACCAACACCACGGGCGCACCGTAGAACGGGTCGTTGTCGGCACCCATCACAGCAGCGTTCATCTTGCTGAGACGGTCGCGCATCTCCTTGTTCGTCACCGCGATGATGATCGGGCTTTGGCGGTTCATGCCCGTAGGCGCGTACGTGCCGGCTTTGCAAATCTCTTCAATCACCTCCATCGGGGGAATTTCGTCAGTGTAGCTGCGCACACTGCGGCGCGTCAATAAATCTTCCATAGTTGTGTTTTTAACATTTTCCTGGTCAACGGCTTCCGTTGACTCCGCAGCCTTCTGCTGACATGACATACACATCATCATTGCCGCACATAAAATCATTGTAATTTTTCTCATATTCTTAATTCTACATTCTTCATTCTACATTGATTAAAGCACCGTCACCGTTCCCTTCTTGACATACCTCTTTTTTTCTCCAAGGCGCTCATAGTGTATGATATAGACATACACATCTGATACATGCACTCTCATCCCGCTTCCTTTGTCGTCAATGTTGCCGTACCATCGGAAATTCATGTCGTTGGTCTTGAAAACCAACTCTCCCCATCGGTTATAAATTTCCATGTCAAAATAACTGATGAAACGATGCACATATTCGGGAAGGTAAAAATAGTCATTCAGACCATCCGTTCTGGATGGAGAAATACCGCTCGGAAGGAAGATGTTCAACGGACAGTCAGGGGTTTCATAATGGCTGGTTGCCATGCAGTCACCCTGGGTCACCGTTACCGTGTAGAGGGTTTGTGGCGTGGTGACAGAAATAAACTGGGTGGTGTCGCCCGTGCTCCAAAGGTAATCATCATAGTCAGACACCGCAGTCAGCACCAGCTCACCGAACTCGCAGAAATCGTCGCCAGAGGGGACAATCTCCACCGAAGGTTCCTCGATTTCAAGATGCAGGGTCACGAGGCTGTCGCAGCCATTCACATCCGTCAAGGTCTGATCATAGTCACCGCTGGTCCTATAGGTTTGGCCGTTCCACGTATATTGGTTGCAAGCTTTTTTGGAAAATTCCCCGAAAACGCTGTCCCGAACTTTCAAGTGCAAAATCAGCAGACTGTCGCAACCGAACTCGACAGTTTGCGTGACAACTGTATCTACAATGGTATGGGGAACCACAGTACTGTCAATTGGAATATCGAAACCGTTTTGGGTGTAAGCGACACCAGGGCAGATAGTGTCGTACAACACCGTGTCAACAATGGGATGAACCATGATTTTAATGGAATCGGTCATTAGAGGATCTAATGGACATCCTCTTGAGTCGTTGGCAATAACTGTGTACCATCCACTGTCTGATGGCATGGCATTGTCTAGTTGAAATGGGGGTGAATTAATTTCAAAATTATTGGGTCCAAGGATACGTAGAATGGACGCATTAATCGAATCAAAATCGAAAAACATCGTATCCCCCTGACAATAATCCGGAGGAGATGACCAGTGGATCTCACTCCCCGACACATAGCTGCTGAAATAGCTGATGGAACAGTCATCGTAACCACCAGGCTGATGATAATCAATTACACCCATGTGAAACTTACCGACAGAATTGGAGACCTTAATATATTGTCTGGTGGCGTAATTGCTAATGTCTTTCTGGCAATAATACATAGACGGGCTACCCGAAACTGTATGCCAATCCGATGCCGCTATTTGGATATTGCCTGAATTTGTTTGAATTTGAAATCCTTCTGTGATTTGGTTCGATCCATATACTGAAAGTTGAGTGCACACTAGATTGAGGAATATATATTTCTGGTCATTATTGGGATGAGGTAACGGTCGATATGTAACTGTTTGTGACCCGGTGCAATTAATTTGTGGCAACTGGGTACCGCCCAACTCGTTGCCAGCGCCAGTCAGTTGAAACACGAAAAGCTTCCTCGGACTGCGCGTTCCATCTGGATTTTCATGATAAGCGCGAATATAGGCAGGCTTGTAATTCGTGAAATGGAATTTACGTTTATCACCACGCATTAAATTCTGATACTGTGTGCTTTCCTGATTCCCAGAATTTGTCTCATAGTAAATAGTAACATCTGTATTGTCGTCCAGCACGAAGATGAAAGCGTAGTCGCTCATACCTCCACCCGTCGTGGAATTGCCGGCAGCACTAGGCGATGGAAAAACAACATATTCACTTCCCGCTAAATCTTCGGGAACGATTTGGTCGGCAACCAAATCATAATTACCAGAACCGTTTCCTGGATTGACAGAATCGTCAGAAACATCTACTACAATAGGTTTATTAGACGTGATAATAGTCCCATCCAAGTGGCCTGTGGCTGCCTGTGAGTTTGAAGCAAGACAATAAACCTGACCTCGCTGCAAAGTAATCGAAAAGGTGCTACCAGCTTGATGCTGATTACTACCGGTGCCACAAGTCTGCGACGGGGTAATGGTAACCGTGGTGTTGTCCTCCGTGGCAATGATCTCCACTGCATTGCGACAAGTACCGTAATAACTGTCACTTTGATTGCCATTACCTGTAGTATATTGGAACTGCATGGGCACAAAGAATTGTGTTCCCAGTGCGTTTTCCCCTTTTAATGCATAGATTTCACTATTATTGTTTTGCAATGCAACATACGCATTGATTTTTCTGTTGGATTGTATGTACAACCCATGTGGAGATATCGTATTATACTCGCATTCGTACCCATTGAGGCCAGCTTCATTGGAAACCAACGTCATCGTTGCTGACCCGTTTGCGGGAACGGTGAGAGGAGTGCCGACCTGCTGTCCTGAAGCGGCCTTGGTAACCGTCACAGTGGCCTGCTGCGATTCAGTATTGGAAACCACCAAGACAATAGGCCAATGAACGTGGGTATGCGCCAGTTTCGGCACCGCGAACCAGAAAGCCGTATCGACTTGCGAAAAAACATACTGGTTGCCGCATAACAAAACCAGGGCAAACATCAATCTTTTTATTAAACGCCTCATTTCAAATATCCTTTTATTGTTCATGCTGCAAAAATAAGATTTTTTGTAATAGAAAAATTGTATCTTTGCATTTTCAATCATAATCTGTTAAAAACATCATTATCAAACAGTTATATTAAAAATATGAAAAGAGACGAACAAATTTTCAACCTCATCCAACAGGAGCGCGAGCGCCAGACCAACGGCATCGAACTGATTGCTTCTGAGAACTTTGTGAGCGACCAGGTGATGGAAGCCATGGGTTCCGTTATGACCAACAAGTACGCTGAAGGTCTTCCAGGCAAACGCTACTACGGCGGCTGCCAAATCGTTGACCAATCCGAACAATTGGCCATCGACCGCGTGAAACAACTTTTCGGCTGCGAATGGGCCAACGTGCAACCGCACTCCGGCGCCCAGGCCAATATGGCCGTCCTGATGGCTTGCCTGCAACCGGGCGACACCTTCATGGGCCTCGACCTCAACCACGGCGGTCACCTCTCACACGGCTCCCCCGTGAACTCCTCCGGTATTCTCTATCGTCCTGTGGCTTACCAGGTTGACGAAGAGACCGGTTGCATCAACTACGACACGATGGAGGAAGTTGCCCTCCGCGAGAAACCGAAGTTGATCATCGGCGGTGCCTCCGCTTACAGCCGCGACTGGGATTGGGCACGTATGCGTCAGATTGCCGACAAGATCGGTGCCATCCTGATGGCTGACATCTCCCACCCCGCCGGCCTCATCGCCAAGGGCCTCCTCAACAACGCCGTGGCTCACTGCCACATCGTGACCACCACCACCCACAAGACCCTCCGCGGACCTCGCGGCGGTCTCATCATGCTGGGCAAGGATTTCGAGAATCCGTGGGGCAAAACCACCCCGAAGGGCGTCGTGAAGATGATGTCCCAAATCCTCGACTCTTCCGTGTTCCCGGGCTGCCAGGGCGGTCCTCTGGAGCACGTCATCGCCGCCAAGGCCGTCGCATTCGGCGAAGCCTTGACCGAAGACTACGCCAACTATGTGAAACAGGTGAAGATCAACGCCAACGCCATGGCCAACGCTTTCGTGGAAAGAGGTTACAAGGTGATCTCCAACGGCACCGACAACCACCTCATGCTCATCGACTTGAGAAAGAAATTCCCCGAAATGACCGGTAAAGTGGCCGAAAACACCCTCGTCAAGGCCGACATCACCATCAACAAGAACATGGTGCCGTTCGACACCCGTTCCGCTTTCCAGACCTCCGGCATCCGCGTGGGTACTCCCGCCATCACCACCCGCGGCCTGAAAGAGAACGACATGCCCGTCATCGTGGAGATGATCGACAAGGTGCTCTGCGACGTCGAGAACGAGGAACTCATCGCCAAGACCCGCAAAACGGTCAACGACATGATGCACGACCGCCCGCTCTTCGCTTGGTAAACAACAAATTCCCTTATAAAAAAAGCCCCGACCATGGTCGGGGCTTTTTCTTATCCTCTTTTCTTCCCTTCTTTCGGCTTTTTTTCCTTTTTCGGGTATTTTGCCCACCAATTCTTGTAATGTCCCCAGTTGAAAACAACTCCTGCGGTGGCAGTCAGCTGGGAAACATTCTTGACCGAAAATGCAGCAATGATATTCTGCGTGCCGGCATAGATGTTCAGATAGCCGAGGTTGAACCCCAATCCCACACCAAGATTATCGTAAGAATTGCGCTGTATGGTATAAGCCACACAAACGTCTATGGAATTAAAGAAACATCCATCATAAGCCAACGTGAGGGAGGGCTGAAAATAGTTTTTTGTGAATACGAACTGCGTGGCGGCACTCACACGATGATGCTTGGCAAATTCATAATCCAGTTGCAAAACAGCCCTCGGAGTAATCGCCGTCATATAACGCCCCGTCGGGTTGACATCCAACGGGAAATATTGTGCCAAAGTATCCAATATATCTGAAACATTCTCCCCATTCATCAGCGATTGGATTTCAGATTGGGACAATCCGCTGAACGTCAATGAACCATTGTCGTACAAGCCACCAGCATTGTCCAAACTGCTGCTCAAACCCACCGTGGAGGTCGTCCAGTTGATAAAGCCAAGATCCAGAACTCCAACAGACAATCCAAGCGACTCCATAAAGTTGTAGGAAAAGCCCAAGTCTATTCCGAATCCCGGATTTTTAAAAGCATTCTTCAAGATTCTCCCAACATTGTCATCCATTTCAAACAGGAAACCGTCTTGTCTGTTAAAAGCCAGATTAAACGGCACAATAGCGGCGGCACGCATGGCGGCAGCATACGTCATGCTGATCGTATAGTCATCCGGGGCTGTGCTCACCTGGGCGGAAAGATTCTGGGTGTTCAAATTGGCTATGCCGAAAAGCACTTTCGGACGCACTCCCCACGAAATCTTGTCATTGACCTTGTGTCTGAAGCTGATACCCAGTTCCTGGTAAGCGTTCATGTTGATAGACAAGTTCAAGTCGGCAGGGCTGTCAACGTACGCCATGTTACCATAAATAGGCAGACCGAGGACATCCCGGGAATATATGAAGTCCAAGTTGGCGCGCTGCCGATAATCCACCGACATGAAGAAACGATCTTTGATCCGGAATCCTACACCGAGCAACTCTATGTCATCATATACGCCCACGTAGTTTTTGTTGGCAAGACTGTTCACGAACTTCGTGGCAGTCAACACCGTCGGATAACCTTCCTCATTGGTTTCGAAAAGGTTCTTGTAACGAATGGCCCCCAAGTTCACACCAGCCTGTATTTTCCCGGTGGGAAGACTGAAATAACCATTGTAAATGGTGGAGCTGGAGGGGAGATCGTTGTGCAAGAACGGCGAGATACGCATAAAATGGGTCACATCCAGACCCTGTCCTTTCACGGACAGAACCAGACACAAACCCACGAACAATGTTAAGACAATCTTCTTCATAACAGTCCAGATTTAATTCCCTAAACTCACCAAACCGTTTACATCCACATTCATTCTGGCGGACAATCTGAAGCGAACAGCATGTGCCACATTGATGGAAATAGGGGTGCCATCTGTATAGAGGCGGGCTTTGAGAATGATGTTGTCGCAGTTGAACATTTGCTGAACTTCTTCAAAGTTGTTCTTGGCGGCAAAAAGCTCACTCATGCGGGGTATGCCATTCTGAGCGCTCAAAACCAACTGCGGCTCCGTGAACAGACTGTCCTTCACCGTGGCTGTCTGCGAATCATAGAAATAAGCCTGCAATTGGAAGTTCAAGGGCAAGCCGTTGTCAATTCCGAGGCGAAGCAGCAAATTGGTAAATGCCGATTCGGACGGAACATTGATGCCGCCAAACGGAATCGTGTCACAAAAGTGTATATTATCCATATCCACCTCTAACGGGAGAACCACAGAGATGCGCAGACTGATATACTGGTTGTCGCGAAACACCAACGTAGGGGTGTTGAAGCCATCGGGGTTGATCACCGCGTTGCCTCTGAGCTTAAAGTGACTATAGTCAGGGGAAAGCAGCAACGAGTTGGCTATCGGCAAGCTGACAGGGACGAATTGGTTGGTATTGGCAGGCACCTCCACTGTCGCGGGCGAATACGCGAGCAGCGATGCCATATTGCCGCCACCTGAAAGATCCGCCTGCTCAAACACGAGGGTCCCTCGCACCGGGAAACTGTTCATGATTTCGCACGTCACCTGCGGATTCAGCAGCGTCATGTTGCCGGAAATATGATCCCGCAGAAATTGGGTGTCGAAATCCCACTCCTTGTCCACTGGGAGATCCACCGCGACAAACCTTCCTCGTATCTCCTTGAAAAGGACCTGCTTGAAAGCCGCTCTATAGCTGAACGACAACTCGTTAGGAATCGATGCCGTATTTGCGTCACAGGAAACTTCAATCAAGATTTTTATCTCGTTGTCGGCGGGAACAGTGAGTGTATAACCATCAATATTAATCGTGGTCACATAAGTTCCGCCGTTGGACTGTGCTTCCACATGAAACGGTTGACCTGAAGCGCTGACCAGTTGCGGGCAGGTGACAACTATCCGTGTCGTCTGCATAATATTGTAATTGATCTGCAATTCAATCTGACCCGAATTCAGTATGGCGCTTTCCAAAAGAATCTCGTCGGCAGGGAACTGGGCAAGCAGCGTGTCACTATACAACAGCTGCACGTTCCCTTGAATCGGCGGGAGCTCAACAGAAGAAAACGTTTTGGATCCCTCCACGGCAATATCTTTCTGGAAATACGAATCAAGATATTTTGACGCGGAGATAATCGAATCAAAGGTGTACTCGTAACGAAGCTCGACGGTCCCGTCACTACCTTGTGAAATGAAACCGACATCATCGCTCAAGTCCAGAATATCACCAATGGTATATTCAGCATTGAGCAACGGGAATCCCCAGTCGCCATTACTGTCTATTTCATCAAGTTGTGAAAAATCGAATGCATTGTTGTTACAGCCGATGAACGAGGCCAACATCAGCATAGCCACAACAGGGAATAAGTAATGTGATTTTTGTCGCATAATTTTGATATTTTGATGCGACAAAAATACAAAAAAAATGATTCGCTCAACAAATTCGGAAAAACTACGATCGAATTATTCTCACTTTTCCCGTCGCTTGGCTTTCTATGCCATTATACTTAAAGGTGAATTCGTAGCTATAAACTCCTTCGGGACAATTTTCGCCTCCCCAATTGTTTTTATATGCATCACTTTGATACACCACCCTGTTGTTTTTATCCCGTACCGCTAATTTCGGGGAAGAATAATTCTCCAAGCCCTCAATCACAAAGAGATCATTGACCCCGTCATTGTTCGGTGTGAACAAGTTAGGGATACTGAGATGAACCGGCAACGACCAATCCACACTGTCATCGGAAAGGTTCTTCAAAACCGGATCAGCGGCCAACTGTCTGGCCAGCGTTGAGTTGGGTGGCAGCACTATCTGACGTACATTGGTGTTCGGGACTGATGCTTCAGTATGCTTTGGCGATTGGACTTTCTGTTTCTCCACCTCTTTGTATTCTTCATCACGAGGTTGCTCTGCCCTCTCTGTCCCCGTCACCACCGGAACCACATCTGTTTCGACCGTTTCCATCGGATCTGCCACAACAGTCACTTCTTCAACCGTTTCTGTTTCAGGCTCTTCCACATTATTTTCAGCAATCACATTCTGATTTCCGCGATTATGCAAAAGAACGCCCAACAACAACGCACCTCCTACAATCACAGTCGTCAATATGGCTGCCGTCCATTTCCAGGCTTTTTTGCGATGAAGTTTATATACATCTCCCACCTGCGGCATCTCCTTGTCAAGCCGGGAGTCCAACCGTTTCCATACATCCGCAGAAGGAGTCTCCTCGTATCCTTTCAGCAAATCATTTACGCTCTTCATATTGCAATTAATTATTGTCCAAACATTTAATTTCGTATCCCCTCACCCTATAAATCTCTCATTTTCTTATTCTCCAATCCTCTCCATCAACCATTTCCGCGCCCGCATGTAACAGATGCGGATGGCATTCTCTTTCTTCCCCAGTTTTTCAGCGATTTCCTGGAAGGAATACTCTTCCACCGCTTTGAGGTTGAACACCAGCCGCATTCCATCGGGCATCTGCTCCAACATTTCCAACAACTGTTTTGCCGCCAATGAGGCCACTATATTCTCCTCTTCTGCAAATTCCTCTCCCTCAACCACATCATCGGAAAACAGTTCCTTGCGGAAACGTTTCACCGACCGGTAGTGGCTGACGGCGGTGTTCACCATCACGGAATAAATCCAGGTGTTGAACGAGCTTTCCCATCTAAAGGTCGGCAAGCTTTTATAAACCCGCATGAAGCCCTCCATCAACATATCCTCCGCTTCTTCACGGCCGTTCGCGTACCGCAGACAAACTCCATACATCCTCGGAGCATACCTGTCGTACAACCGGTGCTGACTCAAACGATCATTGTTCAAACAACCGTTGATGATTTCCTGGAGTTCTGAATCTATTTCCGTCACGTTCAAGTCTGTCGCACGAAGTGGTCATTTTGTTACATCAAAAAAAAATTTATTGTATTGATTTCACAATTGCCTCAACCTCACGGAGATAATCCCTTTTATGTTCTTGCGGCGCATACACAAAACCGTCGATCGTGATACACGAGGTGCTGTCAGGGGCGACTTGGGTGAAACTATAGAACGGTCCGCCCATCTTGTCACGGACAGAAGCCCATAAGCCTCTCAACTCCACACCGTTATGATAGCGGATGTTTTTTTCTTTGGCCATAGGATACCCTTCAATGTCCGCAACAATCGGATAGGCACCCGCCACAGCGCCCTGGATGTAGGCTTTCGTGATGCGGTCACGTTCCGCCACGATATTCTCGGTGGTCAAAGCATAGCGAGGGGACTTATAAATCATCACGAAACGATCGTTTTTCGGGGTGCGGAAAAGCAGCCAAAGGAAATCCTCCTCTTCGCGCCCTACGAAATAGCCCTCCGGAATCGTCATCGAAATTCCGAACTTCTCCTTGATTTTCTTCTCTATCACAGGATTGTTCAATTTACGATGGGCGTTCTGCAGTCTGGCGATGTCATTTTCATACATCGCCTTGACTATCTCGTCCTGATGCGCAAGAAAGAGTTTCAGGCAAGAATCCTGACTGTTTCCCTTGATTTTCACCAGAATTTGCGGATTTGTAAGCGGATTTTTGTCGATTTCAAAACTATTAACCGAATAATCCGGGTTAAAATCGAACTGCACAATATTTCGGTGACGCATGAACGACGCTCTGTAGTCGGCGTTGGAACACTGAATCACATCAAACATCGGTTCGATTTGATTGATGGCCGGTTGCGGCTGATGCAGCACATCATAGATGGCCGTCATGGCTGACTTCGACCAATAGTTGGAATCAATGGCCAGAATCATTTCTCCAGCCTTGCCTGTGGAAAAATTCTCCACTTTTATGCCCGAACCGCCCGACTTTGTATGACAGGAGGTCATGGACAACAACACTATCACTAATGCAAAACAACTGATTTTCTTCATATTGATAAAATTATTTTTTCTGTTTGTTTTATATTAATTAATTATTATCTTTGCCGTCTGGAAATAAAATGCAAAACTAAAAAAAATCATTAACCAAGGACAAAAAAATGCATACTGAAATTTTCTACCGAATTGCGTTAAACAAGACCGCAGGGCTTGGGAAGTCAACCCTGAAGCAGATCCTGAATGCAGCGGGATCTGCCAAAAACGTTTATGAGTTTCCGGAATCCTGGCAGAGACGGCTACAGAACCGCAAACGCTGTCAAACAAACATCTCACTCAATGACAAATTGAAAGACTTGGTTGACAAAGAATTGAATCTGATGGAAAAGCACAACGCGCGGATGTGCCACTATTTGGACACAACCTACCCCAGCCGGCTGAAACGTTGTCCTGACGCACCGGTTTCGTTCTATTATCGGGGCAAAGGCGACTTCAACCGTTCGCGAATGCTGGCAGTGGTAGGCACGCGCAACGCCACCGCCTACGGCATCAAAAGTCTCACAAAAATCCTTAACGAGTTGAGGGAAAGCGACATAACAACCATCAGCGGGTTAGCCTACGGCATCGACACGGTGGCGCACGAGGAGTCCCTTAACATGGGCATTCCCACGATAGCGGTGCTTGGGAACGGATTGCAGACCATTTACCCCTCCACAAACAAAAACTTGTCAGAGAAGATCACCTCAAACGGAGGCACGCTTATCAGTGAATTCGACTTCAACACCGGGCCTGACAGGATGAACTTCCCCGCACGCAACCGCATCATCGCCGGCATGGCTGATGCCGTGTTAGTGGCGGAAAGCGGCATCAAAGGCGGGAGTATCATCACCGCGCACATTGCAAACTCCTATAACAGGGATATTTTCGCCATCCCAGGCACTATTTTTGACGACATGCACGCCGGATGCCACGAACTGATCCGGAAAAACATCGCCGCCATAGTGACTTCCGGAAAAGACCTCTTGGAAATGATGAATTGGGACTCCGCACCGCAAGCCGTACAAACGCAACTCTTTCCGGATATATCTGAAGATGAGGCTTTTGTCTATCGTTTTATTCAAACAGGGAAAAAGACCATCGATGAGATTGCCGGACACTGCGCAGAATTTTCACCATCGAAGCTGGCAGGCATTCTCCTTTCGTTGGAACTCAAGGGAGTGCTGTCCGCTCTGCCCGGGAAAAGCTATAGTACAGAAATGTAAAGAAGCACAAAGACACGCCCGTATTAGAAAAAAACATTCTTCTGTGCATATTTGAAATTTATGTACCTTTGCGCCCTCAAATATAATGTGAAAATGTACACGGCAAAATCTGACTTGTCGCAGAAAGACACGAAAAAGAAACTGTCTGGGAATGGCCTTCCCAAATGGGTCAAAACCTTTTGGAAAGTGTATTTCACCCTGTTCGGTTTGGTATGTCTGATGTTCCTCTTCATCTCTTTAGGATGGATGGGATACATGCCTTCGTTCGCGGAGCTTGAAAACCCGGATTCAAACCTTGCCACCGAAGTCATCTCGTCTGACGGCGTGCTGTTAGGGACCTACTACCGCGAAAACCGTTCCAACTGCAAATACGCCGACCTCTCTGACGAGTTGAAGAACGCGCTCATAGCCACCGAAGACTCCCGATTCTACAAGCATTCCGGCGTCGATGTAAAGGCATTGTTCCGCGTCGCTTTGGGCGTGGCAACCCGCCATCACAAGGGCGGCGGCAGTACCATCACGCAACAGTTGGCCAAGAACCTTTTCCCCCGCGACCCAAACGCCGGGAAAATCAAAATCGTGTTCACCAAGTTCAAAGAGTGGGTCGTCGCCACTAAACTGGAACGCGCCTATTCGAAAGACGAAATCCTGGCCATGTACTTCAACACGGTGGATTTCGGCAACAACGCCGTGGGCATCAAGTCCGCCGCACGCACCTACTTCGACAAGGAACCCGCGGAAATCAACACCGAAGAGGCTGCCCTGTTAGTGGGAATGCTGAAAGCCCCCTCCAAGTACAGTCCGCGCCGACACCCGCAGGCATCCCTCGACCGCCGCAACACGGTGCTGGGGCAGATGAAAAAATACAACTACCTCACCGAAGCGCAATTCGACTCCATCAAGGCGATCCCGATTGACATGAGCAACTTCAAGTCACAGGCCCACACCGCCGGCATCGCCACCTACTTCCGCGAATACCTGCGCATGGTTCTGAAAGACTGGTGCAGCAAAAACCCAAAAAACGACGGCACCTGCTACGATCTCTATTGTGACGGCCTCAAGATTTACACCACCATCGACTCGCGTATGCAGCAACATGCGGAAGCCGCTGTGAAAGAGCACGTCTGCGACTACCTCCAGCCCTTGTTCTTCAACCACATCAAAGGAGCCAAAAACGCTCCGTTCGTCAATATCAGCGACGAGCAGACGCACAGAATCCTCTGGCGCGCCGTGAAACAGTCGGACCGTTATGCGCAGATGAAGGATGCCGGCAAGTCCGATGCCGAAATCGAAGCCACCTTCAACAAAAAGGTCAAAATGACTGTTTACAACTACAAAGGGATGATAGACACGGTGATGACTCCGATGGACTCCATACGTTACTACAAGTCATTCCTGCAGTGCGGCCTGATGTGTGTGGAAGCGGCCTCCGGTCACGTAAAGGCATACGTGGGCGGCACCAACTACGAATATTTCCAGTTCGACCACGTGAAACTCTCCAAACGGCAGGTCGGATCCACCTTCAAACCCTACGTCTATACCGTGGCCATGCAAAGCGGCGACTTCGACCCGTGCACCATGGTGCCCAACGTGCCTGTAACCATTGAAACGCCAGGCGGTTCCTGGACACCGCACAACTCCGGCGGTTACAAGGAAGGGCAGATGATGCCGCTCCGCGAAGCGTTGGCTCACTCCCTCAACCAGGTTTCGGCTTACCTCATGAAACGCTACGGCCCCAATGCCGTCATCGATCTGGTGCGCAACATGGGCATGACCTCCGACATTCCCGCCGTGCCATCCATCTGCCTGGGAGCCTGCGAGTTGACACTGTACGAGCAAGTCGGTGCCATCAACTGTTTCCCCAACCAGGGCGTCTATGTGGAGCCGGTCTTCATCACACACATCTGCGACAAAGAGGGCAACGTCATATACACAAAAGTGCCTAAGACCAATGAAGCCATGGACCAGATCACCGCATTCAAGACGGTGCGTCTGATGCAAGGCGTGGTCGATTACGGTACCGGCGGCCGCCTGCGCAGCCAATACGGCATCTCCTTCCCGCTGGCGGGCAAAACAGGCACCACCGACAACCAGTCCGACGGCTGGTTCGTGGGCTACACCCCGCTGCTGACCTGCGGCGTGTGGGTAGGCTGCGAAGACCGTGCGGCGCACTTCCGCAGCACCGCGCTTGGACAAGGTGCGCGAACCGCCATGCCCGTGTTCGGACTCTTCATGAGCAAGGTCTATGCCGACCCGAAACTGCCCTATCTGTCGGTTGTCACTGGCGAGAACAGAGGCTCGAAGTCGGGCTACAGCTTCACCATCCCGAGTGCCTACATCGGCGACCCGTCAGGCTGCAACGAGACCAAGAGGGATTCCGTCATGCACCTGGATTTCGATTAGGCTCACAAGCCCCGCCATAGAGGTGCAAAAATTGCGTCTCCGCAGATGATACATCTATTCTAAAAAAATACTATATTTGCACGGTTTTTTTACTATGGCGAAGAAGACTTGTAATATATTATTAATCATATTGTTAGCCTTCGCGGTGGATGTTTGCGCGGCAGACTTCCGCTGTGCGGTTGACACTATTGTACCCGAAACGCAGGCGAAGACGGACACTGTCAAGCCTGAGCCGCAGACACAAAAAAGCACCGAGAAACCGGGCAAGAAAAAGAAAAACGTCAGCCGCACGACCAAACGGGTGACCTTTGAAAGTTTCGACCAACATTACGCCCGCGCCCTGAAATACTACAGCAACCGCCAATGGCTGTCTGCCGCAGGATTGTTTGAGGAGCTCTACCCGCTCGCGTTAGGCACACCCCGCGCCGACACCATCCTCTTCCTCTTCGCCCACTCGTATTACATGAACGGCGACTACAACATGGCCGCTTTCCATTTCCGTGACTATGTGCGCCGCTACCCGAACTCCGACCGCGCCGAGGACGCCTTCTACTATTGCATCTCCGCTGTTTACAAAACCAGTCCAGAATACTATCTGGACCAGTCCAACACAACTTATGCCATCGAGCAAATCAACGCCTATCTCCAAGCCTATCCCGACAACAAACACATCGAAGAATGTAATGAGATGCTGGACGACCTGCGGTTGAAACTTGCCCGGAAGGATCTCGAAGTGATGAAACTCTATTACAACACCGACCACTACGAAGCCTGCCAGATCTCCGCCAAAAACTTCTTTAACAAGTATTCCTACTCCCCACTGATGCCTGAAGCGGTCTATTATCTGGTCCTGAACAATTACGAATACGCAAAAAGAAGCACCGAACGGAAAAAACAGGAACGCCTCAAGGCTTGTCTGGAAGCTTGCGAGAAAATGAGCATCAACTTCCCTGATTCAAAATACATCAAAGAAACGGAAAAGATTGCTCAGGACGTGACCAGACAATTAGAAAAATACGCAAAAAAATCAACAAATTAATCATCATAATGAAAGCTTTAGAGTACAAAAAATTAAAAATCGACCTTTTTGCCAAGACGAAGGATATTCGCCAATACGACAAGCAGACGGGCAACTTCTACAAAAGCATCGTGATCATGTCGAAACGCGCCGACCAGATTGCCGCGGAACTGAAACAGGAGTTCCAGGAAAACTCACATCTCTCCGCACCGCAAGACCGTTCCGGAGAAGAGATCTATGAGAACCGTGAGCAAATCGAACTCTCCAAACTCTACGAACAGCTCCCAAAACCCACCCAATTGGCTCTTTACGAATTTGAAAACGACCAGATTTATTTCAAAGATTCCAACGACCAATAATCAGAGACCATGGGCAAGCACATTGTCATCGGCATTTCCGGCGGCATAGCGGCCTACAAGACCCTGACGCTGATACGGCTGTTCAAAAAGAGCGGCTATGACGTTCGTGTCACCGCCACTCGTAATGCGTTGCAATTTGTCACCCCATTGACCATTGAGACCCTGTCGGAGAACAGGTTATATACTGACATGTTCGACACCAACCGCACACTGGAAGTCGAACACATCAGCATGGCAGAGTGGGCCGACGCCCTTGTAGTGGCACCGGCCACCGCCAACATCATCGCCAAATTCGCACACGGCATCGCCGACGACGCGCTCTCCACTCTCTTCCTGGCCGTCAAAAAAGACGTGTTCATCGCCCCTGCCATGAACACCAACATGTACGAGAACAAGGCTGTCCAGCAAAACATCGACATCCTGCGGGAACGCGGTTGCATTATCCTCGCCCCGAACGAAGGCTTTCTCGCCTGCGGCACCACCGGAAGCGGACGCATGCAGGAGCCGGAAGAGATTTTCGAAACGGTGGACGAGCATCTCTCCGAAGACCGCACCCTGCAAGGCAAGAAGGTGATGATTACCGCAGGCCCGACCTATGAGCCCATCGACCCCGTGCGATTCATCGGGAACCATTCCTCCGGCCTTATGGGGTTCTGTCTCGCAGAGGCCGCCGCCCGCAAAGGCGCGGAAGTATCCCTTGTGACCGGACCCTCCAACTGCATCGCCCGACACCGCAATATCACACGCTACGACGTGAAAACGGCCGAAGAAATGTATCAGCAATGCATGAAACTTGTTGACAGTCAAGACATCTTCATCATGTCTGCCGCCGTCGCCGACTACACGCCCGCACATGTTGCGCCCGAAAAAATCAAAAAGGATTTCGCACAACTCTCTGTGGAACTGGTTAAAACAAAAGACATTCTGGCTTCCATCGGAAAAATAAAACGCGACAACCAACTGCTGATCGGCTTCGCTTTGGAAACGGAAAATGAAACCGAGAACGCCAAGAAAAAGCTGCACAATAAAAACGCAGACCTCATCGTTCTCAATTCGCTGCGAACGGAAGGCGCCGGATTCCGCACCGCCACCAACAAAGTCACCATTTTCAGCAAAGACGGACGCGAATTCGCCAGCGAACTGAAAAGCAAACAGGAAATAGCTACGGAAATCCTTCAAACAGCACAATTGTATATTCACCAATAACGCCAACTATGAAACGTTTATTCGGATTATTTCTCCTTTTGGCCATCTCCATAAGCGCATTGAAAGCACAGGATTTCCAATGCTCGATATCCCTTAACACCACCCAGATTTCAAGTTCGGGGAACCAACAGCGATTCAACGAAATGCGCCAAAAGCTGTACACCTTTGTCCATGATCGGAAATGGTGCCAATACAACCTGAAACAAAATGAACGCATAGAGTGCTCTATGTCCATAAACCTCACCAAAGCATCCGGTGACGAATATGAAGGCACTATGAACCTGGTGTTGCAGCGTCCCGTTTATAAGGCAAGCTACAAAACCACCCTGATGAGCTTTCAGGACAAAAAGATAAAATTCCGTTACGCGGACGGAGACCCCCTGGAGTATGACGAAAACTCCACCCTTTCGGAGCTGACCTCCATCATCGCCTTTTACCTGAACTTGTTCATCGGCGTTGAGCTGGACTCCTTCTCCCCCAATGGTGGCTCCGCATATTTCACCAAATGCCAAAACACGGCCAACCTGAATGCGAGAGATGTGGGCTGGAGCGTGGCCGAAAGCGGACAGAACAACCGCTATTGGATTGCCGAAAACTTCAACAACGGCACATACAGCAAACTGCATGACTTTTTCTACCAGTATCACCGTATGGGGCTGGACGTGATGTATGAGTCACCCGATGCGGGACGCGCAGTCGTCCTCGAAAGCCTGAAACTGCTGCAACAGGTCAATGCACAGAAATCAAACCTCGCGGTTGTTCGCATCATCCTGAACACCAAGAAAGAAGAAATCATCAACATCTTCAAGGAAGGTATGCCGTCGGAGAAGACACAGGTCATCAATATCATGAAACAGATTGACCCCACCAACTCCTCCGCATACGACGCCATCAACTCCGCATCCACCACTTCACCCAAAATGTAGCGATGCTAACTTCCTTACAGATAGAGAACTATGCGATTATCAGATCCCTGAAAATTCCGTTTCAAGAAGGACTGACTGCCATTACTGGTGAGACCGGCGCCGGCAAGTCCATTCTTATGGGAGCGCTCTCGCTGATTCTCGGCAACCGCGCCGACACCGACGTGCTGTTTGACAAATCCCGGAAATGTATCGTGGAAGCCGCCTTTGACATCCGCGGCTTGAATCTCCAACCCTGGTTCAACCATTTCGACCTGGATTACCAAGAGGAGACCCTCATCCGCCGTGAAATCAACGAACACGGCAAATCCCGCGCCTTCATCAACGACACGCCAGTTAACCTGGCCACCATGAAGACCATTGCCTCCCTTTTGGTGGACATCCACTCCCAACACCAGACTCTGATGCTGCAAAGCGCCAGCTTCCGACTGCAACTGATCGACCAATTCGCCCAAAACCAACAACTCGTGTCCGACTACAAGCAGGCTCTGCAACAATGGCGAACCAAGAAAAATGATCTGGACACACTGAAACAGAAGTGCGAACAAGCCGCTCTGAAATACGATTATAACACGTTCACCATCGGCGAATTGGAAAAAGCGGCCATCCAACCCGACGAGCAGTCGCTTATCGAACAACGGATTAAAGAATTGTCACACGCCGAAAGTATCAAGTCGCACCTTTACAATGCCGTCATGTTGCTCTCCGAGCAGGAAGGAGACAATATCTTATATATGTTGAAGTCGGTGCAAAACGACTGCCATGCCTTGGAAAATCTTGGCGACGAGTACGATTCTTTCCGGCAACGGGTTGACAATCTGCTCGCCGAAACACAAGACCTGTCATACGAAATATCCAGAAAAAACGACAATATTGAAATCAACCCTGAAATGCTGGAACAGCTAAACAACCGGCTGGACCTGCTTTTCTCGCTCCAAAACAAATATCACGCACGAAACAACGAAGAACTCCTGGCGTTGTTGGAAACCTTGCGTAATGAGGTGGATGCCTATTCCGACGACCGCGGACAGCTTTCCGAGATGGAACAAGAAACTGTCCTGTTGGAAAAGAAAGTTTGGGAACTGGCTAAAAACGTGACTGCTTCCCGCAAAAAGGCTATTCCTGCTTTGGTGAACGCGATGGAAGAGCGACTGCGGAAACTCGGCATGTCAGAAAGCAAATTTCGCGTTGACCTGCAAGAAACCGACGAGCTGCGTGAAACCGGCTCCGACTTGGTCACTTTCCTTTTCTCGGCCAACGCCGGCATCGCCCCCGCCGACATGTCCAAAATCGCGTCCGGCGGCGAGATGTCGCGCATCATGCTCTGTCTCAAGTCCATCATCACAGATTCCATGTATCTGCCCACTATAATTTTTGACGAGATAGACACCGGTATCTCAGGAGAGACAGCATCCAAGGTAGGACAGATGATGCAACAGCTGTCACAAAAACACCAAGTCATTGCCATCACCCATCTTCCACAGATCGCCGCACGCGGCCGTCAACACTATCTGGTTTACAAACAAGTGCTGGACAATCAGACCTACACCAACATCAAAACGCTCAACATGCAGGAACGCGAACAGATGCTTGCCACTATGATGAGCGGCGAGAACCGTACCGAAACGGCTGTCGCCACCGCCCGCGAACTGCTCAAATCAAGTCAAAAACAATAAATTTTCTATTTATCATGAAAAAAACACTCCTGATCCTCACCGCAATACTCCTTTGCACTACTATGCAAGCCCAAAGACGGTCCTCCCCGTCCGACAGGAAATTCATCTATATGACCTCTATTGGCTATGCAACCGGAGCCGGGCAACTCACTATGGAGCAGCAAACAGTCAAAAACCGGAACTTTGACATTTCCGTCAACCAGTTGTTAGGATACCAGTTCAACCCTTACTTCCAATTGGGTTTGGGTGCCGGATTTGACTTTTGGAAGCACACCGCCTTCATCCCCATATACTTGAACGTCACCGTGAATTTCACGAAAACCAAATTCGTACCTGTGTTTTATGCCAATATGGGGTACAGTTTCAAATGGTACGTCTCTTCCGTCCCCGAAAAGATGGACAGGGTGATTCATGGCACGATACCGGGACCGATGGGAGAGGCCGGCATCGGTTTGCGCATCAACCTCAACGAGAAACTCTCTCTCCTCATCGCCGCCTGCTATAAAAACCAATATACGGACATCCGCTACTCCATCCTGCCTCCCGATGAACAGGACTTCTCCGCCTACTTCACCAACAGTGAAAAAAAAGTACTCTACCATTTCGCCGGTGTCAGACTGGGAATCCAATATTAGCCATTGGCTTCTAATTTTCACCAATCACTATTCACCAATCACTATTCACAGATCACTATTCACCAAAATGAAAGAAACAACATACACCGCCGCTTTCGAGGAACTGAAGGAAATTGTAGATCAGTTAGAGAATGACAGCATCAGCGTGGATGAGCTGGCTGAAAAGATGAAACGCGCCACCGAACTAATGAAGATCTGCAAGGACAAACTGACCAAAACGGAAGAGGAAATTAACAAAACCATTTCCGAGCTGTCATAGATGTCCACTTTCGAACTCATATCCCCTGAAATAGAGGCTTATTGTGAGGCCCACACCACCGAAGAAACGGATTTGCTCTATCGGCTGAACCGTCAGACCCATCTGCAAACCATTAACCCCAGAATGGCTTCCGGGCAATTACAAGGACAGTTCTTGTCTTTGATCTCCAATATGATACGACCAAGACGAATTTTGGAGATCGGCACATTCACCGGCTATTCCGCATTGTGTCTGGCCACGGGACTGGCATCCGACGGCATCCTGCACACCATTGAAATCAACGAAGAATACGAAGACCGCATACGCTCCTACTTTACTGAAAGTCCTTATAACCAGCTTATTCATCTCCACATCGGTGACGCCAGAACCATCGTCCCCTCGCTGAACGAACAATGGGACCTTGTGTTCATCGATGCAGAAAAAACCGACTACCAAGAATACTACGAAATCGTGTTCCCGCAAGTCAGGAAAAACGGTTTTATGTTGATTGACAACACGTTATGGAATAGCAAGGTGATACATGAGATACAACACAACGACAAAGACACCCAAGCCATATTAGCCTTCAACGACAAGGTTCAGCAAGACGGGCGCGTGCGCAACCTGCTGCTGCCTTTCCGTGACGGCATCATGATAATAGAGAAACTGACATGATGAGAATAGACATATTGACCCTTTTCCCCGAAATGTTCCCCGGTGTTTTTGGAAGCTCCATTTTGAAACGAGCGGTTCAGAACCAATACATTGAACTCCACACGCATGACATCCGGGATTATACTTTCGACAAACACCGCCGCGCCGACGACTATCCGTTCGGGGGTGGTGCCGGCATGGTGATGATGGTCGAGCCCATCGCTCGGTGCATTGAACAACTGCAGAGCGAACGGGAGTATGACGGCATTTTCCTGATGGCACCCGACGGCACCACCTTCAACCAGCAGAAAGCCAACGAGATGTCGCTGTTACGCAACATCATCCTGCTGTGTGGGCACTACAAAGGCGTTGACGAGCGGGTGCGGGAACTGTACATCACCGAAGACCTCAGCATCGGCGACTACGTGCTTTCCGGCGGCGAACTGGCGGCCATGGTCATCACCGATGCCATCGCGCGCGTGATCCCCGGTGTCATCAGCGACGGCGCCTCCGCCCTCTCCGACTCCTTCCAGGACAATCTGCTCTCTGCCCCCGTCTATACACGCCCTGCCGATTTCCGCGGCCACCGAGTGCCCGATGTGCTCCTCTCCGGCAACCAGAAACTGATTGACGAGTGGCGCATGAACCAACAATTGTCAAGAACCCAACAACGACGACCGGATCTTTTGAGCCATGAATAAACTCTCCGCATATTGGTCCTCGCTACGCACTCCTGATGTCTATTTCAACATCAGCTATGCTGTTATGATGCTCATGATGGTGCTCCTTCCTTTCACGGTTTACTTTATGTGGCCCATCGGCGTGACCCTGCTGGTTTTCTGGATATGCCAATGGAACTGGCGTGAAAAGTGGGAGAACTTCAAGCAAAACGACGGCATCCCTTACGGATTTTTTCTGCTTGGTATATGCCTCATACCGCTGTTAGGGTTCATCAATTCCGAAAACATGCCTATTGCATGGCGCACCTTTGAATGTCACCTCTGGTTTTTCATCACCCCGCTGGTTTTCCTCACCACCTCCCCTAAACTTTGGACCAAGAGACATTTCGACACTCTTTTGATCTTGTTCTCGACAAGCGTGACTTTACTTATCCTCTTTTTCATTTTTCGGGGAATTCACAGAACCTTCGAAACAGGAGAGATAATATACCTATTCAATAACTTATTCTGTTCTAAATGGCATCATGCATACGTCGCCTTACACGTCACTTTTGTTTATATTCTTATCTTCCATTACTTGATCAATAACAGCCCCTACATACCGGCAAAAAGGAAAATACTACTCTATATAACCTCATTTATCCTAATAACAGGTATTTTCTTCTTATATTCCAGAGCCGGAATTCTTATCTTTTTGCTCATCCATCTGCTATGGTGCGTTTATGCCATCTACAGAAAACCCTCACGCTGGAAACCTATCTTTGGAATCTCCTTCGTTGTTTTTGCTTTTTTTTCCGTTATGATTACCAATTCTCCAATCAACCGGTTTACAGAATACACTATGAACATACAGAAAAAAAATGACGACACAACCGACCCAAGGCTTATCATTTGGCAAGCGGCTTTGGAAGGAATTGAAGAGAATCTTCCTTGGGGCGTGGGTACCGGTGATGGAAACGATATTATTGTTGAAAAATACCACGAAAATGGCCATTGGGGTAACTCGAACCACTCCTACAACGCGCACAACCAATTCCTCTCCGCCCTTCTTACCAACGGCATCCCCGGTCTCATTATTTTACTTCTCTATTTCTACGCCCCTTTAGGCCTGGCAATCAAACATCGTGATATGCTACTCCTTTCAATATTCCTGCTGATGACCCTTAACTGCTTGGTGGAATGCATGTTCGACCGACGCGCCGGAGTTGATTTCTTCGCTGTTATGATCCCGCTACTGGTGCTGAGATGCAAAGCCGATCAATGAACAATGAACAATGAACAATGTACAATGTATAATGTACAATCCCCAATTATCAATTATCAATTATCAACTATCAATTCACTAATCACTATTCACTATTCACAATTCACCAATGACAAAAAAGACCCTTACCCTTCTTCTGCTGTTATTTAGTATTACCAACCTTTTTGCACAAGAAAAGGAAACGTATCTTTACGCTGAGAAGGACACCTCGAAACTATATCTCGACGTTTACGTTCCAAAAGTGCAAAATGAGCAGCAAGCTTGCTTGTTTTTCGTCTTCGGGGGCGGCTTCGTGGGCGGGAAACGCGACGACAACCAAGTGCAAAAGATCAAGGAGTATTATACGGACAAAGGCTATGTGGTCGTTGCCATTGACTACCGGCTGGGGATGCGCGGCCAGTCGAACTATTCGGCACTGATCGCCTTGAAGAAGTTCGAGGCGGCCATCTACATGGCTGCCGAAGACCTTATCTCCGCACTGGATTACACCCTGAAGAACCTGACAGACACGAAGGAATACAAAATCAACCCGAAGAACATCCTTGTGATGGGCAGCAGCGCGGGTGCCATCACCGCCCTGCAGGCCGACTATGCACTTTGCAACGGCTACTTGAACAGCAACATCCTGCCTGCCGATTTCCGTCTGGCCGGGGTCATCTCATACGCCGGGGCAATCTTCTCCACGCATGGGAAGCCCAAATACAAGAACCACACTCCCGCCCCCACTTTGCTCTGCCACGGCACGGAAGACCGTTTGGTGAATTACAAGAAAACGCAGATCGCCAACATCGGCTTTTTCGGCTCCGACGCCATCGCCAAACAGTTCAAGAAAAACGGATACAGCTATCACATCCGCCGCTATCCCGGACTCGGGCACCAAGTGGCCGGCCTTTACAACGACGAATTCGCATTCATCGACCAATTCATTTCCGAACAGGTCTTCGCTGACACTCACATACAAATTGACGAAACCTATTACAACGCAGACATCGAACCCCAATGGATGAACCTGCGTGTCCGCGACCTTAAGAAAGTGGGACAATAAAACTTTGGCTATTGGCTGTTAGCTGTTGGCTGTTAAATTGTTTCTATGCCAAAAGCTAAGAGCCAAAAGCTAAGAGCTAAAAGCCAAAAGCCAGACTTACCTCACCAGCGTCACCGTGCCCGGATATTCCATCTCCTCACCGTTGAGATTGACCAACCTGATTTTATAGACATACACCCCTTCGGGGCACATCTGTCCGTGTTTGTTGCGACCATCCCAGTAATCGTACGGGTTTTTCGTGGAGAATATCAACAAGCCTGAGCGGTCGAAAATCTGCATGGAATAGTTATCGGGATCGACACCTTCGCCCTGCGGGGCAAACCTTTCGTTCAATCCATCGCCATCCGGGGTGAAAGCATTGGGGATATAGAAGAAGTAGGGGACTTTGACCGACACTCTTGCCTTGACAGAATCCACGCAGCCGAACGTATCTATAGCCGTCATCGTGATGGTGTAGAAGCCGGAGCGCGTGTAATCGTGTGTGGGTTCGTTCAAATCCTGAATAATGTTGACGTTGGAGAAGGCATCCCCGAAATTCCATATCAATTGGGGATAGTCATCGGAGGTGTTCGTACACTGCACCGAACCAATTCCGTTTTCCACGAAGATTTCCGTAGGATAGGCGGTGAATGAGGGCTGGGGCAAGGGCATCACCACCACAGTGAACGTGTCACTGACATCGCAGTCGCCAACCATAGTGGCCGTTGCCACATAATCCGTGGTGATTTGGGGAGAAACTGTAATGACGGTATCTTTATCATTGAAGATTGTGTTATCCGCAACGGTACTCCATTTGAACTTGTTGGTGTCAGGGTGCGTAGCCTCGAGGGTATAGGACTTTCCGAGACAGATGGAATCCGTATCCGAAACGGAATTCCTGCCCGTGATGGTAGGCATCACCAACTCAGTGATGGCCACCTTCACCGAATCGCGCCGCGTGCAGCTGTTCTCAAACTTCACTGTCACGTAATAGGTGGCGGTATCTATGCCGACAGGTGCGCACACCGTGTCAATGGCAAAGGTGTCCTTCTTGCTTGAGCTCCACGTGTAGCCGCCGTAAAGGGCCGCACCAATGTTCAGGGAAGGATCTATCTCCACGGTCAGGAACACAGAATCGCCGGGACAAACAGGCGTGTTCCCGTTACTGCTTACCGGCTTGATTTTGGGGATGTTCACGTTGATAATAGTGGTGTCAAGTTTGACAATCTCATCAAGAGCTGCATTAATATACCTATATTCAGAGATATACATAGTGGTATCTGTTGGACTTACTGTGATAATGCGATTTGTTCTGGCATGCGGATCGTAGCTGATAATGTGGTTTGCATCCACCGTGTCCTTATACCAAGTCAATTCACCATTTTCGTCCAATGGGGTAATAGGTGTAAAGCGCCATGCTTCGCCATTGTTGACAGTCCATGTGGAATTAAAATTACGCCCAGGCACAGTCAAGATTTGCGAGGATGTTTTGTTCTGCAATCCGATAACGCCCAAACCATCGTTCCAAGAAGTACAGCAAGCACGGTGTTTAATATACACGTCAATAATACAGGTTCCCTCATAAAATACCATCTGATAGGTGTTATACATATTGGAGCCTTGGGAACAGCAACTGAACAATCCCATATTATTATAATTGAACAAAAAAGCTCGACATGGATATTGTCCTACCACCCCATAGTTAATTGTTCCGTTCTGACTACAGCTATTATTATTAGGATTAATATCTTCATACACTTCATAAGCAGAGTGAGCATAAAAATAAGGTGGGGTAGAATATGGTGGAGTTGTAGGTGGAACATATGTATCCCACTCGCAAAAACTCCCAGCGGAATGAGGATTAAAGGAGATAATTCCGTTAGAGCTTGGATATAATGTAGTAAATCGATTACCGAAAAAGCTGAAAGAAAAAGGCAAATTTACCGCTCCCAGCCACTCATCATCCGTATTGGCATCCACAATATTAGGCCCTGCATCATATCCAAATAGCATTTCTTCCTCATTATACGGTATCTGCTTAACCGTATAGTCATTGGTGTATTGTCCAGTAGCAATCACATTAGCTTGAAGCACGACCACCGGTTTGGAGCAATCGAACTCAATCACTTTCGGATCTGGAGAGTCAGCGTAGAGACCCCCTGGGATATTTGTCACCGAAGGGCAAGGATTTCCGTCTTCACTCTCAAACAGCTCCGCCTGTTGGGAAATGATGGCTCTCCATCCTGATTTGTTGTTATCAGCATTACCGCCACTTACATACTCAAACGCAAGCGTACCGGTAGAAGAAAAGAAAATTGGGGGCATATTATTGGTTGTGGCATCCAACGTGGAGGTGCAAAACTGTCCAATCAATCGTCTGTTTGCTACATCATTGTATTGGCCATCATATATCTTCAGCACCCCGCCCACCGAAAACTGAGTAAACTCGCACTTGATATGCGTGCCCAACGGGGAGGTGAATTCAGTAAAATTATTAACCGATGCACCATTTGCATTAATATTTCCAGTGCCACCAGCATCATAGAAGATGGCATTACTGGTAACTACAGTAGTATATTCCCCATAGTTGATTTCCAAAGGAACGGTGTCATAGGCATACACCTGTGCTTTCCAACCATCCTGCAAACCGGGAATGTTCATCGAATCGGAATGAAACACAAAGGTCATTGTTTTTCCCGATGCCAAATGTTCCCTCGGGGAGTTCACAAGATTATAGTACCCAACTAAATGGTTATTATCACACTGGGAAGCGTCTCCATCAAAGAGCCACAGCGTATCACCGTCACCCATGGCAAATTCTTCAAACAAGACATACAATTTCGTGGTACTCATATTGGTACGCAACGTAATAGTATCGCGCAAACCTTGGGCAAAATAACCCGTGCCACCGGGATCGTAAAAATACCTCGGCTGGTCATCAATGTCGCCCACAAATGAAGTAGTTCCCATGATAATGTCACCTTGTCCCGCAACCTTTTGCCAAGGGACAAACAGCAGCAGCAGTATGCTTATTTTAAGTAGTTTTTTCATTTATGCAAAGTTTGTTTATATAACGAAAAAGGCGGGGGATTGTTACAGTTAGGAAGGAGATTTATTTGTGCCACAACACGTCGCACCATTCCGTTTGGCCTCCCTCCTCTGCCGAAAACAACACGCATTACCGACAACCACTGCCCTGACAAAAAAGCGATGCGCCGACCGGCAAAACGGAACCCAGTACCCGCAAGGGCACGCGACAACCTCAAGCAGAGCCACCAACCAAAACACAAAATTACAAAAAATTCCCGAATGTGTTTTTATTTCAAAAAAAGTGTATTTTTGCAGCCGCAAATCGGACGGGGTGTGGCGCAGTTGGTAGCGCGCTACGTTCGGGACGTAGAGGCCGGAAGTTCGAGTCTTCTCACCCCGACTTTTCTGTAGGGCTGTCACAATGTGGCAGCCCTGTTTTGTATAAATTTATGTATCTTTGCCGCCAAATTTTGAAAATATGACAAAACGTATTTACATGGCAGTTGTCGGGGTTGTTGCATTGCTTGCCGCCTCCTGCTCTCACACGGAAACCACCTACTATCCAGACGGGAGCAAACAGTCTGTTATCCAATACAGGGGGAAGAAGGAGCACGGGAAAACCGTCTATTTCTACCAGCGTCCCAACACCGTGGAAATGGAAGTGGAGATGAAAAACGGCAAACGCAATGGTGAATTCAACCGCTATTTCAAAAACGGATACCTCGACACGCACTGTGTCTATGTGAACGATTCCATTGAGGGACTGGAAGTGATGTACACCGCCAATGGCTGCAAAAGCCAGGAATACACCTACGTCCACGGAAAGAAAACCGGCCCTCACAAAGCCTATCACCTCGACGGCAACATAAAGATTGAAGGCGGCTTCAACAACGATTTGTTTGACGGACCATGGAACTATTATGACGAACGGGGCGTCCTGGTGGGCGAAGGCAAGTTCAAGAATGGCAACGGAGAAGTGACTTTCTACGACAAAAACGGCCACAAAGAACGGACCACCCACTACAAAAACAACAAAAAGGACGGTCCGGAAATATATTACACCCCCACGGGCGAAATATCCCGCGAAATCATCTTCAAAGAAGACCGCATCATCAGCGACAAAACCGACTCCACTTTGCTGAAATAATATGAAGCGATTTCTCGTCATAATTGCCATTCTCTCGCTGTGTGTTTGTAACTTGCACGGCCAGAAAAACCGCAAGATCCTCTATCGGGCGGACATGGGCTACTATGACGAGGAGGTTCTTGATGGCGCGAACCGGCTTATCGGGAACGTGAAGTTCGCCCAAGACAACGTTGTCGGCTACTGCGACAGCGCCTATCTGTACGACGCCGACAACTACATCATCGCCTTCGGAAACCCCGTCCGCATCATCGTCAGCGACTCCGTAGTCCTGTTCGGACGGCGCGCCTATTACGATGGCAACATCCGACAAGCCGCCATCGCCGAGAATGTCCGGCTGGAGAACGGAAAATCTTATTTGCTGACTGACAGCCTGTTCTATGACCTCAACACCGACTGCGGCTCCTACACTACCGGTGCCCGCATCTTCAGCGAAGAGGACACGTTGACCAGCGTTATCGGCAGATACTACACAGCGACAGACGATGCCTACCTCCACCAAAATGTCCAACTGCACAGCAGCAGTTACGTCATGAATTGCGACTCGCTCCGTTACAATGTTTCTTACAAAACCGCCTATTTCATCTCCCCCACCCATCTTGTCAGCGATGAAAACACGATTTACACCGAACACGGCTCCTACAACACCAACACCGACATCTCCGTCTTGTACGGAAATGTTCTGTTAACAGGGGAAAATCAAACCTTATCCGCTGACAGCCTATACTATGACAAAGGGCTGCGGTTCGGAAAAGCATGGAACAACGCCAAGTTTGTGGACACCGCCAACAACTTCATCCTGCAAGGCAACTACCTCGAACATTACGAAAAAGGAGGCACCTCTATCGCCACCGACAGCAATCTGGTCATCTACATTGACGACAACAAAGACACGCTCTTCCTGCATTGCGACACGCTGAAAGTCGATTTCGACACCGCCTCCAACCCCACCCTTCTGCGCGCTTACTTCCACACCAAATTCCAGCACAAGGATATTCAGGGAGCTTGCGATTCCATGAGCTATAACGTCAACGACTCTATTCTGATGATGTACTACAACCCCGTGTTCTGGTCCGACAACTACCAGCTCTCCGGCGACACCGTACGCTTCATCATTTTGGACTCCATACACTCCACTGTTCAGCTGTGCAAATCCGGATTCATTGTGGGTGGATTGTTTGAAGATACCGAATTCAATCAGATTAAAGGGTTGAATATCAAAGGCTTTTTGGAAGACCAGAATTTGAATCGCGTGGATATTGTAGGTAACGCCGAATGTATCTATTATATCCAGGAAGAGGATAACTCTCTCATTGGTGTCAACACTTCCATCACCAGCGAAATGCGCATTTACCTGGACAGCAACAAAATACAACAGATTCGTTATTTTGACGCCCCGAACGGGCAGATAAATCCTGACGAACAAATGACTGAAAAAGACCGGAAACTACAAGGGTTCAGATGGTTGGATGCTTTCAGACCCCGGAAAACCGAAGACCTCTACGTGATGCCTGTGCCGCGCAAACCCGATGACACGACAAATGACGATGAAACGATGAAGCGATGAAGCGATGAATAAAGTTTCCGAACATATAAATCTGATTTTAAAGACTTTACCGGAAAAACCAGGTGTTTACCGCTTCTACGACGAAAAGGGCACGGTAATCTATGTCGGGAAGGCCAAGCGGCTGAAGCGGCGGGTATCCTCCTACTTCAACAAGGATCACGACTCTGCCAAAGTACGGATGTTGGTGACGAAAATCCGCGACATCCAAACGGTGGTGGTGGACAGCGAATGGGAGGCTTTATTGCTGGAAAACAGTATGATCAAGCAGTTCAAGCCGAAGTACAACATCATGCTGAAGGACGACAAGACTTACCCGTGGATTGCAGTCACGAAAGAACCGTTTGCGCGGGTGTTCCCCACGCGCCGCCCCGACCCGGCCAGGATGCACCTTTTCGGGCCCTACTCCTCCGTGAAACAGATGAACGTGCTGCTTGACCTCATCAACGAGATGTTTCCGATACGCAACTGCAAAATACTGAAAAACAACGACCGCCCTTGCATGCAGTATCAAATCAAAAAGTGCGCCGCACCATGCTGCGGACTTATTACGCAGGAGGATTATCAAAGGAATATCGAAAAAGCAACGCAAATCATCAAAGGCAACCGCAAGGAAGTGATACGACAGCTGAAAGAGGAGATGATGCGGTACGCCAACGAATGGAAATTTGAGCAGGCAGGCGATGTCAAGCGCAAAATCGAGGCTTTGGAGAACTTCATCGGCAAGTCGGTGGTCGTGAACCCCGCTCTTACCAACATGGATGTCTTCGGCATGGAAGAAGACGACAACTGTTTTTATATCAGTTTTTTGCGTGTCATTGACGGAGCGGTTGTGCAAGCTCACACATTGGAAATCGACAACCGGATGGACACCACACCCGAAGATGCGCTTTGGGCCGGCATCCTGGAAATCCAAGAGCGGTTGGGCGGTCTTTCCCCCACCCTTTTGGTTCCCTTCGCGCCCGCGCTCGCACCCGAGGGTTGGGACATTCAAGTGCCACAGCGCGGTGACAAGCGCAAACTGCTGGAACTGGCCATCCACAACGCCCATTTCTATCTGTTGGAAAAGAAGAAACGTCAGGATTTGGTGGATCCCGACCGTCGCAACCAACGCGTCCTGCTGGCTTTGCAAGAGGCTTTAGGCATGAAGACCTTGCCTCGCCGCATCGAATGCTTCGACAACTCCAACACCCAAGGTGAGGATCCTGTGGCCGCCATGAGCTGCTTCATCGACGGCAAGCCCGCCAAAAGCGAATATCGGCATTTCCTCATCAAGACGGTCGTCGGTGCCAATGACTTCGCATCCATGGAGGAAATCATTTACCGCCGCTACCACCGACTGTTGGAGGAGGGGAAGCCTCTTCCTGATCTTGTGGTCATCGACGGTGGCAAAGGGCAGCTGGGTTACGCCTGGAACGCACTGAAAGCCCTGCATATCGAAGACCGTTTCATGATGGTCGGTATCGCCGAACGTTTGGAGGACATATACAAAGTGGGCGACCCTTACCCCATCTACATCAACAAGCGTTCCGAAGCACAGAAGCTACTGCAGCACGTCCGTGACGAAGTTCACCGCTTCGGCATCACCCACCACCGCAAACGCCGCAGCAAAACCAGCATCGCCTCCGTGTTAGACAACGCGCCCGGAATCGGCAAAATCCTAAAAACCAAACTGCTGAGAGAATTCAAGAGCGTCTCGAAAATCAAAGCCGCCTCCGAAGCCGAACTCGCCGCCGTCATCGGCCCCAAAAAAGCCGCCGACCTCAAACAATACCTTTCCAAAATGTAGAATGCAAAATGTAGAATGTAGAATATATAATAAAATTCCTTGAGCAGCCCCGAAGGGGCAAGACGCACGAAGTGCTAATAACCCCACACAAGCAAAGCGCAGTGTGGGGCGTATGCACCCGCCACAGCCCCGAAGGGGCAAGACGCGCGAAGCGCAATGTGGAACATCACAAAAAGAAAAAGAAAATGAAGAAAAACCTCATCATCACCATCATCGCCGCAATCATCGCCGTCTCGGCCACGGCACAAAACAACCAACTGACATACCCCGCCACATACGTGGAAACGGTGGTGGACGCCGCAACGCTGCAGGAGTTGGCGCGAGAGTTCTCCGTTGACCAAGTGAAACGGAATCCCGACAACACTTTCAACACCCGCATCAGCTTGTCATACAAAGACTTTGACCACTTCCTGTCAAAGCAAATCCCATATTCGGCCTTCATGCCGACCCGCGCCTCTGTGCAGATGGCGCAAAACTACGAACAGATGATCTCCGGCTGGAACCGCTATCCGACCTACAACACTTACCTCGCCATGATGGACACCTTCCAGACCCGCTATCCGCAACTCTGCAAGATTGACACCATATTGGCCGCCACTCCCAACAACCACAGCATTCTCTGCGCTCATATCAGCAACAACCTCAACGACAATGAGGGCAAACCGTCAATCTTCTACACCTCCACCATCCACGGGGATGAAGTGGTGGGTTATTACATGATGCTCAGGTTGATTGATCTACTGTTAACCAATTATTACACAAATACTTATATCGCTGAATTAGTTGACAATGTGGACATCTGGATTTGTCCGCTGCACAACCCTGACGGCACCTATTTCGAATCCAATAACCAAATCAACAGCTGGCCTATCTCTACACGTTATAACAGTAATTGGGAGGACCTGAACCGGGTTTTCCCAGAAGTTTCAATGCCGGTCACCAAAGAGACATACGAACCGGAGGTGGAAGCCATGATGCAGTTCATGGGAGCACATAACTTCACCCTTGCGGCCAATCTTCACGGTGGCGCGGAGGTTTTCAACTATCCGTGGGACAGCTGGACATCGTCGCAACGCAGCCACGCCGACGCTGACTGGTGGGAGTATGTCGGCCACAATTTCGCTAACACATGTCACCAATTTTCCAACACCTACATGACTGAAGAAAACAATGGGATCACAGCGGGTGGCGACTGGTACGTCATCTACGGCTCCATGCAGGATTACCATAACTTCTACCTCGGCACCCGTCATGTCACCATAGAAGTTTGCGATGACAAAGTCCTCTCATCCAGCCAATTGCCAAACTATTGGGGATATGCTTACCTCGCCTTCCTGAACTTCATCGCAGAAGCGGACAATGGCATCCACGGCACCGTCACAGACTCAACAACGGGTGAGCCGCTACAGGCGCTGGTTTATATCACCAACCACGACCTCGACCACTCTTACGTGGAGACCACCCTGCCCTACGGCGACTACCACCGCCCCATCAAAGGCGGACAATATTCGGTGACCTATTCGGCTGAAGGCTATCTCCCGAAAACCATTGTCACCACAATCGCCGACGGCGAGAAATTGGTGCAAAACGTACAGCTTTCCAAACCCGTCGGCATCCCCGACCACGAAAGCCGAATCACTGTTTATCCCAATCCGGCACACGATTTCCTCACCGTGGAACTGTCTGATGGAATGGAAATTAAAAACATTACCCTATATGACATACAAGGCCGGTTGGTAGAGGCGGATAATTATTCGGCCCTACCATCGGGAAATCTCAGATTAGATGTCAGCCACATCCCTGCAGGCACCTATATCCTGCATATCAGCACCGCCGACAACGGGGAGATTATCCGAAAAGTACACATCCTTTAACGAGGAAAACCATTCTTTTTCACTCCGCGGCTTGTTTTTTTTCGCTTTGGTACAAAGGTATGGATTTTTTTATTACTTTTGCTACGCTTAATTTGTAGCAAATAGATTTCCTAAATTTCTGAAAATTAGTAATATATAATAATTTTTAGTATGAAAAAATTGACAAATAACACTTCTTTGGGCAAACTTATTCTGCTCTGCAACGTGGTGGTGCTCGTGCTTTTCATCATCTCCATGCTGTTCCTGATGAAATTTGACAAGACCAACCGGGCTGTCATTCAAGAACGCAAACATTACAATGATTTGTACGAAGCTTACGCCACCGCACAACACCCTCTGCGGCAAGACAGCGCTGAAGTGGAGTACTATCAGTATAAATTAGACACGCTGCAACAGAAAACTCCTGCCAACAAAGACGAAAGAAAAGCGCTCAGCGAAAGCATTGAAGTCACCAAGCAGACGCTTGCCGACAAGAAGAAACAGCAAGAGGAACACTGGAAAAGTGTGGCTGAACTCGAACAAGAATACACCCCGGCTCTGCAAAACTGGGAGAACCTGAATGCTGACAATGCCGCCGCCAAGAAGAAATTCTGGATCATAGCAGCTCTGACCATTATCGCTTTCCTCATCAAAACGTTCATCTTCGCCGTCTGGGGCGCGAAAAACAACAAGAACCTGCGCGCTATCGCTCCTTGGATGCAAAGCGGCATGAAACCCTGGATGTCTTACGTGGCGTGGTTCGTTCCCATCTACAACCTCATCAAACCGCTCTCCTTCTTCAAGGAAGTCTGGAACGAGACTGACTACGCCCTGGAGAATTTCGGTGTTGTCGAGAGAGACGAGAACAAAGTCGATAACTCTAATATTTACATGTCCATTTGGTGGGGATTCCTGCTTTGCTGCGTATGGCTGATGAACTACATCCTGTTCTGCACCTTCTTCCGCGAAGGCGCTCTCTACGTGAAAGCCAACCACGGCACAATGGTGGTTGTCGCCATCGTACTTATGGTCATCTGCATGATTATCGAGTCTTTGCTGATTATCAAATACAACAAGAAGAATCTTAAGATGATTGAAAACGAGGACAAGTTTTAATCAATAAATCATATCGCCTAAAGAAAAAGCAGGGGTTATCCCTGCTTTTTTTATTTTGTGAAAACGGATATCACGGTAGTGCTTTTTCTATGGTTTCCCACAACAAATCGGCCGTTCGATCCCAAGTGAAAAGCCCTTTTCGGGCAATGGCTTTCTCTATCAAAGTGTTTCGTAAATTATCATCATGCTGTAAACTAGCCATTGCTTCGGCCAACTGGTCAGGATTGTATGGATCCACCAAGACGGCGGCATCACCCGCTATTTCCGGCATGGCAGTCACATTGGAGGTGATGATAGGAACATGCGCGTTGAAAGAATCCACAATGGGGAGGCCAAAGCCTTCAAAAAGAGAAGTGTAAACCATAGCGGTGGCACTGGCGGTCAGCTCGCAGACGGCATCCAAAGGCTGGCGACCAAGAAGAAGCACATCGCCACGGTGTCGCATCTTCAGATACGTGTCCTCAATCTCCCCTGCCCACCATTTCTTGTCGCCCACTACCACTAATTTCGTGGGATTGGAACGGCTGTCCTTGAAAATGTCGAAAGCCCTGAAAATGTTATCCAGGTTTTTACGTTTATGGATAAGCCCCACAAAGAGAAAATAGTCGCATCCATCCGTGTATTTTCGTTTGACCTGCTCCTGCTGCTCCTTTGTGAGAGGCTTGTAGGCCGGATTATTTCCCGAGAAAACAACATTGACTTTATCCGGATCAACATGAAACGATTGGATTATATCCTGACGGCTGTATTCCGAAACTGTGGCCAACTGGGTGGCGTTCCGTGCGAACTTTGGAAAAAATCTGCCGTAGTAGCGTTGCACAACCGGCGGCACAAACTCGGGATGATGCAGAAAATTAAGATCATGGATAACATTAACCACCGGTATGTCCAATTTGGTCGGAATCCAACCGTCCGTGGAAAGAAACAGATCGGGGTTTATCTTTTTGATTTTCAAAGGAATACCATGCTCAAAAAAGAGATACCAAAGATATGGATGACGCGCCTGCGGATATGCCACGACCGGCGTGATATTGTCAGAAAAAAGAAAAGAATCGTCATATTTCCTGTCAAAAAGGAAAAAAAACTGATGTTCGGGGTGCAACCGCGTAATCCGGCGCAAAGTCTCAAATGTGAACTGTCCGATACCCTCCAACCTGTCCTTCAGCAGCAGACGTGTGTTTACGGCTATCTTCATTACACCAACTGTTTTTTGGCAAAATTATGCGGAATGGGGAGCCTTCTTGTCGCTACTGGTACGGTATGCGTAATCATCCTGGGTGGATGACGTTTCCCCGGAATGCTGATTGTCAGGCGTCGCCGGCTCAATATCCTTGATGTTCAGCTGTGTGGTCACTGTATTGTTCCAACGGTTTTCCTCCACGTGATAAAGCACGTTGAACGGTTTCGAGTCACTGATAACAGGAAGTTGGGATTTCTGGTTAAAGGCTATTCCGTCTATAGAATTACCCCGCTCGTATGGACTTAAAATCTTGCATTTCAAATGCTTGTCACCAACAATACGGGCGTTTCCTTCGTCCACAACACCATCTGTTTCAAAGATAGGTTCCATATTGCCCGGACCAAACGGAGCGAATTTTTTCAGATTTTTCAAGAACTGAGGGGTGATTTCAGAAAGATTCAGCATCATATCGACAGTGATTTCCGGCTCGTAAGAGGATTCGTCAAGGTTTTCCTTCACATATTCCTCAAAACGTTGGGAAAACTCCTCAAGATTCTCCTGTTTCATAGTCAGACCGGCGGCATATTTGTGCCCGCCGAAGTGTTCGAGCAAATCGGCACAGGAATCAATACCGTCATAAATGTTGAATTCCTTCACCGAGCGGGCGGAACCTGTAATCAAGCCGTCATCAGAACTCATCAGCACGATGGTGGGTTTGTAAAATTCCTCCACCAAACGGGAAGCCACGATTCCAATAATGCCCTTTTCCCATTGGGGATTGTATATCACGATACTTTTCCTGTTCTCAAATTCATGGGAGTTGCGGATCATATCCATCGCCTCTTCCGTGGCGTTCTTGTCCTTCTGCTTGCGCTCGTTGTTCTGCTTGTTGATACGATTGCTGATTTCCAAGGACTTGTCCTCATCTTCCACAATAAAGAGGCGGACAGACTCTTTGGCGCTCTTGATTCTGCCGGCCGCGTTAATGCGGGGACCAACGTAAAACACCAGATCGGAAATGGATATCACCCTTGTGAAGAACGTGTCTTCGCTGAAAGGCGGATAAGTCCGCATTTTGATACCGGCCTGGTCAAGAATGGCACGGATACCCATGCGCGGAATCTTATTGATCATCTCCAGCCCGAAATGGGCCAAGATACGGTTTTCACCCGTAATGGCGACAATGTCACACGCAATGCTGACTGCCACCAAGTCCATACGCTTCAGCCACAGCTCATCTGGAAGATTGTTGCGGAAACAATAGCCCTGCACCAACTTGAAACCCACGCCGCAACCGGACAGCTCCTTATACGGGTAAGGGCAGTCCTTCCGCTTCGGATCCAAAATGGCAAGCGCATTAGGCAGCGTGTCGCCTTCAAGATGATGATCGGTAATGATGACATCTATGCCATATTCGTTGGCCAAGTCAACCATGTCGTTAGCCTTGATGCCACAATCGAGGGAGATCAACAGATTGATCCCGTTCTCCTTACAGTAGCTGATTCCTTTTTCTGTAATGCCATAGCCTTCCGTATAGCGGTCAGGGATATAGTATTTGATATATTCGTGAGCATCGGAGCCACGGATTTCACACAAGAAGGAGTACACGAGAGCCACAGCGGATGTTCCGTCCACATCATAATCGCCATAAACCATGATTTTCTCATCGTGGACAATGGCTTTGGAAAGACGATCCACGGCAATGGACATGTCTTTCATCAGGAACGGGTCGTGTAATTTTTCAATATCGGGTTCAAAAAAGTCACGGGCTTGCTGTACCGTGGAGATTCCACGTTGGGCAAGAAGAGTGGCAAGTGGCCGCTCAAGTCGCAGATGCTCACACAGTTGCGAAACAACTGCTTCATCCGGAAGCTCTTTTTTGACCCAATGTTTTTTCATTTTACCTGTTATAAAAAATCACGCTGCAAATATATAGATTATTTTTTTACAATATTATATATTTCCGATTTTCATCTTTTTGTCAATATCCGTAATATACTGTTTCATCTTCTTGTCCGTTTCGCTAAGGTTGCGGATAGTTCGACAGGCATGGAGAACCGTGGCATGGTCCTTGTTTCCGCAATACGCACCGATGACGGATAGTGGAAGATGCGTGTATTTTTTCGCGAAATACATGCTGATTTGCCGCACCTGTACAATTTCGCGCTTACGTGTCTTAGCGTTGATAGCCTCAACGGAAATGCCGAAATAGTCGCACACAATCTTCTGGATGTATTCGATGGAAATCTCCTTGGCGGTGGATTTCACATATTTGTCCACCATTTCCCGGGCAAGGTCAAGCGTGATGTCGCGATGATTGAGGGAGGCTTGGGCCAAAATGGCAATCATGGCACCTTCGAGTTCTCGTGTGTTAGCCGTGATACGCAACGCCAGATAATCAATCACCTCCTTGGAAAACTCTATACCGTTGTTTTCCAGCTTTTTAGTAATGATGGCAGTACGAGTTTCCAGATCGGGCACTTGCAAATCGGTGGCCAAACCCCATTTGAAACGGTTCAACAGACGCGGCTCGAACCCGGTAATGTCAACAGGAGATTTGTCCGAAGTCATGATAATCTGCTTCTTTTGTTGATGCAAATGGTTGAATATCTGAAAGAAAGCCTCTTGTGTCTTCGTCTTGTTGCCCGAAATGAACTGTATGTCGTCCATAATGAGCATATCCACAGCCTCATAAAACCAATAGAAATCATTGAGGTTGTCGCTCTTCACAGCCTCCATGTACTGCTGGTAAAACGTGTCCGCACTGACATAAATGACGATTTTGTCTGGGAAATTGATTTTTGTCTGGATACCGATGGCATTGACCAGATGAGTTTTACCCAAGCCCACTTCAGAATAGATGAACAACGGGTTGAACGGGGTTTGTCCGGGCGCTTTTGCGATGGAATGACCGGCAGCACATGCCAAACGGTTGCAATCGCCTACCACATAATTGTCAAAAGTCAGTGTTTCAGAAAGGTTGGAGGGAATGCGTTGCTTTTTGATACCCGGCACGACGAATGGTCCGGGGATATCCTTGCGATCCATAGTGTTAACATCCAACGGCGGCATCATCAAAGGATTCTTCACAGCCTTGCGGGAGGTTGAGGATATGGTGATAGAAGAGTTCTGGTCGGGAGTCTTCCCGCGCTCCATCAACACCTTGTAACGCAACTTAGCATCATTACCCAGTAATTTCCGTATGGCCGTACGCAACAAATCCACGTACTGCTCCTCCAGTATCTCCTTGTACCACAAGCTCGGCAGTTCCAATGTGAGCTGTTTCTTCTCCAAAGACACAGCATTGATCGGCTCAAAAATGGTCGAAAACACCTCCGAAGATACCGTGTCCTGGATGATGCTCAAACATTGGTTCCAAACTGTTATATATGAGGGTAGTTCTTTTTCCATTTGTAGTCTCGAGTAAGTTTAATATTTCATATAACACTTATTGTGAACAAATTAACGGAATCTAATCCGCTATCATTTGACTCCGCAAAATTAACAAAAAAAAAGTTCAAAAATTTTTTTTTTACCTCTTGATTTTTTGAAAAAAAAGTATAATCAATAAGTTTTTGTTCTTAATTAAGGCTATGACAGAAAGTTATGGAATTCCTGGAATTTTCCAACATCCTGCCACGTGTCTTCATCATGAACATAACCGAGAATCCTGTGCCCGACCGATTCATCGAGATAAAAACGGGTGACGGAGGACTTCTCCACCGAGGCTATCTCACGGGCGAAACCGGCATTCATCACGTGTATTCCACTGAATGCAAGACGCAGAGGATTGTCATTGTTCTTGGTGTCGATTCTCTCATGCGTTTTCGTGTTCTCCCAGCCACACAACGAACACCCTTCCCGCTCAAAGAGAAAATATCGCTGCGTCTGTCGGTTCCTGACCGCCAGTGTGGCTTCCGCACGATGTTTCAGATGATAGTCGATCAATTTCGACAAATCTATATTTGACAGAATGTCAACATTATAGAGAAGGAGCAGGTCGCTATGCCGCCAAAAAGGCTCGGCGAATTTCACACCCCCGGCGGTATCCCGAAGATAGGCACGCTCGTCGGAAATGTGTATCCGGCCGGCTAATGGATGCCGCTTCACCGCCTCCATAATCATGTCCGGAAAATGATGCACATTGACGATCACGTCCGTCACGCCACAAGCCATCATTTTATCCAATGCATTATCCAACAATGTTTTACCTTGATATTTAACAAGCGCTTTCGGTTTTTCCGCTGTCAAGGGGTAAAGTCGTGTACCCAATCCCGCTGCAAAAACGAATCCAGTAATGTTCATACTTCCTTTTGGTTTTATTGAATCTGCAAAAGTAACAAAAAGATGTTGATTACATCTTTCTCAAGAATGAAAAAAACAAATGAAATCTGTTATTTTTGCAAATTGTAATTATAATTTCAATTATGAGAAAAATCATATTTGTCGCCATAGTGGGTATCGCCTTGTTACTGGGTGGATGCAAAAGAGAGCTGATCACAACACAATACAGCATCGGATGCCAAGGTTACCAATACGGATCCGTCCATAGTACTCCAGAAGAATGGGACAATCTACAGTCCTATTTCTCCACCCATGTGGATTACAACAAGCTGGTCACATTTGAGAGCACATCCCTTGCCGAAAATGACGCAAAGGCCAGAGCCTATTTCGATGAACAAATACAGAAAATTGAAGTGGATTCAGTCTGCTCGCTCTTGCACGATCAAGATTACTTCGACTATGGGATAGCGACCCATACCGCACACGGGGACTACCAGATGATCAAAGCGATGCGTTTTAATTCAAGTGGCGCACACTTGTTGAACGTGAAATAACGGACTTACTTCCGGACACGTTCCTTTAGCATCGGGACGAAGACAAAATCCCCGAAATCTTCCTCTTCGTATTCGGATTCGCTGATTTTCACGATCCGTTTCATGATTTGGGAGTCTTCCCCGACAGGAATCACCATAATTCCACCTACAGCCAACTGATCGACAAGAGCTTGCGGAATTTCCGGTGCGCCGCAGGTCACAATTACCCGATCGTATGGCGCAAACTGCGGAAACCCTTTGAAACCGTCACCGTAATGGGTGACAACAGTTGGCGCAAGATTATCCAAAAGCGGCTTGGTGCGCTTGTATAGGGCGATTTGCCGTTCCACCGTGAAGACCCGCGCCCCCATGGCGTACAGAATGGCCGCCTGGAACCCCGAGCCGGTGCCGATCTCCAGCACCTTCATCCCTTTCCGCACCTCCAACAACTGCGACTGGAACGCCACAGTGGAAGGCTTCGAAATGGTTTGGTCGGTGGCTAACTTCAAAGCCTCATCCTCATACGCACGCGGCCAAAGCAATGACTCCAGAAACAGATGCCGCTCCATCTTGTCGAAAGCGGCAAGCACATTTTCATCTGTGATGCCTTTCTCCCGAAGCCCTTCAATCATCCGTCTTTTTTGCCCGAGAAGGAGGTAGTTTTCTGTTGCCATAATCCGATCTGGTTTTATTCTGATTTTGCCGCCGTAAAGACGTTTCGCGAAATGTCTCTACAGGGATTAGAGTCCAAACGACGATCCGTCGAAACAGTGCGTGCAAATGCGTTCCTTGGGCAGTCCTATCGCTTTGGTAATAGTATCCAAAGTGTTGAATTTCAACGTATCAACACCCAGATGCTTGCGGATAATCTCCACCATCTTGGCATATTCAGGTGTGGTGCTGTCCATATAGCGATGCAGGTTTTTGTGGCTGTCACCCTCCAACTCTTCAATGACCCGGCGTGTGATGAGCTCCATTTCCGTCTTGGAAGCCGAAAAGTTGAGGAACTCGCAACCGTACAGCAACGGCGGACAGCTGATACGGATATGGACCTCCTTGGCACCATACTCGTACATCTTTTTCACATTGTCGCGCAGCTGCGTACCGCGCACGATGGAGTCGTCGCAAAACACGACACGTTTGCCCTTCAGCAGGTCGCGGTTGGGCAGCAGCTTCATTCTGGCCACGTGCTCGCGCATCTCCTGTGTGACAGGCATGAAACTGCGCGACCATGTGGGGGTATATTTGACGATGGCACGTTGGTAGGGGATTTGCTTGCCGTTGGAATACCCTATGGCCATACCGATGCCGGAGTCAGGGATGGGGGCCACAAAATCGACCTCTGTGTCATCGGTTTTACCCATTGCATAGCCAAGCGCATAACGTGCACTCTCCACGTTGATATCTTCGTAATTCACTGATGGATAGCCGTAATAAATCCACAAAAACGAACATATCTGCATCTGATTGTTGGGGGCGAGCAACTGCTGGAAACCGTCGGCTTTCACCTTGACAATCTCCCCCGGTCCTACAAAATATTCAGTCTGGTAGTCCAGATTGGCGAAACTATGGTTGTCGAACGCGACGGCATAACCGAAATCGTTCTTGCCGATCACAATGGGGGTGCGTCCGTAAAAGTCCCGGGCAGCGATGATGCCGTCCTCGGTCAGGATCAGAATCGAGCACGAACCCTTTATCTTGCTATACACATATTGGATGCCTTCCACAAAATCGTGTTTGCGGGTAATCATCAGCGCAACGAGTTCCGTGGGATTGGTGGAATCCGCACTCAATTCAGTAAATTGCTGGTTGCAGTCCAGACACTCCTGCTCCAACTCCTTGACATTATTGATTTTAGCCACAGTAGAGATGGCAAAACGACCGAGGTGGGAGTTTACGACAATAGGTTGCGCATCCGTGTCACTGATAACTCCGATGCCGGAATTACCGATGAACTTTCCAAGTTCCGCATCGAACTTAGTACGGAAATAGGTATTCTCAATATTATGAATAGAACGGCGGAACAGCTTGCGTTCCTGATGATAGGTCACTATTCCGCCTCGTTTTGTACCAAGATGGGAATGGTAGTCCACTCCGTAGAATAAATCCGCAATGCAAGGTTTTGTTGATACAACTCCGAAAAAGCCGCCCATAGGTTTTATGTTATTAAATTGATTATAAAAAAAATACCCGTCAGAGATGTACATCTCTAACGGGCTGCAATAATACTTTTTTTTTGGCAAAAACAAAGGGAATGCAATGGATTTTTTTTGAACAAACTGTTGATAACAACGAATCCGTCAGATTTTGTACCACTTCACCTTCAGCGACACAAACATCAGCACCGCCAAAATCACGAAGAGGCCAAGGCTGCCGAAGAGCAGTGCATAGGTTTCCATCTGGAGCAGTACGTACATGAAAATATAGAGCGCAAGCAGCAGCGCTCCCACCATCAGCGCGGTCTTGCGGATTTTCAGGATGCCCGCCAAGTAGCCCGTGATCAGCACGATGGTCATCAGCATGGCGATAAGGTACGACCAGAGGAAGGGGATGTGCTCGCTGAACGAGAGCAACAGCGTGTAGAACACCAGCAACGCGGCACCGATGAGCAGATACTGTACCGGATGGATGGGCGTCTGCCGGCGGTACTCCACGAAAAAAACCGTAGCGAAGGTGAGGAAAATGAACAGGTAGGCGTACTTCACCGTGCGCGTGGTCTGCTGGTACTGTAACACCGGTACCCTCATCATCACCCCGAACTCGTTCTTCTTCATGCTTACGCTGTGCGAACCCCCGTCGCCGTAGTCAACCCATTTGGTCACCGACTGCCCGAAGTCGCGGTTGAGGGCCAGCACCTTCCACGTCGAGGTAAACCCTCTGTCCGACACGGTCCGCGCGTCCGGCAAGAAGTTGCCCTGGAAGCTCGGCGTGGCGCAGTTGGAAGTCAATTGCACAGAGGTGCTGTTGCCCACAGGCAGGAACATCAGCGACTCCGAACCCTTCAGCGGCAGCTGCACAGAGTAGGTCGCGGATGCCGAATCCTGCATCTCTCTTACCGGCACGCGGCAGCACAGCACTGACCCCAACTCCTCGTCCTTGTCGGATCTCATCGTATATTCCTTTCCATTCAGCCGCAACACCACATTCTCCGACAGCCCCCGGAAGTCGCTCAGCGAAATCAGCACCTCCGCCTTCGAGATATCATAGACGGAATCCACATATTCTGACAGATTTGGCAATTGCAGACTGCCGTCCAATGTCAGATCCGCGGTATAGACGGTCACATCGAAGTTGCCGCGATGCCGTTTCTCCGTCTTCACATCGCCCTTCACCTGCAAGGATTCAGGCAATAGATAAACGTCCTTGTGGTAGTTTTTGCCGGGGATGCGCACCACCGGTCCGACCACCCGCTGCGGGGTGCTCCACATCTGCTCTACCTCTTTCTCCGCCTCCACCTGGGTCGCGTTCCGTTCGTTTACCACATGTAGGATGATCTGTTGTGGAATAAGCAGAATGAGGCTGATAAGTCCGATGAGGAGGAGCTTCAGCAGCATACGGTCGCTGCGTTTCATTCTTGATTTTTCCTGCGTGGCAGGTTTTGTTTGTTCTGCTTGCGGTGTCGTCACCGCGGTTGTTGTTTCTGTTGTCATATTTTTGGATTTATTGGTGATTAATCGTTTCTTCATCGTCCATTCATCGCATCATCGTCTTCATCCGTTCCTCTACCGAGCTTTTGCCCCCTATCGGGGCTGCTCAAGGAAGTAATTTTATTCTTCATTCTACATTCTGCATTCTACATTAACAAAGTGCTTTGCAGTACAAAGTTTCGCGCCAAAAAAAATTAGCCGCGGCATTCCTTTAAAAAGCGTTCCATCGCGTCAATATGCGCGGCGAAGGCTTCTCTACCCGACTCGGTAATCACATACATCGTGTTCGGTTTACGGCCAATGAACGACTTCTCGCAGCGGACGTAGCCAGCATCTTCAAGATGGCGTGTATGGCTCGCCAGATTGCCATCGGTGAGCTCCAGCAATGACTTCAGGGTGGCAAAATCCGCCGAGCCGTTGGCCATCAACACCGACATGATGCCCAAGCGGATCTTGCTTTCGAAAACCTTATTTAACCCATCTATAATCGCCATATCACTCTGATTTTATCGCTAAATATTACTATCAAACTAACTTTGGCTATTGGCTTTAGCTTTTGGCTATTATCTTAAAACTTAGACTTAAACTTAAGAATGCAAACGTCAAACTACTAACTATTCCCTATTGCCTATTGCCTATTGCCTATTGCCTATTTCCTCCGTTCAAACATCAAAACATACGCAACCCCAAACACAACATGCATCACGCTGAAACCGAGAAACCAGAACAGCAATGCATGGGAAATGGTGAAACAGTCAATGATGCCGATAATCAGCTCCGCGTAGCCCAAATAGCGTAAGGCGGGATAAGTGTAGTGGCTGCAGTTGACTAACGCGAAGCCATAGAAAAAGAGCATGATGGAGGAGGTAAGTCCGTAATGTCCCTGCATCACGAGGGCCATGCTGAGCAAACCGCCGGCAGCCAGCGGGATGAAAAAATCAAAGAGCATCTGGAACATCCGCTTGTCGAAAACAAAACGAAGATTGTGGCGTTTAGACTTCACGATGGCAAAGACAAAGACCGTGAGAAGAGAGAGCGCGAACAGCCCGATAGCGATCAGCGCGGCGATGCGGATGCGCGAAGGCGTGTTCAAAACAGCGAATTTTTGCAGATTTTCGAAGCCGGGGAGCCAATCCCCCACCCCAATTACCGCAGCCGCCATCAACGACGCAACCGCTGCATAGAGTCCTATGATGATGATAGACCATCCGCTAACCGCCTGAAAACGAGATGATTTGCTCATCATTTCGCGAATGTCGTTCAGTGTCTGTCTGACCTCTTTTTCTTCCATATTCTTAAAAGTACTTTGCGCTGCAAAGATACATTTTTTTTGATATGACACACATTATGAAAAAAAAAAGCAAATTACGATCCCCCACCCTCCTATTCTACATTCTACATTCTACATTCTACATTCTACATTCTTCATTCTACATTCTTCATTCTTCATTCATCATTCATCATTCATCATTCATCATTCATCATTAAAAAAAAAGCGGCCAGGAAACTTGCTCCCAGCCGCTACAAAATTTATAAAAAAGTTGAACGTAGTTCACACTATGCCAGACCGCCACCGCTCATAAATGGAGGCATCTGGTTCGGACGATCTTTGATCACGCCGAATTGTTCCTCGTATTTGGAAACATTGTCCTGCAAAGCACGGAGCAAACGCTTGGCATTCACCGGAGTCATAATCACGCGGGAACGCACAACAGCCTTCGGAATGCCTGGGGACAAAGCGGCGAAATCCACGAAAAATTCGTTCTCAGAATGAGAAAGGATAGCTAAATTGGAATATACACCCTTCGCAACTTCCTCACTGATACTCAAATCCATTTTCTGTTCTTTCTTGTCTTCTGCCATAATTGTCGTTTTTGTCGTTATACAGTTTAACAAATTATCTAATTATCTCATCCACTAATCCTCTTCTTTGGACGCCATCAACGATTCGTACTCTTCCTTCGAGCCAACCTCGATGTTCTGATAAGCGCGGATACCCGTACCTGCCGGAATCTTCTGGCCGACAATGACATTCTCCTTCATACCAATCAGGCTGTCGGATTTGGCATTGATAGCGGCTTCGGTCAGCACCTTCGTCGTCTCCTGGAAGGATGCGGCGGAGATGAAGCTGTGAGTCTGCAGAGAAGCGCGGGTGATACCTTGCAGGATCGGCTTACCTGTGGCCGGACGCGCGTCACGGGTCACCACCAAGCGCAAGTCTTTACGTTTCAACATGGAGTTCACGTCACGCAGCTTCTTGGCGGAGATAATCTGACCCTTGCGGACAGAATCGGAATCACCGGCATCTTCAACCACTTTCTTATCCCAAATCTGGTCGTTTTCTTCTTGGAAGTCAATCTTATTGATAAGTTCGCCTTGCAAGAACTTGGTGTCGCCCGGATCCTCAATCTCCATCTTGCGCATCATCTGACGCACAATGACTTCGAAGTGTTTGTCGTTGATCTTCACACCTTGCAGACGATACACCTCCTGGATTTCATTGATGATGTACTCTTGCACTTTCTGCGCACCCTTGATGTTCAGGATGTCAACAGGAGTCAGAGAACCTTCGGACAGCGGCGTACCGGCTTTCACGAAGTCGTTCTCCTGTGCGAGAATCTGCTTTGACGTAGGGATGAGATAGGTCTTGGCACCCTCGCCGGAATCCACACGCGGAGTAATCTTCACCACACGGTTACCACGTTTCAGCTTCTTCTCAAAGGAAACGACACCGTCGATTTCAGACACCACAGCGGGATCGCTGGGGTTACGGGCCTCGAACAACTCGGTCACGCGCGGCAGACCGCCCGTGATATCACCGGACTTACCGAAGGAACGCAGGATCTTAACCAGAATCTCACCAGAATCGATGACCTGGCCTTCTTCCACAGCCAAACGTGCACCCACAGGAACGTCGAAGCTCTTGATGATGTCACCATCTTCATCCAAGATGTTGATACCAGGGTTCTTGGTCTTCAGACGGCTTTCAATAATCACCTTGTCGTGAATATTTGTCTGCTCATCCGTTTCCACACGGTAGGTAATACCTTCGATAATATCGTTGAACTGAACCTTACCGGCAACATCGGACAAAATCACAGCGTTGAACGGATCCCAATCAGCGATCAGGGCACCCTTCTTGATGCTGTCACCGTGTTTGTAGTACAGGTTCGAACCGTAAGGCACGTTCGCGGAGGAAAGCGCCACACCGGTCTTCACATCGATAATCTTGATTTCGGCCGTACGACCGATGACCTTGTAGTAGAACTTGCCCGTATCGTCGGTTTTCTCCAATGCACGGAGCTCGTCGATGCTCAGCACACCGTCGTAAGAAGCGATGATACTGCTGTTGGCGGCCACGTTACCGGCCACACCACCGACGTGGAACGTACGCAGGGTCAGCTGGGTACCTGGCTCACCGATAGACTGAGCGGCAATGACACCGACAGCCTCACCGATCTGAACCATCTTACCCGTTGCCAGGTTACGGCCGTAGCACTTCTGGCAGATACCGTGCTTGGACTCGCAAGTCGGCACCGAACGGATTTCCACCTCCTCGATAGGAGAATCTTCGATAATCTGACAATATTTCTCAGTCAACTCCTCACCAGCCTTGATAATCAATTCGCCAGTCTGAGGATGATAAACGTCATGCAGTGTCACACGACCCAACAGACGGTCGTACAACGTCTCCACCACTTCCTCGTTGTTCTTCAACGCGCTCACGGTCATACCGCGCAGCGTGCCGCAGTCTTCCTCGTTGATGATGACATCGTGGGAGACATCAACCAAACGACGGGTCAGATAACCAGCGTCAGCGGTCTTCAATGCGGTATCAGCTAAACCCTTACGGGCACCGTGCGTGGAGATAAAGTACTCTTGCACGGAAAGGCCTTCCTTGAAGTTGGACAAAATGGGGTTCTCAATAATCTCGCCACCGGAGGAGCCTGCTTTACTGGGCTTTGCCATCAAACCACGCATACCGGACAGCTGACGAATCTGCTCCGCAGAACCACGAGCTCCGGAGTCGCGCATCATGTGCACGGGGTTGAAGCCCTGGCGGTCCTCCTCGATCTCCTTCATGAGAATCTTGGAAAGACGCGCGTTGCACTGTGACCACACATCAATGACCTGGTTATAACGCTCAGTGTTAGTGATGAAACCCATGTTGTAGTTCATGGTGATCTCATCAACTTGGGCATTGGCCTCGGCAATCAACTTCGGTTTCTCGGCGGGCACAATCACGTCACCGAGGTTGAACGACATACCGCCCTCGTATGCCATACGGTAACCGAGAGTCATGATGTCGTCAAGGAACTGGGTACAGGATTTGTTGCCACATTTGATCAGCACGTCACCGATGATATCGCGCAACGCCTTTTTAGTCAGCAACATATTAATATAGCCATAATCTTTCGGCACCACTTGGTTGAACATCACACGACCCACGGTGGTATCGACAATCTTCTTGGTACCCTGCCCGTCTATATCGACACGGCATTTGATTTTGGCATTCAAATGGATTTTCTTTTCATTATAGGCGATCATCACCTCTTCCGGTCCGTAGAAGATACCACCTTCGCCGGGAACTTTATGGTCAGGCGTGGAGGGCAGTTCCTTCGTGATGTAGTACAGACCGAGCACCATGTCCTGTGAAGGCACGGTCACGGGCGCACCGTTAGCCGGGTTAAGGATGTTGTGGGAAGCCATCATCAGCATCTGGGCTTCCATGATGGCAGCATTGCCCAGCGGCACGTGTACAGCCATCTGGTCACCGTCGAAGTCGGCGTTGAAGGCCGTACAGCACAACGGGTGCAGACGTATAGCCTTGCCTTCGACCAAACGCGGCTGGAAAGCCTGAATACCCAGACGGTGCAGCGTAGGAGCACGGTTCAGCAACACAGGGTGACCCTTGAGGATGTTCTCAAGGATTTCCCACACCACGGGATCCTTGCGATCGACGATCTTTTTAGCGGATTTCACCGTCTTCACAATACCTCTTTCGAGGATTTTACGGATGACGAACGGTTTGAACAACTCGGCAGCCATGTCTTTCGGCAGACCGCACTCGTTCAAGTGCAAGTCAGGACCGACAACGATAACGGAACGGCCAGAGTAGTCAACACGTTTACCGAGCAAGTTCTGACGGAAACGACCTTGTTTACCCTTCAGGCTGTCGGAGAGGGACTTCAACGCACGGTTGGACTCCGTTCTCACGGCACTGGATTTCTTGGAGTTATCGAACAGGGAATCCACAGCTTCCTGCAGCATACGCTTCTCGTTGCGCATGATAACATCAGGAGCCTTGATTTCCATCAAGCGTTTCAGACGGTTATTGCGGATGATGACACGACGGTAGAGGTCATTGAGGTCGGAGGTGGCGAAACGGCCGCCATCCAACGGCACAAGAGGACGCAATTCCGGAGGAATCACCGGCACCGTCTTCACAATCATACGCTCCGGACGGTTGTCGGCGCGCTTGCGGCTGTCGCGGAACGCCTCGAACACGTGCAGACGTTTCAGCAGGTCTTTCTTACGCTGTTGGGAAGTCTCGCGGTTCGCACGGTCACGAAGTTCGTAAGACTCGGCATCCAGATCCACCTTACACAACAGGTCGTACAAAGCTTCCGCACCCATCTTGGCAATAAACTTATTGGGATCGGTATCTTCCAGCAGACGGTTTTCAGCAGGCAACTTCTCCACCAGGTCGAAATACTCCTCCTCGTTGAGCAGTTTGCCCTTCTTGATCTCATCGCTTTCCATGATACCGCCTTGTATCACGATATATTTCTCGTAATACACCACAGCTTCCACTTCCTTTGTGGCAAGTCCCAAAAGAGCACCAATCTTGTTCGGGAGAGACTTGAAGAACCATATATGGGCTACAGGAACAACCAGTTGAATGTGTCCCATACGCTCACGGCGCACCTTGCGTTCGGTGACTTCCACACCACAACGGTCACAGATCACGCCTTTGTAACGGATTCTCTTGTACTTTCCGCAGTGACATTCCCAGTCTTTCATCGGACCGAAAATCTTCTCGCAGAACAGACCGTCGCGTTCGGGCTTCAACGTTCTGTAGTTGATGGTTTCCGGTTTCAACACCTCTCCGTGCGACTGCTCGAGGATTGACTCGGGAGAAGCCAGGCTGATGGTTATTTTATGAAACTCTTTACGGGTATTATTATCTTTTCTGAGAGCCATTTTCTTTCAGATGTTTTTTTATTTCTTATTCAAATTTAATATCCAAGCACAGACCGCGCAACTCATTGACCAGCACATTGAAGGATTCAGGGATACCGGCTATAGGCATATTGTCACCCTTCACGATAGCTTCGTATGCCTTGGCTCTGCCGACCACATCATCCGACTTAACTGTCAGAATCTCTTGCAGCACGTTGGCGGCACCGTAGGCCTCGATGGCCCACACCTCCATCTCACCGAAACGCTGACCACCGAACTGGGCTTTACCGCCGAGAGGCTGTTGCGTAATCAAAGAGTAAGGTCCGATGGAACGAGCGTGCATCTTGTCATCAACCATGTGGTGCAGTTTCAAATAGTAGATGTAACCCACGGTCGCCTTCTGATGGAAGGGTTCGCCAGTCTCGCCATCATACAACTGCGTGCTTCCGTTCTCGGGCAGCCCGGCCTTGCGCATCAACTCGTTGATCTGGTCAATGGAGGCACCGTCGAAAATTGGGGTGGCGTATTTCACACCCGTTTTCTTGCCAGCCCATGCCAACACGGTCTCGTAAATCTGACCGAGGTTCATACGGGAAGGCACACCCAGAGGGTTCAGCACCACATCCACGGGACGACCGTCCTCAAGGAACGGAAGATCCTCCTGGCGCACAATCTTAGCCACACAACCTTTGTTACCGTGACGACCGGCCATCTTGTCACCCACACGCAGTTTACGCTTGTTGGCAACATACACCTTGGCCATTTGCACGATACCGGAAGGCAGCTCGGTGCCAATGGTGGCATCAAAGATCTCGCGGGTACGGCGGGATTCAATGTCACGAACCTTCACCAGATAGTTGCGGATAACCTCGGCAACCATGCCGTTGACACGACTGTCATTGGTCCATTTGGAAACAGACACAGTCTTATAGTCGATGGTGTTCAACAGCTTCTGGGAGAACTTGGAGCCTTTTTGCACAAGAGGTTCCTTAGTGTCGGCGCAGATCACATGAGCGACCTTTCCTTCCAACACCTTGTAAAGCTTGCTCACCAGCACCTCTTTCAAGGCATCCAATTCCACTTGGTATTTCGCCTTGATTTCCTCTTCGATATCCTTGTCTTTGGCTTTGGATTTTCTGTCTTTTATCAGACGGGACATAGATTTTGCACCAATGACCACGCCGCGCATGGCTGGGGGTGCTTTGAGAGAGGCATCCTTCACATCGCCAGCTTTGTCGCCGAAGATGGCACGGAGCAATTTCTCCTCGGGAGTCGGATAAGACTCACCTTTCGGGGTGATCTTACCAATCAGAATATCTCCCTCTTTCACTTCCGCACCGACGCGAATCAGACCGTCTTCGTTCAAATCCTTTGTCGTTTCGGAAGAAACATTCGGAATATCATTGGTCAGCACTTCCTGCCCGCGCTTGGTGTCGCGAACTTCCAAAGTGAATGACTCAATATGGATTGACGTATATAAATCATCGGTCACCGCCTTTTCTGAAATCACGACGGCATCCTCGAAGTTATATCCCTTCCACGGCATGAAGGCCACCATCAGGTTGCGGCCAAGGGCCAGCTCACCATTTTCTGTGGCATAACCTTCCGTCAGAACATCCCCTTTCTTCACTTTCTGGCCTTTTGTCACAATAGGACGCTGGTTGAAGCAGGAGTTCTGGTTCGTTCTTCTGAACTTCAGAAGCTGATAATTCTTGACATTGGAATCAAAGCTGACCAATGCCTCAGCGGCAGTACGCTCATATTCAATCTCGATATGTTGAGCATCAACGGATTTCACCACGCCATTGCCTTCAGCAAGCAACACCACGCGGGAATCCACAGCAACACGGTGCTCCAGACCAGTACCCACGATGGGCGCCTCGGGGCGCAACAACGGCACGGCCTGACGCATCATGTTGGATCCCATCAACGCACGGTTAGCGTCATCGTTTTCCAAGAACGGAATCAGGGATGCAGCAATAGAGGCGATCTGGTTAGGCGCAATGTCTATCAAGTCAATCTCCTCACGCGGCAGGATGGGATAATCGGCCAGACGACGGGCTTTCACCTTTTCGCCAAGCAGTCCGTTCTCATCCATCGGCGTGTTAGCCTGGGCAATACGTTTGTTGTCCTCCTCCTCGGCCGTCAGGAAAATGGGCGGCTCGTCAAAGCGCACCCGACCGTTCTCCACGCGTCTGTAAGGCGTCTCGATGAAACCGAGGTCGTTGATACGGGCGAACACGCAGAGGGAGGAGATCAAACCGATGTTAGGACCTTCAGGGGTCTCAATCGTACACAGACGACCGTAGTGCGTGTAGTGCACGTCACGCACCTCGAAACCGGCACGTTCACGGGACAGACCGCCAGGACCCAAAGCTGAGATTCTACGCTTGTGCGTGATTTCAGACAGCGGGTTGGTTTGGTCCATGAACTGTGACAGCTGGTTGGTTCCGAAGAACGAGTTAACCACTGAAGACAAGGTCTTGGCGTTGATCAAATCCTGCGGATAGAAGGATTCGTGGTCACGCACATTCATCTTCTCACGGATGGTGCGGGCCATGCGGTTCAGGCCAAGGCCGAACTGGTTGTATAATTGTTCACCGACGGTGCGGACACGTCTGTTGCTCAAGTGGTCGATATCATCAACTTCCGTCTTGGAGTTGATCAGTTCAACCAAGTAACGGATAATGGAGATGATATCCTCGTTGGTGAGCACGCCCGTTTCCATCGGGATGTTCAAATTCAATTTCTTATTGATACGATAGCGGCCCACTTCACCGAGGTCATAGCGTTTCTCGGAGAAGAAGAGCTTGTCGAGGGTGGCGCGCGCCGTTTCCTCATCGGGCGCCTGGGTGCTCTTCAACTGCATGTAGATGTACTCGATGGCTTGTTTGCCAGAGTTCGTCGGATCCTTCTGCAAAGTGTTGAAAATCACGGAATAGTCAACCTGTTTCTCATCTTCTTTATGGAAGAGTACAGTCTTGATATTTGCATCGGCCACCATATTGATGTGGTCCTTCTCGAACACCGTCTCACGGTCAATAATCACCTCCGTACGTTCGATGTTCACCACCTCACCGGTCTCATCATCTACAAAATCCTCGTACCATGTCTTGGTCACAGCGGCCGCCAGTTTCTTACCCACATATTTTTTCAAGTTGGCTTTGGATGCCTTCACCTCCTCGGCAATGTCGAAAATGCTGAGGATATCCTTGTCCGTCTCGTAGCCGATGGCGCGCAACAGCGTCGTGACCGGCAATTTCTTCTTACGGTCGATGTAAGCGTAGAGGACGTTGTTGATGTCGGTGGTGAATTCCATCCATGAGCCCTTGAACGGGATGATGCGGGCGGAATAGAGGGGCGTACCGTTGGAGTGGTACGAGAAGCCGAAGAACACGCCGGGGGAACGGTGCAGCTGTGATACGACCACGCGTTCCGCACCGTTGATGATGAAAGTACCGCTCGGGGTCATGTAAGGGATCATTCCCAAATAGACTTCCTGCACACGGGCCTCTTCAAAACCCTCATGTTCCTCGTCGTTGCATTTCAGCTGCAACTTGGCTTTAAGGGGTACACTGTATGTCAAGCCTCTTTCAAGGCATTCGTCCATGGAATAGCGAGGAAAGTCGATGTAATAATCTAAAAATTCCAGAACGAAACAATTTCTTGCGTCCGTAATCGGGAAATTCTCTGCAAACGCCCGATACAAGCCCTCGTTTTTGCGGGATTCCGGATCAGTGTCGATCTGGAAAAACTCCTGAAACGATTTCAACTGGATGTCAAGGAAATCCGGAAATTCCACAGGTCTTGTGGTCGCAAAACTTATTCTTTTATTATTTGTAGTTGACAAGGCTGTTTGTTTTTATTTGACGAAAAAACTGATTATTAACAAAATACCAATCAGCAGGTATTATAAAACAGCAATAAGAACAAGGCTTCCGCACCCGGCGGAAGCGTTGTTCTTTTGCTTGGGGGTTGGGTCGAAACTATTTAATTTCGACTTCAGCGCCGGCCTCTTCGAGGGATTTCTTCAAAGATTCAGCTTCCTCTTTGGAGATACCTTCCTTGACGGCCTTGGGAGCTCCGTCAACCAGTTCCTTGGCTTCCTTCAGGCCGAGGCTGGTGAGTTCCTTCACCAACTTCACAACCTGCAGCTTGTTGCCACCGGCTGCCTTGAGGATAACGTCGAACTCGGTCTTTTCCTCAGCGGCTGCGGCGCCACCTGCGGCGGGACCTGCGGCGACTGCGACTGCAGCTGCGGCGGGTTCAATACCGTATTCGTCTTTCAAAATTTGAGCTAATTCGTTAACTTCTTTAACGGTTAAGTTCACTAATTGTTCTGCAAATGCTTTCAAATCTGCCATAATGTTATTTTTTTTATTGTTTTTACTAATTTGATTTGTTTAATTTTTATGCTCTTTCGGAAAGAGTCTTGACAATGCCGGCCAATTTGCCGCCGCCAGACTGCAAAGCAGAAATAACCTGTTTTGCAGGTGATTGCAACAATGCCACAATGTCGCCGATCAATTCCTCGCGAGACTTGATGTTGCAAAGGGCCTCCAGCTGGTCGTCTCCAATGTAAACTGCTTCTTCAATGAAAGCGGCCTTGATGAGAGGTTTTGCATTTTTCGCCCGGAAATCCTTTATCAATTTGGCGGGCACGTTACCCGTATTGCACAACATGACAGCCGTCGGGCCGTTCAGGGTCTCATACAACTCTGAATAGTCCTTTTCGGACTGCTCCATGGCGCGTTTCAGAAGGGTGTTCTTCACAACCTTCAGCTTCACGTCCTTGCTGAAGCACAATTTGCGTAACTGGTTGACTGTGCTAACCGTAAATCCGGAAATATCCGTTACATATACGTGAGAATAGTTAGCCAAGTCTTGGGAAATCTCTTCAATAATCTGACTTTTTTGTTCTTTGTTCATACTAACTAATCTTTATTTATAAGGTAACTGATTTGGGATCCACTTGCACGCCGGGGCTCATCGTGGTGGAGAGGTAGATGCTCTTGATGTAGGTACCTTTCGCACTGGTCGGTTTCAACTTGATCACCGTTGAGAGCATTTCACGAGCATTGTCGGTCAATTGCTCTACGCTGAAGCGATTCTTACCGATTGACGTGTGGATGATACCGTATTTGTCCACCTTGAAGTCGATTTTACCGGCTTTCACTTCTGACACGGCCTTGCCGATCTCCATCGTGACGGTACCTGACTTCGGGTTGGGCATCAAACCGCGGGGACCGAGGATTCTACCCAGCGCACCGATCTTCGGCATCACGCTCGGCATTGTGATGATGACATCAACATCCGTCCATCCCTGTTTGATTTTATCAACGTATTCCTCCAAGCCGACGAAATCAGCACCCGCAGCCTTTGCCTCTTCCTCCTTGTCGGGAGTGCAGAGCACCAACACACGCACTTCCTTGCCCGTGCCGTGAGGGAGCGTCACGATACCGCGCACCATCTGGTTGGCCTTTCTCGGATCAACGCCCAGGCGGACGTCGATGTCGAAAGAAGCGTCAAACTTGGTGTAGGTAAGGTTCTTCACCACCTGAACAGCTTCCGGCAGAGCGTACACTTTGCTCTTATCAAATTTGGCAAATGCTTCTTTGCGTTTTTTTGATATCTTAGCCATTTGTTTTAATTTTACTTGTTAATTAATTTTGCTCAAAAGGATTCTGACCACCTTTCACGTTGACACCCATGCTGCGTGCGGTGCCGGCAACCATAGACATGGCGGACTCGATTGTAAAGCAATTCAAATCCTTCAGCTTGATTTCGGCGATGCTGCGCACCTGGTCCCAAGTGATGGTACCAACCTTGGTACGGTTGGGTTCTCCTGATCCCTTCTGAAGTTTGGCGGCCTCCATGATCTGTACAGCTACCGGGGGCGTTTTCGTAACAAAGTCGAAGGACTTGTCCTTATAGACTGTTATGATAACCGGAATCACTTTGCCAGCTAAATCCTGCGTACGAGAATTGAACTGTTTGCAAAATTCCATGATGTTCACGCCCTTGGAACCCAATGCGGGACCCACCGGCGGTGACGGATTGGCGGCACCTCCCTTGATCTGTAACTTAATTAAGCCAGCAACTTCTTTTGCCATTTTTTTAATTTTAATTGTGTGTAACTAATTTTCAGGCACTATATTTTTTCAACCTGCATAAAACCCAGCTCAAGCGGAGTCTTACGGCCGAAGATTTTCACCGTAATCTTCAGCTTCTTCTTCTCGGTGTCTATCTCTTCGATGATACCGTTGAAAGTGTTGAAAGGTCCATCGATAACCTTGACCTCCTCGCCCACCACATAAGGCTGGAGAAGATACTCGTCCTGTGTGGACAATTCATCAACCTTACCTAACAGGCGGGAAACCTCGTCTTTACGCAAGGCCACGGGAGGGTCGCTTTTACGTTTGCAACCCACAAAACCCAGCACGCCGGGAATTTCCAGCAGCTTGGCACAAACTTCCTGCGTCATAATCGCCTCAACGAAAATATAACTCGGAAAATAATTGCGCTCCTTCACCACCTTCTTTCCATTCTTCGTGCTATGGAACACTTTTTCCGTGGGAATTAAAACCTCAAATACAGAATCTTTCAGATTGGAAAGCGCCACTTCACTGTCAATGTTCTGTTTGACTTTCTTTTCTGTTCCTGTAACAGATTTAATCACATACCACTTGCGCTCTAACTCAGCCATGTTAAGGATCTTTGGATATAATGTCTGCTATAAAGAAATTAAACAGTCGGGAACATAGCTCTCATTCCCAAATTGAAAATGGCATCCATCAAAAACACGATAAACGCGATTATAAGGGAAGCAATGGACACCACCACAACACTATTTCCAAGCTCTTGCATGGTAGGCCAGCTCGTTTTGTGAACCAGCTCTTCGTAAGATTCTTTTAAATAATTAACTATCTTCATTTCTTTATGTTTTTTTATTTTTATCAATTTTTGTCGCTTTTCCCCGCAAACCCAACACTTTCTGACGTTCATATTCAAATATCACCACCAACTTTTCATCCACACAAACGTCTATAAATCAGCTCCTTAAAAAATGCGTTATTGAAAATTCGCTCTCTTAATAACGATTTTTAAACAAGCTGGCAAATATAGTATTTTTTTTAATCAAACTTCCATTGTTGAAAAAAAAAATTCACAATGGCACGCTTTTTGTAATAAGACACATTAACACGCTGACTACCAGCAACATCATTCATCATTCATCATTCATAATTCATCATTCATAATTAAAAAAGGGACCACCTTACGGCAGTCCCTTCTTCTAACGAGAATAGTAATAATTATCTTTTGACGATTCTAAAGATAGCGGCGCGATGCTCTTCACGGCTCGGATCAGTGATGTTCTGTCTGTTCTGCGGGTCATTGACCGTGTAAGAAGCAGTCTCAATCTGATCAGGGTTGACACCCTTTTGGATGAAGAGTTTTCTGACATTGTTGGCTCTTCTCTGAGCGAGGTCACGGTTGTGTTCCTCTGAGCCTAAATCACAAGTATAACCTTCAACGATAAGTTTCAATTGAGGATTAGCCTTCAAAATTGCAACTGTTCTGTTGATATTGTCGTTATAATCGTTGATCTTCGGGATATCTTTGTCAAGGTCGAAAAGAATCTTGGTCTTAGACAAAACATCGCTCAATTCATTGATGGCTGCTTTGTCATCAGGAGTCAGATAATCATCGTCCTCATTCATCTGATCGCAAACAGGAACTATATAGATGTATTGAGGATCTTGTTTAATGATAATAGGTTCATTGGACTTCTTCTTAAGCTCATCCAGAATCTCTTTTTCAAGTTGCTTTTTAGACTTCTCGGCAGGAGTAGCACAAGCTTTGAAATGGAAACCGGCTTTCAAACCAATCTGGAAAAGATTCCATTTGGTTTTATTCTTTTTAATCTCATTGTTCTGATAAGCAAGATCAAGCATGTCAGAACCGAGAGTACCTTGGAATAACATTTGACCCTGATCATTAGAACCGATCAAAGAGGTTTTTTCCTTCGGAAGAATATTCAGGAAACCATATTTGCAGTATGCACCAACATAGAAGTCAACGATTTTACTCAGAGCGAACACGCCACCGAAATCAGCAACAAGGTCAACAGAAGGTCTCATCTTGACATTCTTGCCACGTCCTGTATATGAAGCATCCGGGAAATGGTTATCCATCTTGATTTCACCATTCTCATAGTGCTGCATATACCATTGGTTGTACATAGCTTCATAACCCATCGTGGTAACAGAACCTTCGCCTTTATATTTGTTGAAAGCTTTGATGGGGAAATAGCCTTGGAGACCGAGAGCGGCATAGATACCGTTACGGCCGTCGAAGCGCCAATCGAAATGGGCTTTCAAGGGAACTTCAACTGCCCAGACAACTTCCTTCTCTTTCAAACCATGAGCGTCATAATAGAGGTCATAGTTAGGATCGTAATTAACGGGTTGATCAAAAGCCTGGTCATTGTTAACATCATAATCAGGAATAATTCCGGATTTGGAAATGGAAGCTTTAGCGCCTATGCGGTTAAGGCCGACACCCAAGCTCAATCCCCAATGTTCATTGAAGAAATAGGCATAATCAATATCTAACATCGTGCTGTGAGAATAGTATTGCGTAATACCAACTCTTTTATAGATATTGTTCGTCAAAGCCTCACCAACATGAATGTTGATGTGATGAGGGCAGAAGGTGGAAGTCTCATAAGTCGCCGGATTAGCTTCGGCGTTATTTTCTGTCTGTACCTCTTGACCAAAAGCGGTACACATGGCGAAAATAAGACTGAATAATAATAAATTCTTTTTCATAATATATTTACTTTTTTTATTCTGTGATAATTGTGAAACCGGTGGTTTAGCGGCCGGAGCCGCTAAACCCGGTATTCAGCATACTATTTTACGATAACGAATTTAACAGTCTTGATTTCATTTGTACCTGTCAAGATACGTCCGAAGTATGTACCTTGAGCCTTGAATCCTTCAATCTTAGTGATGGGCTGCAGGTCAATCACGTGGCCGACATGAGCACCAGTCATGCTGTAGATGTCAAGGACAGCACCTTCAAGTTCTTCAGAAGTCAAATCAAGTTCGAGAGTGATCTCTTGACGAACATTTGCAGGAACAGGATATACCTTAACTGTGGATGTAGAGCTGAAGTACATGTCACAAGTCTTGTAAGTAACCATATTACCATTAGCATCTTGTTCGATCAATTCCACTGAGTAGAATCCGTTCAATCCACCCTTCTCTTGATAGTTGGAGTAAACAGCACCAGGGATAGCAACACCGTTCTTGTACCACTGGTAGCTCACGAACACGTGACCGCCGTTGGTAGCAGGATTGTTGTTCACGACCACAACGTCATTCCAACGTTGATCCATGATCGGGAGTGAACCGCCGAAGGAGAAGTCTCCAACGAGGACACGCACGACGATGTCGTAAGAACAACCGTCAACAGTGAAGACTGCATTGTAATCACCGGGCACGGTAGGAGCAGCAAACGTAGCAGTATTGTTGGAAATGTTGCCACTTGCTTGCAGACCATTGTCATAAACCACCGTGAATGCAGCGGTAGGATTACCAGAGATCATATTGAAGTTGATGGTGACAAAGCCAGGATTATCACATCCAGACTCAAAGACAGTGTTATCGAATTCGATAGAGTTCACATAGACAGTAGCCATTGCGGTAGCATCAAATGCGGTGTTCTCGCAGTAAGCATCCTGGATGAGTGTGAGTCTATACGTGGTTTGTTCAGTAGGAGCAACGTAGATGGTTGCAGTGTTGGCTTGAGTGGTTGCGTGAGCAACAACATTGCCTTGACCGTCAACAACCTCATAGGTGAACGGAGCAACACCCGTGAAGGAGATCACCAGTGCAGCAGAAGCGCTCGGATCGTTAGAACAGATGGAAGTGCCGTCACCGCTGGTGAAGGTAGCTGTAGGCAGCTCGTGAACTGTAACAGCAACCTGAACATCATTGGTGTTGGTCAACTGACAACCATTGCCGATGTTACCAACGAAGGTAGGAGTATAGATGTAGGTACCGGCAACAGCAGGAATGTCGTAAGAAGAACCGCCAAGGCCACCGCTGACATTCGTCGTATTACCACTTGCATCCGTTACAACCCACTGGATGTGACCGCTGGTGCTACCATGAGCGTCAACGACACCGCCTTGGATATCGGCTGCCAGAGTAACCATATCACCGAGACATGCATCTGTACCATTGTTGCTATAGACATGAACCTCGGTCCAAGAAGGATCACCAACAACGTTCACAACATGGACGTTGGAAGCTTGAGGTTGACAGTTATAACCAGCAGCGTCAACAGTGACTTGATAGCTGTAGTTACCAACGTTGTTCAAAGTCTGTGTAAGTTGGTTGCGATCATTGTTGGTCACACCACCAGGCACATTCACACCATTGGAAGTCCAGTTGAATGTCAAAGCACCATAAATAGAGCTGTTCGAAACACCATTAACAGTATTACCATAGTTAGTGACAACACCCGTCATAGTGATAGAACCGCCTTCACAAATGGAGAGACCATCTTCAGAGTTCAAAGTGATAACAGGTTGTTCAGCAACTTGAACCGTTACAGGAGCGGAAGAATTAGCGCTGCAACCGAGATCATTGTTTTGGAAGACTCTCAAGGAAACCTCATACACAGCGGCTGCGTTGAAGGACTGTACAAACGTGCTTGAAACAGCGCCAGGAACATCAATGCCGTTGATTGCCCACTGATAGTTGAAATCAGAAGGAATATTACCATTTGCATTAACAACGGAGGTGAAGGTAGAAGTACCGCCAACACACATTGTTGTATGGTTAGCCGAGATATTAACAGTAGGAACTGCCACAACTTGGACAGGAGCTGCGATAGTAGCTGTAGTAGAGCAAGAAGAGCTTGCATTAGCAGCAGACACAGTAACAGTAGCGGTGATCGTACCTACGTTAGAGATTGAAGTCGTAATTGTATTGGCATTCACAGCCTCAGCATGATCGTTGATCACCCATGAATAGTTGTATGAACCAACAGGAGAAACATGAGCCGTGAAGGTCACTTCACCATTTTGACAGACGAAGTTGTTGTCAGCAGTAACTGTAACAGTAGGAACAGGAGTAACATTAACTTCGTGAGCAGCTGAAGTAGCCGTGCAACCGGTATTGTCAGCGCGAGAAATCGTAACAGTGAAGTAATAAGGAGCAGCAGCATCATTAGCAGGAACGGTCGGGACGAAGGTTGAAACATTCGTAGTAGCACTACCGCTGTTAGAACCACCAGTCCATTCCCAAGTGTAGGTGTAAGCAGCACCTTCGACACCGCCAGTCACAAAGGCATTCAAGGTAAGGTCACCACCCTCGCAAACTGTGTTAGCACCTTGGATAACAACCGTAGGAGCTGCAACAACGTTTGCAGGAACAGAGGTGGAAACAACTGAACATCCGGAGAACGTGCTGGTCACAACAACATAGTAGTCGTAAGAGTTACCCAACAAGAAATCAGATGTGGAGTATTGTGCATCAGTTGCACCGTTGATAGCGGTAGAATAACCGTTCACAATCTTGAACCATTGATAGCTCAAAGAATCACCAGCGATTGTACCATTAACTTGAGCATTCAGCGTAAGTGTACCACCTTCGCAAACATTGCCGAAACCAGTGATATTCACAGTGTAAGCAGGATTAACCGTGACCAAAGTGCTGATAGCAGCAGTACCAAAGTTGGAACAGCCAACACCAGATTGGATAATTTCAACACTGTAAACATCATCAACACCGTAAGCCAAAGCATTGATGTTCAGGATTTGGTTAGTCTCACCAACAAGGATGTTACCGTTCTTGTACCATTGGTAAGAAACGATTGCACCACGTTCAGCTGCGAAAGCATCAGCAATAACATCAGCTCTGATAGCTGTTGTACCACCGTCACAAACAGATGCAGGAAGATCAGCAAGACGAGAGATAACAACAACCGGATCAGGCATAACAGTGTAGCTGACAGGAGCAGAGGTAGAGAGACATCCATATTCAGAGGTGACAGTCACCCAATAAGTGTAGTAACCAACTGCATCGGTAGCAGGAGTGACAAACTCAGGAGTCGTGGCGATTGCCTCAGTAGTGCCAATCACATCGCTCGGATCAGTGGTGTAATGTCTGTACCATTGGAAGCTATAGCCATTCAAGCCATTGACGTTGGCAACACCGCCATCGACAACTGCATTGAGAGTAGCTGTGCCACCTTCGCAAGAGAAATTATTGCTAATAGTAGCCACAACTTCAGGTTGTGCAACGAAGGTGATAGCGGGAGCGTAAGCAGTCACGTTACAACCAGGGTTAGCAGAAACAACCACAGAGAAGTTATAAGCGGTTTCACGAGCATCTTCGGAAACGATGTAATCAGCCAAGGTGTCACCTTCGAGCAGGACATTGTCCTTATACCATTGATAATGATACATATCGCCGGCAGGAGTAACATTAGCATGCAAGGTAGTTGTACCGTTTTCGCAAAGCGTGGTGTTACCTTCAACAGAAACTGCAACAACAGGTGTCGGGATAACAGTCACAGGAGTACCAACAGACATCAATGAGGTGCAACCAGACATCGGAAGTTCAGCAACTACAGTATAGTTATAGTTGGTAAGATCACCGTCGATTGCAACAGGAGACTCAGTGAGAATAGCGTTGTTGGCACCAGTGATGACAACACCGTTTCTGTACCAAGTGTAAACAGCGTCATTATTAGCGTTATCAACTGTGAGAGTAACTTGACCACCTTCGCAGACAACTGCATTGTCAACGAGGACAACAGGAGTTGCAGGAAGTTCGTTCACATTGATCACAATGCTGTCAATAGCTTCACAACCGGAAGTGGCTTGAGAAGCGGTGACATAGAATGTGTAAGTACCAGCGAATTCAGGATTGAATTCGTAAGCAGAACCTTGGTAACCGTTAGACCAATTGTAGTTCACATTACCATTGTTCCAACCTGTAGCTTCAGCTGTGATAACAGTGTTACCGCCAGCGCAGAAGGTCGTCTCAACAGCAGTGACCTCCAATTGAGGAGTTTGTTCAACTGTCACAACAACAGCGTCAGACTCGGTGGAGCAGCCTTCGAAGAAAGCAATCACCTTGTAAGAGCCAGCTACGTCAACTGTAATATGGTTGTCCGTAGAATCGGTCATAGGAGCGTTATTCATGAACCATTGATAAGTAGCATCCTGAGCAGGAACAACATTTGCATACAGGGTAGTTTCACCACCGTTGCAGATGACTGTGTTACCGCTGACAACAACAGAAGCAGGAGAATTACCAACGATCACAACACCAGCATCAGCAGACATTGCAGACACACAACCGGAAGCCGGCAGAGTAACAATTGCTGAATAATGGTAAGTAGTCACATTTTCATTATCAGTGTAAACATTTTCACTGAAGACAGGACCAGTAACGCCTTCAATCAACTCGCCATTTCTGAACCAAGTGAAGACTGCACCTTCAGCATCGTAAGCATCGATAGCAGCGGTGAGAGTAACCTCAGCACCATTACAGACAGGAAGAGTGTCATGGACGAAGTTAACTTTGATGTCAGTCACAACAGGAATAGGATTAACGTTGATCGTGATTCTGTCAGTAGCCCAGCACTCAGAAGGAATCTGGCGAACCATCACACCAAGCGTGGTGGTATCAGTCAAATTCGTAGTGTAAGTAGCTGTTGTAGCACCAGGAATGTTATTGAAGACTTCATTGTAAACAGTGTCATAAATAATTGAACCGTCTTCATCGTAGTCAACAGCAAGAACATTCATTTCCTGACCAACGGTGAACCATTGATACATGAGATCAGTAGCGTTATAGTCATTCAAATTAGCTGTCAAGGTAACCTGACCGTTTTCACAGATCTCGGTCTCGGTAGCCGTAATATTGACAACAGGTTGAGTATAAACATACACAAGATACTCTTCAGAATGAGAGATACAACCAGCACCCATATCATCACGCCATACATCGACAGTGAATCTGTAAGGTTCGGTGCGAGCGTACATATATTCAGCGAAGAAGTTGTTGTCGCCAAGGTTGTAAGCCATATTGTCTCTGATTTGACCAGACTCATACCATGTGTAGTGGAGACCACCAACATTCATACCAACAGTATCAACATTTGCAATCAAGAAGACAGAGTCGGTTTCGCAAACGTGTTGATCACCAGTGATCACAACAACAGGATTCGGATAAACCGTCACAACATCAGAGGTGACAGCATCAGAAGTACAGCCAGGAGCCGGACGGCTCAAGATAGCCGTATAGACAAATTGCTGAGTATTGTTGTCGATAATCTCAGGAGTATCATAGATGGTAGCAGCAGTAGCACCTTCCATCAGGATACCGTTTCTGTACCAAGTGTATGTGTCACCCTCTTGGTTACCACCCTCAGGAGAAGCAGTGATAGTCAGCTGACCACCGTAGCAAATGCTCGTTTGAGGAGTACCAACAGACTCAATGACAGGAGCACCGTTAACTGTAACATCAATCACATTAGACTCGGCAACACAACCAGAAGATTGTTGGATGATACGAGCGTGGTAATGATGTACGCCAGAAGCGGGAGTGAGAACATTGGAAAGTAAAGTGATACCATCCAAGAGGTTTTCACCATCGTACCATTCATACACGAGATCTGTAGCATTCCAATCATTGAGACTTGCCGTCAAAGTGAGTTCACCACCATCACAAAGAATTGTGTCGGAAGCGAAGATATTGACAACAGGAGCTTCATTCACATAAACCAAAGCCTCGCCGACAGCGGTGCAGCCAAGTTCGCTGACCAACTCGACGCTGAAGCTGTAAGGTTGATATCTGTAATCCTTATGCAGGGTAATGGCGTTTCCGTTAGCCGTGTAGGTTTCAGGATCCATTTCAACATTGTCTTCCAACCATCTGAAAGTAGCACCCTCCATCTCAGGATTCAAATTAGCAGTAAGAGTGATATTGTCACCTTCATCGTTACAAACGATAGGATTGGTAACCAATTGGAGAACAGGATTCGGGTTAACAACGATAGAATCCATAGTGAAGATCTCAGACACACAACCTGAAATAGCTTGAGCAACCGCAACACTATAGGTATAAATGGTTGTTTCGCCATTCATTGCAGTCACGACATCAGAAAGGGTAGCTTGAGTAGCATCTTCAACCAAGACACCGTTACGGTACCAAGTGAAGATTTCACCACCTTGAATTCCGCCTTCAACATTAGCTGTCAAATTAACTTGATAGCCGTCGCAAACATTACGATCTGCAGGCATGTTGACCTCGGCAACAGAAGTGATAGCAGGTTTCTCAACCACATTCACAGTGATAGGTTTGGAAGTTGCCTGACAACCGGAACTCGTCTGATTAATCATAATGCTATATTGATGTTCTTCACCAAAAGCAGGAGTAACAACATAGCTCAAAGAAGTTGCATCTTCGATAGCTGCATCGCCATCAAACCATTGATAGGTGAGGCCAGTAGCATTCCAATCCTGAAGAGCAGCAGCAAGAGTGACTTGACCGCCTTCGCAAACCATGGTGTCCGTGGCAGTGATTGCAACAACAGGAGCATCATTCACATAGACTGAGATAGCAGATTCACCTGTACAACCGTAGTCGTTAACAATCTGGACACTGAAGTTGTAAGGATTCTCGCTGAAATCTTTGTGCAAGGAGATAGAATTCGTATCGGTGACAAGGAACTCAGCATTATCTTCCAACCATCTGTACTGAACACCAGTAGGAACAACATCCATATTAGCAGTGAGGACAACATTATTGCCATCTTCAGAGCAGATAATAGGATCAGAAACCAATTGGATAGCAGGATTCGGGTTCACCGTGATAGTGTCGAAATAGGTAAGTTCAGACTCACAACCGGAAATACCCTGATTCACGATAACAGAATAGATGTAAGTGGTAGGATAACCGTCAACGGCGAGAGGAGCATCTACATAGAGAGAATCCTCAACGTTCAGGATGCGCTCACCATTGCGGTACCAAGTATAAACAGCCTCACCATCAACACCACCTGTTGTGTGGCCATTGAACGTAATGCTTCTGCCTTCACAGATTTCATTAGCACCATTCAAATCGTTAGTAACAGTAACTTGAGGGATACCGTTGATACCAACATGGAACTCACTTTGTCCAACACAGTTACCTGCATTAGAATAGTCCATTAAGTGAGTAACCTGCACCAAATATGTGGTAGGTTCTGTCGGATAGAATGTTTCGATTTCATGAGTAGCACCAGGAATAAGGGTGTTCTCATCAATAATGTTCTTATACCATTGGAAGACTAACAAAGGTTCATGGTAGTTATTCAAATTAGCGCGCAATTCAACACTACCGTTCGTACAAATAGCATTTGCATCACCAGTGATATTGACAACAGGTCTGTCATAAACATTCACATAGAAAGGTTCAGAAATTGTAGAACAGCCATTACCGTTAGTAACCTCTACCGTAAAGATAAGCGGGTTATCATAGGTAGGATCATGTCTTTCTTCGTAAATGTAGTCAGCGGTAGGAACGTCTCTTAATTGTCCGCTTTCATACCAAGAATAGGTAGCTGACAAATCGGGACCACCGTCAACCCAAGCGACAAGTTTAACGTTCGGCTCTTGAGTAAGACCGTTGTAACACACGTTCGGGTTACCATCAATTGTGACGATCGGGTTACGACGTACATAAATCTCAGTAGAAGCAACAGAATCTGATATACAACCATTGCCGTAATCAATGTATGCAGCATAAACGTATGTGACAGGATCTGAATCATAAATCCAAGCCTGTTCACTGAAGCTTGAGCCATGAACACCAGGAATTACAACACCATTTCTGGTCCAAATATAGTTGAAATCTGAACTCTCGAATACCTCTCCATCCTGATCTTGAACCATCACGGTAAGATCTAACTGAGCACCCTCACAAACACGACCGGCTTCAGTTCCATTATTCATAACGATAACATGGTGAGGAGTGATATCACCACTGATGTGTTTATCAAAACAATTAACAACAAGGTGCTCACAGTTATTAGGATCAGCAACCTCAATACAAAGATCAAAATCTGTAACATGAATGAGATCATAAAGTTCTTGAGCAGGCATACTGAATGAGTAGCTGTGCTGACCTTCAATATACTGACCATTTGCCAACCAACTTACAATCAAAGATGAAGAATAATTATCACCATTAATAGATGCTTCAACATTCACATTTCCACTCATACAATCGAAATGAGAACCCTCCATTGTAATTTGGAAATCAGAGACGGGATACACTTGGAACGGCATAGAAACAGCCGTACATTGATTGGCATCCGTCACAGTCACATTATAAACACCAGCTTCATTAACACTAATGGAAGGATCACTGTCACCGGTGCTCCAAGCATAGGTGTAATCGCCTGCAGGGAGCACAGAAGCGGTAAGATTAGCAGATGTTGCACCGTTCACAACAGTCGTTTGAGTACCTGTGATATTCACGATAGGAGCTGCAATAACAGTCACAGAAACAGTATCGGAAACCAGAGAAGTGTAGCACTCGGGAACAATAGCCTTCGCAGCGAAGGTGTAGATTCCACTGTGTGTCGGGGTTACATTAATTGTCGGCTGGTTCTCACCAGGGATCTCAACACCGTTCTTATACCATATATACTCATAGCTGTCGTCAGCAACGCTCAATTGAATCTGACCGCCAACACAAACAGTCTGCAGATCAACCCGAGGAGCAGCGGTGTTGACAGTGTCATTTGCGGCAGCTTGGATGGTGATGCTGCTGGTTAACTGACAAGCATCGGCATTCTCAGTAGAAGCAGTCACCGTATAGGTGGTAGTGGCATCAACCGTGACGGAGATCGTGGAAGAAGTGTTTCCATCGCTCCATTCGTAGGTGATGTTCTCGTTGTTCCAACCGTCGAGGTTAGCATTCAACGTGACAGGAGTGCCAGGGCACACATGCATTTCAGAAGCACTGATCTGCAGATCACCACCGAATTTAGTGACTTCGATGCTGGCCGTGGCGAAACAATCGGTATTGACGTTTGTAGCCGTAACAGTGTAAATACCGGCTTCTGTGGTAGTCAATTCTGAACCATTCGTACCATCACTCCATTTATAGTTATAACTGTAATTGTTTGGACCACCCCAGTTACCATAATGATTTGTATTAGCAACAGCATTCAATGTTGCAGTATTACCGGCACAAATCACATTATTACCCGAAATAGTAATCTCAGGGATACCAATAACGTGGATGTCAACCTCATCAGAAACAGGAGCAATAGCACAACCACTCACAACAGCCTTAGCAGCGATGTAATGATTTCCCAACTCATTAAAGTTCGGCTCAATTTCATTGAGGTTCTCACCGGGAACTTCTATACCATCAATATACCAAACGTAAGAAAAACCATCTACAGTTTCATCTGAGACAGTACTCAGAGCCCTAAAATATCCTAATTGTTGACCCAAACAAATTGAGTCAGCACCATTAATATTATAAACCACAGTATTTACGGTGTCGCCAGCAAGCGCCTTAATGGTGATGCTGCTGGTCAAACTACAATTGTTAGAATTGTTCTCGTTAGCACCCTGGGATTGAGCGTAAGCCGTCACCGTGTAGGTAGTGGTGGCATCAACCGTGGTGGAAACTGTAGAAGAGGTTCCCAAACCATTGCTCCATTCGTAGGAGATGTTCTCGTTGAACCAACCGTCGAGGTTAGCGTTCAAGACGACAGGAGTGCCGGGGCAGACGTTCATCTGATCAGCAGTGACCTGCAGGTCGCCACCGAATTGATAGACCGTGAACTCAGCCGTGGCAAAACAACCTTCACTCATTGTAGCCGTAACTGCATAGACACCAGGGATGGTGGTGGACAGCACGTTACCATTTACAGATGCTGCGGCGGGATCAGGACCAGCCCAAGCGTAAGTGGCTCCGGTAATTTTGGTAGCCGTCATAGTGGCCGTATCGTTCTGGCAAACCACATTGTCACCAGTGATGGTCAACGGCAGAGCGTCGAACACATGCACTGTATCAGGTTCAGACTGCACAGAGACGCCACACAACGGGGTGTTTATCATGGCAGCGAAACCATAAGCGCCGGCCATCGGCATGTGGAGAGTGATCTCACCCATGTGCTCGCCAGGAACTTCAATGCCATTCACATACCAACTATAAATAGGATTGTTCAAATTCCAAGGATATTCACTACCTGTTGTGTCGATGGTAGCTGTGATCTGGCCACCAACACAAATGGTATCAGCACTGATAGCGATGTGGATATCGGGGGCTTCCGGGAGATAGCGAATCTCAACGGTTTTGGTTACCGGTTCGTTGCAATCGCCGTAAGAGACTTCCACTGTTATGGTTCTGTCCTCAGAATCGCCGAAAAGTTGAGAAGGCACAAAGGTGATGCTCGGACCAACGATCGGGTGTTCATTTGCATCGAAGATTACGTTCTGGCCACGCGTCCAGATAATACGATTGAAACTTGCGTTGGCGGGAATCAGCGTTGCCGTGAGGGTCACCTCGTCATCCGGGCACACTACGGTGTTGCCGACGATGTCCACATAGAGACCGCCTGCGTCAGGAGTCGGGGTAGGTTCGGGAGTCGGTTCCTCATTGCCTGTTTGAAAAGTAAAAAACTTCAATTTAGAGGATCCTTCGGGGCAATACTCATGTTGAGTAGCAGTAGAAAGTTGTGGAGCCACAACAATTGCAATATTACCTCCTGTTGCTGCAACATTTGCCAATACCGTGTTTTCTGATAAAAGCCAATCAAGGGTATATATACCACTTGCATCACCCGGTACCTCTTTTAGAAGTTGCATACCTGTTTCACCTGTTTCACCAGATACTATTCCTCCAAAAATCAGGAACGTGACACCGGGAATTTGTTCAGAAGGAACAATTTCGATAGCACACTGGCTTGCTTCGCCTACATTCACTATGATATTATCACCAGTAACCGCCGTTTCATTCTGCAAAACGTTAAGATCAAAGTCGCAGAAGTCGGGGGTCTCACTGGGAGTTCCTTCCGTGACGGTGAGTGTAATTACTTTTCCGCAAGTTTCATAATAGGTCTCGTTATCATAGATATCAGAGGAGAAAGCAATCACATGCTCACCTTCCGCCAGCGTGGTTGGGAGAGTTAACGTGATATTTTCAACCCCTTCCCTTACAATCTCTTGATCATAGGAGATTTGTTCATCATCTAAAGTCCAATCTCCGAAATAGTAGTACGGGGCACTGAACTCAACCGTTAACTGAATCTGGTCGCCAGGTGCAACCTCCAATGCTGCTGTTTGCTCACCGGCAGGGTTTATCAGTTCATCACCGTTTTCATCCTTAACGACAATAAGTTCGCAAGGATCAGAGTTATCCACGACTGTAATTTCAAATTCTCCGCCGACTTCACAGAGGCCGTAATTAGCGTTCAGAGCGTCAAAGCTAATGAAATGATTACCCGCCTCTAAGCCATCAGGAAACAGCATGAGAGACAAAAGTCCTTCACCACCGAAAGTACTCGATGCATCTCCATACGATACGCTATACATTCCATAAGGATTCCCAGACATCGTAACCTTAAGATTAGCAACATCGTCAGTAGTTACGCTGATTTCCGGAGCAGATTGAACTCCTTGCTCCATAATTGTCCAAGATTCTCCGGTAGCAGTATTCTCAATAGTGACATCGGAGAGGTTGCATTGCGCAGGCTCTTCTGGAGCTGTGACTGTTATATCTACAGATAATAATGGTAGGCATTGGTCACTCCATATGGCATAACTACCAGGGACAGTCTCTTCAGGAATCATGTACTCTAATTCCAAGTCTCCATCGGCATCTATTACCATACCATTTTCTGCGTTGATATTGGTAAGCCACCATGGGTTAAAATTCTCCAAAATAACGTCCGCTTCTGTTGTTGCCAAGGACAAATGTATCGTTGAACCTGCCTGAGCAGTGAGAGGAGAAGTCACCGGTGCACCTGTCTCATCAAGAATCTGAACAGCATTGCAATCGAATTCATCTTCATCGTCATTTTCTTCTCCAACGTTAACCGTGACGGAATTGGAAATATAGGTGTCGTTCACACCCGTGAAAGAAACCACAGCGTAGATCGTGTAAACACCTAGATCCGATGTGGAAAAGTGCCAATGAAGTAGTTGTGTGGAGGCTTCAATGTCATTAGGATCGCCATTCACCACAAACCATTCGACATGCATGGCAGCATAAAGTGCTTGCGGGTCTTGGCTACCAAGCCCAGACATCCATTCCGCAAATGCATTCGCGCTCGGGCTTAATTCCAGGTCAAAAACATCCATCGGAAAACCCGAAGCCCCATTGGCATCTGCATCTACTTTGAGTTCTACCATACCCTCTTTCTGTACCGCGATATCTCGCGTCATGAACGATTGGCTGGGTGTTGGAGAGACCCAACTGAGCAGCTTTAATTGCGCATCGTTAGGATGCGACGATTCGCTGCGCGCCTGGCAAGTTCCTATATACAGGAACGCCATCAGCAGAAAAATCATAAATTTTTTCATCGTTTTGATTTTAATTATTACTATTGTTTATTTAATTTATTTATATTCAAATCATCAGAAAACGAAACACCAGAACGGGATCCGTTCGTTCCTTCTCTACTTTTCCTTTCACTGTCTCGAAATCTTACGTAGTCTATCATACACTATACACTTTATAATTAACTTGCAAAAATACATTTTTTTTCGTTCAATATTTCTTTTTTGAAGATTTTTTTTTATTTTTCTTCATTCTTTTAAAAGTCTATTGTAACTCAATAAGTTATACTTTGTTTTTTTTTGAAAGTTACAAAAATAAAAGATTATTTTTCAGATACCGGTAAGAAAAAGCAGCTGGAAATGGCGTTGTTTGGGGGAAGTTTGGAAGAAAACGTGGAAAATGGCGGTTTGGATATGAACAGATGGACGGGGATTGTTGATAACATCCGGTTGGAGATCATCCAGTAGTAACATTATGTAATTTATTGGTTTTCAGTGATATATCAATATCGTGCCGAGAATTGAATATTCGGATAGGAATTGTATTGGAGTGCGGGATATTTGATTCTGGAGGCGATGAGGCGATGAGGCGATGAGACGATGAGGGCGATGTAGGGGCGAATAATTATTCGCCCCTACGGAAATGCGTGCCCTGGCGGGGCGGGGATCCCGGCCCTCCTAACGTCGGTCCGGGATTTAAAACAAAAAAGCCCTTCAGGAACCTGAAGGGCTATGGTATTGGGCGACGACCTACTCTCCCACCTGTAGGGCAGTACCATCGGCGCGGTCGGGCTTAACTTCTCTGTTCGGAATG